>DASVVC010000154.1:0-9152 GCA_036386755.1 Telluria sp.
GGTAACGACGTGGTGGGTGGTAACGCAAACGACGGTGGCATCACCCCGCAATCATCTCCCGCAAGCCGCTCGCCCTCTGCGTCCTCTGCGCGATCGACTCCCCTAAAATCGCCGCCCCCGGTGACACCAGCGTGAACTGCGCACTAGCCCGCGTAATGCCCGTATAAATCAGCTCGCGCGCGATCATCGCCCCGCGCTCGCGCGGCAGCACCAGCACCGTGTGCGCAAACTCCGATCCCTGCGATTTGTGCACCGTCATCGCGAACGCGGTCTCCACGTGCCGCAACCTTGTCGCCAGCACGCTGCGCACCTTGTCGCCCTCCAGGAAATACACGCGCAGCGAGCCCGGACGCGCCGGGTCGCCCAAGGTCAGCCCGATGTCGCCATTGAACACGCCCGTGCCGTAGTCATTGCGCGTGATCATCACCGGCCGCCCCACATACCACTCGCCGCGGCGCCGGATCAGTCCCGCCCCATCGAGCCGCTTTTCGATCGCATCGTTCAAGCCGCCCACGCCCCACTCGCCCTCGCGCACCGCGCACAGCACGCGAAACGCTTCGAAGCGGTGCAGCACCGCGCGCACCCAGGTCTCGTGCGCGGCGCCGCCATCGCCCTCGCCCAACAACGCCAGATACGGCGCATAGCCGTCAAACGCCAGCTGCACCACATGCTGCTGGTGCCCATGCTCGATCCAGCGCACCGTGCCGTCGCCGGCGCGCAGCACTTCCTCGGCGCGCGCCACATCGCCCGCATTGACCGCCAGCGCCAGTTGCCCGATCGGCCCGCTGAAGCGGCGGCTGCTGCGCAGCATGATCGTCTGCTGCGCCAGCGCGCCGCCAGCGCCGCCGTAGTCGGCCGGAATGGCCTCGCCGCTGGCCGCCAGCGCATACGCCATCGTGGCCGCCGAATAAGCGCCCGCCTGCGCGTCGCGGCACAAGTCGCCCAGCACCGCGCCCGCCTCCACCGACGCCAGCTGGTCTTTGTCGCCCAGCAGGATCAGGGTCGCGCCGGCCGGCAGCGCGTCCAGCAGCGACGCCATCATCTCCAGGTGCACCATCGACGCTTCGTCGACAATGAGCACGTCGATATCGAGCGGGTTGCCCTTGTTGTGCGCGAAGGTGCGGGTGTCGGGGCGCGCGCCCAGCAAACTATGCAAGGTGCGCGCCGCGCCCATGCGCGCGGTCAGGTCGCGCAGCGGCAAGGTGGTGCCGACCTTGTCGGCCAGCTCGGTCAGCGCCTTGTCGATCGACTGCTTCAGGCGCGCCGCCGCCTTGCCGGTCGGCGCGGCCAGGGCGATGCGCTGGCGTCCGGCGTCCGGCGCCACCGCGAACAGCAGCGCAAGCAGGCGTGCCACCGTGTAGGTCTTGCCGGTGCCCGGGCCGCCCGTGATGATGGCGATGGAGCCGCGCAGCGCGATCGCGCAGGCCAGCTTTTGCCAGTCCGGCCCCTTGATGCGGCGCTCGGACGCGAACAGCACGTCGAGCCAGATGCGCACCGCCGCCGTATCGACCTCGCGCACCTGTTCGGCGCGCGCGCGGATCGTGTGCGCGACCAGGGTTTCGTCGCGCCAGTAGCGGCGCAGGTACAGGCGCTCGCCGTCGAGCACCAGCGGCTGGTCGAAATCGAGGTCGCCCACGCGCCAGACCTGGTCCGACGCCGTGAGCTGGTCGATCCAGCCCTTGCGGTTCTTCGGCAGCGCACCGGCCGAGCGGGCCAGCGCATCCCACTGCTCCTTGTCCCAGGCCATCAGCGTGGCCGGATCGAGCGCCAGCTGGTCGAGCATCAGGCAGCTGTGGCCGCGCCCCTCCAGCTCGGACAGCAGCACGCAGGCCACCATCAGCGCCGGCGTGGCGGTGCCGAGCGAGCCCACAAAACGCGCAAAGGTGCCCGACAGGCGCCGCAACTGGCCGTCTTCGGTCAAGGTGGCGACCTGGGCCCACAGGGCGTCGAGCGTCGGTGCGCTCTTCATGCGTCACCCCGCTTCGATACGCCGAGCAGCGCGTCCAGGCTGTCGAGGAGCATCACGTCCGGCTCCAGCAGGTAGCAGCCGCGCGTGCTGGTGTTGGCAATCCCGCGCAGGAACAGGAAGATCGCGCCACCCAACTGACGCGCCGGATCGTACGCCTCGCCCAAACGGCTCTTGAGCAGGCGGTGCAAGGCCAGCATGTAGATGGCGCCCTGGATGTCGTAGCGGTGCGCCGCCATCCCTGCCGCCATCGCGGCCTTGCCGTAGGCGGCGTCGCTTGGGCCGAGCGCGTTCGATTTGTAATCGATCACCCAGTAGCGGCCATCATGCTCGAACACCAGGTCGGCGAAGCCCTTGAGCATGCCGTGCAGGTAGCGTTCCGGGAGCGACGGACGCGGGGTTTTGCCGAGCAGGCTGGCGCTGCACAGCCGGTCCAGCGCGGCGCTGTTCAGGTGTTCGCTGGGGAACCAGAACTCCATCTCGGGAATCACGCGGTCGATCGCCGCCAGCGGGGCGCCAAGCTGCGGCAGCGGCGTCGTTGCCACCGCGCGCAGCCAGGTCACGGCATCGTCCTGGCGATGGCCCCAGCCGGCGCGCTCGCAGCGCTGGCCGAGGCGCGCGCCGAACTGCTCGTCTTCGGCAATCGCAAAGCCTTCCTGCCCCATCCACTCCAGCTGTTCGTGCAAAAAATTGCCGGGCACGGAACCGCGCGGGAAGCGGTGCCACGGCGCGTCGTCGGTGCGCAGGTGTTGAGCACCGGGCTGCTGTTGCTGCTCTTCGTCGAACAGCGTTTCTTCCTGCGCGCGCATGGGCGCCGCGTTGGTCTGGCGCGTCAGGGACGTGAACGATCCGACCGCCCAATTGCGCTCGAAATTGCCGCCGAACGCGGCCGCGTCCACCAGCGCCGGCCGCGCCTCGTCGCGCGCCAGCATGGTGATTGCCTGCGGCGTATCGAGCGCCTGCAGGCCGATCGCTTGCGAACCGCCGCGCAGCTTTTCCCAGTGCGGGTGAATATCGGCCGCGCCGATCGGCTGTCCACCCGTGAGCAGGTAGCCGAGCGCCGATTCGTGCAGCTTGTTCTCGCCCGCCTTGCGCGCCGTCACGGCGGCCACGCCCAGCCACAAGAAGTGGCGCGCGCGCGTGAGCGCCACGTACAGCAGGCGCAGGTCTTCTTCGATGCGCGCGCGGTCCACCGCATTCATCGCTTCGTCCGACAGCGCCAGGTCGATGCGGCGAACGCCATCAACCCCGACGAACTCGAAAAAGCTGCGGTTGCGCCGATCGGTGGTGCGCGCCGTCACCGCGAACGGCAGGTACACCAGCGGGTATTCCAGCCCCTTGGACTTGTGCACCGTGACCACCTTGACCAGCTCCGCGTCGCTTTCCAGGCGCAGCACGCGCTCGTCGCCGCCCTCGCCCACGCCGGCCAATTGCTCGGCGAACCAGCGGATCAGCGCCTGCTCGCCTTCGAGCTGGCTGCTGGCGCTTTGCAGCAGTTCGGCCAGGTGCAGCAGATTGGTCAGGCGCCGCTCGCCGCCGGCCTGCTGCAACAGCGCCGCGGGCAGGCGCATGTCGTGGATGAAGCGGCGCAGCATCGCCAGCACGCCCTGGCGCTGCCACACGATGTGCAGGCCCTTCAACTGCTCGACCCGCACTTCCCAGGCCAGTTCGTCCGATGACAGGCGCGCCAGTTCGGCCAAGGACAGGCCCGAGGTGCGGGTGGCGAAAGCGGCGCGCGCCAGCGCCCCGTCGAGCGGATTGGCCACCGCCTGCAGCCAGCGCAAAACGTCGGCCGCTTCTTCGCTTTCGATCACCGAGTCCTTGTCGGACAGGTACACGCTCGGCACCTTGCGCTGCGCCAGCGCGCGCCGGATCGCGGTCGCCTCGCGCCGGTCGCGCACGAGGATGGCGATATCGGCCGGCACCAGGCGCGTGAAGGCGCCGTTGTCGACAAAGCCCGCCTTCGGGTCGTTCAGCAGGCGGACGATATGCTCGGCGCTGTGATGGGCGAAAAATTCGCGGTAGTCGTCGGCCTTGAGGTCGTCGCGGTCGGTGCTGCAGATGGCCAGCGCCTGGTACGGCCCGTCCACGCCCACCAGCTGCTGCTCGCGGCCCTTGGCCGCCACCGCGTCGAACGGCAGCGGATTGACGCCGCCTTTACGGAAGCGAAAAGCACCGGCGGCAAAGCCGGGATGGCCGTCGCGCCCTTCGGCGTGCAGGAACAGCTGGTTGACCGCCTCCACCAGCGCCGCCGTCGAGCGGTAGTTGGTGCCGAGCTGGTAGTGGCGCCCTTCGGTGGCGCTGCGCGCGTCGAGGTAGCTGTGGATGTCGGCGCCGCGAAAGCCGTAGATCGATTGCTTCGGATCGCCAATCAGGAACAGGCCGCGCGACGGGTCGTTGTCGGCCACGCGGTACAGCAGGTTGAAGATGGCGTACTGGTCGGGCGAGGTATCCTGGAATTCGTCGACCATCGCCATCGGGAACTGCTCCACGATGCGCAGGCGCAGCGCTTCGCCGTTGGGCCCTTCGAGCGCGCTTTTCAGGCGATCGAGCATGTCGGCAAAGCCAAACTGGCGCTTGCGGCGCTTCAGTTCCATCATGCGCCGCGCGATGTGGAAGGCGGCATGCCGGTACAGCGCATGCGCCAGCGGGTCGATTGCCTTGAGCGCTTCCCACAGGTCGGTGGTGGCGTCGAAACAAGGCGGAACGTCGGCCGAAAAGCCCTTGCTGAAGGCATCCGTGATGCCGTCTGGCGTAAGACGGTGCCAGGCCGTGTCGCTCAAGGCCGGCATCAGCATGGCGGGCGCGCGCGCCCAGGCGCGCAGCGCGTCGAACCACTTGACGAGCGAATCGGCGCGCAGCTTGTTCCCGTTGAAGCACTTGGGGGCGATCTCGCGCTGGGCGGCGATCCACTGTTCCATGGCGTCGGCGCGTTCGGCCCAACCGGCTTTGAGTTTCGCCAGTTCGGCCGCCTGCGTGCGCTCGACCCGGTCGATGGCTTCTTCCAGCGATTCGTCGGGCGGGTCGCCCAGCACCGCGACCCGGCGCACCAGGTCGCGCACGGTGTTCTTGAGCGCGCGCACGTCCGGCCAGCAGGCCAGCAGCGCGCCCAGCGCACCGCTGTCGAGCGGGTAGACGTTCTGGCGCCAGTAGTCGTGCGCGGCGTCTTCGAACAGCGCGTGTTCGTCGCTGACCAGTTCTTCGTCGAACAGGCTGCCGCTGTCGAATGCGTGCTCGCGCAGCATGCGCTGGCACCAGGCATCGATGGTGAAGATCGCCGCTTCGTCCATGGTGTCGGCCGCCAGCATCAGGCGGTGCGCGGCGACCATGCGCTCGCCCTCGCTGCCGCAGGCGTCGGCCAGCTGGTGCAGGTAAGGGTCGTCGAGTTCCAGCTCGCCCCTGAAAAAACCGGCCGCTTCGACCAGGCGCTCGCGCACCCGGTTCGACAACTCGCGCGTGGCGGCGCGGGTAAACGTCATCACCAATATCTCGGACGGCAGCAGTGCGCGCGCAAAGCCGTTGTCGCCGCCGTGGCCGAGCACCAGGCGCAGGTACAAGGCGGCGATGGTCCAGGTCTTGCCGGTGCCGGCGCTGGCCTCGATCAGGCGCGTGCCGAACAACGGAAAATGGAGGGCGTCGAGCAGCTGGCTCATGCTGCGTCCCGGTCCAGGGGGGCCACTTCGATGTGCTGGCCGAGCCAGCGCGCCAGCGGTCCGTAGAGCGCTTCGGCAACCGCCGGAAACTCGCCGCTGGCGCTCAAGGCCGCATAGTCGGGCCACAGGCGCGCCAGGCACTGGTCCAGCACTTCGCCGGAGAGCTCGAAACCGCCGTCGTAGGTGCTGCGCGGCTCGCCCTGCTGCAATAAAGCCAGCGCCGTCTTGCAGGCCACCGGCAGCGGCTGATCCATGTTGCGGCGCCACAGCGCCACCAGGCCGGCCAGCTGCGCGTACGATTCCTCGCGATCGAGCGGCGCGAGCATGACGATGGCGTCGCGCGCCACCAGGTAGCCGGTGACGGGTTGGCCGACCGCCGCCGCAGCCAGTTGGCGCAGCCATGGGGCGATCAGTTTGTCGCCGCGCGGCGCGCCCTTTTTATCGAGCACCTTGGACGAGATTTGCAGCAGCCACGCCGTTTCGCTGGCGTTGCTGCGCAATTTGTCGACCCAGTCTTCCAGGTGCACGCCACCGAAATCCAGGCTCACCGCCAGCTTGGGCGCAATCTGGCCGAAGCGCGCGCCCAGGGTCAGCCAGGCGGTGCGCACCGGCACCAGGCCTTCGACCAGCTGCTCCTGCCACTGCTTGCCGACCAGGCCGATCGGCAGCACGCCTTCGCGCTTGAGGCGTTCGGCGCGGGCGCGAAGGCTGGCCCGCACTTCGTGCAGCTCCTCCGGCGTGGCGGCGTCGTCGAGCAGGCTGTCCTCTAAAAAATAGCGCTCCAGCGCGTCGAGCGAGAACGGTTCCTCGTCCTCGCCCACGGCCTGGGCGTCGCCAAAGGCCACGCCCAGGCGGCGCCGGAAAAAGTAGCGCGCCGGCTGGCGCAAGAAATTCGCCAGCTCGCCCAGCTTGAGGCGGTACTCGGATTCGAGTTCGAACGGCGGCAGCACGGCGTCATCCAACGCATCGCCCGCACCGTGCGCTGCGCGCCATTCGGCCGCGTAGGTCAGCATGCCGCCCTGCTCGAAATAGCGCCGGCTGAACGGCTGCAGCGCGTGTTCGGTGGTCATGGCGGCCAGGTCCAGGTCCCAGCCTTCGGCCAGGTAGTCGCGCAGTTGCGATACCAGCACCGAGGCTGGCTGCTCGCTGTTGTCGCGCACATTGCGCCCGACCCAGCTGACATAGAGCTTGTCGCGCGCGGCCAGCACGGCTTCGAGCATCAGGTAGCGGTCGTCGTCGCGGCGCGAACGGTCGCCCGGGCGCGCCATGCCGGGCAGCGCCAGCAGATCGAAATCGGCCTGGCGCGCGCGGCGCGGAAAATCGCCGTCGTTCATGCCGAGCAGGCAGACCACCCGGAACGGCACGGCGCGCATCGGCATCAGGGTGCAGAAGGTCACGCCGCCGGAGACGAACTGGTGGTTCAGGGTCGGCTCGTCGAGCTCGCCCAGCCAGGCTTCGCGCAGCACCGCCAGCGGCACCGCTTCGTCGAAGCCGGCGCTGTGGCAGGTCTCCAGCCAGCATTGCAGGGCATCGTACAACTGCGCGAGCGTGAGGCGGTCGCCTTCTTCGGAGGCGGCGAAAAACGCCGCCAGCAGCGCGCGCGCCTGTTCGCCCCACTGCGCCGGGGTGCGCGACTGGGCCAGCGCGGCGCGCCAGGCCAGCAGGGTTTCGATCAGTTGCGCGAGCGACCCGGCCAGCGCGGCGTCCAACCCGCCCACTTCGGCATACGGCTCGATCTGCTGGAAGCTGCCGCCGGCGCCGCTGGCGTAACCGAGCAGCATGCGGCGCACGCCGAAAATCCAGGCATTTTGCTCGCCGGCCGATCCGAGACCGAGGCCGTCGCGGTGCTGCTGGTCCAGCCCCCAGCGCACGCTGGCGCCTTCGATCCAGTTGCCGAGGATCGGCAGTTCGTCATCGGTCAGGCCGAAGCGCGCGGCCAGCGCCGGCACGTCGAGCAGGTCGCGCACTTCGCTCTGGCGGCAGCGCTGCTGGGGAAGGCGCAACAGCCATTCGAGCGCCACCAGCAGCGGGTTGACGCTGCGGTCCTTGACGTCGCCGATTTCGAACGGGATGAAGCGCGGGTCGCTGCGCTTGTGCTGGTCGAAAACGGCGTGGATGGCGGCCGAAAAGGTGTCGATATCGGGCACCATGACCACCACGTCGCGCGGGCGCAGCCTGGCGCCGGGCGCGCCGAACCACGACAGCAGCTGGTCGTGCAAGACTTCGACTTCGCGCTGGACGCTGTGGGCGACATGAAATTCGATCGAGTCGTCGCGCGGCGCGCAGTCTGCATCGGCAAGCCCCCTCGCGCACGGATGCTCGCGCAGCGGCAGCATGTCGCGCACGGCCGCCTGTACCTGCTCCAGCAAGGTCTCGCCCTCGCCTTCGCTGAACAGATCGATGCGCAGCTTGTCGGCGCGCTCGCTCGACTCGGTGTCGAATTCGTCGAGCATGCGGATGAAGTCGCGCCCCTGCCTGCCCCAGCTGGCCAACAGCGGATGGCTGTGCGCGTGCAGTTCTTCGAGCGGCACGCCGGACAAATCGATGCCGCCGCGCTGGCGCTGGCGCTTGTGGGCGGCTTTGAGCAGTTCGCGCCCCTCGATGATGTCGCCCCAATAGAACTGGCAGGGGTTCGGCACGGCCAGCAGCACCTGCGTGTGGTGCGAGAGCGAGGCGATGGCCTGCAAGGTCTGGTACGGCAACGCCGACATCCCGAACAGCACCACGCGGCGCGGCAGGCGCGCGGCCGGCGCTTCGCCGCTGTCGGCCGCGCGCACGAATTGCTGGTGTATGGTGGCGCGGCCCGAGTCGCGCAACTGCGGCGGCAGGCTGTCGTTCACGGCGCGCCACAGGCAGGCTTGCCAGCGCTGCTCCGGCGCGAGCGGTATCAGCTCGCCGCGTGCGCTGCGCAGGCGGTCGCGCCCCGCGGTCCAGTCGTCGAGCCAGTCGGCCCGGTACACCTGGTACTGGTCGTACAGGTCGGCCAGGCGCTCGGCCAGTTGCAGGCGCCGTTCCGGGTCGCCGTCGCCCAGAAAATGGCGCAGCGGGGCGAAGGCGTCGTCGGCCAGCAGGTGCGGCAACAGGCGCATCAGGCGCCAGGTGAGCGGGCCCTTGTCGTACGGGGAGCGGGTCGGGACGCGTTCGCGCCCGAGCATGCCGCGGTAGGCTTCCCACAAAAAGCGCGCCGGCAGCGCCACGCGGGTGGCCGCGCACACGCCCATTTCTTCGGCCAGGGAGATTTTCAGCCACTCGGCCACGCCGTTCGACTGCACCAGGATGATTTCGGTTTCGAGCGGGTCGAGCGGGTGGCTGCGCAGCCAGGCAAAGAGCGCGGCACGCAGTTGCTCCATCTGGTTGCCATGAAGGATAAGGAGGCCGGGCGTGACGGGAGAAGACATGGCGCACAGCATACTAGCTTTGGGCTGGGTGCGGTAGGGTGATGCGTGCGGGTAATGGGGGGAAGCGGGCTGGGTTTTGGGAAATTTTTTGTTTTATCGCTGACCACACGGGCCTTGGATTCCCGCCGAGTGCCA
>DASVVC010000155.1:0-61614 GCA_036386755.1 Telluria sp.
ACGACTGCGCCACCACGCCGATCTGATCGAACAGCGCCTTACGCTCGACGCTGAGCCGGGCGAACAGGTTGGTTGTGCGCGCGCGCAGGACGGGGTAGCTCAGCGCGGCCTCGAACACCCCGGCCCGGCCGCTGGCGTCGAGCGCGGCCAGTTCCTTGCCCAGTTCGTATTCGAGATAGGCATACGACACACCGGCGCGCCATCCCCGGTATCCGAGCGGCGCTTCGTAGCCGATCCGGCCGAACTTGAGTCCCTTGCCCGCCGAACCGAGCAGGCGCAGGTCCAGGTTGTCGCCCACGCCGAACGGGCTGTTGACGCGCGCAAAGGCGCCGGCCCGGTACTGGCGCGTCGCCCGCGAACCGTAGTTGTCGGCATCGACACTGACCTGCAGGCGCGGCGCGGGCTTGAGTTCGACGATCAGGTCGAACGTGCCCGGATCATTCCCGGACTCCAGCGAGGACTGCGGCGCCAGCCCCGGCAAATCGCTCAGCAGCAGCATCGCGCGTTCCAGATCGGGTCCCTTGAGCGGCTGTCCCGGCACCAGTCCGGCCAGGGTGGCGCGGACCACGCTGTCCGGCACGGACAGGTCGGCCAGGCGTTCGATCCGAACCTGGCCCAGCCGTCCTTCGATGACCGAGAACCGCACCTGGCCGGCGGCCACATCCTGGGGTGGCAGCACCACCTGGGTCAACACATAGCCGGCGCGCTGGTAGTAGCCGGTCACGCGCGCGGCGATCTCGCCCAGGTCGTCGAAGCCGAGCGTGCGCCCGATGTCGCGAGCGGCCAGCGGCGCCAGCACGGCTGCGCTGAACACGCTGTTGCCGCTGAAGCTGACCTCACGCAGCACGAACGTCACGCCTGCTGCGCCATCGGGCGCCGGCGCCGGCGCGGCCGGGGACGCCGGCAGCGCCGGCGCCGGCAGCGGCGCGGCCACGGGCGGGGCGCCGGCAGGCGCGCTCTCGCGCAGCACGCTGCCGGCGCCGGGGGGCGTTTGCGCCTGCACTGCCGGCGCGGCCAGCAGCAGCGCACCGAGCAAGCACGCGCCGCGTCCCGCGCCCGCCCCTGGCGCAGGCCAGAACGACGCGCCGTACGCACGCTGCGATTGGTGGCCGGGCAGGCAATGCTGCTTGCTGCTTGCTTGCTGGCTGGCTCGTTTTTGCACGGCACGCCTCCCATGGGATTGGTCACGCCGCAGGCGCGACAGGATTTATCAAGTGCTTCAGTGTGCGATGCGCAGTCGCCAGTCGCCGACCAGGTCGAAGGGCGCCCAAAAAAACGGATGGGCGAATTTTTCTTGCCGGAGCACGCCAATCTGTGCCGCCTGCATCGCCGCCACCCCTTCCTTGCCCCCCGCCAGTTCGCGATACAGGGTGGTCATCAAGACTTCGGTCGACTCATCGCCCACCGGCCACAAGGAAACAAACAGCGCCGACGCGCCGGCCGCCAGGAACGAGCGTGTGAAGCCGAGGATTTCATCGCCGCGTGCGATGCGACCGAGCCCGCTTTCGCAGGCGCTCAGTGTCACCAGCGCGACCTTGTTCAGGTCCACCTCATACACCTCGCGCGCATTCAGAAAGCCGGCGTCGCCCTCTTCGGGCGCGAGCAGGATGCGCGACTGCAGCGGGTCGACCAGGTCGACTTCGGCGTGCGCCGCCACGTGCAGGATCGCGCCATTGCCGGCACTGGCGCGGAACTGGCGCGCCGATGCCGCGTTTTGCAGGAAGATCTTCTTGTCGCTGAACAGCGCCCCGATTTGCAGGACCTCGCGCTCGGCGGCGGGCAAGGCGAGCCTGGCATCGGTACCCGGATTGCCGAACGCGACAAGGGTACCGGCGCCGCCGCCGCCGCGCCGCGACAATTGCAGCGCCACGCCGGCCGAGGGGACGTACGCCAGCGCGTGCTTTTCGATCAGGTAGCCATCGGCATCGCGCAAGGCCTGGAACGGCAGGTAATGCAGCGCGCCGTGCGGCACCACCAGCAGGCGTTCGCCGGGCAGCAGGCCGAGCGGCCCGAGCAGCGAGCCGTGCAGCTCGCGGCCGATGTCGGTGCTGCTCGCATGACGCTGAAAGATTGCGTCGCGAAAAGCCTGCACGCGTTGATTCAGCTGCGCCCGGCCGGGGGTCAGCACATGAGCATGGAGCCCGGAGCGGCGCAGCACCCACGCCAGCAGGCGATCGTCGAGGCTATGGAACGCGACCATCGCCTCGCCCTCGCGCAACATGGCGCGCAGTTGCCCGAGGCCGGGCGCGCCCTCCCCGCGCGCGGCGCCGGCGCCCGGCTTGGCCGGTGCCACGCGCTCGCGCAAGATGTCGAGCAAGGCACGCGAACGGCTGGCCTCGCTCAACTGCCATGCAGCCTCGGCATCGCCGGCCTCCATCGACAGGGCGATCGCGCGGTCGAAGATCTGCTGGACGTCGCCGAACAGGCCGACCTTGAATTCCTCGCTGCGAAAGCGGGCCCGGATCGACTCCGACGCGTGGACCGCTTCGACGTAGGCGGCGCGCGCCCCCGCGCGGTCGCCGCGCGCCAGCAGACTGCGCGCGCGCCCTTCCTGGGCCCACAGACGGTGGTAGGCGGCATCGCTGCCGCCGGCTTGCGCGGCCGCGTCGGAGAACCGGCGCATGGCGTCATCCGGTTTCCCCTCGGCCAGCGCGAGATTGCCAAGGCCGCGCAGATAGGCCTGCCGCAGAGCGATATGAGCGGACGGCGCGAGAGCGGCAAACAAGGCATGCGCCTGCGCCAGCTTGCCATCGGCCACGTAGGCGTTGGCCAGCGAGATATCGACCAGCGGCCGGAACCGCGCACTCGACGCCTGCTGCGCCTGCCGATAGGCGGCGATGGCCTCGTCCAGCTTGCCGCGCCTGGCCGCCACGTCGCCCAGCGTCTTGTAGGCGGGACCGGCAATCGCCGCCGGCGCCGGCGCCGCTCCCGCCAGCGCTTCGCGTGCATACTGCGCGGCGCGCTCGAGATCGCCGGCGTAACTATAGGCGATCGCCAGGTCGCGTTTGGCCGACGCGACCAGGCCGCCATTGCCCTGTTGCCGACCGAGAATGAGGGCCTTGCTGGCGGCCTGAATGCTGAGCCGGAACTCGCCCCGTTCGGCCAGCGCCACCGCCTGCGCGCAGTACATCGAGCCGTCGAGCTTGATGCGGTCGTGTTGATACAGCAGCTGGCCTTCGGTGCTCAGCGACTGGATGGTTTCAGCGTCCTGGGCGCGGGCCAGGGCGCGCTCGAATGCGGGCAACGGATCGGCCCGCCCCTGGTCCCGGGCGAACGCGCCAGCGGTGCCGGCATGCGCCCATGCAAGGGCGATCAGGCAGCAGTGCGTTACATAGCGGATGCGGAACATGGGGTCTCCTGAAGGATCGTTCGAGGCCGGCTGCGGATCCGAAGCGCCCTCGAATCGCTCCGAGTTTGGCAGCACGCACCGCGAATCGGTTTAATCCTCCGCAAACCTTATGGCTGTGTTCGCGCCTACGATTGGTCAGCTGCGGCACTGGCAAACCGCGCGATCGGGACCCGCTTGGCGGGTGCTCAATGTGATGGCGCCTGGCGCGCGAACCATGCCGGTTCGGGTACTGGCGAGGAGATCGACACCATGGCCCTACGACTATTGCTGATGTGCCTGGCCTGCGGATTGACATCATGGGCGCGCCCGGTAGCGGCCGCGCCCGATGCCGGGGCGCAGGCCTGGCCTGGCTCGGGCCAGCTCTTGCGCACCCGGCATGCGTGGTTCGAGCCCGCCAGCTTCAGCGACTTGCCGGGCTGGCGCGACGACCGCCTGGCCGGCGCCCTGTCCGCATTGCGCCAAAGCTGTGCCGCGCTGCGAAAAAGAATCATCTGGGACGCTGCGTGCCGCCGTGCCGAGCGCATCGCCCCCGCCGACGACGACGCGCTGCGTCTGTTGTTCGAGCAGGAATTTCGCCTCTACCAGATCCGCAACCTGGACGGCACGCCGGCCGGCGTCATTACCGGCTATTACGAACCGCAGCTCAACGGCAGCCGCCGCTACGGCATGCCCTACGTCTATCCAGTGCATGCGGTGCCCGACGATCTGTTGTATCTCGATGCGCGCGCCCTGCCCGCTGGCGGCGCCGATGGGCTGCGGGTGCGGATCGAAGGCCGCACGGTGGTTCCGGTGGCGTCGCCGGACCCGGCGCAAGCCGGCCATTACGTGCTCGACCTGGCCGGGATCGAGCCCGACATCCGCACCCGGCGCTACCGCCTGCGGCTGAACGGCGATCGGGTGACGCCCTATTTTTCCAGGCACGATATCGAGCGCGGCCAGATGAGCGGCGCGCGCGTGATCGCCTGGGTCGACAGCCCGGCCGCGCTGTACTCGATGCACATCCAGGGATCGGGCAAAGTGCGCCTTCCGGACGGCGCCGTCATCCGCGTCGCGTACGGCGAACAGAACGGGCATCCGTTCCGCCCGGCGCTGCAGGCGCTGCCGCGGCAGGTCGACGCACAAGGCAAACGGCGCATCGTCGCCACGCGCGGGCTGGCCTCGGCGCCGCCGGCGCCGGAGGACGCCGCGGCCGACGCCGCGCCGGAGGACGCTGGCGCGGCGGAGCATACGGCGCCCCCCGCGCTGGGCGGCGCGCGGCGGGCGGCGCCCGTCCCGGGGCGCGCGGCGGACGTCGAGCGCATGATCGCCGCGCTGCTGCCGCCCGGCCAGGCGGCGCCGCCGCGCCGACCCGCGCCGCCGCGCCGACCCGCGCCGCCGGGCCCGTCCCCGGCAACGCTACCGAACACCGATCCGAGCTACGTATTTTTCCGTACGGTGCCCGACAACGACGGCGGCCCGACCGGCGCGCTCGGCGTCCAGCTCACGCCCGGCCGCTCGATTGCGGTCGATCCGCGTACCACGCCGCTCGGCATGCCGGTATTCATCTCGACAAGCGAACCGAACAGCAAAGAGCCGTTGAATCGGCTGATGCTGGCGCAGGATACGGGCGGCGCGATCCGTGGCGCGGTCCGCGCGGACTACTTCTGGGGTTTCGGCGACAGCGCGTTCGCACGCGCCAGCCAGATGAACGCGCACGGCCGGATGTGGCTCCTGCTGCCGAACCGGCTGCAACTGGCGACCCGGGCTGGTGGCGTGCCGATGCGCAGCGCGAACGACGGCGCGGCGCAGGCGGCCAACTGCGTGGTGCCCGATCCTGAACTGTGTGTGGAATAAAGAATGCCGATGCTGGCGGCGCGCCGTCGGCGCATCGGCCCGCCAATTGTCCGCCTCGGTTCGACCTGTGAAGACGACTAACTGGAGCTCGCCATGAACTTACGCATCGATTGGTACGCCGCCTTGCCTGTGGCACTGCTAGCCCTGGCGGCGGGCTGCGCCAAGCCAGTGCTGCCGCCGCCACCGCCCAGCATTGTCCAGGTCAGCCTGACGGCGGCGCCGGATCTGAACCCGGATGCGCGCGGGCGGCCGTCACCGGTGGTGGCACGCCTGTTCGAGCTCAAGACGCTGGCCGCCTTCGAGGGCGCGGATTTTCTTTCGCTGATCGAGCGCGACAAGGACATCCTCGCAACCGACCTCGTCGCCAAAGAGGAAATCATCTTGCAGCCGGGAGAAACGCGCGCTTTCAAGCGCGAACTGCACGCCGACACGCGCTTCGTGGCGGTGCTGGCCGCGTATCGCGACATACAGCGGGCGCATTGGCGCGCGTCGATGCCGGTCGCGCTCAACCAGAGCACGGCGATCACCATCAAGGTGGAGAAAAGCGCTATTTCGATTGCCCCGAAATAAGGGGTAGCCCCGTCCAACGCGAAGGAACTGCGCATGTCAAGGGAACATAAAGTGATCTGGTCCGAGGGAATGTTCCTCGAGCCACAGCATTTCCAGCAGCATGACCGCTACCTGGAGCAGTTGCTCGAAGCGCGGGTCGGCCCGGCCACGCCGCACAGCTGGGGCTTCGCCCGCCTGGCGCTGGATGAATCGTTGCTGGCAATGGGGAAACTGGCGCTGGCGTCGGCCAGCGGCATTTTCCCCGATGGCACGCCCTTCGATTTTCCCGGCACGCAGGCCGGGCCGCTGCCGCTGGAGGTTGCGCCGGACACCAAGGACCAACTGGTCTTGCTGGCGCTGCCCTTGCGCCGCCCCGGGGGCAGCGACGCCGAGCCAGGGCTGGACGACGAACCGGGCCTGACGCGCTACGCCGTCAACGACATCGACGTGTTCGACAACTGCTCGCGCAGCCCGGCGCGGATCCAGGTCGGCCAGTTGCGCCTGCGCCTGATGCTGCAAAGCGAGCTGACCGACGCCTACGCCTGCCTGGGCGCGGTACGCCTGCTCGAACGGCGCGCCGACAAGCAAGTGGTGCCCGACGCGCGTTATATTCCGCCCACCCTCAGGGCCAACGACAACCCGGTGCTGGCCGGCTATGCGCGCGAAGTGGCGGGCCTGCTGCGCCAGCGCGGCGACACGCTGGCGGCGCTCGTGACGCAGCCGGGGCGCGGCGGGGTCGGTGAAATCGCCGATTTTCTGTTGCTGCAGACGATCAATCGCTATGAACCGCTATTCATCAACTACACCCACGCCAGGCTGCTGCACCCGGAGCGCCTGTTCCTCACCTGCCTGCAACTGGCCGGCGAATTGTCGACCTTCAGCAGCGCGAGCCGGCGCGTGGCGGCCTACCCCGATTATCTGCACGACGACCTGGAAACATCGTTCACCGCGCTGCTTGCCGACCTGCGCCGCTCGTTCAGCATGGAGCAACAGCGCGCCGCGGTGCCGATCGCGTTGCAGGAACGCCAGTTTGGGGTGCGGGTGGCCGTGATCGCCGACCAGGAGCTGGTCACGAGCGCCTGTTTCGTGCTCGCGGTCGGCGCCCAGCTCGCGCCCGAGGTGCTGCGCGTGCGCTTTCCTTCACAAGTGAAGATCGGTCCGGTCGAGCGGATTCGCGACCTGGTCAACCTGCAACTGCCCGGCATTCCGCTGCGTCCGATGGCGGTGGCGCCGCGCCAGATTCCTTTTCATGCCGGATACAATTACTTTGAGCTGGAACGCGGCGGCGAACTGTGGAAGCAGCTGGAACGCTCGGGCGGCATGGCGATGCACATCGCCGGCGATTTTCCCGGCCTGGAGCTGGAACTGTGGGCAATCCGGGGATAGCCATGAGCACCGATGATCCGTTTTCCCTGCCTGACCCGGAGCGCACCATCATTCTGCCCACCCCGGGCGCACGCCCTGCGCCGCAACAGGCGGCGCACGGCGCCACAGCCGACGACCTGGCGCACCAGGCGCCGGCCGCCAGCGGACTCAATGCGCTGGTCGCGGCCGCCAATCCCCTGCTCGACGTGGTGGCCCAACTGCGCGCCGCTGCGCACCATCCGGACCCGGCCGCCTTGCGCGACGCGCTGGCCCAAGCCGTTCGCCACTTCGAAACGCGCGCGCAAGCGGCCGGCGTGCGGCCCGAAAACATCATCGCCGCACGCTATGCACTGTGCACCCTGCTCGACGAGGCCGCCAGCGCCACCCCGTGGGGCGGTTCGGGCACCTGGGCCAGGCACAGCCTGCTGGTCATGTTCCACAACGAAGCCTGGGGCGGCGAGAAATTCTTCCAGTTGCTGTCCAAACTGGCGCAGACACCGGGGGCCAACCGCGATCTGCTCGAACTGCTGTACGTTTGCCTCGCACTCGGCTTCAAGGGCCGCTACCAGGTGCAGCACAACGGCAAGCAAGCCCTCGACAGCGTGCGCGAACGGCTGGCCCAGCTGCTGCGCGCGCAGCGCGGCGACTATGAGCGCGCGCTCTCGCCGCGCTGGCAGGGCGCCGCCGGCGCGCGCCAGAGCCTGTTTACCGCGCTGCCGCTCTGGATCGCGCTCGGCGGACTTGGCCTGCTGAGCGCAGGCGCGTATTTTGCATTCAGTTATGTCTTGAACGAACAATCCGATCCCGTGTACGCGCGGATCCAGGCACTGCAGCCGAACACGGCGGCGCCATCCCCGCGCGCGCCGCCGGCATCGCGGCCGCGCTTGGCGGCGCCGCTGGCGCCGGACATCGCAGCGGGAATGGTGGAGGTGCGCGACGAGGCCGGCCGCAGCGTGGTCATCCTGCGCGGCGATGGCCTGTTCGCGCCGGGCAGCGCGACGGTCTCGGCCGGCTACGGGCCGACCTTGCAGCGCATCGCCCGCGCCCTCGACACCCTGCCCGGCCCGGTGCGCGTGATCGGGCACACGGATGCCCAGCCGATCCGCTCACCGCGCTTTCCCTCCAACTGGCACCTGTCGCAAGCGCGCGCGCAGGCCGTGGCGGCCCAGCTCGCGGTGCGGGAGCAGGCAGCGGCGCGCTACAGCGCCGAGGGCCGGGCCGACGCCGAGCCGCTCGGCCCGAACGACACGCCCGAGCAGCGCACGCGCAACCGCCGCGTCGAGATCGTGCTGTTTCCCAGCGCGCCAGGAGGCTAGATGAAAAAGCTGCTGTCGCTGCTGTTCGCGCGCCCGCTCATGACCCTGCTGGGATTGGGCGCGATCGCGGCGCTGGTGTGGCTGGTCGGCCCGCTGGTGGCGATCGCCGATGTGCGCCCGCTCGAGCCGGCGCGGGTGCGCATGGCCGTCATCGGCCTGATTGCCGGCCTCTGGGCCGGCAAGCTGCTGTGCAAGCGCGTGCGGGCCCAACGCGCCAACGCGCAGCTGATGGCCGGTTTGCTGGCCCAGCGCAGCGCGCCCGCCGCCGACCCGCCCGGGCCCGGCGCCGAGGAGATCGCGGCGCTCGCCGAACGCTTCGAGCAGGCCGTCGCGATCCTCAAGCAGGCGCGCCATGCCGTCGGCCCGGGCGGACTGTCCGGCCGCCTGGCCAGGTTCAGGCGCCAGTGGATCTACGAATTGCCATGGTATATCTTCATCGGCGCCCCGGGTGCCGGCAAGACCACGGCGCTGGTCAACTCCGGCTTGCAGTTCCCGCTGGCCGAACGGCTGGGAACCGGCCCGATCGGCGGCGTCGGCGGTACCCGCCATTGCGACTGGTGGTTCACCAACGAGGCCGTGCTGCTGGACACGGCCGGCCGCTACACCACCCACGAGAGCGACCAGGCGGCCGACAGCGCCGCCTGGACCGGGTTCCTGCAACTGCTGAAAAAATACCGCAGCCGGCGGCCCATCAACGGCGTGCTGCTGACACTGAGCGTGGCAGAACTGCTCGAACAAAGCCCGGCCCAGCAGGAAGCCCATCTCGATGCCCTGCGCCGGCGCATCGGGGAGCTGCACGAGCAGCTCAACATTCGTTTTCCCGTCTACGTCCTGGTCACCAAAGCCGACCTGCTGACCGGCTTCATGGAATTCTTCAGCGACTTGAGCAAGGAGGAGCGCGAGCAGGTGTGGGGCGCGACGCTGGCCCATCACCCGGAGGGCACGCTGGCGCAGGCCGACTTCAGCAGTGAGCTGGCCGCGCTCGAACAGCGCATCAACGAGCGCCTCATCGAGCGCCTGCAGCAGGAGCACGATCCGCACAAGCGGGCCCGGCTTTACGTATTCCCTCAGCAATTGACCACGCTGCGCCTGACGCTGGCCGGGTTCCTCGAGCGCCTGTTCGCGCCATCCAGGTTTGCCGAGCCGCCGCTGGTGCGCGGCGTGTACTTCACCAGCGCCACCCAGGAAGGCACGCCGATCGACCGCATCATGGGCAGCCTCGGGCGCGCCCTGCGGCTCGAGCGCGAGCTGCTGGCGCCGCCGCGCGCCGGCGGCAAGAGTTTCTTCCTGACCCGGCTGCTCAAGGACGTGGTATTCCAGGAAGCCGGGCTGGCCGGGACCAATCTGCGCCGCGAGCGGCGGCGCTGGCTGGTACAGGCCGGCGCGCTCGGCCTGGCGCTGCTGCTGGCCTGCGGCGCGCTCGGCGCGTGGAGCATCAGCTATCTGCGCAACCGGGCCTACGTGGCCGAGCTGGACGTGCGGCGCGCCGCGCTGGCCGAGCAGGTGGGGCGCATCGGCACCGCGCCCAGCACCGATCTGGTCGCGCTGTTGCCGGTGCTCGACGCGCTGCGGCGCCTGGCAAGCACGCCGCTCGCCGACCGGGCGCCCTGGTCGATGGGGTTCGGCCTGTACCAGGGTGACAAGCTCGACGCCGCGGCCCAGGACGCCTACCGCAAGCTGCTGCGCGACACCGTCCTGCCGCGCCTGGCGTTGCGGATCGAGCATCAGCTGCGCACCGACGCCCGCACCAACCCCGAGCTCCTGTACGCCGGACTGAAGGCCTACATCATGCTGCATGACGCACGCCATGCCGATCCGGACGCGCTGAAGGCGTTCATCACCGCCGATTGGGAGACCACGCTCGCGCGCGAGGTCGGCAAAGCGCAGCGGCGCGCACTCGAAGCGCATCTCGACGCCCTGCTCGGCCTGGGCGGCGCGGCGGCCTCCACCGCCAGGGCCGATGGCGCGCTGATTGCCGACACGCGCAACGCGATCGCGCGCACGCCGCTGGCCGAGCGCATCTACAACCGGCTCAAGCGGCAGGGGGTCGCCGCCAGCCTGCCCGAATTCACCGTCGCCAACGCCGCCGGCCCGTCGGCGGCGCTGGTCTTCACCCGCGCCAGCGGCCAGCCGCTCACCAGCGGGGTTCCCGGCCTGTACAGTGTCGACGGGTATTACAAGGCCTTCGCCAGCGAATCGGCGCGCGTCACCGCCCAATTGGCCGATGAGGCCGGGTGGGTGCTCGGCGCGCACGAGGAGGGACCGCCGGCCGATCCCGCCGCCCACGCGCGCCTGCTGGACGACGTGCGCCGCCTTTACCTGCGGGACTACGCACGGATATGGGAAGCGTTCGTCGACGACATCAAGCTGGTGAAGGCCGCCAACCTGCAGCAAAGCATAGAGCTGGCGCGCATCCTGTCCGCGCCGTCCTCCCCGCTGCCGCTGCTGCTGCGCGCCATCGTCAAGGAAGTCACCCTGGTACGGCTGGACGAGGCCGATAAATCGGCGATCGCGAAAGCCGGCGACAAGGTGAAAAGCACGCGCGACGATTTGCTCAAGCTGTTTGGCCAGCAGCAGCCGGCCGCGAGCGCGACCAGGCCGCAGGGGCCGGAAGAGCTGGTCGACCGGCGCTTCGAGGATCTGCGCCGCATGGTACGCGGCCAGGCCGGCGCGCCGGCGCCGATCGACGCCACCGTCAGCCTGATCAACGAGCTGTACACGTTACTGACAGCCACCGAAGCGGCGCTGCGGGGCGGCACCACGCCGCCGCCGAGCGAGGTGCCGAACAGGATCAAGGCCGAAGGGAGCCGGATGCCGGAACCGGTGCGCTCGCTGCTGCTGACCTTGTCCGGCGCCGGCGCCAGCCAGGCGATGGGCCTTGCCCGTACCAATCTGAGCCAGGCGATGCACGCGTCGGTGTTCGAGTTCTGCCACAAGGCGATCGGCGGACGCTATCCCTTTACCAGGAACAGCGCTCGCGACGTGACCCGGGAAGACTTCGCCCGGCTGTTTGCGGCAGGCGGCCTGATCGACGAATTTTTCCAGAAGAACCTGGCCCCGTTCGTCAACACGGCGACGCGGCCCTGGAGCTTTCGGAACATGGGCGATGCCAGCCTGGGCGCGGCCTCGGGCGCGCTGGTGCAGTTCCAGCGGGCGCAGGCTATACGCGAGGTGTTCTTCCGCGGCGCAGCGCAAGGCGCGGCCCTGCGGCTCGAGTTCACGCCGCTGGCCATGGACGCCAGCATCACCCAGTTCATTCTTGACGTGGACGGGCAACTGGTCAAGTACAGCCATGGGCCCCAGGTGCCGGTGCAGGTGCAGTGGCCTGGCCCGCGCGGCAGCATGCAGGTGCGGCTCCAACTGAGTCCGCCCGGCGCGGGCGCCTCGGGCCAGGTGTTCGAGGGGCCGTGGGCATTGTTCCGCATGTTCGACCAGGTCCGGCTCGCAAGCGGGGCGCAACCCGAGAAATTTGTCGCCACCTTCGACGTGGACGGGCGCACGGCGCAATTCGATGTATTCACCGGCAGCGTGCAAAATCCGTTCAGGCTGCGTGAACTGGAGCAGTTTCAATGTCCGGGCCAACTGTGAGCGCGCCAGGCGACGCGCTGCCGGGCTGGTACGGCAAAATCCCGGCGCTCGGCGATTTCGCCTCGCGCCGCCTGCCGCCGGACTTCGTCCAGCCCTGGGATGCGTGGCTGCAACAGGCCATGCGCGCCGGCCGCGCGGCGCTGGATGAGGCGTGGCAAGCCGCTTATCTCAACTGTCCAGTCTGGCGCTTCGGCTTGCTGCCGGGGGTCTGTGGCCGCACTGGCTGGGCTGGGATCATGCTGCCGAGCGTGGACAAGGTCGGACGGTATTTTCCCCTCACCGTCGCCGTTGCGCTTGCGCCCCAGCCAGCCATGCTGGCCGCCGTGTTCGCCGCGCACGACTGGTTCGGCGCCATCGAACAGGCTGCGCTGGCCAGCTTGCGCCTCGATGCCACACTCGACGAGTTCGAGCGCGCGCTGGCGGCGGCCCCGTACCGCGCCGCGCCGGCCGCCGCGGCGGCAAGCGAAGCCGCCGCGTGCGCGCGGCACGCGCTGTCGGGGGCGGCGACCGGCAAGAGCCTGTGGTGGCGCGGGGAAGCGGGAGCCGGCGCGGCGGTACTGGAGTGTGCCGGACTGCCGCCCCCCGGCCGTTTCGCGCTCCTGTTGACCGGCCCCGGGCCGGCGAGCCGGCCGGGTCCGGGTTGACATGAGCGCCCTCCCGCCCGACGATGAGCGCACCAGGATGGCGCCTGTGCCAGGTCCGTCCGGCGGCGCGCCGGCGGGGGGCGAGAATGCGGCGAATGCCTTGCCGGCCGGCGCGCGGCTCGGCGAATTCGAGATCCTCGACGTGATCGGCAGCGGCGGCTTCGGCATCGTGTACCTCGCCTACGACCACTCGCTCGAACGCCGGATCGCTCTCAAGGAATACATGCCGTCCAGCCTGGCGGCGCGCACGCGCGGGGCCCGTGTCACCGTCAACTCCGCGCGCCATGCCGACACCTTTCAAGCCGGGTTGCGCAGTTTCATCAACGAGGCGCGCCTGCTCGCGCGTTTCGATCACCCATCCCTGCTGAAGGTCTATCGGTTTTGGGAAGGCAACGGCACCGCCTACATGGTCATGCCGTACTGCCGGGGCCCGACCCTGACCCAGGCCTTGCGCGACATGCGCCAGCCACCGGACGAGGCGTGGCTGCGCGCACTGCTGGCGCCGCTGCTCGACGCGCTCGAGACCATCCATACCGAACAATGCTTTCATCGCGATATCGCACCGGACAACATCTTGATGCTGGCCGACGACCGGCCGCTGATGCTCGATTTCGGCGCCGCGCGGCGGGCGATTGCCGGCATGGCCCAGAACTTCACCATCATCCTCAAGCCCGGGTACGCGCCCATCGAGCAATATACCGGGGCCGCCTCCATGCGGCAAGGTCCCTGGACCGACATCTACGCGCTGGCGGCGGTGGTTCATTTCGCCATCACCGGTCGTCCGCCAGCGCCGTCGGTGGCGCGCATGATGTCGGATCCGCATGAACCGCTGGCGCGCACCGCGGCCGGGCGCTACAGCGATGCGTTCCTGCAAGTGATCGACCGCGCGCTTGCTGTCAAGCCCGAACAGCGGCCGCAAAGTATCGCCCAACTGCGCAGCCTGCTCGAACGATCCGCCGCGCAACCCGCCGTGGCGGCATCGACGGTTGCCGCTCCCAGCACTGCGCGCGCGCGTTACCTGGCGATGGCGGCCGCGCTGATGCTGGCAGCCGCTGCGGGCAGCGCCGTCTACGTGATGTCGCCCGGTCGCGCACCGGCCCTGGTCGCACCGGCCCTGGTCGCGCAGGCGCCGCCGGGCGCACCAGCGCCGGGCCCGGCCGCAGCGCAAGATGTGCCGGCAGGGGCAGCGGTCAACCCGCTCGAGGTGCTTGACCGGATCGTCCAGGCCAGCAATCGCGATCATGCGGTGACGGTGTCCGTTGCAGAGCCGCAGGTACGAATCGGCAAGGACCGGCTGCGTTTTTCGCTGCGTTCATCCAGACCCGGCTATGTGTACGTACTGATGGTCGGGTCCGACCGCGCGCAGTTCTGGCTGCTGTTCCCCAATGATGTTGACAAGGACAACCGCATCGGGGCCGGCCACACGCTCGAATTGCCAAGGCCGACCTGGCGCATGGACGCCGCCGGCCCAGCCGGCACCGACCACTTGGTGGCGATCGTCTCGTCATCTCCGCGCGAGTTCAGCGATGCTGGACTGACGCCGAACCCACCATTTTCCGAATTTCCGCTCGCAGCCCTTGCGCGAGCCGCGCGCGACAGCGGCGGCGCGCCGGTGATTGCCGGCAAGACACAGTGCACCGTCGCAGACTGCCCGCAGTCGTATGGCGCGGCCCTGTTTTCGATCGAGGAAATCACGGCGCGCTGAACGCTGCTCATTGGCAGCAACGTGCCCGGGCGTCCTTCAGCCGACAACCCCGCAGATGACTGACGTGTTGTAGTTCCAGCTTGATCTGACGGCAAGGCCTCGTCAAAGAGCAGGTTACCCGGGCTTGCGCGTTCCATCCGACCGGGAACAGCGCAGTCGGGCGTTCGTCGCCGCCGCGCGCCTCCAATGTGGAGCGCCTGCGCATTGAGCTGGCAAACGCATGGCGCTAGCGCACTTCACAGTCGACTGCCTGCGGCTTGGCCAGGCCGGTGGCGGCCTGCGGTCCGGTCGACATGCTGAACACCGGCGGCGGGGTGAACTTGATGCCCGGATTGGCGGGTATCATCACCGGCTGCTGCATGGTATTGGCCGTGTAGCCGAACTGACCGGCCGAAAAATTCATGCTGCCGCCGGGATTGGACATCACGATCGCCCCATCGAGCACCGACACGTACAAACCGGACGGCAACGTCGGCGCCGCCGCGCCAGGCGCGGAGCGCGTCCGCGCCACGGCCGCCGTCCCGATATATTGCGCAATAAACGTCGTGCCGCGAATGCCGATGGTGGCGATCGGCGTCTTGAGCTCGAACTTCTCCTTGTTGCGCTTGCCGAGCAAACCGGTGAGCGAGCGCAGTCCGCCCTGGAGCAGGCTGAAACTGGCGCTGTCGGCTTCCGGCTTGCCGGCCTCGTAGGCGAAGGCCTCGATCTTGAACGTGGTTCCCGGCTGCAAAGTGATTTCGCTATTGTCGATGAAGCGGATCTGGGCGTAGGTGTTCTTTTCGGACACCAGCGTATCGCCCTGCTCCACTTCCGACTTCAGGCCCAGCACCTTGACGCTGCGGTCGGCCTTCTTGACCATCAACGGTCCGCTCAGGTTGACGACGGTGCCGACCACCTGCGCCGCCCACGCAATCCCGCTTGAGCCGGCCATCAGGACACCCGCGAGCGCCTTAATTGCAATACGTCTTTTTGCGCAGTTCACTTGCGTCTCCTTTAACGTCACTCGTCGCGACAGTGTTCGCACCGTTGTCCTTGATTGCCGCCTTTTCTTCGCTCGCCGGCGTCACGCTGTTGACGGCATTAACCGTGTTGACGACGACTTCGTTGACCGTACTGGCGGACAGCTGCTGCAGAGGCGCCACCACCGTGCAGCCGGGCGCGGACGGATTGGCCACGCAGGCGTTCACCGGCGGCAACACCACGCTGCAGCCTTGCAGGGCCGGGCTGCCGACGCACTGGGCCAGGGTCGGCAATACCGCGCTGCAACCCGCGGTTGCCGGCGTCTCCACGCACTGGCCCAGACGCGGCAGCACGACCGCGCATCCCGGCGCGGACGGCGTGGCAACGCACTGCGCGATCGGCGGCAGGACGACGCCGCAACCGGCCAGGCCAGGCGCTGCCGTGCACTGGGCCATGCTCGGCAACACCGCCGAACAACCGGGCGCGCCAGGATTGGCCACGCAGCCCTGCAAGCTCGGCAAGACCGCGCCGCAGCCCGGCAAGCCTGCATTGCCGACGCACTGGTTCAGGCTCGGCAAGACCACGTTGCAACCTGGCACGGCAGCATTCGCCGCGCACTGCGCTAGTGTCGGCAGCACCACCGCGCAAGCGCTGGCGGCCGGATTGGCCACGCACTGGCTCAGCGACGGCAGCACGACCGCGCAGCCCGGCGTGGCCGGGTTGGCGACGCAGCGGGGCAGTGACGGCAGGACCACGCCGCAGCCAGGCAGGCTGGTCGAGGAAATGCATTGGGTCAGGGTCGGCAGCACCACCGCACAGCCAGCC
This sequence comes from Telluria sp., assembly GCA_036386755.1. Lineage (GTDB taxonomy): Bacteria > Pseudomonadota > Gammaproteobacteria > Burkholderiales > Burkholderiaceae_D > Telluria_A. Next base: position 16,135 of record DASVVC010000155.1, read on the forward strand.
AGGGCCGGCGCTGCCACGCATTGGGCCACGCTCGGCAGCACCACCGCGCAACCGGGCAAGGCAGGACTGGCGCTGCACGCGGCCAGCGATGGCAGCACGACGCTGCAGCCGGCCTGGGTCGGACTGGCAACGCAGGCGGACAGGGTCGGCAGCACTTGCGCGCAACCGGCGCGCGACGGCGTCGCCAGGCACGCGCTCAGGGTTGGCAGCACCACCGCACAGCCGCTGGTGGCGGGCGCGGCAACGCAGGCACTCAGGCTCGGCAGTACTTGCGCGCAGCCGGGCTGGACGGGATTGACGGTGCACTGGGCCAAGGTCGGCAGCACGGCGCTGCAACCCGGGGTCGCGGGCGCGCTGCTGCACTGTGCCAGGGTCGGCAGCACCGCGCTGCAACCGGCGCTCGACGGTGCGCTCGTGCACTGCGCCAGGGTCGGCAGCACGGCGCTGCAACCGGCGCTCGACGGTGCGCTCGTGCACTGTGCCAGCGTCGGCAGCACGGCGCTGCAACCGGCCGTGGCCGGTGCGGTGATACAGGAGGCCAGCGACGGCAGCACCACGGCGCAGCCGGGCAAGTCCGGATTGGCGCTACAGGCGCTCACGCTCGGCAACACCGAAGCGCAGTAACGCAGCGCCGGATCGGCGATGCAGGCGCTCAGGGCCGAAGCGAGCACGCTCGAGCAGCCAGCCAGGGTGGGGTTGGCAATGCAGGCGTCCAGCGTCGGTGTCACCCCGGGCACGCCCGTCACCACGCCGGTGGCGCTGGCAATCGTGCCGCTGCCGCCGACCGAGGCCGCGCTGAGCGAAATATTGCCGGAGCTTGCGACGAGGCTGCCGTTGTTGACGATCGCGCCGGCGACCAGCGACATATTGCCGGCACCGGAGGCGACGCTGCCGTCGGCGCCGATGGTCAGCACCCCGCCATTGCCCGCCTGCAAGTCAATCGCGCCGCCATTCGACAAAACACTGCCGTCGATTGTCAGCGGGCTCTGGGTGGAGAGATTGATCGCACCGCCGAGGCTGCTCACGACGACCGGGCTGCCCGATCCCGGCTCAGTCTTGAGCACGGTCATGCCGCCCTTGTTGGCGACCGTGATTGGGCCCGTGTTGGCGCCGCCGTTCTGCGTCACGCTGCCCAGGTCGAGCGTGCCGGCATTGCTGACATTGATCGGGCCGCTGCCGGTTTCGATCGTGTTGTTGGCCGTCAGGTAAGCCGTCTGGGTGTGGAACGGCGTCGAGGCGGAACCGACCTGCTGGCGGGTCTGGAGCGCGATCCCCGCGGCGCTGGCCGGCGCCGTGCTGCTGTTGCCGACGCTCGAACCGATCAGCAGCAATGCCCCCGGCGTCGTGAGCGCATTGAGCAGGTTGATATTGCCGTTGCCCGCGTTCAAGGTCAGTTTGCTCGCCGGCGTCAGGTTGCCGCTCAGGTCGAGAACCCCGTTGACGTCGATCGCGCCGGTCTGCGCCAACTCTCCGCCGATGGTCAAGCGGCGCGCGAAGATCTTGTTCAGCTCGGTAGTATTGAGGCCCAGCCGTCCGCTTGCGTCGAGCGCGTTGTCGCCGATCTGGATGCCGGTCTGCGGATTGCCCGGGCTCAGGATGACCTCACCACCGGCGCTGCCGGTGCCGGTAATGACCGCACCGATGTTGATATTGTCCGAGATGAGCCGTACGCTGTCGGCGCTGAGCGTGCCGTTCGAGCCGATGTTGATCAGTCCGGCAGGGCTGCCGAAGCGCTCGACCGCCAGTTTGCTGCCGTTGCCGGCTGCCAGGGTCAGCGGGGAATTGATCTCGATATTGCCGCCGCTGCGCAGGCGCAGCACGGTCATTTCGGCCGGGGTCGCCTGACCGCCCAGAGGCGCGGCGACCAGGATCTTGCCGGTATGCCCGGAACTGCCGATAATCAATTCCTGCGCGTGGATCGGATTCAGGTGGAAGGGCGACAGTTGCAGCAGCGCGCTCGATGGCGTGCCGCTGGCGACCACGATGTCGCGGCTGCTGGTGTACGGCGCAATGCTGACCGTCGGGCGCGGGCCGCTGGCAGCCGGTCCGATCATGCCGCCCGGCATATCGACATTGTCGGCCAGGATGGCGATATCGCCGCCGCCCTGCAGCGCCGCGTTCGGTCCGAGCTGGAACAGGCCGGTCGCGCTCAAGGCCATGTAGCCGGCCCCGCTGTTGACGATGGCGCTGGCGCCCGTGCCCGTGCCCAGTTTCACGTCTTTTCCGCTGAGCGTCAGGTTGCCGCCGCCGGTACCGAGTGCGGCGTCGACGATCACGCTGCCGCTGCCGCTCGCATACGGCGCCACGTTCGCGCTCAACGACAGCGCGCCGCCCGAGGTCGTGACCGGCGCGCTGACGGTAATATTGTTGCCAGCCTCCACCGACAGGCTGCCCGTGGTGCCGACCTGGCGCGTGATGGCGCCATTGACCAGCACGTCATGACGGGCCTGGATCACGATATTGGCCGACCCGGCCGCGCCGTCGAGCATGGCGGCATCGATCAGCGTCATCGTATCGGCCGGGGTATCGGTAAATTCGTCGACGGTATCGAGCAGGTCGGTGCTGCCGTTGGCGCCGATGGTCACGTCGTAGGGGTCGAGCAGCCAGGTGCCGCGCTTGCCGGCGTTGACGCGCAAGCCGTTCACGTCGAGCCGGTGACCCGAGGTTTCCACCAACCCACCCTTGCCGCCGGCCGCAGAAATGCTGCCGAAGGCACGCGTGACGCCGTCGGACCAGAGCACCACCGTGCCGCCGTCGCCGCCGCTGGCGTCGGCGCGGATCGAGGCCGCCTTGCCCATCACGGTTTGCCGCGCGTTGCGCACCAGCGCGTTCTTGCCCTGGTAACCGCCGCCGACCAGCACCGTGCCGCCCTTGGTCACGCCGCTGGCATCGATGCGGGCGTCGCCGCTCAAGCCGACCCGCTCGCCCTGCACGCTGACCGCGCCGCCCTCGCCCGCCCCGGTGGCGCTGGTGACGCTGCCGGCGCCCAGCAAGGCATCGCCCGTGGCCTTGAACACGATCTGGCCGTTGGCGCCGACCTGGGCGCTGTTGGCGCTGACCAGCCCGCGCTGCCTGACCAGTGCGCCATAGATACCGATCTTGCCGCCCTGGGCAATCAGCTGCCCCAGGTTGAGCGCGGCATTGGCCGGGCTTGACACCACCACGTGCAGGTCGGGATTGCCCGAGTCGACCAGCTGCACGCTGTGCCCGGCGGCCAGCACCACCTCGCCCTGCGGCGAGGTGACGATGCCGCTGTTTTCGACATTGGGCGCGATCAGGAACACCTTGCCGCCGGCCGGGGTGGTGATCGCCCCCTGGTTGACGACGCTGCCGGCGCCGGCAGGCCCGTTGAAGTTGCGTTTGCCGGCCAGGAAGTCGGCATTGCTCATGTTCAGGGTCGACGCGGTCAGGCCGGCCACGTCGATGCGCGCGTCGCGCCCGAACAACACGCCGTTCGGATTGATCAGGAACACCTGGCCGTTCGATTGCAGGGCGCCGAGGATGCGGCTCGGGTCTTGCCCGGTGATTCGGTTGAGCACGGCACTATTGGCATCCTGCTGGATGAAGCGCGTGATGTCGCCCGCCGCCACCGAAAAACTTTGCCAGTTAATGATGGTATTGGGCGTATTGGTAATCGAAAATACATTGCCCTGCTGCCCAAACGTCGCCTGGCCGGCCACCACCTGCGGCGAGCCGGGCGCCGCTTGTGGCGCGGGAGCAGCGCCGAAGGCCAACATGAGCGGCAGGCAAAGGCGCTTCAAGCAGCGCGGGACAGCATTCTGGATCGTCATTTTGTTCACCCTTAATAGGCCAGGCCGACGCGTACATGGACTTTATCGTTGCCGCTGGCAGCGCCATCGCGGCGCAGAACGTGACCGTAATCGACCTGCATGTTGAGCGAATTGCCCATCGAAAAACGCCAGCCCAAGCCGGCGCTGGAGACGGTGGCGCGCGCCGCTTCGCCCGGCAGGGCGTCGTGGCGGCGGCCGTGGGCGGCGTCGACAAAGGCCAGCACGCGGCACTGCCAGCGCTGGCGCGCGGCGCACCAGTTCGGGCTGTACAGCTCCAGGTTGGCCAGCACGCCCGAATCGGTGGACACCGCGCGCTCGTCGAATCCGCGCACGGAAGCGGCGCCGCCGGCGCCGAACTGCTCGCCCGGCACCAGCGCGTCGCCCGTGATCTGCCCGCTGGCCAGCGCGCGCAGCTGCCAGTCTTGCGCGTTCGCGCGCGAAAACCCCGCCGCGAAGCGCGCCATGCTGTAGCCGGCCCTGGCGCCGGCGCGGGTGCGCGCGAAATCGGCGCTGCCGCCGCGGCTGCCACCGGGCACATTGCGCACCACTCCCAGCGAGAAGTTCGCTTCGCCGCCGGCCAGCGGCGTGCTGGCAAGAAAAGTGACGCTGAGCGGGTGGACGGTGATGTCGTTGCCGAGGTTCTGCCCGGCCAGCAGCACGCTGTTTTTATAGGCCTTGTGATCGAATCCGTACACCAGGCGCGGGTCGAGCTTGCCGCGCCGCGCCAGCACCTGGTTGTAGCGCGCACCAAGCACCGTGCCCTTGCCGCTCACCGCCAGGTTGAAGATCCCCGCCGTGACCGCCCCCGAATCGATATCCGAATAGCTGGCGTACACGTCGACCGAGTCGCCCAGGTCGTACAAGGGAATATGGTAGCCCGCGCCGTACACGCTGACCTTGCCCGGCTCCTCGACCGTGGTGGTGTACTGCACGCTGCCGACATGGTCGCGTCCCCACAGGTTGGCGTGCTGCAGCAGCACGCCGGCATGGGTCTTGCCGGTCTGGCCGCTGCCGGTGTTATCGAGGTTGAGCATGGCGCTCCACGGCTTGTCGTCGCTGACCACCAGGCGCGCGTCGAGTTCGTCGTCGGCCGTGCCGCTTTGCAGGTTCAGGCTGATCTTGCGCGCAGGATTGTCGTTGGCCATGCGCAGGTTGGCCGAGACCCGGTCCAGGTCGGGCGTGCGGCCCGGCTGCAGGGCTGGCAGGGCGCGCCGCACATTGGCTTCGTCGACCACCGTGTTGCCGGCGACAATGATGCGGCCGATCCTGGTTTGCACCACTTCCAGACGCACCACGCCGCGCGTGAGTTCCTGCTCGGGCAGGCGCACCGTGACCACCTGGTAGCCGCGCGCGTGGTACAGCGCTTCGAGCGCTTCGAGCGCGCGCTGGACGTCGCCGAAGTCGCGCCCGCCGCCGGTGAACGGCAGCAGCGTGGCATCGACCTCGGTCGCGCCGAGCAGGGTATTGCCCGCCACCTCGTAGCGGCTGATATCGAAACGGATGGGGTCGGGCGCGGGTGGCTCGATCCCCCAAGCGGCGCCGACCGTGGCGGCCAGCATGGCGCCGGCGGCGAGACGGGCAAAAGATGGTGTCATGGTTGTGCTCTACGGTGAGTGGTCATCATCGGTTTCGCTTGCACTTATGCATTGAGTGTAATCGTGCGGCCGCGCGCGAGTGCGAAATTCCTGTTGAAGCGGGCCACTATTTGCGAACCGTTGTATGGCGGAGTCAGGCGAGGTTAAGAGAATGACAAATGCCAGCCGCAGCGACCGGGGATGCGCGCTGGCGCGGATGGGTGTGGCGCCACGCGCCGCGCCTGTACGCCGCCGCGCCGCAAGCGTGGGGAAAACGGCACGAAAGCGGGCCGTGCGGGCGCCGGGCGCAAATCGTGCAGCCGTGCTCAGGCAAAACCGCTATGATCGACCGTCGTTGCAGCAACGCCTGTGCGTGGTGCTGGCCGACAAAGACCTCCACGTGGCATTGAACGAACCTGCCGAAAGCGACAATACGATGAACGATGCGGCCAGCGCCAGGCACGGCAATCACGACAACGATATGGGCGCGCGCCTCGATTTTTCGCGCAAGCTGCTGGCGGTGACGAACAAAATCCACGCCACCGCCAATCTCGACGAAATCATGCTCGACCTGGGCATGGAGTTTTGCGACCTGTTCGACTGCGACCGCTTCACCCTGTACGCGGTCACGCCCGAAAACGACCATATCGTCTCCAAGGTCAAGACCGGCCTGACGACGTTTCGCGAACTGCGCCTGTCGATTTCGCCGAGCAGCATCGCCGGCTTCGTGGCCCTGTCGCGCAAGACGCTCAATATCGCCGATGCCTACGACGAGGAGCAATTGGAGCGCCTGGCGCCCGGCCTGCATTTCCAGCGCGGCGTCGACCAGCGCACCGGCTACCGCACGCGCGAGATGCTGGTGGCGCCGCTGCTGGCGGTGGAGACGAACGCATTGCTCGGGGTGATCCAGTTCATCAACAACCGCCGCGGCGGGCCGTTTTCCAGGATCTGCGAAGACGGCATGCGCGACCTGTGCGAGTCCTTGTCGGTGGCCTTCAGCCAGCGCCTCAAGCCGCCCCAGGCCGTGCGCACCAAGTACGCGGGACTGGTGCAGAACGCGGTGCTGTCGGCGGCTGAACTGGAACTGGCCTCGCGCTCGGCGCGCAAGAAGAATCTCGATATCGAGGAAGTGCTGATGCGCGAGTTCCAGGTGCGCGGGCAGGCGATCGGCGTGTCGCTGGCGGCGTTCTTCGGCACGCCGTACGAGCCGTACAAGCCGGAGCGCCTGAAACCGGGCGAACTGCTGCGCAATCTCAAGGCGCAGTACGTCGAAGAAAGCCAATGGCTGCCGCTCGAAGAAACTGCGGAAGGTATTGTAGTGATGGCGCTCGACCCGGAGCGCATCCACGCCAGCCACATCGTCAATCAGATCTTCCCCAAGGCGAAAGTGCTGTACCGCGTTACCACCCGCGAGGACTTCCGGCGCACTGCCGAACAGTTCTTCGGCGCCGCCGAGGACGGCGTAGGCGGCTCCGTCGGCGAGCTGCTGTCGGGCATGGAGCATGACGAGGAAGACGGCGATGGCGGCGTCCACGACGTCTCGGCGGCGGTCGAAAACGAGCTGGTCAAGCTGCTCAACAAGGTGATCGTCGACGCCTACCGCCAGGGCGTGTCGGACATCCATATCGAACCGCTGCCGGGCAAGGGCAAGACCGGCATCCGCTTCCGCAAGGACGGCACCCTGGTGCCTTACATCGAGATCCCGGCCAGCTACCGCAACGCGCTCGTCGCCCGCGTGAAGATCATGTGCGACCTCGATATTTCGGAGCGGCGCAAACCGCAGGACGGCAAGATCAAGTTCAAGAAATACGGCCCGCTCGACATCGAGCTGCGCGTGGCGACCATTCCCTCCTCGGGAGGGGTCGAGGACATCGTGATGCGCATCCTGGCGGCGGGCGAACCGATCCCTCTCGACAAGCTGGGGGTGTTGCCGTTCAACCTGGAGCGATTGCGTGCGGCCATCGAAAAGCCATACGGGCTGTTCTTCGTCTGCGGTCCGACCGGCTCGGGCAAGACCACCACCCTGCATTCGGTGCTCAGCCACCTCAATACGCCCGACACCAAGATCTGGACCGCCGAAGATCCGGTCGAAATCACCCAGAAAGGCTTGCGCCAGGTGCAGGTCAACCGCAAGGCGGGACTCGATTTCGCGACCGTGATGCGGGCCTTTTTGCGCGCCGACCCTGACGTGATCATGGTCGGCGAAATGCGCGACAAGGAAACCGTCAGCATGGGCATCGAAGCGTCCCTCACCGGCCACCTGGTGCTGGCGACCTTGCACACCAACAGCGCGCCCGAGTCGATCGTGCGCCTGCTCGACATGGGCATGGACCCGTTCAACTTCGCCGATGCGCTGCTCGGCATCCTGGCGCAGCGCCTGGCCAAGCGCCTGTGCTCATCGTGCAAGGTGGCCTACCACCCCGATGCGGCCGAAGTGGATCTGCTGCTCACCGAATTTTGCACCGAGCTGCTCTCCACCGAGGCCTTCATCGCCGATGCGCAGGCGGGCCGCGCCCACATCCTGGCCGGCTGGCGCAGCCGCTATGCCGGCGCCGACGGCCGCTTCACCCTGTACCGGGCAGTCGGCTGCGCCGAATGCAACAAGGGCTATCGCGGGCGGGTCGGCCTGCACGAATTGATGATCGGCACCGACAAGGTCAAGAAACTCTTGCAGGAGCACAGCCGCGTGGCCGCCCTGCTGGCGGCAGCGCTCGACGACGGCATGATGACCCTGAAAATGGATGGCATCGAAAAGGTCTTGTCAGGAATCACCGATATGAAGATGGTGCGCCAGGTGTGCATCAAGTAACACCACCCTCGTCGAGGTCGCCAAGAGGCATTTGTCGCCGGGCGCGATACGCCTTGGCGTGTCACTGAACCGGGCGGCGCAACAGCTGGCCGGAACTGTCTACGGTGCCTACCCTGCTTGCCTGAACGCAGGTGCCGCTGCGGTGACTGCGCATGAACGCGTCGACGATCTGGCGCACGCTCTGCTGCGTGGATTCCGGCAGCGATACGATGTCCCTGAGCTTTGCACCACCGAAAGCGGCCCGATCGGGTTCTGCCGGACGCGGCCGCTCAAGCGAAATGGGTACAATCCGTCATCCACGGCCCTTGTTGGCACGCAATCTATTTCAGGCACCTTGCCATGCTCCCCTCGTTATCCTCCGCAACAATGAGCGCAGACGCCGCGCGTCCTTCCTCTCTCGTTGCCGATGTGCAACTGATGCGGCGGTTGGTGGAGAACCACGACTGGGCGTCCACCCCGTTCGGCCCGCTCGCACACTGGCCCGCCAGCCTGAAGACCATCGTGAACCTGGTACTGGACTCGACTGAGCCGCTGGTTCTCTGGTGGGGCGAACAATTACGCCAGATATATAACGACGCCTACGCGCCACGGGTCGACAGTGGCGACGGACGCATTGCGCTCGGACAGCCTGCGGCCGCCTCCTGGCAACACGGCTGGGCGGCGATCAGTTCTCAAGTGGCGCTGGTACTGGACGGGCAAGCGTCGCGCCGCTATACCGACTTTTTGTTCCGGATCGAGCGCAACGGCACACTTGAAGACACCTACTGGAACTATTCTTTTACCCCTGTCCGGGATGACGCTGGCGCGATCCGGGGCGTGCTGCTGGTGTCGAACGAGACGACCGGGCGCGTCCTGAGTATGCGGCGGCACGAGATCCTCGATGTGCTGCGCCAGGAACTGGCCAGCGTGGGCACCGTCGACGGCCTGTATGCCGCGGCCGTCCGCGCACTGGCATGCCATCCGGGCCAGCTCGGCGGCGTGACGCTGGCGCCGCTGGAAGCGGCGCTCGCCGCGGCGGCAGCGTCGCCGCTCCAGGTATGCATGACGGCGCAGGATGTGGGCGTCGACGCCGACCTCGCCGTCATATTCACGCTCTCTGCGGCGATTGCACGCACCGCGGCGTATCACCTTTTTCTCGAACAATTCACCCTGCTCCTTGCAAATGCGCGCCACCGCGTCGATAGCGAAGCGCTGCGCCAGATCGTCGAAGCCGAGCGCGATCGCCTGTTGCTCGACGCACCGGTGGGCGCCGCCGTCATGGTCGGCGAAGAACTGGTGTATCGCCTGGTGAACTCGATGTACGCCATGGTCAGCGGCAGAGCGGCTGAGACGATGGTCGGTAAACCGTTCGTGGAGGTGTTCCCGGAACTGCGGGGCGCGCCCGTGCACGAAAAGTTCAAGGACGTGTACCACGCCGGCCGGCCCTTCGTGTCGCAGCCGACCCTGGTGCAGATCCACCGCCACGGCGGCGCCCTGGACGATCGCTATTTCACCTACAACCTGTCGCCCTTGCGCACGCTCGCCGGAGAGGTGTATGGACTGATGGTCATTGCCGTCGATATCACCGTCCAGGTAGACGCGCGCGCCGAGGTCGATAAGCTGAACACGGAGCTGCAAGCGGCCGCCCGCGCCAAGGACGAGTTTCTCGCGCTGTTGGGACACGAACTGCGCAATCCCCTTGCACCCATCGTCACCGCACTGGAATTGATGCGCCTGCGCGACCGCTCGACAGAACGCGAGCAGGTCATCATTCGCCGCCAGGTCACCCATTTGACGCGCCTGGTCGACGATTTGCTCGACGTCTCGCGCATCACCCGCGGCAAGGTCGAGCTGCGCAAGGAGGTTGTCGACGTGCGCGATGTGCTGATGCGCGCGGTGGAAATGGTGACGCCGCTGATCGCGCAAAAACAGCAACGGCTGGACGTCGATATCGCCTCGCTGCACTGGTATGGCGACCCGGCGCGGCTGGCGCAAATCGTGTCGAACCTGCTCACCAACGCCTCGCGCTACAGTCCATCGCAGGCTACGGTCGTGCTGCGCGCAGGCGCCGTGGACGATGCGCTCGATATCGAAGTAAGCGACAACGGCGCCGGTTTTTCAGCCGAGCTGCGGGCGCGCATCTTCGAGCCTTTTCTTCAGGGTGAAAGAGAGCTGCACGGTTCCGTGGGCGGGCTCGGCATCGGCCTGGCCCTGGTTAAAAATCTTTCGGAGCTGCACGGCGGCGAGGTCGCGGCGCATAGCGAGGGGCCCGGGAAAGGGAGCGTGTTTACCGTTCGTTTGCCGTTGACGCCAGGACCGGCGGTATCCTTGCCGGCTGCGCCGGCTGCGCCCGCGCACCCCTTTGGCAACTATCAATGCATCCTTGTCGTCGACGACAATATCGATGCGGCAGATACCTTGGCGGAGGTGCTGCGCATGGTCGGCTACCAGGTCGCAGTCGCCTACACGGCAGAGACGGCGCTGCAAAAATTTGCCGCCGAGGCCGTCGACCTTGCCATCCTGGATATCGGCTTGCCGGGAACCAGCGGCTACGCGCTTGCCGATGCAATGCGAAGCAGCGGCCATCATCCTGGGGTGCGCTACGTGGCCTTGACCGGCTTCGGGCAGGAGCTTGACAAGGAGCGCAGCGCGGCGGCAGGCTTTACAGCACACCTCGTCAAGCCCTTGACCCCGGAGACGCTGGCCATGTTGTTGCACCGTCGTGCTGTAGATCAATGACGGCATCCACCCTCGGCGTCTCGACTTCACAATTCACATGGCGCTGCCCGGCTTTGCCAGCAGATACCAGGCTGCGCAGTGTGGACGAAAAAAAGCCCCTGAAATCAGAGGCTTGCTTACTGCGAAATGCATGAGCCTGCCGGCTCATGCCACTTCTCGCATCATTCCCACTCGATCGTCGCCGGCGGCTTGCCCGAGATGTCGTACACCACCCGGTTGATCCCGCGCACTTCGTTGATGATCCGGTTCGACACCTTGCCCAGCAGGCTGTGCGGCAAATGCGCCCACTGCGCCGTCATGAAGTCAAGCGTCTGCACCGCGCGCAGGGCCACCACGTATTCGTAGGTGCGGCCGTCGCCCATCACGCCCACCGATTTGACCGGCAGGAACACGGCAAACGCCTGGCTGGTCGCTTCGTACCAGTTCTTCGGCGCCGCACCCGCGTCGATGCTTTCCAGCGCCGGCAACTCGCACGGCGTGTTGCGCAGTTCTTCGATGAAAATCGCGTCGGCCCGGCGCAGCAGGTCGGCAAACTCTTTCTTCACTTCACCCAGGATGCGCACGCCCAGCCCCGGTCCAGGGAACGGATGGCGGTACACCATATCGTGCGGCAAGCCGAGCGCCACGCCGAGTTTGCGTACTTCATCCTTGAACAATTCGCGCAGCGGTTCGAGCAGTTTCAGGTTCAGGGTTTCCGGCAGGCCGCCCACGTTGTGGTGGCTCTTGATGGTCTGCCCTTTCTTGCCCTTGCCCGCGCTTTCGATCACGTCCGGATAGATCGTGCCCTGGGCCAGCCACTTGGCGTTCTTCAGCTTGCCCGCTTCGACCTGGAACACTTCGACGAACTCGCGTCCGATGATCTTGCGCTTGGCTTCCGGATCGGCCACGCCGGCCAGGTGACCGAGGAACTGGTCTTCGGCGTCGATGCGCAGCACCTTCACGCCCAGGTTCTTGGCGAACATATCCATCACCATCTTGCCTTCGTCCAGGCGCAAGAGGCCGTGGTCGACGAACACGCAGGTGAGCTGGTCGCCGATGGCGCGGTGGATCAGCGCCGCCGCCACGCTCGAATCGACCCCGCCCGACAGGCCGAGGATGACGTCGTCGGTGCCGACCTGTTCGCGGATCTTGTCCACCGCTTCGCTGATGTAGTCGGGCATGTTCCACTCCGACTTGCAGCCGCAGATCTCGTGCACGAAACGGCCCAGGATCGCCTTGCCCTGCGCGGTGTGCGTCACTTCCGGATGGAATTGCAGCGCGTAGAAGCGGCGTTCCTCGTCGGCCATCGCGGCCACCGGGCAGCTCGGGGTGTCGCCCATGAGCTTGAAGCCCGGCGGCATGTCGAGCACCTTGTCGCCGTGGCTCATCCAGACCTTGAGCATGCCGTGGCCTTCGTCGGTGACGAAGTCGTTGATGCCCTTCAACAGCGCCGTATGGCTGCGTGCGCGCACTTCGGCGTAGCCGAATTCGCGCACCAGGCCGTTTTCGACCTTGCCGCCCAGCTGGGCCGCCATGGTCTGCATGCCGTAGCAGATGCCCAGCACCGGCACGCCCAGTTCGAACACGGCTTGCGGCGCGCGCGGGGCGTCGCCTTCCAGGGTCGAGCTGTGGCTGCCCGACAGGATCACGCCGGCGGCGCCATAGTTGCGCACGAATTCGTCGCTGACGTCGTACGGAAAGACTTCGGAAAACACGCCGGCGTCGCGCACGCGGCGGGCGATCAGCTGGGTGACTTGGGAGCCGAAATCGAGGATGAGAATTTTAGAGTGCATGGAGGGCCAGGAGAAATTGCAAAATTGGTGCGAATGGGTGCGAACTGGTGTCGTTGCGCGGCGCTCCGGGCAACCGGCGCCAGCGCCAGGAACCACGCGGCGATCCGGTCGCCGCGTGGTGTGGTCCCTTATTCGCCGGAGCGGTAGTTCGGCGCTTCTTTGGTGATCTGCACGTCGTGCACGTGCGATTCGCGCATGCCGGCCGAGGTGATCTCGACAAACTCCGCTTTTTCGCGCAGCTCGTCGATGGAAGCGCAACCGCAATAGCCCATCGACTGGCGCACGCCGCCGACCAGCTGGTAAATGATCGCCAGCACGCTGCCCTTGTAGGCGACGCGGCCTTCGATGCCTTCCGGGACGAACTTGTCGGCCTTGGCCGCCGCGTCCTGGAAGTAACGGTCGGCCGAGCCGTCCGCCATCGCGCCCAAGGAACCCATGCCGCGGTACGACTTGTAGCTGCGGCCCTGGTACAGGATCACTTCGCCCGGCGCTTCTTCGGTGCCGGCGAACATGGAGCCCATCATCACGGTCGACGCGCCCGCGGCCAGTGCCTTGGAAATGTCGCCAGAGAAGCGGATGCCGCCGTCGGCGATGCACGGCACGCCAGTGCCGGCCAGCGCTTCGGCCACGTTGGAAATGGCGGTGATCTGCGGCACGCCCACGCCGGCCACGATGCGGGTGGTGCAGATCGAGCCAGGGCCGATGCCGACCTTGACCGCGTCGGCGCCGTGTTCGACCAGCGCCAGCGCGGCGGCCGCCGTGGCGATGTTGCCGCCGATGACGTCCACGTGCGGGAAGCGCACCTTGATCCACTTCACGCGGTTCAGGATGCCCTGCGAATGGCCGTGGGCGGTGTCGACCACGAGTACATCCACGCCGGCCGCGACCAGCAGCTCGATGCGCTCTTCGTCGCGCTCGCTCACGCCGACGGCGGCGCCGACCAGCAGCTTGCCGAACTTGTCTTTCGACGCGAACGGGTGCTCGTGCGACTTTTGAATATCTTTGACGGTGATCAGGCCGCGCAGTTCGAATGCGTCGTTGACGACCAGCACGCGTTCGAGACGGTGCTTGTTCATCAGGCGCTTCGCTTCGGCCGTGTCGGCGTCTTCCTTGACGTAGACCAGCTTGTCGCGCGGGGTCATTTTTTCGCGCGCCTCGGCGTCGAGCTCTTCTTCAAAGCGCAAATCGCGGTTGGTGATGATGCCGACCACGGTCTTGCCTTCCACCACAGGAAAGCCGCTGATACCGTACTGCTCGGTCAGGGCGATCACGTCGCGGATCTTCATGCTTGGTGGAATCGTGATCGGATCGCGCAGCACACCTGCCTCGAAACGTTTTACGCGCGCTACTTCGCGGGCCTGGTCCTTGGGCGACAGATTCTTGTGAATGATGCCGATGCCGCCTTCCTGCGCCATTGCAATGGCAAGGCGCGCCTCGGTGACCGTGTCCATCGCCGCGGACAGCAAGGGAATGTTCAAGGCAATATTACGGGTCAGGCGGGTCTTGAGGGAGGTGTCGGCTGGCAGGACATTCGAGTAAGCCGGGACAAGCAGCACATCATCGAACGTGAGTGCTTTCTGAAGTAGACGCATAGCATTTTCCTATTGGCGCAAAAGTGAATTATACAGAAGTTCCCGTGCGCCGTCTCTTGCAGCCCTCAAAATGCCCGGAAACCCGCCAAGTTCGTTGACAAGGCGGGCAAATCATGGCGAAATCGGGGATTGATTACTAACGGAAAGATTTACATGGCCAACCTTATCGGAAAACGAACTTTGCAGCTGCTGGCCGGAGGCGCCCTGATGCTGTTCGCTTCTGTGTCCTATGCGCAATACGTGTGGGTCGACGCCAGTGGCACCAAGCAATTCTCGGACCGCCCACCGCCGCCGGGTATCCCGGCCAAGAACATCATCAAGCAGCCGGGCGGCGCCTCGCTGAAAAGGGACGCGGCGCCCGAAGCGTCAACCCTGCCCGCGCCGACCCCGGCCGGCGCCGACGACAAGACGCCGCCGAGCCTGGCGGACCGCGAAGCGGACTACCGCAAGCGCGCCAAGGCCAAGGAAGAGGCGGACAAGAAGGCTAGCGTCGCCAAGGCCGCCAAGGCCAACAACAAGGTGGCCTGCGAAGGCGCACGCGCCTACAAGCGCAGCCTTGAGCAAGGCACGCGCGTGACCACGACCGACAAGAACGGCGAACGTTCGATCATGGACGACGACGCGCGCGCGGCGGAGATGACGCGCGCCAACAAAACCATCGCCGAGGCGTGCAAATAAGCTGCCCGGGCGCACCCGCTCAGAGCGGCTGCGCCTTTTTCTCGGCCCGCTTGCGGCGCGACTCTTTCGGGTCGGCCACCAGCGGACGGTAGATTTCGATGCGGTCGCGCGCGCGCAAGACCGTGTCCAGCGGTTTTTTCTTGCCGTACAGGCCCACCGGCTGGGCCGCCAGGTCGATCCCGGGAATGGCGTCGAGCACGCCGCTCAGGCGAATCGCCTGTTCGATCGTGCAGCCCTGCCCCACCGTCAACTCGTGCAGGTATTCGCGCAAGGCGGTCGCGTAGCAGACCTGGACGGTGATCGCGCCGCCTGCCGGCTTTAGCGCCGAATCAGCCACGGAGTCAGCCACGGCGTCAGCCACGGAATCAGCCACGGAGTCAGCCATATACCGTCTCGGCGCGCTTGCAGAACGAGTCGACCATGCTGTTGGCGATCACGCCGAACACGGGCCCGATCAATTGTTCGAGTATCATGCTGGAAAATTCGTAGTGCAGGTCGAATTCGACCTTGCAGGCATCGGCACGCAGCGCCTTGAAGGTCCAGGTGCCGTCCATGCACTTGAACGGGCCGTCGACCAGTTTCATTTTCATCTGGGTCGGCCGCGTGTTGATATTGCGGGTCGTGAAGCTTTGCTTCACGCCGTGGAAGTGAATCGCCAGGCTGGCCACCAGTGAGTCGTCGGTCCGCTCGATGAGCTTCACGCCGCCGCACCAGGGCAGGAATTTGGGATAATCTTCCACTTTGGCCACCAGGTCGAACATCTGTTCGGCGCTGTATGCCAAAAATACTGTTTTGTGTACTACTGCCATTAATCAACCGTTTGCTATGATGTTGGGTATGTTGCATCAGTAGTTTAACCGAACCGCGCACTTTAGCCATTTCATGAGTATTGTTGACAATAAAAAAGCATTCCACGACTACTTCATCGAGGACCGTTACGAAGCCGGTATCGTGCTCGAAGGATGGGAAGTCAAGGCGATTCGCGATTCGCGCGTCCAGATCAAGGAGGCGTACGTGGTCGTACGCGGGGACGAGCTGTTCCTGTTCGGCGCGCACATCAGCGCGCTGTCGACCGCGTCGTCATTCACCCACCCGGAAGCGGTCCGCACGCGCAAGCTGCTGCTGCACCGCGCCGAAGTCGACAAGCTGATCGGCAAGGTCGAGCGCTCCGGCTACACCCTGGTGCCGATCAACCTGCACTTCAAGGGTGGACGGGTCAAGTGCGAGATCGGCCTGGCCAAGGGCAAGAAGCAGCACGACAAGCGCGCCACCGAGAAAGAACGCGACGGCAAGCGCGAGGTTGCCGCAGCGATGAAGACGCACAGCCGATAAATCCGGCCGCAGGCGTCGGTCCCGGCATTGCCGGAACCGACTCTCCGGCATTGCCGGCACCGACTTCCCGCAAGTTCGTTCGCACAGCCAGCAATGCCGGAAAAAACCCGGCTTGCTGCGCGCGGCGTGTTCCTCAGGCCACCTGCACCGCAGGCCGCGCCACCATCAAACTCAAGCGCCAGCACAGGAAGCTCAGCACCAGCGAGCCGCCCACGCCGCACGCCAGTTTCAGCGCGCTGTCGAACAGCAGCGGCGCCAGCATGCCCGACACCAGCGCAAAGGCCATCATCTGAATGAACGACATCATCGACGAAGCCAGTCCGCGGTTGTCCGGAAACAGCGACAAGGCCCCGACCTGGATCGCCGGCATGGCCACCGCCAGGCCGAAGGTGTACACCGCCAGCGGCAGCACCGCCCACGGTATCGCGGCCACGAACAGCAGGTTGTAGCCGATGCTGATCACGCTGCCGAGCGCCATGATGCCGAAACCGAGCCACATCATCTTGGCCGGGGCAATCCGCGCGGCCGCCTTGCCGCCCCACGCCGAACCGACCACCATGCCGCCGATCATGGGAATGAACAGCCAGGCAAACGCGGTTTCGGGCAGGTGCAGGATATCCATGACAAAATTGGCCGCCGAACCGATGTACAGGGACAAGCCGCTGAAGGCCAGCCCGACGGCCAGCGACAGCAGCAGGAACTGCGGATGGCGCAGCACTTTCAGGTAATTTTTCGCGATTGCGATGCCGTGGAAGGCATGCCGCTGCGCCTTGGGCAGGCTTTCGGGCAAGCCGCGATACACCAGCAGCATCATCAAGGCGCCGAACACGGCCAGGAAGACAAAGGTCGAGCGCCAGCCGAAGTGCACGTGCAGGTAGCCGCCCAGCACCGGTGCGATGGCCGGGGCCAGCCCGAACACCATCATGATGTGCGACATGATGCGCTGCGCGTGCGCCTGGTCGTGCGAATAGCGGTCCTGCACGATCGCCTGCCCGATCACCGATCCGGCGCCCGCCGCCAAGCCCTGCAGGGCGCGGCAGGCCAGCAGCACGCCGAAACTGGGCGCGAACACGGCGCCGAGCGAAGCGACGGTGTACAGCGCCAGCGCCGTCAGGATCACGGGACGGCGCCCGAACGAGTCCGACAGCGTGCCGTAGAACAGCATCATGAACGCAAAGGTGAACAGGAACACGCTCAGTGTCTGCTGCACCGCCAGCGGACCGACCGCGAATTCGCGGCCGATCGCCGGGATCGATGGCAGGTAGGTGTCGATCGCGAGCGCCCCCACCATACCGAGACAAGCCAGGATTACTGTTAACATTCGCTGCATGCGGGACGTGCCTTATTCAAAAACGGCACCGCGACAATGCAGGCAACCGAAACCGCAATTTTACCGGCATTTCCAAAACCCCACCGGGACGGCGTCGGCAAGGCCGGCGCCGCCGGTCGCCCTCAGATCGCCATGCGTTCGGCAGCCCGGTCGAGCAGGCGCACCACCAGCGCGATCGAGTGCGGCACCATCTTGCGGGCGACGCCGCGCCGCACCGCGTGGTCGCTCGACGTGAGCACCGCGCCGCCGTACTTGTACGAGTAGGTGCCGCCCTGGGTCAGCATGGCGCGGATGTCGGTCGCGTTCGCGCTAAGGGGCGTGAAGTCCGCCAGGGCCGCCAGCACCAGCGCCGGGTCGTTGAGCTTCTCGCTGGCGTAGTAATCGGTCACCCAGTTCTCCCAGCCGGCGTGGTTGTTGGCCAGCGTGCCGAAGGTGTGGTGCGGCTGCAGCAGGTCGGTCGTGTGCAGTACGAAGCCGAGCGTCTGGGCCGACGGCGCCTGCAGGAAGCGGCCGAAGAAATACTGGCCCAGGTTGTCGATCGGCTGGAACGGGAACGCCTGGTAATCCTCGTACATGGCGCGCGTCGAGTAGCTGCCCTGGCGGTAGCGCGCTTCGGTGATGCCGAAGCTGTTGTACTTGGAGGCGTCGCCAAACCAGCCGCCCATGTTGCCGGGGCCGTCGTCGAGGTAGTCGTTGACCAGCCAGGTCGCCGCCAGCGTATCGATGTCGCCGGCGTTGTTCATCTTCTGGTAGTTGTAGCCGCCGAAGTCGTTGCCGTGCACGTCGGCGCCCTGGGTATGGCTCTGGAAGTGCCAGAACGACGTGTAGCGCGCCAGGTCCGAACCTGCGCCCCAGGCCGGGGAGCTCTGGCAGTTGCCGGTGGTGGCGCCGCACAGGAAGGTATCTTCGAAGTAGTCGACATCGTGGGCGCCCTGGCCGATAGCGGCGGCGAATTGGTCCATCGTGTAGCCGGCCTTGTTCACGCCGGCGAGCAGCTTGGCGTACCTGGTCTGGGCCGGGTGGGTCTTCATGAACTGCACCGCGTCGAGCACGATCTGGCGGTGCGTTTCGGTGTTCCACGCCTTGGCGGGAAGGCTGGCGGCCATGGCCAGGGCCAGTGGCAGCAGCTTGATTGCTGTTTTCATGCGGGGTTTTCCTTCGGTGGTGGTGAGTCGGGAGAGATTCGGCGCGTTGGTGAGTCGATGACTTATTGCGCCGCTTTGCGCGGGATCGCCGCGGGGCTCGCGGATTGCGCGATGCGCAGGCCCGTGCGCAGCGCTTCGCGCTCGTCGATGACCAGGCCGCGCTGCTGGCGGTGCAGCAGGCCGACCCGGCTCTGGTCGAGCAGGCTCAGGTCGCGCAGTTCGTACGGTCCGCGCACGCCGGCCAGCAGGGCCGCGTCGTACGCCAGGTCGATATTGCCGGCGCCCGGCTCCAGCCAGGCCGCCGAATGGGCCACCGCCACGGGGGCCATGGCGCCGCCGACCATGCCGTACAGGAGCGCGCGCACTTCGTAGCGCCCTGCCGCACCAACCTCCACGCCGAACCGCGCCACCAGCTTGTCCGGCTGGTCGAGCAGGTTGACGTTGCCGTCCAGGCGCGCCTGCGGCATGGCGACCGCCACCCCGAGGCGCAGGTTGCGCTTGACGGCGCCGGCAGCGCTGCCCGCGTCGGCCGCCGCCCTCACCTCCCACAGGCCCGGGGCCGGGTTTTCATCGGCATCGAGCACATGGCGCGCGCTCAGGGCGCCGTCGCGGCCGCGCTTGAAGTCTAGCGCGAAGGTGCGCCCCGTGGGCGAGACCAGCACGGCGGACATCTTCTCGAGCGTGCGGCGCGCGCCGCCGGCGCCACGCACGGCGGCAGCGGCCGGGTCCAGCGCATCGGCATGGATCACCAGTTCCTGGCCATGCAGATACTGGACGGCCTCGGTGCGCAGGGTCAGCGCGACCGTGCCGGCCGGTTCGGCCACGTTGACCAGGTAGCGCGCACCCGGGTCGGCCGCTGCCGCCTCGGCGCGCAGGGTAAAGCCGCCCGCGCCCAGGGTCGGATGCAGGCGGAACGCCGAGGTGCCCTGGGCGAAGCCATGGCCGGCCTTGGCCAGGCGGTCGGCGTCGACCAGCATGTCCATGCCGGCGCCGTTGACCAGCTCCTTGCCCTGCGCGGTGCGCACGCGGATCGCGCGCGGGTCGACCGGCTTGACGCCGCGCGCGCCGGCCGCGCCGGCCGGGTGGATGCGCACCACGGCTTGCGGCGCGCTGGTGCGGATCGCCACGCCGGCAGCCAGTTCGGCGCCGCTCACTTCGGTGTAGTACTCGCGGCTTTCGCCGACGAACGGCACGGGCTTGGACAGCGGCTGGGCGCCTGCGGCCCAGCTGGCGGCGACAGCTTCGCGCCGGCTCTCGGGCGCCGCCATGGTCATGCTCAGGCGGCTGGAACGGGCCAGCGCGGCCGGTGCGGCAAGGTCGCCCGCCTGCGGCGGCAGCAGTTCCAGGCGGCCGGCCGCGGCGGCACTGCCGCAAAAAGTCCCCAGCAGCACGGGCAGGAGGAAAGACAAGTGGTGTTTGGTAGGCATAGGGTGTCGGTTCCGGTTACAGATCGTTGCGCAGGAGAGCGTCGAGGCCGAAGCAAGGGCGGCGGCTCTGGTTGTGCGACAGGGTCTCGCCGCCGAGCTTGGTCTTGTCCTGGAACCAGGTACTGCCCGCGCCGGCCTGGCTGGCGCACGACAGGAAGCCGTCCGAGCACGCCGGCAGCCAGGCCTGGGTGATTTCCAGCCCCAGCTGGGTGGGATAGCCGCCGCAATAGCTGGCGCTGTCGAAGACCATGGTCTTGACGTCGGTCCCGACCACCGCATAGAAGTTCTTGGGCAGCGCCGGGCGTCCGGCCGTGCCGTACATCCAGGTGGCGTTGTAGTTCGCCATCCAGCTGACCTGCTGCATGCGCACCGCGTCCGATTGCTGGCCGAGCAGCCAGCCGAGCGAGGATTCGAAGACGTTGCCGCTGATGGTGGCGTCGGCCAGCGGCGTGCCGAGCGAGGACGGCGCCAGCGCATTGACCCAGCGGATGGTCTTGATGATGCCGGGGAAGCGGCTGTCCTGGGTCGGGTTCGACATCAGCCAGCGCATCATGTTGCCGCCGTGGGAATGGGTCTCGACCACCATGTCGGTGATGTTATTGGCGGCGATGAAGGCGCTCAGCTGCTTGCCGAGGCAGCCGCTCGCTTCCGGCGCCCAGGCGAACCTGGAAAAATCGCAGGCGACGACCACGTACAGCGCGGGATTGGGCAAGCCCTTGCGCACCGCGTCGATCATTTCGCGCGTCCAGTACTCGTTGGTGGCGTCGGGGTGGTTGCCGGTGCCGTGCACAAACGCCACGCCGGTGTTGCCGGCGCTGGCCGCGACCGGAAAAGCGCCCGCCAGCGCCAGTGCGCAAAGGCGCGCGCGCCATCGCTCGTTCAGAACCATGTTGTTGTCTCCCTGTTTTTATCGTGATGGGTGGCCAGGCCATGATTGGCCGGCCTCCCGTTACGCAGGAGAGAACATGGTCGGTCGTCTATCCGCGCATCGGGGACTGCTACGATGCCTCAGAGGGAGTTACCGATTGGATACGGATGGGGATACTGGCCCGGTTGTATTAAAACTACAACAATTGAAACGACAACAGGGCTGCTGCCCGTTATGGCAGCTTCATGCCAAAGCGTTCGGTGCGCGGCATCCAGTTGCCGTCGATAGCCGCCGACGCCAGGATGCGCTCGGCACGCCCGATCAGCAGCTTGCGCGGCACCATGCCGACCATGCGCGAATCGGCGCTGCGGTCGCGATTGTCGCCCAGCATCATGAACTGGTCCTTGGGCACCGTCACCGGCCCGAAGCTGCGCGGCGCCATCAGTTCCGGAATGACCTGGATGCGGCGCCGGTGGCCGGCAAAGGTTTCGTCGACGTTCTGCGCGGCCACGCGGGTGCCGTCATCGAGGGGTTCAAGCGCCGTGCCGGCGGCGGCGTAGCTGGCCGGCTGGCCGTTGATGATGAGCTGCTCGTCGCGCATTTCGACGATGTCGCCCGGCAGCGCGACCAGCCGCTTGATCAGGCGCGTGCCGTCCGTGGGCGAGGAAAAGGTCACCACGTCGCCGCGCTGCGGCTCGCCCAGGCGCGCCAGCACCACGTCGGTGAGCGGAATCTTGACGTTGTAGGCGAGACGGTTGACGAAGACGACATCGCCTTCGAGCAAGTTGGGGCGCATCGAGCCCGACGGAATCGGGTTCCAGTCCGCGACAGCCGTTCGAAACAGTCCAAATAACAACAGAAACATCAGCCAGCCCTTGTTCTCGCGCACCAGGTTTTTCATCTTGGACTCCTCTGTAAGTGATGCGTATTTATACGCGTCACATCTTTAGCGATGCTTAACCCGGCTCGCAGCCTGACTATTCCGGCAAGGTTGCTTGCGTAAAAAAACTATCGCTGCCAGAATCACGCCGACGCCACGCGCGCGCCATTGCCTGCCCCCCCACTTCATACGATACCTTCGATCAGCATGCCTACACGTCCGCTTTACCTCGCGCTTATCCTCGCAACCCTCAGCACGGGTGCTCACGCGGGCCTGAACAAATGCAAGGGAGCCAACGGCCACTACACGTTCCAGAACGCGCCATGCGCCCTGCCCAACGCGCGCCCGGCCAGGATGCCGACCCTTGCCGAACGCAACGCGCAGACCAAGCTGGAACGCAAGCAGGAGCAACAACGGGAGAAATACGCGGATGACCGCCCAGGCGCCAACTGGGACCCGGCCCGCAAGCCGGGAGCATCCCTGCCGCCGATGACGCCGCCGCAAGCGGCTCAACCGAGCGCGCCGGCTGCGGTGGCGGCCAAGTCAGCGCCCGCGTCCCCGTCGAAAGGGGCGCCGGGCGCGCCGGTGAAAAGCGAGTATGAGCAAAAACTGGCTGCGGAGAAGGTCGAATCCGAGAAGGCGAAGATGCGCGCGAGCAACAAATCGGCTGAATGCACCAATGCGCGCCAGCAGCTGAGCGTGGTCCGCGATGGAGGCATCGTCCTGAGCGTCGACAAAAAGGGCCAGCGCAATTATTTGGCGGACGATAAACGCGGTGCCGCCATCGCCGCAGCCGAGCGCAACGTCGCGCGCGCCTGCAATTAAGCCAGCCAGGGGGCGCTGAACCTTATTGGCGCCATTTGCAGGACAGCCGACGGCATTAATCGCCGAGGCTTACCAGGATCATCCCGGTGAGGTTGATCAGCATATGGGGTACGCACGCCGCCACGTATGCTTGCCGGAGCGATCGGCCGCTCCAGTAAAGATAGGCGTACGAGTAGGCGAAAAATGAGCAAACGGTCCCGAAAAACCACGATACGGCAACCAGGCCATGGGCGGCCCCGAAAATCATTGCGGATATGCTAGCGATTAGAAATGGTCGGTGGAAACATCTGGAGAGAGCCTTAATAACCAGTCCGACCAGAAGTGTCTCAAGGACTGGCGCAAAAAAAACGCTACCAAAAAATTCCGAGAATGTCGCCGAACGAGATGGTGGATCAAGCATTACGACGCCAAACTGCAGGGCGGTTGAATCGGCGGCGATCGATAAGCAAAAAGAAAGAACCAGCGCTGTCGCATAGCTCAGCAAGCAGGTCTGCCATAGGCCGCAGCTCCTGAACTCTGGGGTTATGGAAATGGACGACATGGTTACCTTCGAGTAAGTGACGTGAGGTATCGTCGCATTTGGAGAGTGCGACTACCATACAGCATTTCCATAAATCAACTCTCCCTTTGATCGCCATCAAAATAATTGTCAACATCGGCTCCCAATACGGCCTATTAAGCAACATGATTTCCCGCATCCATACTGCTTGGCACTTCCAAACCTAGAGTACAGGTTCTTATCATCCGATAAGCGCCTTAATGAGCTAGCAATGGAAGAGATGAGCGCAAGCGACATTGAAGCAGTGTCCCGGGGCTTTCGTAACATTGGGATACGCTTAGTGACACAATTGATCTACGATAGCGTTGGAAGCTATGCCTCGTATTTGATGAGTTCAGGTCCCGGTAACGGCGTCGATATGACAAACGAGATGACTGCCATAAACGGGGGCAACTTGGGGGCGTGATCGCTCGCTGCGATTCCAAAATTCGCGCAGCGTGCGCGAATTTTCGTTTACGTCGCTTACAATGCGAAGCGGCCGTTGCCGAACATATGAGTAGAAAATACCGATCATGTAATAGCACACGAATCACCTTCCAACCCAAGAAAACACTTCCGGCCACCTTGCCGCTCGCCAGCTATTGCTCCTTCACTGCCGCCAGCGCCATCCGCTCCACCATCCCCGGAGCGATCAGCTTCAGGAAGCGTCCGGCCTTGCCTTTGGCGGTCATCACAACCTCGCGCCGGCGCCGCTCCATGCCGTCGAGGATCAGGCGCGCGCATTCTTCCACCGACATCGCGCCCTCTTCCTTGAGCAGGCTTTTTCCCAGCTGCTGGCCGGTCGCGTTGTAACCGTGATGGCGGATCTGCGTGGCCACCACGCCCGGATACGCGGTCGTCACGCTCACGCCGGCGCCGGCGCCCTTTAGTTCGGCGCGCAGGGCTTCGAAAAAACCGGCCATGGCAAACTTGGTCGCCGCGTACGCGGTACGTCCCGGCACGCCGACCAGCCCGGCCAGCGACGATACCGCCACGATGCTCCCGCGCGAGGCCTTCAGGTGCGCCAGCGCCGCATGCGTGCACCACACGCTGCCCCACAGGTTCACCCGCATCAGCTCTTCGTACCAGCCCAGGTCCTGCACGTCCTCGAACAGGGCGTGGGCCGAGCGCCCGGCATTGTTAATCAGCGCGTCGATGCGGCCGAAGCGCGCCACGGCGGCGGCAATGAGGGCAATGCATTCGGCCTGCACCGACACGTCGGTCGGCACGGCCAGCGTCTGCGCGCCGAGCGCCTGGCACTGCCCCGCCACCGCATCGAGCATGGCGCCGTTGCGGGCGGCCAGCACCAGCGCCACGTTGGCGCCGCCGCGCGCGGCCAGCTGGCGCGCCATCTCGGCGCCGATGCCGTCCGAACTGCCGGTGATGACGATCACGCGCATGGCCGCTCCTTACTTCTGTGTTTTCACGATCTGCATGGCGCTGGCGATCAAGCCGCTCATCTCGCCCAGGTTGGCCGGCACGATGATCGAATTGTTGGTCTTGGCCAGTTCCGAGAAAGCGTCCACGTACTGCTCCGCCACCTTGAGGTTGACCGCCTCCTGCCCGCCCGGTTCGCGGATGGCGGCCCCGATCTGGCGCAGCGCTTCGGCATTCGCTTCGGCCAGCGCCACGATGGCCTTGGCCTGTCCTTCGGCGCGGTTGATCGACGCCTGCTTCTCGCCTTCGGAACGGGCAATGGCCGCTTCGCGTTCGCCCGTGGCGATGTTGATCTGCTCCTGCTTGCGCCCTTCCGAGGCCGCGATCAGCGCGCGCTTTTCGCGTTCGGCGGTGATCTGCGCCTGCATCGAGTGCAGGATTTCGGCCGGGGGCGTCAAGTCCTTGATCTCGTAGCGCAAGACCTTCACGCCCCAGTTGGCGGCCGATTCGTCGATCGCGTTGACGATGGTGATGTTGATGTGATCGCGCTCTTCGAAGGTTTTATCGAGTTCCATCTTGCCGATCACCGAACGCAGGGTGGTCTGCGCCAATTGGGTGATGGCCGACAGGTAGTTCGACGAGCCGTACGAGGCGCGCATCGGATCGGTGATCTGGAAGTACAGGATGCCGTCCACCTGCAGCTGGGTGTTATCGCGCGTGATGCAGACCTGCGGCGGCACGTCGAGCGGAATCTCCTTGAGAATGTGCTTGTACGCGATGCGGTCGATGAAGGGCACCACGATGTTCAGGCCCGGGGCCAGGGTCGCATGGTATTTGCCGAGGCGCTCCACCACCCAGGCATGCTGCTGCGGCACCACGTTGATGGTCTTGAAGACAAACACCAGCGCCACGATGAACAGGACGATTGTCATGATTCCGAAAACTTCCATAGCTTGCCTCTTTCAGTTGGGTTTATTGTTATGCTTATTGGTTGGCGACGATCAGGCGGCTGCCCTGCACTTCCACGATCCTGAAACTGCCCGCTTCGGCCAGCGCGCCCGGCCCCAGTTCCACATCCCACGGCGCGCCGCGGTACATCACGCGCGCCTTGCCGTCGGTCCAGGTGTCGACGTTGACGCTCTGGCCGATGTCCATGTTCACGTTCGGATCGCGCGCCGTGTCCTGGCGCCCGGGTGCGCCGAAGCGGCTGCGGTGCAGCAGGCCGGTGGTAACCACGCCGACCACGGCGGCGGTCAGGATCTGGCCCGGCATGCCGTAGCCGATCAGCGCCGCAATCGCGCCGCACGCGACCCCGATGGCGATCATCAGGACGTAGAACGTGCCGGTGAAGAGTTCGAAAATTACCAGTGCGCCCGCCAGCGCCAGCCACCACGTCCAATCAGCCATGACACTCCTCCGAAGGGGGACGTCGAAAAACCGTAGCGAGCGGTGCAAGTTTGGTCCGAGAAGCGCAACCGTACGGAGGTACGGTGAGCATCGCAGGGCGAAAATTGCGCCGCGCAGTAGGTTTTTCGACGTCCCCCAGGTTATAAAAAGCAAAAACCCCCGTGGCCCGGAATGGACGACGAGGGTGAGAATTTGTTAGAAAGTGAGTGTTTATAATGGGTTTGTTGGATTAACTTTAGTGCCCTTAGTCTAGCGCGTTTTGGGCAGGTGTCAACTACTCAATGTCGGCCCCAAAACGAAAAAAACCGCCATCCGCGCCAACGGCGAAGACGACGGTTTTGCGTGCCAACGCCAGTCTTACAGCGCGGCCAGCTTCTGCCAGGTGTCGATCACCGAATCGGGATTCAAGGACATCGACTCGATGCCCTCGCCCATCAGCCAGGCCGCAAAGTCCGGGTGGTCCGACGGCCCCTGGCCGCAGATGCCGATGTACTTGCCCTGGTCGCGGCACGCCTTGATCGCCATCGACAGCAGCGCCTTGACGGCCGGATCGCGCTCGTCGAAGTCGGCCGCCAGCAGCGCCATGCCCGAATCGCGGTCCAGGCCGAGCGTGAGCTGGGTCAGGTCGTTGGAACCGATCGAGAAGCCATCGAAGTGCTGCAGGAACTCGTTGGCCAGGATCGCATTCGACGGCACTTCGCACATCATGATCAGGCGCAGGCCGTTTTCGCCGCGCTTGAGACCATTCTTGGCCAGCAGGTTGACCACTTTCTCAGCCTGGCCGAGCGTACGCACGAACGGCACCATGATCTCGACGTTGGTCAGGCCCATGTCGTTGCGCACGCGCTTCATGGCGGCGCATTCCATCTCGAACGACTCGGCAAAATCAGGCGACAGGTAGCGCGCGGCGCCGCGGAAACCCAGCATCGGGTTTTCTTCATCCGGCTCGTAGCGCGAACCACCAATCAGCTTCTTGTACTCGTTCGACTTGAAGTCGGACAGGCGCACGATCACCGGCTTGGGCCAGAACGCGGCGGCGATCGTGGCAATGCCTTCGGCCAGCTTGTCGACGTAGAAGGCTTTTGGCGAGGCATGCCCGCGCGCGACCGACTCCACCGCTTTCTTCAAATCGGCATCGATGTTCGGATACTCGAGAATCGCTTTCGGGTGCACGCCGATGTTGTTATTGATGATGAATTCCAGGCGCGCCAAACCAACGCCGCCGTTCGGGATCGACTGGAAGTCGAAGGCCAGCTGCGGGTTCCCGACGTTCATCATGATCTTGGTGGCGATCGGCGGCAGTTCGCCGCGCGCCACTTCCGACACTTCCGTTTCCAGCAGGCCGTCGTAGATCATGCCTTCGTCGCCTTCGGCGCAGGACACGGTCACCAGCATGCCGTCTTTCAGCGTCTCGGTGGCGTCGCCGCAGCCCACGACCGCCGGCACGCCCAGTTCGCGCGCGATGATCGCCGCGTGGCAGGTACGCCCGCCACGGTTGGTGACGATGGCGGACGCTCGCTTCATCACCGGTTCCCAGTTAGGATCGGTCATGTCGGCCACCAGCACGTCGCCCGGCTGCACCCGTTCCATTTCGGACGGATCGTGAATCACGCGCACGCGGCCCGCGCCGATCTTCTGGCCGATGGCGCGGCCTTGCGCCAGCACCGTGCCGCTGCCTTTGAGCTTGAAGCGCTGCTGCGCATCAGTCGGTTTTTGCTGCGACTTGACGGTCTCGGGACGCGCCTGCAGGATGTACAGCTTGCCGTCGCGGCCATCCTTGCCCCACTCGATGTCCATCGGACGGCCGTAGTGGTTTTCGATGATGACGGCGTACTTGGCCAGTTCCACCACTTCGGCGTCGTTGAGCGAATAGCGGTTGCGCATTTCGATCGGCACGTCGACGGTCTTGACCGAGCGGCCGGCCTTGGCCTCGCTGGTAAATTCCATCTTCACCAGCTTGGAGCCGATATTGCGGCGGATGACGGGCGACTTGCCCTGTTCCAGCATCGGCTTATGAACATAGAATTCGTCGGGATTGACCGCGCCCTGCACCACCGTCTCGCCCAGGCCATAGCTGGAGGTGACGAATACCACGTCCTTGAAGCCCGATTCGGTATCGATGGTGAACATCACGCCGGCGGCGCCCAGGTCCGAGCGCACCATGCGCTGCACGCCGGCCGACAGGGCCACTTCCGCGTGCGTGAAGCCCTTGTGCACACGGTACGAAATCGCGCGGTCGTTGTACAGCGACGCGAACACGTGCTTCATCGCTTCCAGCACATTGTCGATGCCGACCACGTTCAAGAAACTCTCCTGCTGGCCGGCGAAGGACGCGTCGGGCAAGTCTTCGGCGGTGGCCGACGAGCGCACCGCGAACGACATCTCGACTTCGGAATCGGCCACCAGGCGCGCGTAGAAGGTGCGGATTTCTTCTTCCAGGCGGGCCTGGAAGGGGGTCTCGACGATCCATTTGCGGATCTCGGCGCCGGCGACGGCGAGCGAGCGCACGTCGTCGATGTTCAGGCCTTCGAGGCGGGTGGCGATACGGTCGCCCAGCGAAGCGCCGCCGTCGACGCTGTGCGCCAGGAAGTCGCGGAAGGCGTCGGCCGTGGTGGCAAAGCCGCCCGGCACGCGCACGCCGGCGCCGGCCAGCTGGCTGATCATTTCGCCGAGCGAGGCATTCTTGCCGCCGACGGATTCGACATCCGTCATGCGCAATGTGTCGAACGATGCGACGTACACGCCGGTGCGATCCGGTTCCTTCAATGCTGCGGTAGACAAGTTGGTCATAACAAACATCCTTACTGATAGTAGAAATCTGTTCGCTGGGCGGGGCTGACTATGTTTTCTTGTTATTCTTTGGGTCGTGCCGCACAATTAATGCGTTGCAGAGCATTTTACAGCTTGCGCCGCGAATTTACAGCGCACAACTTGAAACATTGGCAGCACAGGAAGCCGACACGACAAATATGACTACAGAACCACGCCAACCCCTGCCCACCTCCGCCCGGACCGTGTTTTTCGTTTCCGACGGCACAGGTATTACCGCAGAGACATTCGGCCATGCCGTCCTCACCCAGTTCGAAATGCGCTTTCGCCAGGTGCGCCTGCCCTTCATCGATACGCTCGACAAGGCCTACGACGCGGCGCGTAAGATCAACGAAGCCCTGACCACCGACGGCCAGCGCCCGATCGTGTTCTCGACCCTGGTCAAGCCCGACCTGTCGAACGTGATCCGCCAGTCGCGCGGCATGCACATGGACTTGATCCAGACTTTCGTTGCCCCACTGGAACAAGAACTCGGCGTCAAGTCGACCCACACCATCGGGCGCTCGCACAATATTGTCGACAGCGAAGAGTACAAGAACCGCATCGAAGCGATTAATTTCTCGCTGGCACATGACGACGGGCAGTCGCACAAGAACCTGTCGGCTGCCGACGTGATTCTGGTGGGCGTGTCGCGCTCGGGCAAGACCCCGACCAGCTTGTATCTCGCGATGCAGTACGGCATCAAAGCGGCCAATTACCCGCTCATTCCCGACGATTTCGAGCGCGGCCGGCTGCCGTCGTCCCTGCCGCCGTTCCGCGAGAAGATTTTTGGCCTGTCCATCACGCCCGAGCGCCTGTCGGAAATCCGCCACGAGCGCCGCGCCGGCAGCAAGTACGCGTCGATCGAGAATTGCCGCTATGAAGTCAACGAGGCCGAACTGATGATGAAGCGCGAAGGCATCCGCTGGCTGTCGTCGACCACCAAGTCCATCGAGGAAATCGCCACCACCATTTTGCAGGAAATCAAACCGGATCGGCGCGAGTATTAATTCATGAGTGAAGCTGAAAGCAAGAAGATCGACCTGTTGGCCAAGGACGCGGCCGCGAACCCAGCTGCAAGCGGGGCCGCAAGCGAGCCTGTAAGCGGGGTCGCAACCGAGGCCATACCGGAAAAGATCTCGGAGTTCCTCGATGGCAACCTGAGCGCGCACGACAAGCTGGAACGCGCGCGCATGGAGCTGCTCGACCTGTCGGCGCGCAACCGCCTGCTGAACATTCCGCGCTCGGCCAAGTCGACCCGCATCATCGACGTGATCGACGAGCGTTCGAGCGACATTTTCCGCATGCTGGTCACGGAAAACCGCTCGCTCACCTTCCTGCCCGGGCATAGCGCGGCTTATCCGGCCACCCCCGCGCAAATGGCCGAAGACGCCGACGTGCTCGACGAACTGGCCCAGCCCGACGATGCCGTCGACGAGCACGGCGTCATGCTGCGCCATAACGACACCAAGCTGCAAACCAAGCTGACCTCCAAGGGCCTGCAAAAGCGCCTGCTCGAACTGTGCAACGACGCCCGCACCCTGGAAGAGGAACAGGGCGTCAACATCCTGTACCTCACGCTCGGCACCCTGAAATGGATCGACCCGGCCAACGCCAGGAACATCCGCTACGCGCCCCTGATCATGATCCCGGTCAACCTCCAGCGCGGCAACGCGGCCGAACAGTTCAAGCTGCGCTGGCGCCAGGAAGAACTGTCGGCCAACCTCTCGCTCGAAGCGTTTTTAAGCCGCGTGCACGGCATCACGTTGCCGCATTTCGAGGCGGGCGACGACTTCAATCCGACGGCCTACATCAACGAGGTGTCGCAAGCCATCACCTCCAAGGAAAACTGGCGCGTGATCGCCGACGACGTGGTGCTGGGCTTTTTCTCGTTCGCCAAATTTTTGATGTACCGCGATCTCGATCCGGCGGTGTGGCCGGTGCAGCAAGGCTTGCTCGGCCAGCCGCTGATGCGCGGCCTGCTGTCGGACGGTTTTACCAGCACCACTCCGATGATCCCCGACGGCACCCCCATCGACGCCGTTATTCCGCCATCCGAACTGCTGCACATCGTCGACTGCGACAGCTCGCAGGCGCTGGCCGTGCACGACGTGCGCAGCGGGCGCAACCTGGTGATCCAGGGCCCGCCCGGCACCGGCAAATCGCAAACCATCGCCAACATCATCGCGTCGGCCGTCGCCGACGGCAAGAGCGTGCTGTTCGTGGCCGAAAAAATGGCCGCGCTGGACGTCGTCAAGCGCCGCCTGGACCACGCGGGCGTCGGCGACGCCTGCCTCGAACTGCACAGCAACAAGGCCAACAAGCGCGTGCTGCTGGAAGAACTGCGCCGCACCGCCGACCTGGGTGCGCCGCGCGGCGACCTGCCGGCCACGCTCAACGCGCGCCTGCAACTGGCGCGCGACACCCTCAACGGCCACGCCGACCGCATGCACGCCGAGCACCCGGTGGCGCGCCTGACGCCCTACCAGGTGATCGGGCACATCGTCGAATTGCAGCGCCAGCGCGTCGCGCCCCTGCAAGCCCCGTTCGACCAGCCCGAGGCCTGGACCCCCGACGAACGCGCGCAGCGCTACCAGCTGGTGAGCGAACTGGCGCAGCGCCTGGTCGACATGGGCCTGCCGTCGCAGCATCCGTGGCGCGGCGTGCGCATGACGAATATCTCGCCGACCGAAATGGAGCGCCTCGCCCAGCGCATCGCGCGTGTCAGCAGCGGCCTGTCGGAGCTGGCGGCCAGCCAGAGCACGCTCGCCGCGGCGCTCGACATGGGCCCGCCCGACAGCTGCGACGATTTTGCCCGCATCGCCGACATGGCGCAGCGCGTGGCCAGCGCCCCGCGCCTGTCGCGCCAGGCCCTGTCGTCGCCCGTGTGGACCACGCAGCGCGAAGACATGACCAACCTGGTCGAACAGGGCGCGCAATACGCGCAGCTGGTGGTGTTTTTGGAAGGCAAAGCCACGCCGGACGCCTGGAGCCTTAACCTGAAACCCGTGCGCGACGCGCTGCGCCCCCTGCCGGCCGGGATGAGCGACGCCGCCTTTGGGCGCCTGGCGCGCCTGGCGGTGCAATTGCCGACACTGCTGCAAGACACCGAGCGCCTGCGCGAACACCTGGGCGCCACGGCCCGCACAGGCACCTTGTCCGACATCGGCAAGGCGCTGGTCCTGGGCCAGCGCATCGCCTGCGCGCCGGACGTGAGCGCCGAGGTGCTCTCGGCCAGCGTCTGGGACCACGGCATCGAGCAGGCCGCCGACCTGGCCGAGGCGGTGGCGGGCTTGCACGACGCCCGGCACTACCTGAGCGACAAGGTCTTGGATGAAGCCTGGGATACCGACCTGGCCGGCGTGCGCCAGGTGCTGGCGATCCACGGCGGCAGCATGCTGCGCTTTTTGCGCGACGACTGGCGCCGTGCCAATGGCCTCGTCAAATCGGTGCTGCGCAACCCCGACACCGACCTGGCCAGCCAGATCGACATTCTCGACCGCCTGTCGGCCGGCCAGAAGACCATGCGCTTTTTGCGCGAGAACGACCAGCTGGGACGCACCGCTTTTGGCGCCGACTGGCGCGCCGAGCGCTCCTCGCCGGTGCCGCTGCGCGCGCTGGTGGCGTGGATGCGCACCCTGCGCGGCATGGGGCCGGAGCCGCGCCTGATCGCCGCCAGCGTCACCGACCGCCCTGCCCTGGGCGTGCGCGTGGACCACGTCCAGCGCTCGCTCGATAACACATTGACCTTGCTGCGCGACTGCTGGAACGATTGCGGCGCGGCGATCCGCCACATGTTCCCCGACATTTTGACGGTGGAACATGCCAACCTGGCGGAGGTGGGCGCGTTTGTGGCGGCCATCGACAGCGCCCTGGGCACGGTGCGCAGCGCGCTGGCGTTCCGGCCGGCGCACCTGTCGGATGTGCTGCCGGTGCTCGACGCCCTGATCACGGCGCAGCGCATCTCGGCCAGCATCGACGGCGCGCGCGCGCTGGGCGAACAGGCCTTTGGCACGCACTGGCAAGGCGCGGCCTCGGAATGGACCTTTTTGATCGGCGCGGCGCAATGGATCAACGCCAATCCCGCGCTGCCGGCCATGGTGGCGCGCCACGACGAGCGCGCCCTGCCCTTGCAGCGCGCGCACGCGCTGGAGCAAAGCTACCTCGCCTGGAACAATGAACTGGTCGCCCTGTTCGAAACGCTGTGCGCCGACGCCCAGTCGCTGTTCGGCACCGACAGCGTGGCGCAGGTCCCGATTGCCGACCTGCTGGTGCGCTTTGGCGAGTGGATCACGCACGCCGAACAGTTGTCGCGCTGGGTCACCTGGCGCGAGCGCAGCGGCATGGCGCGCCTGATGGGCATGGCGCGCTTCGTCGACGAGATGGAAAGCGGCCGCCTGAGCGCCGGCGCCGCCCCGGCGTCGTTCAACATGAGTTATTTCGAAGCGCTGTACGCGGCCCAGGTGCGCGCCGAACCGGCCCTGGCCAGCTTCGACGGCCAGGTGCACGACAGCGAAGTGCAGCAGTTCGTGAAACTGGACAAGCAGCGCATCGCCGCCGCCGGCATCGAAGTGGCGCGCGCACACTTCAAGCGCCTTCCGCAAGGCGGCGGCGCCATCGGCCCGCTGGGCGTTCTGCGCGGCGAAATGGCGCGCCGGCGCGGCCACATGCCGATCCGCCAGCTGATGCTCAAGGCGGCGCCGGCGATCCAGGCGATCAAGCCGGTGCTGATGATGAGCCCTTTGTCGGTGGCGCAGTTCCTGCCGCCCGGCCTGCTCACCTTCGACCTGCTGGTGATGGACGAAGCGAGCCAGATCCAGCCGGTCGACGCGCTTGGCGCGATTGCGCGCTGCCGCCAGGTGGTGGTGGTGGGCGACGAACGCCAGCTGCCGCCGACCCGCTTTTTCGCCAAGCTGACCGACGACAGCGGCGATGACGAGGATACCGACGGCGGCGAAGCGCAGGTGTCCGACATCGAAAGCATCCTCGGGCTGTTCACCGCGCGCGGACTGCCGCAACGCATGCTGCGCTGGCACTACCGCAGCCGCCACCAGTCGCTGATCGCGGTGTCGAACAGCCAGTTCTACGAGAACAAGCTGTTCATCGTGCCCAGTCCCTACACGCAGGAAGCCGGCATGGGCCTGTCGTTCACGCACGTGGCGGACGGCGTTTTCGACACCGGCAACACCGGAACCAACGTGCAGGAAGCCAAAGCGGTGGCCGGCGCCATCATGCGCCATGCGCTTGAAGCGCCGCAGCATTCGCTGGGCGTGGCCACCTTCTCGGTAGCGCAGCGCAAGGCCATCGAAGACCAGCTGGAAGTGCTGCGGCGCGCCGACCAGCGCGCCGAGGGCTTTTTCCAGTCGCATCCGAGCGAGCCGTTTTTTATCAAGAACCTCGAAAACGTGCAGGGCGACGAGCGCGATGCGATCCTCATTTCGGTCGGCTACGGGCGCAACGCCAACGGCACGGTCAACATGCGTTTCGGGCCGCTGAGCGCCGAAGGCGGCGAGCGGCGCCTGAATGTCCTGATCAGCCGCGCCAAGCGCCGCTGCGAAGTGTTCGCCTCGATCACCGACGAGGACATCGACCTCGAACGCGGCAAGGGCAAGGGCGTGCAGGCCTTTAAACTGTTCCTGCGCTATGCGCGCACCGGGCAGCTCGGCGTGGCCGTCAGGAGCGGACGCGATTACGACAGCCTGTTCGAAGTCGACGTGGCCAACGCGCTGGCCGAACGCGGCTTCGACGTTCATCCGCAGGTCGGCATTGCCGGCTTTTTCATCGACCTGGCCATTCCCGACCCGGACCGCCCGGGGCGCTACCTGCTGGGGATCGAATGCGACGGCGCGGCGTATCACTCGTCGAGTTCCGCGCGCGACCGCGACCGCCTGCGCCAGGCGGTGCTGGAAGACCACGGCTGGATCATCCACCGTATCTGGAGCACCGACTGGTTCCAGCGCCCGCAGGAGCAATTGCAGCGCACGATTGCCGCCATCAACGAGGCGCGCAAGACGCTCGATGCGCGCGCCGAAGAAAGCAAGAAGCTGCACAAGCCGCCGGCGCCCGAAGGCGTGCGCATCGAGCGCGAGATCCTGACGGAAGTGGCGATCACGCCAGTCGAGGAAGCGCCGCAGCGGCGCAACCGCTATGTGGAAGCGGTCCTGGTCAAACCAAGTGGCGAGTACGAACTGCACGACGCGCCGCTGGACGTGCTGGTCGACCTGGTCGAGCAGATCGTCTACATCGAAGGGCCGGTGCACCTGGACGAGATCGTGGTCCGCTTGCGCAATACCTGGGGCTTGCAGCGGGTCGGCCCGCGCATGGCGGCGGCGACCGAGCGCGCGGTCGATGCGGCCGTGGCCCAGGGTCTGGTAGCGCGCCTGAACGGCTTTGTGTGGAAGCCCGGCAGCCCGGTGACGCCGCGCGACCGCACCTTTGTCGACTCGGAAGGGCTGCGCCGCGCCGACATGCTGCCGCCGAAAGAGATCGAGGTGGCCATCATCCAGGTAGTGGAACGCCACTTCGGCGCCAGCCAGGAAGAGATCGTGAAGGGCGTGCTGAAGATGTTCGGCTTCAAGCCGATCCAGGGACCGCTGCGCGACGCGGTGCAGATGCGCCTGAACCTGATGGTGCGCGAAATGGTGCTGGTGGCGAGCGGGCCGGTGCTGGTGTTGTCCGAGCATGCGCGCTCGCTGTAAGCCATGGGCGACATTGCGAACGAACAGGCGGGGTAGCTCGCACATGCGATCAATCGCCGCACGAAACTGCGCTCGAAAAAATGAACCGATCGCGCGCCAAGGCAGCCAGGTCTCACCCAACATCGACTCTGAAAAAAATGCCTCCTGATCCCGAGTCCGACTCGCCCGCTTCAAGCCTCCGGCCAGCCTACCTTCCGTGGTATGTCCACGTCAGTTTGATGGTGTTCGCGTTGGTCACCGTCTTCTTCGCGCATATTTTGTTCGGACCAAGTTTCTATTTCTGGATTTGGCCGGCCATTATTCCGGGCATCTACCTTGCCGTGGCCGGCAAGGGGAATCGCGTGTTTTTCTCTGCGCTACTGGCGCTGGTCAATGTGATCGCCTTCGTCGGGATCGCCATGCTGAAAATCGATATCGATATCGACAAGCTGGGCGTGGTCGGCGGGCTGCTGGTCTGCATCCTGTTTGTGCTGTGGCCTGCCCTGCTGTTGTGGCTTGCGCACACGCTTAACATCCGCCAGCGCAAGCGGTAAGCCCGGCCGGCGCAGCGCACCAGCTTCTGGCGCCGGCCGCCGGCGGTGGATTGGGATTGAGCTTTATCGACCAGGTAACGCAATCTTCCAGCCATCCTCGGTGCGCACCACGTGCCACGCCTCCTTGCCCCAGTTAACTGATGAGTATATGGAATCGTCACGTGTCCAGCTATCCAATTGTAATGACGATGCCGCCGCGCTTCATGCAGTCCTGCCAAAATGCCCGGCAGCGGGTATATTGTTCCCGTAGCAGCACAGGCCAACGCCGGCATCCCTTATTTCAATTCATCTGAACAGGATCATCACCCATGACACTCGCACGCGGATATGCGGCCTTAGCCGCCAAGGAACAACTGGTCCCCTTCTCATTCGAGCGCCGCGCCCCGCGCGCCGATGACGTTGCCATCGACATCAAATTTTGCGGCGTATGCCATTCGGATATCCACCAGGCGCGCGACGAGTGGGGCGGCGCGACCTTCCCCATGGTCCCGGGCCACGAAATCGCCGGCGTGGTCACCGCCGTCGGCGCCGACGTTACCAAATTCAAGGTGGGCGACCATGTCGGCGTCGGCTGCTTCGTCGATTCCTGCACCACTTGCGGCACCCGCCACGTCGACCTGGAGCAGTACATGCCGGGCCTGGTCCAGACCTACAACAGCGTCGAAGCCGATGGCGTGACGCCTACCTTTGGCGGTTATTCCAACCACATCGTGGTCAAGGAAGGCTACGTGCTGTCGATTCCCGACAATCTGCCGCTGGACAAGGCCGCGCCGCTGCTGTGCGCCGGCATCACCCTGTATTCGCCGCTGAACCACTGGAAGGCCGGTCCGGGCAAGAAGGTCGCCATCATCGGCCTGGGTGGCCTTGGCCACATGGGCGTGAAGATCGCGCATGCGATGGGCGCCGAG
Organism: Telluria sp.; assembly: GCA_036386755.1. Classification (GTDB taxonomy): domain Bacteria; phylum Pseudomonadota; class Gammaproteobacteria; order Burkholderiales; family Burkholderiaceae_D; genus Telluria_A. The sequence continues at coordinate 53,145 of DASVVC010000155.1, forward strand.
GTGACGGTGCTGAGCCAGTCGCTGTCCAAACAAGAAGATGGCTTGCGTTTCGGCGCCGCCAGCTATTACGCGACCAGCGACAAGGACACCTTCAAGAAGCTGGCCGGCCAGTTCGACCTGATCATCAACACGGTGGGCGCGGCCGTCGACTGGAACGATTACATCCGCCTGCTCAAAATCGACGGCACCATGACCCTGGTGGGCGTGCCCGACGCGGCCACGCCGCCGGTCAATGCCTTTAACCTGATCGGCGCGCGCCGCACCCTGGCCGGCTCGATGATCGGCTCGATCAAGGAAACCCAAGAGATGCTCGATTTCTGCGGCAAGCATAATATCACCGCCGATATCGAACTGATTGACATCAAGATGATCAATGAGGCGTTCGACCGGGTCGTCAAGAGCGATGTGCGCTACCGGTTTGTGATCGACATGAACTCGATGACGGCGTAAGGGCGGAAATCGCGTGCAACCTAGTGCCACCGCACACTGACGCAATGACAGCATTCCAGGAATAGCGGTCTTGGGGGAAATCTGGCTCCCCCGCATGACCATATCGGTAATGAGACAAGGCCCGGTGCCTTCGTCTCATTCAGTACGCAGGGCGTTGTCTCGCTCGTATATCACCCGCATATCGGTTTTCCTGTAAACAAAGATTTTAGAAATATTCTTTGGCACGATCCTGTAGTCCCAGGAATCCTCCAACTTGCCTTCCTTGAATGCCTGATCTCTCCATCCGCTGTTGCCCTTGGTGGAGGACCTTCCGCTTGTTTTCGCTAAGACATCAGCCAATTCGCTGCTGGCGTCCACCAGTTCACGGCTTTCGCAGATATTGCATCTGGCGGAACTGATTTTCTTCGAAAACAAAATACCGACCATGAGTTCCGAGTCGAGTTTGGCGGCTTCATCGCGCGACAGCTTATATTTGCCGGACCATGTCAAATCGGACACCACACTGTAATTACGGTAGATCACCCGCTGGATATCTCTTTTGTCATACGCATTTGCCAGCGACAATTTGTCGCCTGCTTCCTCCAGAGTCAAGACCGGGGCAATATCCGAAAACATGAGACATTTTTGAAGAATGTAATAGCCGCTCGTGTGATCGTACCGCGACGCGCACTGTCCACCGTCTTTGGTCGCTAGCGGAGCCGCCAGAAAGTAGCTCTCTTGCGCGGACGCTTTACGCTGCATGAATTCCTCGTCAGTTTCGAATTTTGATCTGACGAAGCTTGCCCGATCCGGCTTTTTTGCAATGACATTGATCGGTTCCGACGCGATCTTGGTCAAGTCGCTCAGCAAGGGTGCCTCGTGAATCTCCCAGAATTTTTCGTCCGTCACGGTCAGTTGATCGATACGCGCTTGCGCCGCATCCGGAAATTTGAAGCCATCGCATAAATTGATCATCGACACATAGTCGCATTTCTTGTATTTATCAGAATTGATCGCAAGTTCATAGTAGGTCAAGGCGGCCCTTTTGTGGCCGAGTTCCTCCGCTGCCCGACCAAGATAGAAATAGTAGGTATCCCAAGCAGCGCGTTTCGAGAGAACCGTGGTAACCAGTTTTTCCCACTCGCCATTTTTGTACAATGCACGCAATTCGTCGCGGCCAAATGCCGATGAGTCGAACATGCTTTTGGTTAAGCGAATTTCTCCTGAGTAAAATTCACTTTTCAGTTTTCCCGGCTCAGCGGCCATGGCGCCTGACAGGATCATCATACCCATCAGGAGTAATACCATTTTTTTCATGTTGTCGTTTACATTCGATCGATGCTGTGAATTCCGTACTGGAATGGATTGCAATAAGCGGTTTGGAGGCGATGTTCTCAGCATCGGCCGCATTCCAAAATTGCCATGTCGCAATAATACCTCGCCGCCGGAGGTACAGTCTCTCGAATTGTCACTACGACGCATCAGTTCCGGATCCTATCCCGCTACCACCAGATAAGTGGCCCAAGGGCGGAACGATCGGCCATTCCTGTTTCTATCATCGCTAGAAAAACTGCCGCCAGTCCGCCAGCCACTCCGGAAAGCGCTCCGCTTCCATCGGCCGGGCGATGTGGTGGCCCTGCGCATACGTGCAGCCCAGCCCCTGCAAAAAGTCCCAGTCCTGGCGCGTCTCCACGCCGACCGCGCACGATTTCCGGTCAAGGCTGCGCGCCAGGCCCAGGCAGGAACTGAGCACGGTCGCCAGCGAGCGTTTGCGCGAGGCGCCGTCGACAAAACTGCGGTCGATCTTCAGTTCGGAAAACGGCACGCGCGCCAGCTGCTGCACGTTCGAACGCCCGGTGCCGTAGTCGTCCACCGCCAGCCCGTAACCCATCATGCGCAGGCGCAGCAGGCGCTCCAGAAAACTCGGGTCGTTGGTCAGCACCGCCGATTCGGGCAGTTCGAAGGTCAGCAGCGATGGCGCCACGCCATGGCGGTCGGTACACACGCCGATCTGGCGCAGAAAATCCGCGTGGCCGATGGTTTCGGCCGACAGGTTGAGCGAGATCGCGCTCGGCAAGCCCTTGTCCTGGAAGGCGCGGCAATGCTCGGCCGCGCGTTCGATCATGGTCCAGTCGAGAAAGTCGATGCGGTGGTTCTGTTCCAGCGCGTCGATAAAGGCGGCCGGCCCCAGCACCCCGTACTCCGGGTGAATCCAGCGCGCGAACACTTCCAGCCCTTTTACTTCGCCGCTGGCCAATTCGATCTTGGGCTGGAAAAAGGGCTCGAACTGGCGCGCCTGCAGGCCCACGCCCACTTGCGCGAAGCTAAAACGCGGCAAGGCGCGGCGCTCCTGCACGGGAGCCGCCGGCGGCGTGTAGTGCGACAGCACCGCTTCCAGGTGTCCGCTGGTGAGCGGCTTGGGAATGGTTCCCAGCAGGTCCAGCCCATACGCGAGCGCCAGGCTTTCGACCGAAAACAGCAGGCTGGCGTGGCAGGCGCCGGTGATGATCGCCCGCGTGCCGGCATTGAGCACGGTGATGTCGCGTATCAGCTCCAGGCCGTCGCGCCCGGACAGGGCCAGGTCGATCACGGCGACGTCGATGGGCGGCCCGGCCGGCGCTTCGATCTGGCGCAGCGCGGCCTCGCCGTCGGGGGCCACGCTGATGCGGGTGGCGCCCAGGCGGCCGAGCATGTCGATCAGGGTCTGGCGCTGCGCTGCGTCGCCGTCGGCGACCAGAAAATGCAAGTGGGCGATGTCCATCATATCTCCGCTGAAGTCCGGGTATTGACATTACGCCCGGAATCTCACTTCGTCTATGCTGTCAAGAAATTGTTTCGCCTTACTTTGATTGAATCTGCCTCAACTGTTCAAAAAAACAGACAGCTGCACACGCGGCCACGTTGAGCGACTCGATCTGGCCCATGTGCGGAATGACGACTTGATGAGTTGCCAACGCCAGCAGGTCGTGCGCCACGCCCTGCCCTTCGTGCCCGAGCAGCCAGGCCACCGGGCGCGCCAGCTCGACGTCGTACAGGCGGTCGGTGGCGTAGCCGCTGGTGGCCAGCACGGGAATGGCGGACGCCTTTACCAGTTCGGCCAGGTCGACGTTTTCGTGGATGTCGACCACGAAGTGCGCGCCCATGGCCGCGCGCAGCACCTTGGGCGACCAGCAGAAGGCCGTGCCGCCGCTGCAATAGACCTGGGTGATGCCCGCCGCCGCCGCGCTACGCAGGATCGAGCCGACGTTGCCCGGGTCTTGCAGGTTGTCCAGCAGGACCGCCGAGGCGGTGAGCACGCCCGGTGCGGGCAGCGCCGGGGTGGCGATCAGGAACATCAAGCCGACGCCGTGTTCGACCTGGCTCAGGGCGTTGTAGAGCGCGTCCGGCATGGCCGTGACGTGCGCGCGCGCGCTCTCGCACTGCATCACGACGTCGACCACTTCCGGGTTCGGCAGCGCGCTTTCGGCGACGATGCAGTGCAGCGGCGCGCCGCGCAGCTGCAAATACGACTGGCACAGGTGCACGCCGTCGAGCAGGGTCTGGCCGGCCTTGCGCCGCGCCTGCGAGCTGCCGGCGAGGTGTTTCAGGTCTTTATAAAGCGGATTGTCGCGCGAGGTGATGGTTTTCATGCCGCCTCGCCGAAGTCGAACGACATATCCATGCCGACGATGGTGTTGGCCACGGCCACCGGCAAGGTGGCGCGCACGGGCGCGAACGAGCGCCGGTGCACCGGGCAGGCGCCATGCTCGCGCAGGCGTTGCAGGTGCAGCGCGGTGCCGTAGCCCTTGTGCTGGTCGAAGCCGTACTGCGGATACAGTTCGTGCAGCGCCACCAGGGCGGCGTCGCGCGCGGTCTTGGCCAGGATCGAGGCGGCCGAAATGGCATGCACCTTGTCGTCGCCTTCGATGATCGGATGGCAGCGCACCTGCATCACGGGGCTGCGGTTGCCGTCGATGAGCGCAATGGTCGGCAGCGTCGACAGCGCTTCCACCGCGCGCCGCATGGCCAGCATGGTGGCCTGCAAAATGTTGATGCTGTCGATTTCCTCGTGCGAGCATTCGGCGATGGCCCAGGCCAGCGCATACTCCTTGATCTGCGGGGCCAGCGCTTCGCGCCTGTCGGCGGTCAGCTTCTTGGAGTCGCGCAGGCCCTCGATCGGGCGGTCCGGGTGCAGGATCACGGCGGCGGCGAACACCGGGCCGGCCAGCGGGCCGCGTCCTGCTTCGTCGACGCCGCAGACGATGTCGTCCGGCGTGAACGGATAGGCGTTCTTTTTCAGCCCCGGGTAAAAATTGACTTTTTTGGTTCTCATGATGGTTTTTTCGATGCCGCGATGACGCGCATGACGGCCGCCGCGCTTTCCTGTGCGCTGTTGCGCAGCAGGCTATGGTGCATGTCGGTGAAGCGCTGCACCAGCAGCTTGCGGTTGGCCGCGTTGTTAAGTTGTTCCCACACGGCGTCGGCCAGCTTGTGCGGCGTGACGTCATGCTGCAGGATTTCCGGCACCAGGAATTCGCGCGCCAAAATATTCGGCAGGCCGATCCACGGCTGGTAACCCATGTGGCGCATGATTTCGTACGAGGCGCGCATGACTTTGTAGGCGATCACCATCGGCTTCTTGAACAGCGCCACTTCCAGCGCCGCGGTGCCGGAGGCCACCAGCACCGCGTCGGCGGCGGCGATGGCTTCGTGCGAACGGCCATCGAGCAGGTCGATGCGCACCGCCTGCAGGCCGGCCTTGGCGATCAATTCGGTGAAATACTGGCGCTGGCGCTGGCCCGCCATGGGCGCCACAAAACGCAGGTCCGGGTCGCGCGCGGCCAAGAGCTTGACCGCACCGACAAAAGGCTCGGCCAGGTATTTGAGTTCGCCCATGCGGCTGCCGGGCATGAGGGCGATCACGCGCGAGCCCGAAGGCATGCCGAGCGCCGCGCGCGCGGCCGCCACGTCGGGCTCCATCGGAATGAGTTCGGCCAGCGGATGGCCGATGTAGGTGCACGGCACGCCGGCCTTGCGGTAGATCTCTTCCTCGAACGGGAAGATCACCAGCATGTGCGAGACAGCCTGGATGATCTTCTTGATGCGTCCACCGCGCCAGGCCCAGATCTGCGGGCTGACGAAGTGCACGGTCGGAATCCCGGCCTGCTTCAACTGGAGTTCGAGCCCGAGGTTAAAGCCGGGATAGTCGGCGCCGATGAACACGTCCGGCCGCTCGGCCAGCAGGCGGTCGCGCAAGTTGTTCTGGATGCGCTTGATGTCGCGGTAGCGGGGAATGACCTCGAACAGGCCGCGCACGGTCAGGCGCTCCATCTCGACGTCGGACACGAAGCCCTGCTCCATCATGCGCGGGCCGCCAATGCCGTGAAAGCGCGCGTTGGGGAGATGGGGCGCGAGGCCGGCCAGCAGGCGCGCGGCGAGCATGTCGCCCGATACCTCGCCCGCCACCAGCGCTACCGATGTGGCAGAGCCGGCGCCTTGAATTGCATCAGCGGACAATGCCACGGGACGCAGTCCCCAAAAAAGCGAGCATGGCGCCGATGTCGAGCGCGGCGTCGGGCGAGGCGTGCTGCTGGTCGACCAGGGCCGCCTTGGCTTGTTCGAGCGTCATGCCGGAGCGGTAAATGAGCTTGTAGGCCGCGCGCACGCCGTCGATCTGCGGCCGGGTAAAGCCGCGCCGTTTCATGCCTTCGATGTTCACGCCGTGGGCGGACGCAGGATTGCCCGACACGAGCACGAACGGCGGCACGTCTTGCGTGAGGCTGGTGTACATGCCGATGAAGGCATGCGCGCCGATCTTGCAGAACTGGTGCACGCCGGCAAAGCCGGACAGGATCGCCCAGTCGCCCACTTCCACGTGCCCGGCCAGCTGGGCGTTGTTCGAGAAAATCGTGTTGCTGCCGACCTGGCAGTCGTGCGCCAGGTGGCAGTAGGCCGAGATCCAGTTGTCGTGACCGAGGCGCGTGACGCCTTCATCCTGCACGGTGCCGGTATTGAAGGTGCAAAATTCGCGCACCGTGTTGCGGTCGCCCACTTCGAGGCGGGTCGGCTCGCCATCCCACTTCTTGTCTTGCGGCGGCGCGCCGATCGAGGAAAACTGGAAGAACTTGTTGTCCTTGCCGATCGTGGTGTGGCCTTCGATGACCACGTGCGGACCGACCACCGTGCCGGCGCCGATCGACACGTGCGGGCCGATGATCGAAAAGGCGCCGACTTCGACGCTGCTGTCCAACTGCGCGCGCGCATCGACAATGGCGCTGGGATGAATCGTGGCCATTTAGTTCCCCATCGGCTGGCTCGCGTCGCTCGCGCTGCGGATGGTGCACATCAGGTCCGCTTCGAGGGCGATGGCGCCGTCGACGCTGCCGACCGCCTTGTACTTCCAGATGCCGCGCGAGCAGCGAATGATCTCGATATCCATGCGCAGCTGGTCGCCGGGGCCGACCGGGCGCTTGAAGCGCGCGTTGTCGATGCCCACAAAATAGACCACCGAATTGGCGTCGGGTTTGACGCCGATCGACATGAACGAGAGGATCGCCGCGGTCTGCGCCATCGCTTCGATCATCAAGACGCCCGGCATGACCGGCTTGTGCGGGAAATGGCCGTTGAAGAATTCTTCGTTGGCGGTGACGTTCTTGATCGCGCTGATGGACTTGTGCGCTTCCCAGTCCAGCACGCGGTCGACCAGCAGCATCGGATAGCGGTGCGGGAGGTATTCCTTGATCTGGCAGATGTCGAGGGTCTTGCCGGGTACGCCTTTGTTGTCGGTCATGGTCATATGTTGTCTATTTTTGTTCTGTGAGTGCTTTTACGGCTTTTTCGAGCGCGCGGATTTTCTCGCGCATCGACGTCAGGTTGCGCAGCAGGACGGCGTTCTTTTCCCAGTCGCTGTTCTTGGCGATCGGGTAGAAGCCCGTGTACTGGCCCGGTTCCTTGATCGAGTTGGCCACCAGGCTGCCGGCGGTGACGTACACCTTGTCGACGATGGTGATGTGGCCCGAGACCATGGCGGCGCCCCCGAAGGTGCAGTATTTGCCGATGGTGGCGCTGCCGGCCACGCCGACGCAGCCGGCCATCGCCGTGTGTGCGCCGATATGGCAGTTATGGCCGATCTGGATCAGGTTATCGAGCTTGACGCCGTCTTCGATGATGGTGTCGGCCATGGCGCCGCGGTCGACCGTGGTGTTGGCGCCGATGTCGACGTCGTCGCCGATCATCACGCGCCCGGTCTGCGGAATCTTGATGTACACGCCGCCTTCGTTGGCAAAACCGAAGCCGTCGGTGCCGATCACGGCGCCCGAATGGATGATGCCGCGCTTGCCGATCTGGCAGCGTGCATGGAAGGTGGCGTTCGCGAACAGGTGCGTGCCTTCGCCGATGACGGCGTCGCGCCCGACGAAACTGCCGGCGTCGATGATCGCTCCGGCGCCAATGACGGCGCCCGCTTCGATTGTCACCTGCGGGCCGATATGCGCGCTCGCATCGATTTTAGCGCTCGGATGCACGCTGGCGGTCGGGTCGATGCCGGCCGGCGCGACGATCGGATCGAGCGAGGCGAAATACTGGGCGGCGTAGGCGAAGTAGACGTGCGGGTTTTTGACGACGATGCGCGCGCCCGGGTAGGTCGCGCCGACGAATTCGTCGTCGGCGCTTGATACGATCATCGCCGCCGCGCCGCTCTGCGCGGCCTGGGCCCGCAGTTTGCTGTTGCTGAGAAAACTGATGTGCGAAACGCCTGCGTCAGCCAATGGCGCGACACCCGATACCTCGGTATTCGGGTCGCCAATGAGCTGTCCTCCCAAGCGTTCGACCAATTCACCTAGTCGAGTGCTCATCTTTTTGTTCCTGTCTTGAGTTTGAAGTGGTGTTTATTTGTCGAGCTGCTTGAGGATCTTGTCCGTGATATCGATGCGCGGACTGGTCCAGGCCGATTCCTGCAGCACGATATCGAGCTTTTCCTGCTCGGCGATCTGTTCGATCAGCTTGTAGGCCTTGCTGGCGATCGCCGCGCGTTCCTCGCTCTTGCGCTGCATGAGGTCTTCGG
>DASVVC010000156.1:0-4017 GCA_036386755.1 Telluria sp.
GCGGCTGCCTGCCGATCCTGGTGCAGATGCCGGTGTTCTTCGCGCTGTACTGGGTGCTGCAGTCGTCGGTCGAGATGCGCGGCGCGCCGTGGATCCTGTGGATTCAGGACCTGACGCAGCCGGATCCGTTCTACATCCTGCCGGTCATCTACGCGGTCTCGATGTTCATCACCACCAAGCTGAACCCGCAACCGACCGATCCGGTGCAGGCGAAGATGATGCTGTTCATGCCGCTGGCGTTCTCGGTCATGTTCATCTTCTTCCCGTCCGGCCTGGTGCTGTACTGGGTTGTGAACAACATCCTGTCGATCGCGCAGCAATGGGTGATTACCAAGAAATTCGAAGACGCGGCAGCCAAGAAATAAACGTGTAGACATCAGCGTTCGCCGCGACCGCAAAAAGCCCGTGTTCCGCACGGGCTTTTTTTATATCCGCGCGCGGCAACAGATGGCGCCAGCCTGTTGCAGCAATTAAATTACAATCACACCTATGAAACTCGATACTTCCCCCATTGCCGCGATCGCCACCGCCCCGGGCCGTGGCGGCATCGGCGTCGTGCGCGCCTCCGGCAAGTCGCTTGCGCCCCTGCTGGCCGCGCTGTTCCCGGACGTCACCCTGAGCCCGCGCCGCGCCACCTATATTCCGTTCAGGCAGGCCGACGGCGCGGTGATCGACCAGGGCATCGCCCTGTATTTCAAGGGACCGAACTCGTACACCGGCGAAGACGTGCTGGAGCTGCAGGGCCACGGCGGCCCGATCGTGCTGCAGATGCTGCTCGCGCGCGTGCTCGAAGCGGGCGCCGAAGCGGGCCTGCGCCTGGCCGAGCCGGGCGAATTCACGCGCCGCGCCTACCTGAACGACAAGCTCGACCTGGCCCAGGCCGAAGCCGTCGCCGACCTGATCGACGCCTCCACCGAGGCGGCCGCCAAGTCGGCCACGCAATCGCTCTCCGGCGCGTTTTCGAAAACCATCAATACCCTGGTGGAACAGACCATCGGCCTGCGCATGCTGGTAGAGGCCACCCTCGATTTTCCGGAAGAAGAAATCGACTTCCTCGAAAAATCCGACGCGCGCGGCCAGCTGGCCGTGATCGTGGCGTCGCTGGAGCGCGTATTCCAGCAGGCGGCCCAGGGCGCGCTGCTGCGCGAAGGACTGAACGTGGTGCTGGTCGGCCAGCCCAACGTGGGTAAGTCTTCACTTCTGAACGCCCTGGCCGGGGCCGACGTGGCCATCGTCACCCCGATCGCCGGCACCACGCGCGACAAGGTCAGCGAAACCATCCAGATCGAAGGCATTCCGCTCAACATCATCGACACCGCGGGCATTCGCACCATCGACGACGCCGTCGACGTCGTCGAGCGCATCGGCATCGAGCGCACCTGGGGCGAAGTGGCCAAGGCCGACGTCATCTTGCACCTGCTCGACGCCGACCAGGGGCCGACCCGGGCCGACGACGGCATCGTCGCCGCCTTTCCGGCCGGCGTGCCGGTGCTGCGCGTGTGGAACAAGATCGACCTGTCGGGCCACAAGCCGTCGGTCAACCCGACCGAGGAAGCGACCAATATCTACCTGTCGGCGCACGAGCACGTGGGCATGGACTTGCTGCGCGCCGAATTGCTGCGCATCGCCGGCTGGCAGCAAACCGGCGAATCGCTGTTCCTGGCGCGCGAACGGCACCTGATCGCGCTGCGTTCGGCGCACAAGCACCTGGCGCTGGCGGGCGAGCATGCCGCGCAAAACGACCAGTCGCTCGACCTGTTCGCCGAAGAATTGCGGCTGGCGCAGGCGCAACTGTCGAGCATCACCGGACAATTTTCGTCGGACGATTTGCTGGGCGTGATTTTCAGCCGCTTTTGCATCGGCAAATAAGTGGCCGCGGTCCCGCCGGTCTTGCTGGTCTATTGCCGGCCTAAAAGCTTGCGGCGCGCGGTGGCCGCCTTGCCGTCCGAAACCGGCTAAACTTGCCGTCATCTCCTGACACCAACAGAAAGTCGTCACCATGGCTTTGCCCACCACCCTGGACGAACTGCGCAGCCGCTTTAACGCGGGTGAGTCGTTCTCGTTTTTACAGTTCTGGGGCCACACCCCGCCCAAGGATGGCGCGATCACGCGCAGTTGCTTCAGCCAGTGGTACGCGGCGCCGTTCGAGCTCGACGGCGATGCGTGTCCCACCGCCGAGCATTACATGATGGCCGAAAAGGCGCGCCTGTTCGACGACGAGGCGACCCGCGCCAAGGTCCTGGCCGCAGCCACGCCCGGCGCCGCCAAGGCGCTCGGCCGCGGCATCGTCAATTTTGTCGAGGCCGACTGGCTGGCGCACCGATTCGATATCGTCTGCCGCGCTAACGTGGCCAAATTCGGACAAAACCCGGCCCTGCGCGATTTTCTCGTCGGCACCGGCAAGCACGTGCTGGTGGAAGCCAGCCCGGTCGACCGCATCTGGGGCACGGGCCTGGCGGCGGACGATCCGAAATCGAACGATCCCAACCTGTGGGAAGGCCCCAACCTGCTCGGTTTCGCCCTGATGGAAGCGCGGCGCCAGTTGCAACTGGCATAAACAGGCGGCCTGCGGCGCGTCGCAAAGTGCGCGCATGAGGCCGTTCATTTGATATAGTGGACTCATTCGCTGCATTTCCAGGACTGGCCGCCCGATGATCCCCATTTGCCCCGCCGACGATGCCCACGTCACGCCGGTTCCCGCTTGCGTCCAATGCAGGAACAACGACGAACTCGGTTTCGATTTCGAATACGCCTACCAGCCGATTGTTCATCTGGGCCGGCGCGCCATTTACGCGCACGAGGCGCTGGTGCGCGGACCGAACGGCGAATCGGCCTATTCGGTGCTCTCCAAGGTGAACGACGCCAACCGCTACATGTTCGACCAGGCCTGCCGCGTGCGGGCCATCCGCGGTGCGGCCGAATTGGGCATTTCCGAACTGCTGTCGATTAACTTTTTGCCGAATGCCGTGTACCGGCCTGAAGCCTGCATCCGCAGCACCTTCAACGCCGCGCGCGAATATGGCTTTCCGATCGAGCGCATTATCTTCGAGGTCACCGAAAGCGAACAGGTGATGGACCGGCCGCACCTGGTCAATATCTTCGAAGAGTACCGCCGCTTCGGTTTTCGCACCGCGATCGACGATTTCGGCGCCGGTTACGCCGGCTTGAACCTGCTGTCCGAATTCCAGCCAGACATTATCAAGATCGACATGCAGCTGGTGCGCGGTATCGATGCCAGCCCGGCCAAGCAAGCCATCGTGGCCGGCATCGTCGCCATCTGCGCCAGCCTGGACATCGCGGTACTGGCCGAAGGCATCGAAACGCCGGGCGAGCGCGATTTTTTGCGCGATGCCGGCGTCGACCTGATGCAGGGCTACCTGTTCTGCAAGCCCGCTTTCCGCGCGATCGGCGTCATCGATCCGGCCTCGTGGTAACAAGCTGAAAATAAACTAAAAATAGTTTAAAAAGCTGTCGATGTCACGGCGGCTGCAACGTCGTCGCAGTAGCAACCCACTCTTCAAGGAGAAACGCTATGCTCGACACGCCGTTCATCACCCGCACCGACCCGGTGCAGGCGGCCGTCATTCGCCTCGACATTCCACGCGCCGAGATTGCCCAGGTCATGGGCCCCGGCATGGCCGAACTGCTGGCCACCACCGCCGCCCAGGGCGTCGGCCCCACGGGACGCTGTTACTCGCACCACTTTCGCATGCAGCCCGAGCGCTTCGACTTCGAAATCGGCGTGCCGGTCTCGGCCCCGGTCGCGCCGGCCGGGCGTGTGCAGCCCGGCTCGCTGCCGGCGACGCGGGTGGCGCGCGCCATCCTGCACGGCCCCTACGACGGCTTGCCCGCGGCCTGGGGCCAGCTCATGGCCTGGATCGAGGCGCAGGGCCTGGGCAAGGCGCCCGGTTTGTGGGAAGTGTACGTCAGCGGTCCGGATCTCGATCCCGATCCATCCACCTGGCGCACGGAACTTAACCAGCCATTGATTGACTAACCTGTAACGCGAAGGAGACA
>DASVVC010000157.1:0-29457 GCA_036386755.1 Telluria sp.
AGTTCCCTTGCGAGCGCAAAATACGGCTCGGCTTGCGCAGCCTGGCCGCTCATCACCAAGCCCCATGCCTTGCTTTGATAAAGCGATGCCCGCACCACCGCCGGCAAGCTATCGGCAGGCAGCTTGCCGCGGGCGGCGCGCGCGAAATCCATCAGCGCTATCGCCATATTCTGCTTGTGCGATTCCAGCAGCGCCGCGCTCAAGGGGGCCAGCTGATCCTGGTCGAGCGCATCGAGAATGTGCAATGCCAGTTCATAGGCCCCTTCGGCGAAGCGCAAATCGGCCTGGCGGCGCAAGAAATCAAGGTCGTGGCGGCCATCACGCAACATGAAATACACGTGCAAATGGTCTTCCAGGGCCGGCGGCGGCGGGCAGGTGGACTGCGGGTCGCGCCAGTTCGGCGAAATGAACAGTTTGCCATTGCGCAGCGCTAGCGCATCCGGGGTGCCGAACTGCGCGGCGGCGCCCGGTGCGGCCAGTCCGGGGACAGGAAAAAACGTCTGCCCGCAAGGCACGTGAGCGGGAGCGTTTTGCAGCTCGAACGCCAGTCCCGGCACCTGCGGCACGGGCGCATCGGCGCGCAACAACAGCACCAACCGAAAACCCGCATGCGGCGCTGCTTCCTGCAGCATCCTCAGTAGCTGGATATTCTCGCTGCCCCAGCGATGCTGCCCCAGCGGCGCTGCCAGCAGCAGGTGGGAAATCCCGTGCGCGCGCAGCGCCGTTATCAGCGCGCAAGCATGCGCATGAGCGCCGATGAAGTTACGGTCGCCCTCGCTTTCATGATCGATCAGGGTGGCGACCGTATCGGCATACCGATCAATTTCTTGCTCGGTGACATACAAGGCCGGCTGCATCCTGGCAGGTTCCGCCAGCCCGATCTGCTGCCCCCATTCGCGCGCCAGCCAATGGCCGCGCCAGGCGCCCAGGGTCAGGTCGGCGGCGAGGCATTCACGCTCCGGGGCGGCGATGCCTAATGTGCGCCACAGGGCGGCAAGCGAATGCACGTGCCAGGCCGGAATCGGGCAGGGGCCGGCGCGGCGCACGATGCGGACCGGCTCGTCGCCCTGGCGCGGGTCCGGCTGCGGCCTCATCGCGGTGCTCCCCGGCACAGGCCGTTCATATACAGGATCGAGTGGTTTATCCCGTCGAGCCCGAGCAGATCGTCGATTTTCCGGTCATAGAATCCACCGATATTGATCACGCCCATGCCCAGCCCGGTTGCCGCCAGGTTGATGTTCTGCGCCACGTGGCCCGCCTCGAACAAGGTGAAGCGGTAGCCTTTGTTGCGATATTTGAAGACCGAACGCTGGAACATGGCCGTAATAAAAATGACCATGGATAGCTGATCGGCAAGGTGGCTTTGGAATTCCACCAGCCCTGCGGCGATTTCCTGCGTGTAGTGGCCCGCCTTGACCAGGTGCAGCGCATTCAAACTGGGCGAATAGTGGTAGATGCCGGGCGCCAGGCCGTCAATCTGGCCAGCATGGTAGAAATACAGTTCCAGGGGATAGAGCGCGCCGCCCGACGGTACGGTGCGGAAAGGGCGCGGCGCGTAGGGATTGCCTTCGTTGTCACGCGTTTCTCCATAAGCCAGGTGCAAGACGGTTCTCAGTTCTATCAGGCTGATGGGATGGGGAGCGATCTCGCGTGGCGTCACGCGCGCCTGCACGATGTCGGCCAGCGTGCCGGCGATCGGCGCCAGCGTCGTGGGCAGGGCGATCGGGACACTATTCTTGTAAGGGAGCGACTCGTACAAATTGGCCATTTCGGCCAGTACCACCTCGTTCGACAGCGCCGGGTCGTAGCGCCCGGTCTTGGCGCTCTCGTGAAACTGCTCCCAGCTCATTTCCCCGGAGTCGGAGTTCAGTTGCGCATTGTCCCACAGCGAATTTAACATTGGCAGCCCTTGCTGGTTGTGGAAGATCTGTTCAGGGAAATGGATGCGGGTAGGGATAATCGCCGCTGCCGCGCTGTATGCCCGCATAGCCCAGTTGTTGCGGCAGTGTCCACAGGCGCTTGCCGCCCAGCGCGCGGTGGTGGTAGCCCATGAAGAGGGGGTGATAGCCGGGAATCAGCGCCCGCACCGCCACCATGCCCAGTGCGCGGACGTCGCTGCTGGTGATATCGCTGACCAGCACCCGGTATCCGGTTTGTCCGATGCGCGCGACCAGGTGTGCCAGGCTGGCCTGTGGCGTGCCCTTGTCGAAATTCTCCATGTCGCGACAGTCGCAGCGATCGCTTGACGAGATCAAGAATGCCGCATGTTGCGCCATCGCCGGATTGGTCCAGAAATTGACGTGGTCGACCTGGCCGGTGATATTGTCGAATTCCGGGTCCGGTTCCAGCGGCGGCACCTCGCCTTTGATCTGAAACGCATAGCGCTCGGTGTGCGCGAGTTCTTCGAGTGCCTTGCGCACGGCCTCTTCGGCGGTGAGTGCGGTCGATGCCGCTACCACCATGGGGAGGAAGTTGCCGTCGTGGCGCGCTACCGCCATCACGGAAGGCACGCCCGATTCGTTGCGGATATCGATCAAGTGGACCTGATAGCCCACCGCGTCGAAGCGGCCCACAAGTTCTCGGTTGCTGGCCGACAGCGTGTCCTGATCTATCCGGGGCCGCGACAAATGCGCTTGCCAGGTAATCGAAAAGCAGTCGCGCTCAATGACTTCGCAAATGCCGCCGATCGACGCCTCCTCGATGCTGCAATGGCATGACAAACCGGTCGAGATCGGCTGGGTCAGCGGTGTTTCGTCGCCATCTTTGTAAAAAAAGTAGGGCACGTAGACCATCGCCGCCGGGACGTACACGGTGCTGCCGCGCTGCAGGTCGCTTGCGGGAACCCAGCGCACCGTCGACGTGGCGAGAAACGGATCGAACATGAAATCGGCATAGGCGTGCTGCTTGCCCGAATACAGGACCCACTCATCGGGGTGGATGCACTCCACCGTGGCCTCCTGGTACGACATCAGGGGGAAGTCCTGCTTGCTGTAGATCGCGGCGCAATAGCGCTCCACCGCCTCGCCGACGGTCTTTGCCAGCGCCATTTCACGGCTGGTGGCAGCGCCGCCGCCGATGGCGAAATTGCGGTATTCGCCGAACGCTTCGGTGTTGCCGGCATTGCAGCTGTAGCGGAAAAAGCGCGGCGAATCGATGTCGACCGGGTGCTCCACGATATTGGCGACGATGCCTACCTTATTGTCGAACAGATAGGGCAGGGCGTGGCTCAGGCGTGCCAAAGGGCTGTGCAGTTCAATGTTCATCGTGCCCCACCGTTTGCCGGATTTCTCCCCAAGCTTGCGCCGGCGTCAGCTGCTTGCGCAAGCTGACCAGGGGGACAGTCGACAAGTTGCTGCACACTTTGCAGCGTGGTGCCTTCAGCAATTTGCGGCGTGTCATGGTGCCGCCGAGCAGGTCCACTTCACACAGCGTGCCTGTTTCCCACTGAATGTTGGCTTTGAATTTGAGCAGGTCGAACTGGGCTACCGTCGCCAGCATGGTCAGCATCGAGCGGTGATAAGCGACGACTTTCTGGCCCTTAAATGCGTGTTGTTCGCTCAGGCGTTTTTCGTCGAAGTGCGCGCTGTGGGAATTCTGGCGTGCTTTCAGGCAGGCGAAGCAGGCTGTTTCTTTTGGGATTACCAACGGCCCTGCATACCCGACCATGTTTTGTAGAAGGGCCGGATAAAAGGGCAGCTCGTTAGCCACCGCAAACGCGTTCCAGCGCTCAAGCAAGAAAAAGCTGCCGAATTCGGAGGCGGCCACCACAAAGCCAAGCCCGGCGGCCAGCTTGCCGCCTGCGACAACGTCATCGTCGGCGACGAAACGATGTTGCCGACTCTGCCAGAATGGCGAGACCAGCTGGTGATGCTGGTCGAAGAGATCGATATTGCGCAGCATCGGGTCATCAAGCACGAGATAATTCTCCAGGCCCTCATCGAGCATCGCCTGCAATAACTTCTCGTTCAGCAGATTTACGCCGACAAACAGCCAGGTTTTCTGGTTCAGGTTGGCAGCGATGCGATCCTGGTGCTGGTTGAAATGCCAATAGAAGATATCTTGCGCGCTTTCGCCCGCGCGATCGATGGCGCTCTCCGTATCCCCATGCGCAAGCAGGAAGCGCTTCTTGCGCAAATATTCCAGCAGATTGCCGATCAAGGGCCGCACCGGTGCGGAAAACAGTTCCAGTAACTCCTTGCTGCTGTAGGGACGCTGTAGCAATGCCTTTTGCAAGACGCGCACGATCAAGAGCGCATTGCGATCTGGAATCAGCAATTGTTCAAGTCCACGCTTGAGTATCACGCCCTCATCCTGCTCGATGATTTGAATCGGCAGCAGTACCAGTTTTTCATCCATATCTGTCTTGGCTCGTTCGGGTTGAGATTGACGATGCGAAAACGCGCGCGGCATGGTCTTCCCAAGCCGCGCCTGGCGCCGCGCCGGTCTTTCCATGCATGGGAAGATCCCGCGGCGCTGCCTGGCGAAAAAATCCCGCGTATGCATGGCTGCGCATTGCGCGGGATCGCCGGTTGCGCGGCAAGCTCGCTGGCGCCAGGCAGCGCGCCTGGCAGGGGCGTGGCCTGCTTATGCCGCCCTGATGACGGAGACGGCCGTGCAGCAGCAAGCCGGGGTGCAGGTGCAGCAGCAGGCTGCGCCAACGACGGGCGCATCGGAGCTGCCGTGAAGGCTGTGCTTGCTAAAGGCTTCCTCGATCGAGTTCAAATCGCGTACCGACAGGGAATCGGTGCGGACCGTATGGTTTTTCCACGCGAGCGCGTACAAATCGCCTTCCAATAATTGTCGCGCCCCATCCGTCAGGATCGACAGGCCGTCACTCTCCAGCAGGTTGGTGATGGGATTGTTAAAGTTCTCGACAGCGGCAAATTCATTCATTTTGAATCTCCTGTGAACAAGTTTTAGGAAGCGGATGTAGTACGGCAAGCAAGCCCCGCGCCAACCTCGCCTGCGGCCTCATGGAAGGGCCATTCGAAAGGAAATAAGCCCAAGATGACTATACACCATTTTGTTTTTTTGGCAATATTAATGTTGAGCGTATTCAACGCGTTTGCCAGTGCGATGTTTCGCCCTGGTCAGGGGCACGCTTTTACTTGGGGCCGCTTGCGTTGCAGCCGCGTCGGCGCGACGCGGGCCGCGCCGCTATGAGGAAAGGGCGATCGAGGTCCGGCGCGTCGGCTCATCGCGCGCCATCGACCGGTGCACGGAAGAAAACACGGCGCTCGGCCGCGTCGGCTTGCCGGCAGGATCAGAGCAGCGGCCGTGGCCCGGAAGGTGCCCGGGCAAAGCCGGATGGCGGCGCAGCGCCCGGGCTTGTGGACGGAAACAAGCGCGCGCGTCCGCTCGCCATGGTTGCAGGAGCGACCCCATCATGCCGAATCGGCATCGGGATCGGGATCGGGATCGGCATCGGGATCGGGCTCTGGATCGGGGCCGTTGCCCGCCAGGACCGGCTGGACGCGGGGGCGGGCATGGTCGCCAGATCAATCGATACAGGCATCGCTGTTGTCGGCTTCAACCGTGCGTAGCTGATCGGCCAGCCTATTTCGCGCTGCCACATCGAGCACGCCCCGGCCGCCGCAGTTGGCGCGGATGGCCGCCTCGGCGCTTTCCGGGGCATCGCTATCGAGCGTCTGGAATCCACCCTGGCTGAGCCACTCCTGGAACCCCTGATTGGCCTGGGCATACCAGCGCGCCTGCGGCGACACCCGCACCATGCCCGGCACCAGCATGCGCGGCAGGTGGATGCCGCCGGTCCAGCGCGCGATCGCGTCGCGCGTGGTTTCCAGTGCCGACTGCGCCAGCGGATTGTCGGGTAAATTGTCGGCGGCCGATTCCAGGAAGTCGGCGTTGTCCAATTGCGTCGCAGCGTTAGTAATGGTGCGCATCCTGGTCCTCATCATGTTGGTACTGTTCAGTTATCCTAGTGGCGCCGTAAGCATTAGCAGGTGGCGTTAGGCCGATTCCTACTGAAGTTTCAGTGTAACAATCGGACTCCCGTCACTCTTGATCTGTGTCAAAGATGCGTAATGGCTCTTCCGTAATTCGCACTGTTCGGCATTTTGTCCTACGGCGCGCTAAGCCGATTCCTAGACCCCCGGGGAGCGCATCTGGTAAAGTCTCGCCCATGAGTAAATTATCCTTGGACCGCATCCTGCAATCGCAGGGATTCGGCACACGCAAATACTGCCGTACCCTGATCGACGATGGCGAAATCGTCATCAACGGCGCCCCGCACACCGACTACAAGACCGCGATCGAGACCGATGGGCTGGTCATGACGATCTTCGACGAAGAGTGGGTTTACCGCGAACATGTGTATATCGCCCTGCATAAACCGGTCAACGTCGAGTGTTCGCGCAAGCCGAGCCACCATCCGGGCGTGTTGACCTTGCTGCCGGAACAGTTCACCTGGCGCGACGTGCAACCGGTCGGGCGGCTCGATCACGACACCACCGGCATGTTGCTCATGTCCGACGACGGGCCGTTCATCCACACCCAGTCCTCGCCCAAGCGGCACGTCCCCAAGATATATCAGGCCACCACGCAGGACCCCGTCACGCCTGAACTGATTGCACAACTGCTGTCCGGCGTCAAACTGCATGACGAGCCAGCGCCCCTTGCGGCGCTCAGTTGTGTGCAGCGCGGCGATCACCAGCTCGAAATCGTGCTGGAACAAGGCAAGTATCACCAGGTCAAACGCATGCTCGCCGCCGCCGGCAACCATTGCGGCGCGCTGCACCGGTCCGCCATCGGCCAGCTGACCCTGGAGTCGCTCGGTCTTGCCGAAGGCGAATGGTGCTATCTGGACCAGGCGCAGCGCGATTTGCTGGTGCCGGGGTGATGCGTCTTATTTTGACATTATGAAATTAGCCACACTCAAGGATGGCAGCCGCGACGGCCAGCTGGTGGTCGTGTCGCGCGACCTGAAAACGGCGCACGTGGCCGACGGCATCGCGCCCACCTTGCAGGCGGCGCTGGACGACTGGGCCTTCATCTCACCCCAGCTGAACGACCTGTACCTTCTGCTGAACACCGGACGCACCTCGCGCGGCTTCGATTTCGATCCTGCCAAATGCATGGCGCCGCTGCCGCGCGCCTTCCAGTGGGTCGACGGCTCGGCGTATGTCAATCATGTCGAACTGGTACGCAAGGCGCGCAATGCCGAGATGCCGGCCTCGTTTTGGGAAGACCCGCTGATGTACCAGGGCGGCAGCGATGACTTTCTCGGGCCGACGGACGAGATCGTGCTCGCGCATGAAGAGTGGGGCATCGATTTCGAAGCCGAAGTGGCCGTCATCACGGGTGACGTGGCGATGGGCAGCACGCCGCACCAGGCGTTCGACCAGATTCGCCTGCTGGTGCTGGTCAATGATGTGTCGCTGCGCAACCTGATTCCGGCAGAGCTGGGCAAGGGTTTTGGATTCTTGCAATCGAAGCCGGCATCGTCGTTTTCGCCGGTGGCGGTAACCCCGGATGAGCTGGGCGACGCCTGGCAGGACGCCAAGGTGCATTTGCCGCTGCGCTCGACATGGAATGGCAAGCTGGTCGGCCAGCCGCATGCCGGCGTCGATATGGTGTTTAACTTCGCTCAACTGCTGGCACATTTGTGCAAAACGCGCAATGCGCGCGCCGGGACGATTCTTGGCTCCGGTACGGTGTCGAACAAGGATGCCAAGCGCGGCTATTCATGCATCGCCGAGAAGCGCGCCCTGGAGATGATCGCCGATGGCATCGCAAGCACGCCGTTCATGCTGTTTGGCGACACAATCAGGATCGAGATGCTCGATGGGGCAGGCAAGTCGATTTTCGGGGCGATCGACCAGGTGCTCAAGCAGGCCGAGGCGAAGAAGAGCCGCTAGCGGCGTTTCCTGGCTTCGCTCGCATCGTGCCCGCTATCGATCAAGCACGCTAATACCCGTGCATCCGCTTCAAATAGGCCGGCAACAGCCACCATAAGCACATGATGAACGTGGCGATCCCTCCCGCCATGACCAAGCCCAGCACGTGCCCGAACACTTCCGACATCACCAGGTTGGTCGCCAGGATCAGGGCGATGGCAAGGGTGAACGCGCCCGCCACGATCTGCCGTGTCGCGACCCGCTTGAAGCGTGCCCGGTCGTTGAGAGGTCGCATCAGGCGGTGCTGGATTGCCGGCGCACTCAACAGCACAAGGCTCATCAGGGCCAGTATGAAGGTCGCCAGGAACACCATCTTCTCGGCCTGCACGATCTGCTTGAAGCCGCCGTTGAACGGCAGGATGATCAGGAAGGCGGTGAGCATCTGCGCCCCCGGCAGCAAAATGCGCTGCTCGCTGAGCATGTCGGAAAAGTCGCCATCCTCCGTGAGGTCGGCGTCGACCAGCGCTTCCTGGGGATCGGGTGGGACCATCGAATTCATGATGTTCGTGTAGAAGTTGATAATTTTCGATTATACGAGAGGCCGCACCATAGCCCCGTTCGTCTGCCACCGCTCGAATTGACCCCTCGAATTGACCCCTGTTTGCCGCCTTAATCCATAGATAGCTCCAGAGCAATATCGCGAATAATGGCATCTGTTAACGGGAGCCTGGCATGTCAGACAGTAGCGACGCAGAAAAGACAGAAGCAGCGTCACCCAAGCGATTGGAGCAGGCGCGCGAAGAAGGCGACGTGCCCCGATCGCGTGAAGTGGCAACTTTCACTGTCCTGATGACGGCTGGCTGCACCCTATGGTTCTTCGGCGCCGGCATCGTGCGCCAGCTCAACGCTACCATGGTGTCGGGCATGGCCATGGACCGCGAGCAAATCTTCAACCCGAACGCCATGATCCTGCGCGTGGCCAGCGATATCGCCCAGGTCATGCTCGCTTGCCTGCCCCTGGCGCTGGCCGTCATGGTGGTGGCCTTGGCCTCGCCCCTGCTGATCGGCGGCTGGCTGTTCAGCAGCAAGTCGTTCATGCCCAACTTCAACAAGCTCAATCCGGTGCGCGGCCTGACCAATATGGTCTCCACCAACGCGCTGGTCGAATTGCTCAAGGCGATCGCCAAGACCATCGTGGTCGGCACCATCGCCTGGATGGTCGTGATGAGCCAGAAAGACGCCGTCATCGGCCTGGCCGTCGAGCCCCTGAAAAGCGGCAGCGCCCATATGGTCGACCTGATCGGTTCGGCGTTCCTGTTCATCGTCGGCGGCTTGGGGCTGGTGGCCGCGATCGACGGTCCTTACCAGATCTGGCACTACGCGAACAAGCTCAAGATGACGCGCCAGGAAATGATCCAGGAGGCGAAAGAGTCGGACGGCAATCCCCAGATGAAAGGCAAGATCCGCCAGATGCAGCGCGAGATGTCGCAGCGCCGCATGATGGCCGATGTGCCGACCGCCGACGTGGTCGTCACCAACCCGACCCACTATGCGGTGGCACTGAAGTATGCCGACGGCGAGCGCGGCGCCCCGCGCGTGGTGGCCAAGGGCGCCGACGAAGTGGCGGCCAAGATTCGCGAACTGGCCAAGGACAACAACGTGGCCATGCTGGAAGCGCCGGCCCTGGCCCGTGCGCTGCACAAGCATACCGAGATCGGCGACGAGATTCCGGAAGCGCTGTACTCGGCGGTGGCCGAAGTGCTGGCGTATGTGTTCCAGCTGCGCGCCTACAAGAAGGATGGCGGAATCTACCCCGACCGGCCGACCAGGCTGCGCGTCCCGCCCGAGCTCGACCCGCACGACCCGGCATCGCAAACGAAACCTGAACCGAAGAACGGAGCCACACCATGAACCGCCTGAATATGCCCCCCTGGTTGCGTGGAATGAAAGGCGGCGGCAACGCCCTGGCCGCGCCGGCCATCATCATCATGCTCTTGATGATGATGATCCTGCCGCTGCCGGCCTTCGTGCTGGACGTGTTCTTCAGCTTCAACATCGCGCTGTCGGTCATCGTGCTGCTGACCAGCTTGTACACCGTCAAGCCGCTCGACTTCATGGCCTTTCCGACCATTTTGCTGGTGTCGACCATGCTGCGCCTGTCGCTGAACGTGGCCTCGACCCGTATCGTGCTGACCGAAGGCCACACCGGCGGCGCCGCGGCCGGCAAGGTGATCGAAGCCTTCGGTCACTTCCTGATCGGTGGCAATTACACGGTCGGTATCGTCGTGTTTATCATTTTGACCATCATTAACTTTACCGTCGTCACCAAGGGTGCCGGCCGTATCGCCGAAGTGGGCGCGCGCTTCGCCCTGGACGCGATGCCGGGCAAGCAGATGGCGATCGACGCCGACCTCAACGCCGGCCTGATCGCCGAAGACGAAGCCCGCCGCCGCCGTACCGAAGTCGCCCAGGAAGCCGAATTCTACGGCGCCATGGACGGTGCATCGAAGTATGTGCGCGGCGACGCCGTGGCCGGCATCATGGTGACCGTGATTAACGTGATCGGCGGCTTGCTGGTCGGTGTCCTGCAGCACGACATGGCCTTCGGCGAAGCGGCCAAGACCTACACCCTGCTGGCCATCGGTGACGGCCTGGTGGCGCAGATTCCATCGCTGATCATCTCGACCGCGGCCGGTATCGTGGTCTCCCGCGTAGCCAGCGACCAGGACATCGGCACCCAGCTGGTGCGCCAGTTGTTCGCCAAGCCGGAAGTGCTGTACATCACCGCGGCGATCATCGGCGGCATGGGCCTGATTCCCGGGATGCCGAACATGGTGTTCCTGCTGCTGGCCGGTGCGCTCGGCGGCACTGCCTACCTGATCAACAAGAAGGCCAAGGCGCCGCCGCCGGAAGAAATCGAAGCGCCGCCACCGCCTGCCCCGACCGAGCAGGAAGAAGCCAGCTGGCAAGACATCATGCCGGTCGATACCCTGGGGCTGGAAGTCGGTTATCGCCTGATTCCGCTGGTCGACAAGACCCAGGGCGGCGAGCTGCTCAAGCGTATCAAAGGGATTCGCAAGAAATTCGCGCAGGAAGTCGGGTTCCTGGCGCCGCCGGTGCACATCCGCGACAATCTGGAACTGAAACCCTCGGCCTACCGCATCACGCTCAAGGGTGTGGAAGTGGGCAGCGGCGAGTCGATGAACGGGCAGTTTTTGGCGATCAACCCCGGCATGGCCAGCGGCAGCCTGGCGGGCCTGGTGACCACCGATCCGGCCTTCGGCTTGCCGGCGGTGTGGATCGACGCCGGCCTGCGCGACGAAGCGCAGAGCATGGGCTACACCGTGGTCGATGCCGGTACCGTGGTGGCAACGCACCTGAACCATTTGATCACGACGCACGCGTCGGAATTGCTTGGCCGTGCCGAAGTGCAAGCGCTGCTCGACCATCTGGCCAAGGAAGCGCCGAAGCTGGTGGAAGACCTGGTGCCGAAGCTGGTGTCGCTGTCGACCTTGCAGAAAGTGTTGCAGAATTTGCTGATCGAAGGCGTGCACATCCGTGATATGCGGACCGTGATCGAGACCCTCGCCGAGTATGCGCCGCAAACCCATGACCCGGCCGAGCTGACCGCGGTGGTGAGGATTGCGCTGGGGCGGGCGATTGTGCAGCAGCTGTTCCCGGGGACCAATGAGTTGTCGGTGATGACTTTGGATAACCGGCTTGAGCGGCTGTTGATGCAGGCGCTGGGCGCGGGCGGCGATGGCGCCGGGATCGAGCCTGGACTGGCCGATACGATTGCGCAGCAGGCCGGCGCGGCGGCGGCGCAGCAGGAGCAGATGGGTTTGACGCCGGTGCTGCTGGTGCCGGGTCCGTTAAGGGCGCTGCTGTCGAAGTTCCTGCGCCGCGCGTTGCCGCAGTTGAAGGTGCTGTCGCACAATGAGATTCCGGAGACCAAGACGATTCATGTGACTAGTTTGGTGGGGGCGCAGTAAGAAAGTTCTTGTGGCCCTTAACCCCGTCGTTCCCGCGAAGGCGGGAACCCAAGTTCGCGCCGGAGTCGATGGCTGAGCAAGCAACTTGGGTTCCCGCCTTCGCGGGAACGACGGAGCGGGATGTAGCGGTCGTGTCTGGCTCCTCCGGTCTTCTAATCCGCAGTAAAGTCGAGATACAAATCACGCCATGTCGGGTTTTCGGCTTGCACCAGATTGACTTTCCAGTTCCGTCGCCACTTCTTGATCTGCTTCTCGCGCTTGATCGCTTCCATGATATCGGTATGCATTTCGTACCAGACCAGCTTCTTCACCCGATAGCGCTTCGTGAAACCCTCGGCAAGGGCGCTGCGGTGCTGCCAGACACGCTTGACCAGGTCCGAGGTTACACCGGTATACAAGGTGCCGTACGGATCGCTGGCAAGAATATAGACGTAGCTTTACTTTTCCATCCCCCCATCTTGACCCCGCAAAAACGCCGCCACTCCCATCCCAATCAAACGAACACCCCGGCTCCGCCGAAATGAACCCCTTTTACCATCCTTCTCCCCAGATCATTTCCAAACAGCATCGTCAATAATGGACCCTGTCAGTGCTCATGTGAGCACCCAGCAGGAACCCCAGGAGTTGGCGATGAATGTCAAAAAATTTACGGCTGCAACATCACGCGACGCACTGCGCAAAGTACGCGAAGCGCTCGGGCCCGATGCCGTCATCTTGTCCAACCGTCCCGTCGATGGCGTGGTCGAGATCCTCGCCCTCGCCAGCGATGACGTCGCCTCGATCTCCTCGCCCGCACCCGAGTCCGAGATGGCCCAGCCGCGCCCATCCCTGTCGATTCCTCCGGAAACCTACGCCAACCGCCGCGTCGCCCCAACGCCAGCGCCGGCCTACGCCGTCCAGCCCGAATCGTTCGACATGTCGATGATGGCCTCGCAAATGTCGTCGATGATGATGCAGGCGATGAGCCAGGCCAAGGACAGCGCTGCCGCCGAAATGTCGGGCATGATGAATGAAATCCGCGCCATGCGGGGCTTGATGGAAAGCCAACTGGCCGAGATTGCCTGGGGCACCACCCAGCAGCGCGAACCGCAAAAAGCGGGCGTCCTGCGCGAAATGCTGGCCGCCGGTTTCTCGGCCAGCCTGTCGCGCTACCTGATCGAAAAACTCCCGGCCGGAAAAGATGCGGCCGAGAGCCTGCGCTGGATTAAAACCGTCCTCTCGCGCAACCTGACCACCATCTCCAACGAAGATGAAATCCTGGAAAAGGGCGGCGTGTTCGCCCTGGTCGGCCCCACCGGCGTGGGCAAGACCACCAGCACCGCCAAGCTGGCCGCGCGCTGCGTGATGCGCCACGGCCCGGAAAAACTGGCCCTGATCACCACCGACGCCTATCGTATCGGCGGTCACGAACAACTGCGCATCTACGGCAAGATCCTCGGCGTGATGGTGCACTCGGTCAAGGATGAATCGGACCTGCGCATCGCCCTCAAGGAACTGCGCAACAAGCACACCGTGCTGATCGACACCGTCGGCGTCTCCCAGCGCGACCAGAACGTGGCCGAACAGGTGGCGATGCTGTCCGAGACCGGCGCCGACGTCAAGCGCCTGCTGTGCCTGAACTCGACCTCGACCAACGAAACGCTCAACGAAGTGGTGCGCGCCTACCAGGGCAGCGGCCTGGCCGGCTGCATCATGACCAAACTGGACGAAGCGGCCTCGATCGGCAACGTGCTCGACGTCGTGATCCGCCAGAAACTGAACCTGTTCTACGTCTCGAACGGCCAGCGCGTGCCGGAAGACCTGCACCTGGCCGACCGCAACATGCTGGTCGACCGCGCCTTCCGCCTCAAGCGCGATGCCGCCGCCACCCAGTTTTCGGACGCCGAACTGCCGCTCCTGATGGCCAACACCAGCACCGCCCGCAACGACCGCAGCCTGCGCGAGGTGTCCCTTGGCTAATCACTTCGATTTCGACCAGGCCGAAGGCCTGCGCCGGATGCTTGCCGGCCCCAAGCCGCGCATCGTCACCTTTCTGTCCGCCACCCCGCAAGACGACAAGGGCGCCATGCTGGTCAACCTGGGCGCCTCGCTGGCCCGGGCCGGCAACGACGTGCTCATCGTCGACGCCTGCGACCGCGAATACGGCGTGGCCCAGCGCCTCGGCGTGGCCGACCGCGCCAGCCTGCTGCAGGTGGCGCGCCAGCAGTGCGCGCTGAACCAGATCATCCACCAGGTGCCGCAAGGCTTCGGCGTGGTCAGCATGGCGCGTGCGCGCGGCGGCCCGGATGAAGCGCGGCGCCTGGCCAAGACGTTCGACGTGCTGGTCAAGCAGACCGGCATCGTCATCGTCGACGGCGAATTCGGCGACGACGACACCTTTCCGGTGCCGGTCATGGACAGCGCCGAAATCGTGGTCCAGGTTTCCACCAGCGCCGCCTCGATCACGGCCGCGTACACCCTGATCAAGCGCCTTTCGCAACAGTTGGGGCGCCGTCCGTTCGGAATCCTGGTAACGGGCGCATCCGAAGCCGAAGCGAAGGTGGTATACGATAATATGTCATCTGCGGCAAGTCGTTACCTTGCCGTACAGCTCACCTCGATGGGCTCGGTCCCGGCGGACGAATACCTGCACCGGGCCGCGCGCTTGGGCCGGGCCGTGGTCGATGCGTTCCCGCTGGCGGGAGCCTCGGTTGCATTTCGCCAGCTGGCGGGGCGCTTTGCCCTGTCGGCCATGCCGCAGCTTGGGCACACAGGGGGGACTTCCCATTTTGGTTCTTAAAACATACTGAGACCTATGTATACCGTCAAAGGCAAAGCGGACAAGAACCATTTACTGACCGAGCATATGCCCTTGGTGAAGCGGCTCGCGCACCACATGAAGGCCAAGCTGCCGCCCAGCGTGGAAGTGGACGACCTGGTCCAGGCCGGCATGATCGGCCTGCTCGACGCCATCAGCCGATACGAAGAAACCCACGGCGCCCAGTTCGAAACCTATGCCGTGCTGCGCATCCGCGGCGCCATGCTCGACGAATTGCGCAGCAGCGACTGGCTGCCGCGCTCGATGCGCCAGAACATGCGCAAGATCGAAACGGCGATGAGCACCCTGCAGCAAAAGCTGGGCCACCCGCCCACCGAATCGGAAGTGGCCAAGAGCCTCAAGCTGTCTTTGGCCGACTACCAGGACATGCTCACCGACGGCGGCGGCCACCAGCTGGTGTACTACGAAGACTTTCACGACAACGAGGGAGGCAACGACAGCTTCCTCGACCGCTATGCGGTGGACGATGCCGATCCGCTGCGCAGCCTGCTCGACGGCGACTTCCGCCAGGCCGTCATCGACGCCATCGACAATTTGCCGCCGCGCGAAAAAATCCTCATGGGCCTGTACTACGAAGAAGAACTGAACCTGAAAGAGATCGGGGCCGTCATGGGTGTATCGGAATCGCGCGTGTCGCAATTGCACACCCAGGCGGTCGCGCGCCTGCGGGCGTCCTTGAAGGAGCAGGCGTGGACCGGGCCAGCGTAGCGGGGATTTTCCTGGCGCTGGCGGGCCTCCTGGTCGGCCAGGCGCTCGAAGGCGGCAAGCTGTCGTCGCTGGTGCAGCCGGCGGCGTTTGCCATCGTCGTCATCGGCACCGTCGGCGCCGTGCTGCTGCAAAGCGAAGCGTCGACCTTCATGCGCGGGGTGCGCATGCTGCGCTGGGTGTTTTCGCCGCCCCCGAGCCAGCGCGCCACCCTGGCGCGCGAGATCGCCGTGTGGGGCTTGCACGCGCGCCGCGACGGCCTGCTCTCGCTGGAAAAGTACATGGCGGTCAACAAGGATAAATTCGTGCAGAAGGGCTTGCGCCTGGTGGTCGACGGCATCGCTCCCGACAAGCTGCGCGGCCTGCTGGAGATGGAAGTGACGGCCTACGAATTCGGCGAGCGCCAGGCCGTGAAGATCTGGGAAGCCGCAGCCGGCTACTCGCCCACCATCGGCATCCTCGGCGCGGTGCTGGGGCTGATCCACGTGATGGAAAACCTGAGCGACCCGGCCAAACTGGGCAGCGGCATCGCGGTCGCGTTCGTGTCGACCGTGTACGGCGTCGGCCTGGCCAACATGTTCTTCTACCCGATCGCCAACAAGCTCAAAACCATCGTCGCCGAACGGGTGACGCAGTACGAAATCCTCACCGATGTCTTTCACGATATCGCCAGCGGCGACCATTCGCGCGTGATCGAAGAACGCGTCGCCTGCCTGCTCTCGCGGCCCTGACCATGGCGCGCAAAAAGTACGAAGCCGAGCACGAAAATCACGAACGCTGGCTCATTTCGTACGCCGATTTCATCACGTTGCTGTTCGCCTTTTTTGTCGTCATGTACGCGATCTCGATCGTCAACGAGGGAAAATACAAGGTGTTTTCGGTCTCGCTCGGCGACGCCTTCGGCGGCAAGGACAAGAAGACGGCCAGCGTCGCCAGCAGCGATGTGCCGCAGCTGATCGTGCTGCCGGACCCGTTGATCAAGCGCCGCGCGGAAGCGATGCGGCGCGAAAAGGAACGCCTGACCCAGCTCGCGCAAAAGCTGACCTCGACCCTGGCGCCGCTGGTGCGCGAAGGCAAGGTGCGGGTGACCCAGAACAGCCGCGGCGTGAGCGTGGAGATCAATGCCAGCGTGCTGTTCGACCCGGGCGACGCCACCCTGACGCCCGAATCGGACCAGGCCCTGCGCGCGCTGGCGGTGCTGCTCAAGGACGACCCGCACGCGGTGCAGGTCGAAGGCCACACCGATCCGATCCCGATCAAGAATGCGCTGTTTCCGTCGAACTGGGAATTGTCGGCGGTGCGCGCGAGCAGCGTGGTGCGCCTGTTCATCGACAGCGGCGTGGCCGCCGCGCGGCTCACCGCCGTGGGGCATGGCGCCAACATTGCGGTGGCGTCCAACGACACGCCCGAAGGGCGCGCGCGCAACCGGCGCGTGGCGGTGACGATCCTGTCGGCGCTGCCCGATACCACGACCGAAATCCCGACCCGTTGATTCAACCGGGCTGGCATGAGGCCCGAAACCGTGCACAATGGTCGAGAACGGCGCAGGCGGGCAACCCGGCCCCGTTTGAGGCATGCGCCGCCGGCCGGGACCGACAGGACAAGCACGTACAAGCACGTACAAGCAAAAGACAAGGAGCAAGGCGATGAAACGATCAGTAGCGGGCGTGTTGATGCTCATGGCGCTGGGACTGGCCTATGCGAAGGATAAGCCGACGAGTGGCGTGAGCGAGAAGGTGTCGGTCGCCTCGCGCGGCGGCAAGGTACTGGTGACCTTGACGGTGAGGAACAACACCAGGCAGCCGATTTACCTGTGGAAGGTGACGTACGAGAGCCGCCAGCTGTTCGGGCCGGACTTCGACATCAGCGTGGCGGGCAGTGCGGCGCCGCTCAACTACATCGGCCCGGTGGTCAAGCGCGCGCCGCCGGGACCGGACGATTATCTGAAGGTGGAGCCGAACGGCGTGCACCGCAATACGATCGACATCACGCGGTCATACGATTTTTTGCCCGGCAGGCAGCGCTACCGGCTCAGCCATACGGGCAGTTACGTGACCGACTTGCAGCAGCTGGATAATCCGGAAGCGATGAAGCCGGCCTCGACGGTGTTCACGCACACGCAGGTGGCGCAGCCGGCGGAGCAATAGGAGTACGACGCAACACCGACGATCGATAAAAAAACAGCCTGACCGCTCGCGCGGCCAGGCTGTTTTTCATTACCCGCCGGCTTATTGCAGTCCAGGGGTATTCTCGCCGAAATATTCGTGCGAATCGGCGTTGTCGATGGCCTTGGTCGGATTGCTCGTCGCCAGGCTGGCGGCGGCCGACTGGCCATAGGCCCAGTCATCCGTTGCCGCCACCACGTTGAAGTGGCTCAGCTCGTGCACCAGGGTGCCGCCCTTCGAATCGGTGCCCGAGGTCGGTGCCGACCAGAACGCGTTGCAGACGTAGATCTTGTACGGCTGCGTCGGGTACACATAGGCGTAGTAGGATTCCTTGCAGCTGCAATCGACCACGATCGGTTTGGTGTCGAGCGCGTTCTTGATGTTGGTAAAGTGCGATTTCACCGTGGAGTAGCGTCCCGAGTCGTACGCGCCGAACCATTTCTTGTAGCGCGTGCCCTGCAGGTTACTGTTGAGGTAATTGACGCTGCCGTTGGCCATCGTCTTTGCTGCCGACAGCGCCGAGTTGATCGAGGTCTGCTGCGACGAGCTGCAGCTGGCGAACGAGATGCCGGCGGTGCCCGCAGCCTGCTGGCGCGCCGCCAGTTCGACCGGATCGGCCACGATGGTGCCGCGCTCCAGGCGGCCGTCGATCCACAGCGACACCGGCGCCGATGCGATCTCGCCGATCTCGCGCTGGCCCTGCTGCGCGGTCAGGCTGTTTTCGTCGTCGCCCGTCGAGTTGAACAGGTTGAGCGAGGCCGCGTGGTAGCGGATCGCGTAGTCGCCGGTCACGCTCATGTCGTACATGGACGACAGTTCGACCTTGGCGGTGTGCGAGGCGCCCGGTTTGAGCAGGTAGTAATCCTTGGCGGTCGGGGCAGGGCGCTTGTAATGGCGGCCCTGGTAAGGCACGTCCACGCCGTCGCGGGTGACGTCGAACAGGTGATCCTCGACGCCGGCAAACGGCGTGTGCCATTTCAGCACATATTGCGGCTTGGACGAGGTGTTGGTGATGGTCACGCGCACGACCACGTCATCCTGCTTGCCGAGCGAGGATTTTTCGGGACTCACGCTGACGGTCACCCCGTTCGACCCCGCCTGGGCTGCCAGGCAGGCTGCTGCTGCAACGATACCGACGCTTGCTTTTACCAAGTGATTCCAGTTCATACAGTTCTCCGTGAGTGAATGCGTTTTGTTCTGAATGCCGGGCCAAAAGCGGCCTCAACAACCCATCGTTACACGGCACATTCTCGCGGGACAGTCATATTCATCGGTAATTGTGTCGTTTGGGCGAATTCTGAACGTATCGCTGCCGCGCGTAAAAGAATGTGCATACGCACAATTCCCCCAATGAAATCATGCTTGTCGCATGCAAAAATTCCAGTCGAAAATTAACAAAAATGTTAAATTTTGATGCCGGCGTGCCGCGCTGCGGGCAAGCGTGTATTCTGGCGCGGGGGCTCGACGGGGCCGATCGCGCGAACTGAACGAAGGGGAATCGATGACCAACAAGAACGGCCTGCCGCAAGGCGGCGCCATCATCACGCCGCGTATGTCGTTGTCGCCGCGCCGGCGCACTGTCGCCGCGCTGGCGCTGGCCTGCGCGCTACCGCTGGCACAGGCGGGAGCGCCGCGCGGCGCCGCCGACGCCGCCGACGTGATTTACCGCAACGGCTACGTGTATACCGTCGACGCCCAGGACAGCGTGCACCAGGCGCTGGCCGTGCGCGCCGGGCGCATCGTCTACGTGGGTGACAACGCCGGCGCGGTCGCGCTCAAGGGCAAGCAGACCCGCCTCGTCGACTTGCAAGGGCGCATGCTCATGCCGGGCCTGATCGACGCCCACATGCATCCGTTGTCCGGCGGCAAGCGCCTCCTGCATTGCAACCTGAATTACGAAGCGCTGACCGTGCCGCAGTTCCAGGCGCGCATCCAGGCCTGCGCCGACAAGGACCGCGAGGCCAAGGGCGGCAAGCAGGGCAAGGGCGGCGAGCAGGGCAAGAAATGGCTGCAAGTGGTCAACTGGTTCCAGCAAAGCATGCTGCCGGCCGGCGTGGAAACCAGCCGCGCCACGCTCGACGCCATCAAGACCGAGCGCCCGATCGCGGTGCGCTCCTCGTTCGGCCACTCTTACCTGGTCAACACGCGCGGCCTGCAAGCGGCCGGCATCACGCGCGCCACGCCAGACCCGGAGACCGGCAAGATCGTGCGCGACGCCTCCGGTGCGCCGAGCGGCTTGCTGGAAGACGCCGCCATGGAGCTGGTCAGCAAGGTGCTGCCCAAGACCACGCCGGCGGAGAACGTCACCGCCGCCACCTTCGCCATGCAGGCGCTGGGCCGCCAGGGCGTGACCAGTTTTCTCGACGCCAGCAGCGACGAAGAAATCTTCACTGCCTTTGCCGCCATCGAGCGCCAGGGCAAGCTGAGCGCGCGGGCGCATTTCGCGGCCGAGGTTGCAACGGAAGATGCCACCGATCCGGCCCGCGCGGTCGCGTCCGTGCTCAGGATGGCCAGGCGCTATCACCAGGAGAGCGACGGCGTCACGCCGGCCATGCGCGTGCGCCACGCCAAGATCTATATGGATGGCGTGATCGCCGCGCCGGCCTTTACCGGCACCATGGTCGCGCCGTATTTCGTCGACCGCGGCACGCCGGGGCATCCGCACTGGGTGCCGGGCGACAGCACGGGGCCGCCGACCTACTTCAAGCCCGATGCGCTCAAAGCCATCCTGATCGGGCTGGCCAAGGCCGGCATCGACGCCCATGTGCACGTCGATGGCGACGGCGCGGTGCGCGAAACGCTCGACGCGGTCGAAGCCCTGCGCGCCGCGCCCGGCGGCAAGGACGCGCGTCCGGCGCTGGCGCATGCCGAAATCGTCGACCCGGCCGACTTCGGCCGCTTTGCCGCGCTCGATGCCAGCGCGGTGCTGTCTTTCCAGTGGGGCAAGCCGGCGCCGGACACGGTGGCGGGCCTGAAGGATTACCTGGGACCGCAGCGCTACGCGATTCTCGAGCCGCAGTCGCTGCTGCTCGACGCCGGCGCGCGCGTGGTGTTCGGCAGCGACTGGCCGGTCGACGCGCTCGACGAATGGTTCGCGCTCAAGGTCGGCGTGACCCGCACCAACTCGCCGGCGGCCGGTCCCGAGTTCGCGGGCAGGCTGGGTCCGGCGCCAGGCATGCCGCGCGCCGCCGTGTTGCGCGCGGTGACGATGAACGCGGCCTACACCTTGCGCCAGGAAGGGCAGGTAGGATCACTGGAAGTGGGCAAGCTGGCCGATCTGATCGTGTTGGACCGCAATTTCTTCCAGATTCCGGATGAAGAGATTGCCGACATCAAGGTGTTGCAGACGGTGGTGGGCGGCAAGGTGGTATATCAGAGTGCGGCCTTGCCTTCAAGTTGGTAGCCGATCACGGCGCGCGGTGCCGATATGTTGCATAGGCGCATGTGATTCTCGTCGCCGTTTGCCGACGCTTTTCCTGGCTGGGTGAACAACAGGTTCAATCGTGCTTTTTACCGTGCCAAGATCGCTGCGCACCTTGATGAAGGACCGCATGAATTCCGTAAAACCCATCCAATCGATTAGCTTTCATACGACGAACGCCAGCGGCGTGATCGATCCGGTGCAAGCCACGCTGGAACCATCCGCGATCACGGTCGACGGAAAAATCGACGCCGCTGTCCAGGACATGGACAGCTGCCAAAGAACGCGTGACCAGATAGCGCTTCTCAAGATGCTTGCGCTGGGCAGGCAGGAGATTGACGCCGGTAATGTGACAACGACTTCTTTGCTGAGCTGGAAGCAGAAGATGAAGAAGTCGGCAGCGAGGGTTGAGTGGGATCGGGTGCGCAAAGGGCGATGTAAAGCGCATTCGGTTTTACTTGAAAAAAATGTGTCGACCGCGTTCGCCAAAAAGCTTACCGAGAAAATCAGGACTGCGGTCATTCACGGGAACGTCGTGAACGCGTACAATCGGCCAGAAGCCACCGTTCATGGTTTGGAGGGAGGGTCTTCCCGTTTCCAATAACTTCGCCCATCAGCCCCGCTATTTCCTGTCACTACTTAACGAGTAAGATGTATACTGATTTCATGGCTGAAAATTTTCGCAAATGATTAGTAAGGAAATTTGAGCAGATGTCTTTACTTTCAAACTCCGGGACCTAGATCTATATCAAGGAGAATAAGATCGAAATTTTTCAGGAAATAAAGGTGTATTTCGAAGGCTTAAGTTGGGCTGCAAATTTTATGGCCTTTCTCCCAATTTTTGGGAGCGCGCTTTGGGTTTACAAAAAATGGGAGAATATCTTGAAGTGGTTTGGTCGGCGAAAATTAGCGGGCATTAAAGATTATATGACGTTAAATACGCTAAACTATACTTTCGATATTAAAGGTGTGAAACTAGTAGTAGTTGACGACAACCCTGACGATTTTCCTCTCGATTATTTGCGAAGCACTTTTGGGCAAGTAACAGTAATTGATAAGATATCCCTATCGGAAGCTTCTAGGCTCGTCGGCTACGATCTAATTTTTCTAGATATGACCGGCGTGGTGACAGAAGATCCGAAATATGGTGGCCTCCAGTTGATAAAAAAGGTTAAGCAGTTACCCGATTCTCCAATTGTCGTTGCAGTGTCGCGCGCTCGTTTCGACCCCACTGCTACGGATTATTTCAGAATTGCAGATGATGTTTTAAAAAAGCCGCTGACAGAAATGAAATGCGAAGAAGTGGTACTTGAGCTAGTGAAAGATAAACTCTCGCCTTTCAAGGCGGCAGACACCATTGATAGCGAAATTTTGAGTAAAAGCAAAAACGATCGAGAGAAGGATAAAATGAATAACCTTGTGTTTTCATTTTTAGACAAGAAAATTTCCCTTGATGAGCTTCGAGCGGAATTATTAAACAGCTATCGGAATCTTGATACTTCACTAATCCTAGCTAATATCCAGCGAATAAAGGCAGCTTATGGTCCTTAAGGATGCTCTTTCTTCAGGCGCTTTGTACACTCCTTACCCTCTTCAGGTCGAGGGATTCAAGTTTAAGGGAGCAAGATTTGATTTTTCGACAGTATGCACTGAAAACTGTTTTCAGGGTCAAGGGAAGTATTACTGCAAGCACGGGTTGGCCTATAAATGGATTGACATCAACAATGAAAAATTGCTAATTTGCGGTTACATCGATTCAGGGTCAAAGATTAATAAAGAAGATCGAACGAAACTTCTAAATCGTTCTTCCACAGACTCAAAAGTAGTTGAGTGGTCAACCAAGCTAAAAAAGCTATTGTCCTTGTCAAATCGTTCAAAAGATGCTGTCAATGATCTAGGATCATTACATGAAATCACGCGATGGGCCAGTCAAGTGCATACAATCGCGCAGAGAATGCTGCTCAAAGACAAATCCATGGATTTCGCTGCGAATTTCCAAACGGCAAATAAAGACATGCGCTCGCTATTCAAGGCTAGTGAGATGTTGGTCGATGCATTTGATTATTTAGGAATATATTTTAACCCATCATCGGCGGCATTTGGAAGAAAACGCTCGGTAGACCTTTACAAGTTAGTAGACAAGATTCGCATTATTCTTATGGAGGCGGAAGGTGCCGCACTGAACAAGAAGATTTACATCACTGGCGAATTGCGCAGAAATATCGATCTTTACGAATCCTTTAAGATTATTCCATTTTGCTTTTTGCAAAATGCAATAAAATACTCATTTGATGGTGAGATTAATATTTCTTTTGCCTCAACTACTAATAGTATTGAATTGGGGGTTGAGTCATCTGGTCCGCCTATTTCCGACGAGGAGAAAGTTAAGATTTTCGAGAAGGGCTATCGTGGCGCGTGGTCCAAGGGAATGCATCACGAGGGTTTAGGAGTTGGGCTATACATCGCAAAAATTGTTGCAGATGCTCATGATCTTGAGATAAGGGTTAAGAGCGTTGCTCGTAATTACTCACGCGAAGGTATTCCAGTACATTCAAATACATTCAGTATTCGATTTGCTGGCGGCTCGGCAGCGGAACGGCGCGCAGTTCCAAGATAACTCTCATTGTTCCATCTGACCGCTGCGTACTGGCGATGCCCCCACTTACACGGATACTGAAGCTGTCTTTCATTTAGTAGCAGTGCAAACGGTTTCTTGCGGAAGGCGATCTGGCAGCAATGCGATGCAAATTATTGATCGTCAGCTTTCGGGCGGCAGCGGCCGAGGTGGCCGCCCCAGTTTGCCGTCGAGTACAGTCGGCAGAGATCGGCCAGGAGCAGCCGTCCAGCAAGACCGACCTCAACCACTCACGGCTCCGTTGTTCAATCAAGTTTAAGCTCATCGGAAGTAGCTCATGCTTATCCTCCAAGTTCTCAATAGCCGCAAAATCCCCTACGTGGTCCATGCTGAATATAGCGCGTCCAAATCGCATCACGGCGGGCATTTAAGTAGCGTCTACCCGGGTGGTAGATTTATGGGATTCACATTCGAAACACTATGCGAAATGGGGACTGGTGAGCACGACTTAGCTGCACTGGATCCTTATGATTTTCAAAACACGGGAATAAGACCGACATACCAGTCTACTTTGGAAGAGATGTATGAAAAATTTAAATTCATCCTCTTTGGCTATCAAGTAGGCGCCTACACTTCAGTAGAGGTTCTCGCGTATGCTGAAGACATATCGGTAGCTCGTCATGCAAGCACGACCTAAACATCAACGTCCGCGCTGGGGCGTTACCAGACGTTTTCTGCTAAGTGATTACCGTTTTAAAAATTCGTACCAGTAACATATCCGGCACAACCATGAATCTTGATACGCTATCGGTGCGGCGACAGTTGAGGTTAGCGGAAGAGTTTGTTTCGCAAGCTTGCGGCCACTTGCCGGAACGGCTGAGGTCGGGTTGCCGCTCCATATGCAAAACGGCCGCACTCGGCGGCCGTTCAGGCAACAACAGAATAGCGTCAGCCGACCACGTAACGCTTCGACGGCCCGCCCGGCGCGGCCTGGCCGCTCTTGCCGTACACGCCCGCTTCGCCGCCGCTGGTAGGCGTGCGCATGGCGTTGATCAGCCCCTGGGTGTGCGACAGTTGCTTGTTGATCAGCATGCCGTTGATACGATTCAATTCTTTCGCTTCGCGTGTCTTGTCCAGCAATGCTTGCCAGCCTGATAAGGCATCGGCCGCGCCGCTGCCTTCCACCCATGCCTGCATGCCGCCGTCGTCCGCCGCAAAGCCGGCCGCCGCCAAGCGCGCGTGCCGTTGCTGCGCCAGCGCCGTCATCTCGATGACCACCTGCGCCTTGCGCGGGGTGAGCTCGTCGAGGCCGGCCGTGTCCGCACTGACCAGCAGTTGCTGTTCCTGCTTCATCAAGTCCAGCACGGACGTGATCAAGGCAAGTTCCTGCGCCAGGGTGGTGCTCGGGGTCGCTGTTTGCATGGTCATGGTGTCGCCGGAAAACCGGCGCGGTTAGCGTTTTCGGGAGTGCAGCAGGTCGCGCACGGTGTCCAGCAAGCCATCCGCGACTTTCTCGGAATTGACCTGGAACTGGCCGTCGGCAATGGCCAGCTTGATACGCTCGACCTTTTTGGTGTCGAACACGCCATTGCTGCTGCCAACCGCACTGGCCATGGCCTGGCCCTGCGACGACAGCTTGACGCTGTCCGTGCTGGCCGGCGCCGCGCTGGCCGCTTTTTCGGTGCTTTTGGCGTTCGCTGCGGGCGTACTCGCCGCCGGCAGGCCGGGGTTACTCTTTAGGTTGTCGTTAATTTTCACAGCATCATCCTTCATTGGGCGGAGCGGTAAAAACTCCAGGGTCTGCGTATGTAACGGCGCTCGCGTCGTAAACTTTAGCGCATTCCCCCGCGAGTTTGAACACTTGTCTAAAAGACTACCTCCACCAGGCCTCCGGCCTTGGCCACCCCGCTCAGGATGGCGCCGGCCGGCGTTCTCACCTGTACCACCTGGCCATCGCTGGCGTTGCCGATCGCGCGCGCTTCGGCCGATACCCGAAAGCCGCTGCCGCTCGACACGACCCTGACCAGTTGCCCCTGTTGCACCACCGGCTTGCCGCGCAGCGCATCGAGGCGCAGCGGCGTGCCGGAAGCGAGCGACACCGTGCTGGTGCGCCCGACCGCTTGCGCCATGTCGGTCACGACCCCGTTCGGCATCGTCCCGATGTCGCCCTTAAGCAACACTAATTGCGATTGTTCAATTGTCTGACCCTGGACCAGCGGCACGGCGGTGGCCACGTAATCGGTCACCACGCTCACCTGTGCCTGAATATACACCGTCCAGGCGACCGGCGCGGTACAGCGCACGCCGACCGTGGTTTTTCCGGAGGTGCGCGCACCCGGCTGCTGGAATGCCTGCGGGGCAGGGCAGGAGGCCAGGCTCATGCGCTGGTTGACCGGACCGGCCGTCACCGTCACGTCGCCCGCCAGCGCCGCGTTCTGGGCGCGCAGGTAGTCTTCCGCCACGCGCTTGAGCACGGCCGGGTCCTGGAGTGCCGCCGGGGCGGCGGGCGCCACCGCGGCCGGTTGCGCGAGGCAACATTGCGAGGCAAGCAAGAGGGCAGTGAAGAAGGCGATTTTCATATAGATTGCTTTCAGGAATGAG
Source organism: Telluria sp. (assembly GCA_036386755.1). Taxonomy (GTDB): domain Bacteria; phylum Pseudomonadota; class Gammaproteobacteria; order Burkholderiales; family Burkholderiaceae_D; genus Telluria_A. The sequence continues at coordinate 26,134 of DASVVC010000157.1, forward strand.
AGCATGATAGACGTCACGCGACGCCGCTGAACTTCCGAATAGCCGTGTTTTGGCGCTCCTTATCGTTCGATTGGGCAAGCATCAGGGTCCGTATGATTCATCCTGTCATCACAAGTACATTGCCGCCAACCCGGAGGCAGTCGACAGATGCGGAGCACGACATGATTGGCAAACTCGACGATTACATGCGCTTTAACGAGACGGCCCTGAGCCTGCGCTCGCAACGCCAGGAATTGCTGGCATCCAATATCGCGAATGCGGACACGCCTAACTACAAGGCGCGCGATATTGATTTCGCCAGCGCCTTGCAGGGCGTGATGGCCAAGACCACGCCCCCGGCTGGCGTGCTCAAGCAAACCGCCCCGGCCCACATGCCCAATGGCGCGCTCAAGGGCGACGTGCTGGCCAACGGCACGCCGGTCATGTACCGCACCCCGGCCCAGGGCGCGGTCGACGGCAACACGGTCGACATGGACGTCGAGCGCAACCAGTTCGCCGACAACGCGCTGCGCTACGAAGCGGCGGTCACCTTCATCAACATGCAGATCCGCGGCATGATGACAGCGGTCCAGGGAGGCCAGTAATCATGTCGCTATTTAATATCTTTAACGTCTCCGGCTCGGCCATGAGCGCCCAGGCCCAGCGCCTGAACGCCACCGCCAGCAACCTGGCCAATGCCGACAGCGCCACCAGCGCCAGCGGCGAAGCTTACCGCGCCAAGCAGGTCGTGTTCGAAGCGATTCCGACCGACGGCGCCGGCACCGCGGTCAGGGTGCGCGAAGTGATCGAAGATCCTTCCCCGCTCAAGCAGGTGTACGACCCGAAACATCCGATGGCCGACGAGAAGGGCTATGTGGCCATGCCGAACGTGAACGTGGTCGACGAGATGGTCAACATGCTGTCGGCCTCGCGTTCCTACCAGACCAACGTCGAAACCATGAACGCGGCCAAGTCGCTGTTGATGAAAACGTTGACCATCGGTCAATAACCTGAGTAATAAACTGAGAACCCGCCATGTCAACCGTCAACTCCAATGCTCCCGTGATGTCGCAAGACTTGCTCAACGCCGTCAACCCGAAAAAGCCCAAGGCCGTCGAAGGCAGCGTCGAGGCTGACACCAATAAGTTCATGACCCTCCTGGTCACCCAGCTCAAGAACCAGGATCCGATGAATCCGCTCGACAATGCCCAGATCACCAGCCAGCTGGCCCAGCTGTCGACGGTGACCGGCGTCAACAAGCTGAACACGACCATGGAATCGCTCAAGTCGAGCTACCAATCCTCTGAAGGCTTGCAGGCCGCTAACCTGATCGGCCACGGCGTGCTGGTCGCCGGCAATGGCGTGACCTTGGCCGGCGGCAAGGGCATCATGGGCGTGAACATGGAAACACCGGCCGACAAGGTGCAGCTGATCATCACCGATCCGAAAACCGGCAAGGATGTCCAGACCATCGACCTCGGCCAGCAGCCGGCCGGCACCGTGCCGGTGGCCTGGGATGGCGTGGTCGATCCGACCAAGCTCGACGCGACCGGCAAGCCGATCGCGCTCAGGGATGGCAATTACCTGATCCGTGTCGTCGCCGAGCGCGGCGGCGAAGCGCTCAAGGATGCCAAGGCCCTCTCGTTCGACACGGTCGCCAGCGTTACCACCAGCGCCAAGGATGGCGTCAAGCTGAACCTGCCTTCGCGGGGCGTCGTGACCATGAGCGACGTCAAGCAAATTCTGTAACCAAGCCGCTACTTATCACTATTTAGGAGAAACACCATGTCGTTTCAACAAGGACTTAGCGGCTTGAATGGCGCAGCCAAATCGCTCGACGTTATCGGTAACAACATCGCCAACGCCAGCACGGTCGGTTTCAAGGGCTCGCAGGCGCAGTTTGCGGACGTGTACGCCAATTCGCTCAACGGCGCCGGCGGCAACCAGGCCGGGATCGGCGTGAAAGTGTCGCAGATCGCCCAGCAGTTCACGCAAGGCAATATCGAAAGCTCGAACAACCCGCTCGACATCGCGATCAATGGCGCCGGCTTTTTCCGCACCGATGTCAATGGCGACGTGCAGTATTCGCGCAATGGCCAGTTCTCGCTCGACAAGAACGGTTTCGTGGTCAATGCCCAGGGCGCCAAGCTGACCGGGTATGGCGTCAGCGAGACCGGCAATATCTTGACCGGCTCGGCGATTCCGCTCAAGATCGACAACAAGGATATGGATCCGCTGGAAACGAGCCGTGTCGATATCAAGCTCAACCTCGATTCGCGCAGCCCGCTGCCGACCAAGGTACCGTTCAGCGCGACCGATCCGGAAACGTATAACAAGCAGACCTCGATCGACGTGTTCGACAGCCTCGGCAATTCGCACGTGATGTCGACCTACTACGTCAAGACCGGTCCCGGCGCCTGGGACGTGTATGTCGGCTCGGACGGGGTGGAAATGACCAACCAGGCGGTCGCCGCCGCCGCGCAGACCAATCCCGCCGCGGGCACCGCGCGCACCGCCTTCCAGACGGCCGCCACCGCGGTGCCGCCGGGTGACCTGGCCGCCGCCGCCGCGGCCTACGCCACCGCCGCCGGCGCCGCCGTGGCTGCCGCCGCCGGTACCGCCGGCGCCACCGCCGCCCAGCAGACCGCGATCACCACCGCCGCCACCAGCGCCGGCGGTACGCCTGGCATTACCCCGGGCGAGATCGACAAGCTGATCGCCGCCGCCGTCAAGGTGCCGGGCGTACGCGTCGGCCACCTGAATTTCGACACCAATGGCGTGCTCAACGCCGCCGCCATGGCGCCGCAGACCTTGCCGCTGCAAATCGAGCTGCCGGTATTCCCGCTGACCGGCGCCAAGCCGACCATCGAGTTCGACCTGCATTTCGCCGGGACGACCCAGTATGGCGCCGCCACGGAAGAGAAGAAGTCGAGCCAGGATGGCTACACGGCCGGTAACCTGCAGCGTTTCTCGGCCGGTCCCGACGGCACCATCCTGGGGCAGTACAGCAATGGCGAATCGCGTCCGCTGGGACAGGTGGTGCTGGCCAATTTTGCCAATCCGAACGGGCTGCAACCGCTGGGCAATAATGCCTGGGCACAGACCCCGACCTCGGGCTCGCCGCTGATCGGCACGCCGAATTCGGGCAGTTTCGGTAACTTGCAGGCGTCGGCGGTGGAAAATTCGAACGTGGATCTGACGGCGGAACTGGTCAATATGATCACGGCGCAACGGGTGTACCAGGCCAATGCGCAGACCATCAAGACGCAGGATTCGGTGTTGCAGACGCTGGTGAACCTGCGTTAATCACCGTCGTTCCCGCGCTATCTCGTCGTTACCCCGCAG
>DASVVC010000158.1:0-16516 GCA_036386755.1 Telluria sp.
ATCCATGGCACCTATGAGCAGCAGTGCTATGGATACCCGCCGAGGGCCGCCTTGGCGCGGGGAGTCGGTTCCGGCAATGCCGGGAACGACGGTATAAGTGGCGGATCTAAGCGATAGGTACTAACGCCACGGTTACGGCAATGCCTTCTTACGTCAAACGTAATACGCCGTCGTCGTCATCACCTTCGCCATGGCGGTCATCACCCCGCGCACCGGCAGCGGCACCGCCACCGCGCCCAGCGCCTGCGCCGCCGCCCCGTGCGCGATCTCGTCGATGCGCATCTGGTCGACGATCGCGCGCGACTTGGCGTCCTGCGCCGGCAACAAATCGAGGTGACTGTTCAGATGCGCCTCCACCTGGCGCTCGGTCTCGACCACGAACCCCAGGCTGCGCGCGTCGCCCAGTTGCGCCGCCACCGTGCCCAGCGCGTACGCGCCCGCATACCACAGGGGATTGAGCAAACTCGGGCGCGAACCCAGCTCGGCCAGCCGCTGGGCCGTCCACGCCAGGTGATCTTCTTCCTCGCGCCCCGCTTCGGCGAACTGGGCGCGCATGTCCGCGGTCTTGGCAAAGCGCGACTGCGAGTTGTACAGCGCCTGTGCGCACACTTCGCCCACGTGATTGACCCGCATCAGGCCGGCGCTGCGGCGCTGTTCGGCTTCATCGAGATGGCCGTCGTCCGCGTGCGCCGCCGGGGTCGGCCGCGATGCCGATGCCACGCCCGCGATCACGCGCAGGGCCTTGTCCATGCTGACGATCAGTTGGTCGAGTGGATGGATGGATCGTTGTGCTGACATACGCTGCCCCGGTGGCGATAAAACACCATTATAGGACGTCCGGTCGCGCCGGGTCGCCCTCTGCCGGGTCGCCGGCCACCCGTACGTCGGCCGCCCGTATGCCGGCCGCCTGTACGCCCTCGGCCGCCACCGGCGCCGCCTGGGCCTCGATCCAGTCGAGCAGCGGCCCGCCGGGATCGATTCCGGAAATGTTTTTCGCCACCCCCAGGTTCAGCTGCAGCAAAAACGGAATGGTATCGGACGGCACGTCCGGGCAATGCGTGACGAAGGCGGCGATAAAGCGCGGCGACGACACCACCGGCACCACTTTCGCCCCGCTCATGAACTGCAGCACGCTGGTGATCGTGTGGCCCTTGCCGATGGTGTGGTAAATGAACTGGTTGAAGGCCCGGTCGACTTTCTTGAAGTCGATCGTCTCGGACGTCATCAGCCCGGCCAGGTAATACAGGCCCAGGGTGACGCGGAAGTACGCGGTCCACTCGGCCGCGTTGCGCCCGCTGCTCGCGACGGCAAGAACTTTTTCTTTGATGGCACTGTCCATGGACCCATTATCCACATTTCCGGCCCGATTTGGCAGGCTGCCGCGCTTGCGGCGGTGAATTTGTGCTGCTACCCTCACGCTTTGAGAGAAGGAACCCGATGATCGAGGTGAAACACCTGGCCAAGCGCTTCGCCGCGACGGTACACAAGGAGCGGCGCGCCCGCCAGCGCGACGTGCGCGAGAGCGATGGCTGGTTCCATGCGGTGCGCGATGTCAGCTTTTCCTGCGCGCCGGGCGAAGTGCTGGGCCTCTTGGGCCCGAACGGGGCCGGCAAGACCACCACCCTGCGCATCCTCTCGACCGCCCTGCGCCCGGACGCGGGCAGCGCCTTCATCGACGACATCGACATCGTGGCCGAGCCGATCCGGGCGCGCCAGCGGGTCGGTTTCCTGTCGGGCAGCACCGGTTTGTACGGGCGCCTGAGCGCGCGCGAGAACGTCGAGTATTTCGGGCGCCTGCACGGCATGGCCCCGGATCGCCTGAAAAAACGCTGCGACGACCTGTTCGAGCAGCTCGACATGCACGCCTACGCCCACAAGCGCGCCGATGACTTGTCTACCGGTATGAAGCAGAAATGCGCCATCGCCCGCACCGTGGTGCACGAGCCGCAGGTGGTGATCCTGGATGAACCGACCACCGGGCTCGATGTGATGTCGGCGCGCGTGCTGCTCGAATTCATCGCCAGCTACAAGGCGCTGCGCATTCCCCTGATCTTTTCCACCCACCACCTGCACGAGGTGGAAAAACTGTGCGACAAGGTGTGCATCATCAACCGCGGCCGCAGCGCCTTCAATGGCAGCGTGGCCGAGCTGCGCGAGCTGGGCGGCAGCCATGATCTGTACGACGCCTTCGTGCACATCGTCAACCAGGAAGGCTGAGCCATGTGGACCGTGTATCTCAAGGAATTGCTGGAACTGCTGCGCGACCGCAAGACCTTCATCTTCACCCTGCTGCTGCCGATCATCGCCATGCCGATGATTTTCGGCGGGCTGGCGTACCTGTCGTCGACCATTTTCAAGAAAGCGCAGCACAAGGAACTGACCTACGCCGTGTTCGGCAAGGACAATGCACCCGGGCTGAGCGAGCGTTTCAAGCGCGAGAAAGGCTTGCGCGAGGTGCCGCTGGCCGATGAAGGCGCGATCAGGGCCGCCATCGACACCGACCGCATCACCTTCGCCATCGTCATTCCCGACGGTTTCGAAGCCGCCATGGCGGCGCACCGCCAGGCCCGCGTCACTTTGCACTACAACAACGCGGTGGCGCTCGACATGACCCACAAGCGGGTGGCGGCGGTGATCGAGGCGCACAACGGGGCGCTGCGCGAGCAAGCCTTGTCGGCCATGAACATGAGCCGCGCCGAGCTGCGCTTTGCGCTCAATCCCATCGAGCTCGAAGAACTGTCGACCGCCGGCACGCGCGAGCGGGTCGGCGCGCTGGTGGGCGGCTTTCTGCCCTATATCTTGCTGATGGTGTGCCTGATGGCGGCGATGTATCCGGCCATCGACCTCGGCGCCGGCGAGAAGGAGCGCGGCACTCTGGAAACCTTGCTGCTGGCACCCATTTCGCGCACGGCGCTGGTGCTGGCCAAGTTCCTGGTGCTGTTCACGGTGGGGCTGACGTCGGCGCTGCTGATGGTGGCCAGCATGGGCCTGCTGCTGGCCGTGTTCGGCGGCTCGTTAGAGGGCGGCCTGGCGCAGATGGTGCGCGCCATCGGGGCGCGCGATTTGGCGATGGTGGCGCTGATGCTGGTGCCCACGGCAGCCATTTTCGCCTCGATCCTGCTGTCGATTTCGATTTATGCGAAAAGTTACAAGGAAGCGTCGGGCATGATTTCGCCGCTGATGATGCTGTTGATCGTGCCGATCGTGGTGGCCATGATGCCGGGCGTGGAGCTGAACTGGTTCTGGTCGATGGTGCCGCTGACCAATGTATCGCTGGCGATGAAGGAGCTGGTCAAGGGCACCATGGATTACCGCATGTTTTCGGCGATCTTGCTGTCCACCACCCTGATCGCCGGGGCGCTGCTGGCGTGGTGCCGGTGGTGGTTCAACCGGGAGGATGTGTTGTTTCGGAGTTAAGTTGCAAAACCGGCGGCCGGCGAACCGGGGACAGACCCTCATGACGTTAACTTAAGCTCCGTCATTCCCGCGCCAAGGCGGCCCTCGGCGGGCATCCAAGGCATATATGCTGAGCGACGGTGTCTTGGATTCCCGCCGAGGGCCGCCTTGGCGCGGGAAAGACGGTTTTTAGGCCGGGGGCCATAACAGCTCAGCCATCTGCATCAGCGGCCGTGCCCCCTCCCCCACTCCTCCAATCATGCAATCTGAGCCCGTCAAAACGCCGCGCGTCGCAACGGGCGGCCTGGGGCCACTCAAATTTTATACAATGCAACTCTAAAAGTACGCCCGGCTACCCGCATGGCGTACGTACAGCGACCGTATCAGGAGTCAGGCATGGAATTACGCATCAGGAATTTGTCCAAGACCTACGCCAATGGCGTAGTTGCATTGGATAAAGTTACCCTCACCATTCCCAGCGGGATGTTCGGCCTGCTCGGCCCGAACGGGGCGGGCAAGTCGACCCTGATGCGCACCCTGGCCACCTTGCAGGAATGCGACGCCGGCTCGGTCTTCTTCGGCGACCTCGATGTGCTCGACGACAAGGACGATATCCGCCGCCTGCTCGGCTACCTGCCCCAGGACTTCGGCCTCTACCCCAAGGTCACGGCCTACGAACTGCTCGACCATTTTGCCGTCCTCAAGGGCTTGTCCCAGCGCACGCGCCGCCGTGAAGTGGTCGACGGTCTGTTGCAGCAAACCAATCTGTTCGAAGTGCGCAACCAGCGCCTCGGCACTTTTTCGGGCGGCATGCGCCAGCGCTTCGGCATCGCCCAGGCCCTCCTGGGCGACCCGCAGCTGATCATCGTCGATGAACCGACCGCCGGGCTCGATCCGCAGGAACGGGTGCGTTTCCATAATTTGCTTTCCGACATCGGCGACGACAAGACCGTGCTGTTGTCGACCCACATCGTGTCCGACGTGTCCGACCTGTGCGCCAACATGGCGATCATCAACAAGGGCCACGTGCTGCTGTGCGGCGAGCCGCAAAAGCTGATCGACGATATCGACGGCAAGATCTGGGCGCGCTTCGTCGCCAAGCACGAACTGGCCCACTTCCAGCAAGAACATGCGGTGATCTCGACCCGCCTGCTGACCGGCCGCACCCTGATTCACGTGTACGCCGAGCGCGATCCGGGCGACGGCTTCGCGCCGGCCGCAGGCGACCTCGAAGACGTCTACTTCGCCACCATCGCCGGACGCCACGTCGCGGCCAGCAACTGTTGAAGGTGGCCTCCATGTTGGCAATCGCACTGTTCGAAGCGCGCCAGCGGCTCAAGCTGCTCTCGACCTGGGTCTACTTCGGCATGTTTTTCGCGCTGGCGCTGCTCTGGATGGCCGCCGCGGGCGGGGTCTTCAAGGAGGCCCAGATCACCTTCGGCGGGCGCCTGTTCATCAACGCCCCGCGCTCGATCTCGCTGACGGTCGCCTTCCTCGGCTGCCTGGGCGTGATCGTGATGGCCGCCATGATGGGCCGCTCGGTGCAGCAGGATTTCGAATATGACATGCACCACTTCTTCTTCAGCGCGCCGATCGCCAAGCACGACTACGTGTTCGGGCGCTTTATCGGGGCCGCGCTGACGCTGGCGGTGGTGTTTTCCAGCATCGTGCTGGGCGCCTGGCTGGGGACGTACATTCCCGGCATCGAAGCCGACCGGCTGGGCCCGTCCGGGGCCTGGATGTACCTGCGGCCCTACCTGTTTTTGATTCTCCCCAACATCTTCATCTTCGGCGCCATCTTCTTCGTGCTGGCCGCGCTGACGCGGCGCATGCTGCCGGTGTACGTGGCCAGCGTGGTGATGATGATCGGCTACATCGTCGCGCCCTCGCTGGCGCGCGACCTCGACTACAAGACCCTGGCCGCGCTGATCGACCCGTTCGGCACTACCGCCCTGATCCGCATCACCGAATACTGGACCATCGCCGAACGCAACAGCGCCGCGATTCCCTTCGACGGCGTGTACCTGCTCAACCGCGCTCTGTGGTGCGGCTTCGCGCTGGTGGTGCTGGTGCTGGGCTACTGGCGCTTTAACTTCGTCGACACGGCCGAGGGCCGCCCCGCGGGGCGCGCCGAAGGCGAGGTTGCCGCGCACCTGTCCAACAGCGCCCTGGCCACCCAGGAAGCGCCCGACTTCCTGGGCCGCAGCCTGGCGCAGCTATTGCTCAAGTCGAGCTGGCTGAACTTTCGCGAATCGGTCAAGGATATCTACTTTGCCGTGATCGCCCTGGCCGGCGTGCTGGCCGTGTTCGGCGCCTCGGTCAACCTGGGCTCGATGTACGGCACCAACACCTATCCGGTCACCTACCAGGTGCTGGAACTGATCAGCACGGCGTTTTCGCTGTTCATGCTGGTTGTCACCACCTTTTACGCCGGCGAACTGGTCTGGCGCGAACGCGAAGCGCGCGTGGCCCAGATGCTCGACGCCCTGCCGCTGCCGAGCTGGCTGCCGATGCTCTCCAAGCTGTTCGCGCTGGTCGGCCTGCAAGTGCTGATGCTGGTGCTGGCCATGATTTCCGGCATGCTGATCCAGCTGTTCCGCGGCTACTTCGCCATCGACGCCGGCCTGTACCTGCAAAGCCTGTTCCTGATCCAGCTGCCGCAGTATGTGCTGGTGGCGGTGCTGGCGATCGCGCTGCAGGTGCTGATCAACCAGAAGTACCTGGCCTACTTCGCCATGATCTTGTATTACTTCGCCACCGTCACCTTCGGCTCGCTCGGACTCGACCATCCGATGCTGCTGTACGGCACCTCGCCCTCCTTCATCTATTCCGACATGAACGGCTACGGCCACTTCCTGGTGCGCGAACGCTGGTTCGAGCTGTACTGGGGCGGCGCGGCGCTGATGCTGATGGTGGCCTCGCTAGTGTTCTGGCCGCGCGGCTGCAACGCCGAACTGGGCAGCCGCATCCAGCTGGCGCGCCGCAACCTGAGCCTGCCGGTGCTGGCCACCTTCGGCGCCGGCCTGGCCGTGTTCCTCGGCAGCGGCGCCATCCTGTACTACAACCTGCACGTCGAAGGCGACTACCAGACCGCCTGGCAAAAAGACCGGACCCGCGCCCAGTACGAGCTGCGCTATAAAAAATACGCGGCCCTGAGCCAGCCGCGCATCAGCGCGGTCGACCTGAAAGTGGCGATCGTGCCCGAACAGCGGCGCCTGACGGTCACCGGCGTCTACCAGCTCGACAACAAGGGCACGCGCCCGATCGACCAGGTCTTCATCAGCCAGGACCGGCTGTCCAGCCTGAAAGTGCGCTTCGGCCAGAAAATCACGCCGCTGATGACCGACCGCGAGCGCGGCTTCTACGGCTACCAGCTGAGCACGCCATTGCAGCCCGGACAACGCCTGGCGCTCGAATTCGACGTCGAATTCGAGGCGCGCGGCATCCTCGGCCTGGAATCGGACACGCCGGTGCTCGCCAACGGCACCTTTTTCGACAATGGCCAGCTGCCGCGCATCGGCTACCAGCCGGCGGCCGAGCTGGAGAACGACCGCGACCGCAAGCGCCACGGCCTGGGGCCGCACGCGCCGATGCGCTCGCCTCTCGACGCGGCCGGACTGGCGAACAACTACCTGGGCGTCGACGCCGACTGGATCGATTTCAACGCCGTCATCAGCACCAGCCCGGACCAGCTGGCGATTGCCCCCGGCACCCTGGAAAAGGAATGGATGTCGGCCGGGCGGCGCTACTTCCACTACCGCATGGACAAGCCGATCCTCAACTTCTACGCCTTCCAGTCGGCCCGCTATGAAGTGCGGCACGACCGCTGGCAGGATGTGACGATCGACGTCTTTTACCATCCGGGCCACGACTTCAACGTCGAGCGCATGATCCGCGGCGTCAAGGCCGGGCTCGAATACAACTCGAAGCATTTCAGCCCTTACCAGCACAAGGTGCTGCGCGTGGTCGAGTTTCCGCGCTACGCCGCGTTCGCCCAGTCGTTCCCTGGCACGGTCCCGTTTTCCGAGAGCGCCGGCTTCATCGCCCGGGTTGACGACAACAATCCCAAGGATATCGATTACCCGTTCTACGTCGCTGCGCATGAAGTGGCACACCAGTGGTGGGGACACCAGCTGGTGCCTTCGAACACGCGCGGCGCCACGGTGCTGAGCGAAACCCTGTCCGAGTACGCGGCCCTGATGGTGATGAAGCAGCACGTCGGCCCCGAGCGCATGCGCCGCTTCCTGCGCTACAACCTCGACAAATACCTGATGGGACGGGCGCTCGAAACGAAGTACGAACTGCCGCTGGCGCAGAACGAAAACCAGAGTTACATCCACTACCACAAGGGTGCGTTGTCCATGTACCTGCTGCAAGACGTGCTGGGCGAAGACAAGGTCAACGCCGTGCTGCACGAGCTGCTCACCGGCCACGCCTTCCACGGCGCGCCGTATCCGAGCGTACTGGCGCTGACCGATGCGCTGCGCCGTGTCACGCCGCCCGGGCAGGCGTACCTGATCGACGATCTGTTCGAGCGCATCGTGCTCTACGAAAACCGTGCCACGGCCGCCAGCGCGACCAGGCGCGCGGACGGCAAGTACGAGGTGATTTTGCGCGCCAGCGTGCTTAAGCAGCGCGCCGGCAAGCTGGGCGACGAGACCGAAGTGCCCTTGAAGGACGTGATCGAATTCGGCGTCGACGACAAGGACGGCAAGCCGCTGCTGCGCGAACGGCGCATCGTCGAGCGCAATACCGTCAGCGTCACCATGGTGGTGGACACGCAGCCGTACAAGGCCGGGATCGATCCCGATAACAAGCTGATCGACCGCAAGCCGGGGGATAACATGATCGAGGTGGAGCAGTAGCGCGATTGCCGGGCCGGAGAGCGCACGCGCTGCGCGCTGCGCATTGCTGTTGCCCGTTGCCCCTTGCCCGCTGCCCCTTGCGCCATCGTCACGCCAGGCCGGGGCGCATGGCGTGCGCCCGGCAGCCGCCTGCGCGACTGGCACTTCTGCTGGGCCGCCCCGAAACTTGCGCGCTAAATATTTCTTTTCGTATAAACTCCCACCTTTTACGTGGAAGATAGTATGCCGAGCGCAAAAACGATCGACCAGACCGGCTTTCGCCGCATTCTTGCCCGCAACGTCGCGTTGCCGCTCGCGATCGGCGTAGGCAGTGCGCTCATTTTTGTGGCCGTGATCACCTATCTCCTGTCGGTGCTGGGCATGGTCGAACACAGCGAAAAGGTGATCGGCCACGCCAACGAAGCGGCCAAGCTGTCGGTCGACCAGGAATCGGGCTTGCGCGGCTTTTTGCTGAGTAACGACGAAACCTTCCTCGCCCCCTACACCCTGTCAAAAGGCAAGACCAACGCGACCATGGAAACGCTGACCAAGCTGGTGGCGGACAATCCGGCCCAGGTCGAGCGCCTGCGCCAGATTTCGGCCGTGCAGGAGCAGTGGAACCTGTACGCCAACAATGCCATCGCGCTGCGGCGCGCCAACAGCGACGTCATCACCTTGGTGCGCAGCGGACGCGGCAAGGTCGCCTTCGACGAAATCCGCAGCACCTTCAACGAATTTTTGGCGGTCGAACAGCGCCTGCTACAGCAGCGCAACGAGAGCGCCCGGAGCGTGACGCGCTGGGGCGTGGCCCTGTACCTGCTGGTCAGCCTGCTGCTGTCGGGCCTGCTGGCCTACTTCGGACGGCGCGACCTGATGCGCCTGTCGGAGGTGTTCGGCGACGCCATCGACCAGCACCGTAATCACAGCGAAGCGCTGGAGCGCCAGGCCTGGCAGCGCAGCGGACAGACCCAACTGGCCGAACGCAGCATCGGCCACAACAGCCTCACCAGCCTCGGGCGCGCCTCGCTCGACTTCATGGCCGAATACACCGGCGCGGCCGTGGCCGCCCTGTACGCACGCGAGGAAGACGGCAGCCTGCGCCGCATCGCCGGCTACGGCATGCGCCGCGAAGAAAGCGAGCGCGAGTTGCGCTTCAACGGCGCCGACACCCTGGTCGGCCAGACGCTGCTGTCGAAGCGCCCGCTGGTGCTCGGCAACCTGCCCGACCATTACCTGAAAGTCGCCTCCGGCATCGGCAGCGGCAGCCCGCGCCACCTGGTCCTGATCCCGGTCGACAATGACGGCGTGGCCAACGGCGTGGCCGAATTCGGTTTTCTGAACGAGCCGCGCAAGCGCGACCTGGAGTTCCTGGAACTGGTCGCCCCGAACATCGGCCGCGCCATCGAAGCGGCGCTGGCACGCCGCCGCCTGCAAGACGCGCTGGCCGAAACCCAGCAGCTCAACGAAGAACTCCAGGTGCAGCAGGAAGAACTGCGCACCGCCAACGAGGAACTCGAAGAGCAGTCGCGCGTGCTGGAAGAATCCCAGACCATCCTCGAAAACCAGAAGGCCGAACTGGAGCAGACCAACGAACGCCTGGCCGAACAAGCCAACGCGCTCGACGAAAAGAACAGCGCCCTGGGCGTGATCCAGAACGAGCTGGAAGAGCGCGCGCTGGACCTGCAGCGCGCCAGCAAATACAAGTCCGAGTTCCTGGCCAATATGTCGCACGAACTGCGCACGCCCCTCAACAGCTCGCTGATCCTGTCGAAGCTCTTGTCCGAGAACGCCAGGGGCAACCTGGAGCCGGAGCAGATCCAGTTCGCCAACACCATTTACGCGGCCGGCAACGACCTGCTCAACCTGATCAACGATATCCTCGACATCTCCAAGGTCGAAGCGGGCAAGCTCGAACTGACGCCCGAAGACATCGCTCTGACCGACCTGGCCGACGCCATGCGCCACACCTTTGCGCCGCTGGCCGGCCAGAAGCAGCTGACGTTCACCTCGAAGATAGAAGCCGGCGCGCCGGTCACGCTGCACAGCGACGCCCAGCGCCTGCAGCAGATCCTCAAGAACCTGCTCTCGAACGCGGTCAAGTTCACCGACGCCGGCGAAGTGTCGCTGACCATCGAAGCGCGCCCGGACGCCATGCTGGCCTTTGTCGTGCGCGACTCGGGCATCGGCATCGCCGTCGACCAGCACGCGATCATCTTCGAAGCCTTCCGCCAGGCCGACGGCACCACCAGCCGGCGCTACGGCGGCACGGGGCTGGGCCTGTCGATCTCGCGCGACCTGGCGGCCCTCTTGGGCGGCTCGATCGCCATTACCAGCACGCCCGGCCAGGGCAGCACCTTCACCCTGCTGCTGCCAAGCACCCTGCCGGCCGGCACCCCCGGCCTGCCTGAAGCGAGCGTCAATACCGTGCAGGCCGCGCCGCGCGCCGCCTTGCCGCCAGCGCCGGCGTCGGCCCAGCGCGCGCCGGTGTTTGCCGATGACCGCAGCCGCGCCGCCGCGACCGCACGCACCGTGCTGGTGATCGAGGACGACGTCTCGTTCGCGCGCATCCTGTTCGACCTGGCGCACGAGATGCACTACCGCTGCCTGGTCGCGCACAGCGCCGCCGACGGCCTGCAGGCGGCCGGCGATTTCCTGCCCGACGCCATCCTGCTCGACCTGGGCCTGCCCGACGGCTCGGGCCTCGATGTGCTGCAAAAACTCAAGGACAATCCGCGCGCGCGCCACATCCCGGTGCACATCGTCTCGGCCAACGACCGCGCCGAAGCAGCCATGCAGCTGGGCGCGATCGGCTACGTCATCAAGCCGGCCACGCGCGAGCGCCTGAAACAGGTATTCCAGACGCTCGAAGGCAAATTCACGCAAAAGCTCAAGCGCGTCCTGCTGGTCGAGGACGACGAGCGCCAGCGCGAGAGCGTGGTGCAGCTGATCGACGACGGCGATGTCGAAATCACCGCCGTGGCCAGCGGCGGCGAAGCGTTTGCGCTGCTCCAGGCCAGCATTTACGACTGCATGATCATCGACCTGAAGCTGCCCGACATGCACGGCCACGAACTGCTGCGCAAGATGGCGGCCGAGGAAATCGTCTCCTTCCCGCCGGTGATCGTCTACACCGGGCGCAACCTGACGCGCGCGGAAGAAGCCGAACTGCTCAAATATTCGCGTTCGATCATCATCAAGGGCGCGCGTTCGCCCGAGCGCCTGCTCGACGAAGTCACGCTGTTCCTGCACAAGGTCGAGTCGCAGATGTCGGCCGAGCGCCAGAGCATGCTGAAAACCGTGCGCAGCCGCGACCGCGTGTTCGACGGGCGCCGCATCCTGCTGGTCGACGACGACGTGCGCAACATCTTCTCGCTCACCAGCGCGCTGGAACAGAAAGGCATCATTGTCGAAGTCGGCCGCAACGGCTTCGAAGCGCTCGAACGGCTCGACCAGATTTCCGATATCGACCTGGTGCTGATGGACGTGATGATGCCGGGCATGGACGGCCTGGAAGCGACGCGCCGCCTGCGCGCCGATCCGCGCTTTGCCAAGCTGCCGGTGATCGCCATTACCGCCAAGGCCATGAAGGACGACCAGGAACAATGCATGAAGGCCGGCGCCTCGGATTACCTGGCCAAGCCGATCGACCTTGACCGCCTGTACTCCCTGCTGCGCGTCTGGCTGCCGAACATGGAGCGGCTGTGATGGATGCACCGGACAGCATCAGCATCGAGCTGCGCCTGCTGATGGAGGCGATCTACCTGAAGTACAGCTACGACTTTCGCGACTATTCGGGCGCCTCGCAAAAGCGCCGCGTGCATCACGCGCTGCACCAGATGGACTGCACCAGCATCTCGGAGCTGCAGTCGCGCGTGCTGCACGATCCGGACGCCTTCATGCAGCTGCTGCAGTACCTGACCATTCCGACCAGCGAGATGTTCCGCGACCCGTCCTATTTCCAGGCCCTGCGCGAGCACGTGGCGCCGCACCTGCGCACCTATCCGTCGCTGAAGATCTGGATCGCCGGCTGCAGCACCGGCGAGGAAATCTATTCGATGGCGATCCTGCTCAAGGAAGAAGGGCTGCTCGAGCGCTCCATCATCTACGCCACCGACATCAACCCGCATTCGCTCGAACGCGCGCGCAAGGGCGTGTTCGCGCTCGAGCGCATGCGCGCCTACACCGCCAGCTACCAGATGGCGGGCGGGCGCGCCGCGTTTTCCGACTACTACACGGCCGCCTACGACGGCGCCCTGTTCGACCGCAGCCTGGTGGAAAACGTCATCTTCGCCGACCATAGCCTGGCGACCGACAGCGTGTTCTCCGAAACCCACTTCATCAGCTGCCGCAACGTGATGATCTACTTTAACCGCAAGCTGCAGGACCGCGCGCTGGGCCTGTTCCACGAGTCGCTGTGCCACCGCGGCTTTCTTGGCCTGGGCAGCAAGGAGAGCCTGGATTTCTCATCCCACGCCGACGCGTTCGAACCGCTGGTCAAGGCCGAGCGCGTGTTTCGCAAGGTGGCGCCATGAACGCCGTCGATGCCAACGCTGCGCTGCTGGCCGGACGCAAGATCGATGCGGTGGTGATCGGCGCCTCGGCCGGCGGTATCGATGCCCTGCTGCGCATCTTGCCGGCGCTGCCGAAGAACTTCAGCTTTTCGGTCACCGTGGTGCTGCACCTGCCGGACGACCGCGACAGCCGCCTGGCAGCAGTCTTCCAGCAGCGCCTGGCGATGCCGGTGCGCCAGGCCGCCGACAAGATGACCGTGGAGGCGGGCACCGTGTATTTCGCCCCACCCGGCTATCACCTGTCGGTCGAACGCGACTTCACTTTTTCGCTGAGCCAGGAAGACCCGGTGCATTTCTCGCGCCCGTCCATCGACATCCTGATGGAGTCGGCCGCCGACGCCTGGGGCAAGCGCCTCGCCGGTATTTTGCTCACCGGCGCCAGCGCCGATGGCGCCGCCGGCATGGCGCGCATCGCCGCCTGCGGCGGCCTGACCGTGGTGCAGGACCCGAAAGACGCCGAGATAGCGACCATGCCCTCGGCCGCGATCCGGCTGCGCACGCCCGATACCGTGCTGCCCGTACCCGCAATCGGCGCGCTGCTGACCGCGATGATGGAGATTCAATGAAGAGCGACCAACAAAAAATCAAGCTCCTGATCGTCGACGACCTTCCCGAGAACCTGCTCGCGCTGAGCAAGATCATCGAACAGGACGACCGCATCGTGTACCAGGCCAGTTCGGGCGAGGCGGCGCTGTCGCTGCTGCTCGAACACGACTTCGCGCTGGCCATCCTCGACGTCATGATGCCCGGGATGGATGGCATCGAACTGGCGGAACTGATGCGCGGCACCGAGCGCACGCGCAACGTGCCGATCGTGTTCGTCAGCGCGGCCGGGCGCGAACTCAATTACGCCTTCAAGGGATATGAAACCGGCGCCGTCGACTTCCTCTACAAGCCGCTCGACATCGCGGCCGTCAAGAGCAAGGTCAATGTGTTCGTGGCCCTGTGCCAGCAGCGCAACGAGGTCAAGCGCCAGGTGGCCGAACTGGAAGAAGGCCGGCGCGAGCTGCGCGCCACCCAGGTCGAACTCGAACGCGCGGTGAAGATGCGCGACGACTTCATGTCGATGGTCGCGCACGAACTGCGCACGCCGCTCAACACCCTGTTCCTGGAGACCCAGTTGCGCGCCATGCAGCTCGATAAGGGCAATATGGCCGCCTTCAGCGAAGAGAACATGCGCAAGATGGTGGCGCGCGACGGGCGCCAGATCCAGAGCATGATCCGCCTGATCAACGACATGGTCGACGTCTCGCGCATCCGCAGCGGCAAGCTGTCGATCCGCCCGGCCGAAACCGAGCTCTCGGCCCTGCTCTCGCGCATCGTCAGCGACCTGGCACAGCGCACCGAGGCTGCCGGCGGCACGATCGAACTGCATGCGCCGGAACCGGTGGCCGGGGTGTGGGACGAGTTCCGCGTGGAGCAGATCATCATCAACCTGCTCACCAACGCGCTGCGCTACGGCGGCAGCAAACCGGTGAAAATCAGCCTGGAAGCGCGCGACGGCGTGGCCAGCATCGTAGTGCGCGACCAGGGCGTGGGCATCGCGCCCGAAGACCAGCTGCGCATCTTCGCGCCGTTCGAGCGGGCCGGCACCAAGGAGGTGCGCGAGGGACTGGGCTTGGGCCTGTACATCGCGCGCCAGCTGGCCGAGTCGCACGACGGCACGCTCGATGTCGACAGCGCGCCGAACCAGGGCGCGGCCTTCCGCCTGACCTTGCCGTTAAGCGGTTCGCAAGCATGAACCAGCGCCGCCTCGTCTTGCGCCTTGCCTTGCGCGGCATGGGCGCCGTGGCGCTGCTGGCCTGCATCGGGCGCGCCGGCGCGTCTGGCGCGAAGCCGCACCACGGCCAGCATGGCATGGTCCTGTTCGGCGGTCTTGAGGGCCTGTACGCCTCGCACCTGCCGATGCTGCACGCGCCGCACGACCGCCAGGTGATCCTGCAGATCCGGCTGGCCGACAAGAAGCTCGATGCCGCGCTGCGGCGCCGGCTCCATGGCAAGACGGCGCTGTGGACCATCGCCCCGGAGCATTTCGACCTGGACCGGCTGGCGCCCGACAGCGACGATCCGCTGCGCGCCTTCAAGGCCGACCTGGTGCAGGGCCACTTCGAGCGCGGCGGCGCCACCCGGCACGCAGGTGCGGCGGTCGTCGTCGACAAGGTGCTGGCGTTCCGGCCCCTGCTGCCCCGCTTCGCGGCCAGCGCCACGGCGCGCTACCTGCAGGTGGGCAGCGGCGCCGCGCGCTTCCTGGTCAAGCAGATCGACAGCCGGCCCGACTTCGACCATATCGTCGCGTTCACCACGCGTGCGGATGCGCCAACCGCTGCGGTGGAAGTGCCGAAAAAGGCGCTCGAACAGACCCCGGCCGCCGTCCTGGCGCGCCAGCTCGGTGGCGCGCGCATCGTCGGCACCATCTATTTCGACAAGGCCGACCTGGCATGACGGTGCCGCCCGCATACCACGGCCTGTGGCGGCGCGAGGGCATCTGGCGCACCGACGGCAGCAGCGACACCACGACACCAGTGCTGTGGTTCCAGTCGGCGCGCTGGCACATCGACTCGCGCGGCTTTGCCGGCGCCACCGTGGTGCAAGGCGCGCGCTGCGAATGGCATCCGGAAATCGCCTTCCCCGCGCTCGGCCCCGGTATCGACGCGGGAACGATGCGTTTCGACGGTGCCGACAAGCTGGAAGAAATCGGCATCGACGGCAGCTATCGCGAACTGTGGACGCGCATCGACGCCGGCCCGGTGCGCGCGCAAAGGTTGGAGAACGACGATGGCGCACTGGCCTGGCTGATCGGCGGCGCCGAATGGACGGCGTGGGCGTACGGCCGGCCCGGCGGCATGGCGCAATTCGGTGTCGCCAGGGGCGGTAAGGCGACGCTGCCGGCCGACGCAGCAAGCGGCTGGCGCGTCACCGCAGTCGACGGCTAGGCCAGCGTTCGATAAAGCGCCGCGCCAGCTGCGTGGCCATCGGCGCCGCGTACCCCGCCGGCATGCTGGCTTGGGCCGCGCTGGCCAGCTGGAAGGCCCCTTCCATCATCGCCAGCAAGGCCGCCGCCAGCGCCTGCACGTTGGCGCTGCTTTTCCCCTGCGCGGCCAGGCTGGCCGAGAGCAGTTCGCGCAGCAGCGCCATTTCGGTATCGACCGTGTTCTGGCAATATTGGGCGAGCAACCAAACAATCGAACGGAGCAAGACATGTGCATCACCATCCCCAAGGTACTGGTGCTGACCGGCGGGATCGGCAGCGGCAAGTCGACCTTCGCGCACGCTTTCCAGGCGTTGGGCGTTCCCTGCATCGACGCCGATGCGCTGGCACGCACGGTGCACCAGGACCCGGCGCATCCTGCCACGATGCAGATCGCGCGCGCCTTTCCCCAGGCGATGGCTCCGGATGGGAGCCTGGCGCGCGGCACCCTGCGCAGCATCTTCGCGCTCGATGCGGCCGCCAACGAGGAACTCAAACGCATCCTGCGCCCGGCGGTGCTGGCGCTGGCCGACGCCTGGACGCGCCGCCAGCGCTCCCCCTACGTGGTGTGGGAGTCGGCGCTGGCGATGGACCAGTCACTGCCCGCCGCGCGCGTGCTGGTGATCGATACGAACGACCGGAACCGGGCGGCCCGCATCGCCCTGCGCAATCCCGACTGGACGAGCGCGCAGGTGGCCAGCATCATCGCCATGCAGCTGCCGCGCGCCGATTACCTG
>DASVVC010000159.1:0-10338 GCA_036386755.1 Telluria sp.
CCGCCTGCGCGGGAACGACGGCTTTCAACAGATTTAACCCTCTCACCCCTCCCCCATCAAGCCCGGACTTGATCTGGATTGAACCGGCGCGATACGGCAGGAACTCGGCCGCCCCTCTGCGAATCGAACCATTCTCATCGCTCACCGTTCGCAGGGAGTCAACATGACATCGACCACACCCGATCCGCACCCGCACGCGAGGCCGCCATGCGCCGCCTGAAAGTGCTGACCTGGCATACCCACGGCAGCTACCTGTACTACCTCAGCCAGGCGCCGCACGATTTCTACGTGCTGTCCAAACCGGGCCGCCCGCCCGGCTACGGCGGCCGCTCGGGCCACATGCCCTGGGGCGCCAACGTGCACGACATGCCGGTATCCGAAGCGCGCCACCACCAGTTCGACTGCATCGTCTTCCAGGACGACGCGCAGTACGAGAAAGACCAGTACGAGTTCCTCAGCGCCAGCCAGCGCGCGCTGCCGCGCATCTATATAGAACACGATCCGCCGCGCGAGCACCCCACCGACACGCGCCACCCGGTCGACACGCCCGAGGTGCTGCTGGTGCACGTTACCCATTTCAACGCGCTCATGTGGGACAGCGGCACCACCCCCACCTGCGTGATCGAGCATGGCGTCAAGGTGCCCGACGCTATCGAGTATCGCGGCCAGCTCGATTGCGGCCTGGTCGTCATCAACCACCTGGCGCGGCGCGGGCGGCGCCTGGGTGCCGATATTTTCGACACGGCCCGGACCCAGGTGCCGCTCGAACTGGTCGGCATGGCGGCGCAGGAACTGGGCGGCCTGGGCGAAATCGAACACGCCAAGCTGCCGGCCTTCGCCGCCAGCTACCGCTACCTGTTCAATCCGATCCGCTACACCAGCCTCGGCCTGGCCGTGATCGAAGCGATGATGATCGGCATGCCGGTCGTGGCGCTCGCCACCACCGAAATGACGAGCGTCATCGACAACGGCGAGTCCGGCTTCATCGATACCCGCCTGGACACCCTGATCGAGCACATGCGCGAGCTCGGACGCAACCCGGCGCTGGCGCGCGCACTCGGTTCCCAAGCCCGCAAGCGCGCGCGCGAACGCTTTGCCATCGGCCGCTTCAGCGCCGACTGGGACCGCGCCCTGCGCCACGTGACCGGCCTGGCGCGCGCACCCTTCCACGGGCCGCCGTACTGACGTTTTTCTTCAAGACGATCAACGCAAAAGCAACTCAAAAAACAACAAGGAGCTCGCATGTTACTTGGTCAATTACATCCGGACCCGCGCCCCGCAGACGGCGGCGCGGTCAAGCGCATCGCCATCGTCAGCGAGCACGCCTCGCCGCTGGCCGTGCCCGGCAGCGTCGACAGCGGCGGCCAGAACGTCTACGTAGCCCACCTCGCGCGCGAGCTGGCGCTGGCGGGCTACCTGGTCGATATCTTCACGCGGCGCGACGCCATCGGCCAGAAGCAGCTGGTGCACTGGCGCCGCAACATCCGGGTGATCCACGTACCGGCCGGGCCCGCCCACTACATCCCGAAGGAAAAGATGCTGCCTTACATCGACACCTTCGCCCGCTTCGTGGCCCGCTTCGCGCGGCGCCAGGAAGCCCTGTACGACGTGACGCACGCCAATTTCTTCATGTCGGGCATGGTCGCGCGCCATCTCAAGCAAGTGCTCGGCATTCCCTTCGTCATCACCTTCCATGCGCTGGGCCAGGTCCGCCTGCGCGCGCAGGGCGCGGCCGATACTTTTCCGCCGTCGCGCCTGCAGATCGAAAACAGCCTCATGCGCCAGGCCGACCGCATCATCGCCGAATGCCCGCAGGACCGGCTGGACATGGAGCAGCTCTACGACGCGCCCGGCAAGCGCATCGACATCGCCCCGTGCGGCTTCGATCCGCAGGAACTGTGGCCGCTGCCGATGCGCCTGGCGCGCCACAAGCTGGGGCTAACGCAAGGCAAGTTCCTCGTCCTGCAACTCGGGCGCATCGTGCCGCGCAAGGGCATCGACACGGTCATCCACAGCCTGGCGCTGCTGCGCCGCCAGCATGGCATCGACGCCGACCTGCTGGTCGTCGGCGGCGACGCCGCCGCCAGTCCCTGGCACGACACGCCGGAACTGGCGCGCCTGCGCGCGCTGGCCGCGCACCTGGGCATCGCCGCGCACGTGCACTTCGCCGGCCGCAAGGAACGCACCGAACTGCGCTACTGGTACAGCGCCGCCAACGTGTTCGTCACCACGCCCTGGTACGAACCGTTCGGCATCACGCCGGTCGAGGCGATGGCGTGCGCGCGGCCGGTCATCGGCGCGGCCGTGGGCGGCATCAAGCACACCGTGCAGGACGGCGCCACGGGCTTTCTGGTGCCGCCGCGCGACCCGCAAGCCGTGGCCGACAAGCTCGCCCTGCTGCAACGCGACCCGCAACTGGCCGCCGGCATGGGCGACGAGGGCATGCGCCGCGCGTTCGAGCATTACACCTGGCGCCACGTGGCGCGCAAGGCCGCCGCCATCTACGCCGATGTGGTCAAGGGCCAGGCTCCGGGCGTGCATGCCGCCTTCAACGTTTCCCATCTACCCACCCCTTAGGAGGACTGTCCCATGTCCGATCAACTTGCTCAAGAACAGCCCAGCCTGCGTGGCAAGGCCGTGTTCGTTACCGGCGGCGCCAGCGGACTCGGCGCTGCGCTGTGCCAGCTGCTGGCGCGCTCCGGCGCCGACCTCATCGTCGCCGACATCAACCATGACATGGCCACCGTCAGCGCCAACATCCTGCGCGAACACGGTGTGCGCGTGCATGCGCTCGGCTTCGACGTGGGCGATCCCGCCGGCGCCGAACAAGCCATCGGCACCGCGCTCGAGCGCTTCGGCCGGCTCGATGTCCTGATCAACAACGCCGGCACCGACGTCACCCTGCCGATGGCCGACATGACGCCCCAGCAATGGATGCGCGTCATCAATACCAACCTGAACGGACCGTTCCTGCTGGCCAAATATGCGTCGCAGCACATGCGCCGCGCGGGAGGCGGACACATCATCAACGTCGCTTCCACCGCTGCCAAGCGCGCCTGGCCCAACGCCAGCGCCTACCATGCGAGCAAGTGGGGGCTGCTGGGCCTGTCGCATGCCATGCACGCCGAACTGCGCCCGCACAACATCAAGGTCACGGCCGTGATTGCCGGCGGCATGCGCACGCCGTTCCTGCTCGAGCGCTTTCCCGAGCTCGACGCGGCCACCCTGCAAGACCCGATGAACGTGGCGCAGGCGATCCGCTCCGTCCTGCTGCTGCCCGACAGCGTGGTGGCCGAGATTACCGTGCTGCCGATGCAAGAATCTTCCTGGCCATAGAAAATGAGAGCGACTTAAATCATGCGAGCGATCTTTCTGGACAAGGACGGCACCCTGGTGGACGACGTGCCCTACAACGCCGAGCCGCGCCGCATCACCCTGTGCAGCGGCGCCGGCGCCGCGCTGCGCCTTCTGGCGCGCCTCGACTACCGCTTCTTCATCATCAGCAACCAGGACGGCATTGCGCATGGCTACTTTGGCGAAGACGCCATGGGCTGCATCGAGCGGCGCCTGGCCGACCTGCTGTTCCGCGAGCACCTGAGCCTGGACGGGTTTTACTACTGTCCGCACCATCCGGCCGGCAAGGTGGCGCCGTATGCGATGGCGTGCATGTGCCGTAAACCCATGCCGGGCATGCTGCAGCGCGCCGCGCGCGAGCACGGCATCGACCTGCACGCCTCGTGGATGGTGGGCGACATCCTGCACGATGTCGAAGCCGGCAACCGCGCCGGCTGCCGCACCCTGCTGATCGACAAGGGCAACGAAACCGAGTGGCAACTGGGCCCGCACCGCGTTCCGACCAGCATTGCCACCGACCTGTACGCGGCGGCCGTGATGATCGCCAGGCACGACGAGGACCGCCGATGAGCGCGCCACAGTGGACGGATGCGCGCAATATCCTGTGCGTGCGCCTCGATTCGATGGGCGACGTACTGATGTGCACTCCGGCGATGCGCGCCCTCAAGCAGGCGCGGCCCAGCCGCAGGCTCACCTTGCTCAGTTCGGCAAGCGGCACGGCGCTCGCTCCCCACCTCGACGACGTGGATGCGGTCATTACCTACGCGGCGCCGTGGATGAAGGCTGGCGCACCCCACCCGCCGTCGGCCGACAGCGACTTCATCGGCCAGCTGGGCGAACGCCATTTCGACGCCGCCGTCGTGTTCACGTCCTTCAGCCAGAGCGCCCTGCCCGCCGCGCTGATGTGCTACATGGCTGGCATTCCGCTGCGGCTGGGACATTGCCGCGAAAACCCGTACCGCATGCTCTCGCACTGGGTGCTGGATGACGAGCCCGGCACCCAGATCCGGCATGAAGTGCAGCGCCAGCGCGACCTGGTCGCCAGCGTGGGTTGCCACAGCGACAATGCGCGCATGCAGTTCGCACTGCGCGCGGACGACCTGCTGACGATGCGGCGCCTGCTCGACGAGCGCGGCATACGGCGCGGCCAGCCGTGGATCCTCATGCATCCGGGCGCCAGCGCGGCGTCGCGCCGCTATCCGCCCGAGCGCTGGGCCGACGTCATCGGCGCGCTGTCGCGGCGCACCGGCTGCCCGATCGTGCTGACCGGGGATGCGCACGAGGCGGACCTGATCGACGGCATCCGCGCGGGCTGCGGCGTGGCCGCCCACTCGCTGGCCGGCCAGCTCGGCCTGGGCCAGCTGGGTGCGGCGATCCGCCTCGCCACGGTGGTTGTATCGAACAACACCGGCCCGGCCCATATCGCCGCGGCGGTCGGCACGCCGCTGGTCACGCTGTACGCGCTGACCAATCCGCAGCACACGCCCTGGCAGGTCGAGAGCCGGGTGCTGTATCACGACGTGCCCTGCCGCTTTTGCTACAAGAGCGTGTGTCCTGAGGGACATCACGACTGCCTGGGCAAGGTCGCCCCGGCTGCGGTGGTGGACGCGGTGTGCAGCCTGATGGGTACGACGATGCATTATCGTACGTCATCGAACGGGCCTTAATAGACGGAAGCACGGCCGGGGCGGGCCGGCTGCATCACTGCGTCGACAAGGCGAAATTGGGATTGGAGACGATGCCTGCGGTCAGCCTGGCTGCCACAAGACTTACCTCCCCATCGGGAATGATGCCGCGCAATCCCTCGCACAGCTGCATGTATTGCGCGATGGTCACGGCCGCGCGATGTGCGTTCAATACATTCGCAGCGGCGCCGCTGTTAATCTCGGAAAGCATCACTTTTACCTCGGAATCGCTCATCGTGTTCTCGCTGTCAGGGGAAAACGGCGAGTATAAAGCCCGCGCCGGATTGCCCGCGTTCCTTGCACAATCGAAGCGTGCTCCCGCACAGCTGGAGTGTTAGCATTAACTCTGGCAACCAGGAGCCCATTCAATGAATCCATGCACCCGTATTGCGTCAGCACTGTTCGCCCTCGGCATCATGCTCGGCAGCACCGCCTGTTCCACGCCGGCGCCCGCCCCTGCCAGGCCGTCCCTGTTCGTCCGCCTCGGCGGCATGGCCAACGTGAACGCCGTGGTCGACGATTTTGTGTCGAAGGTATCGGCCGACCCACGTTCGAAGCGCACTTTCGAGGGCGTGAACCTGACGCGCCTCAAGGCCAGCGTGGCCTCGCATATCTGTTCCATCAGCGGCGGACCTTGCAAGTACGAAGGCGATTCGATGGTGCTGGCGCATCGCGGCATGGCGCTGACGGTCGAAGAATTGCAAGTAATGGGGGAATACGTCGATCAGGCCCTGGTACGTCGTGGTGTTGCCAAGGCAGAACGTGAAGAACTGGAATCGTTGCTCGACAAGATGGCCGGCGACGTGTTGAACAAATAGCGGCATAACGGGGCGCCGGGCGACGCCCCAGCCTGCAACATGGCGCGCACGATCAGTCGCAGGTTTCGACCACGACGTTACGGACCAGGTTCTGTTGATTCAGGTAGATCGTCACCCGCCCGGCGATGAACTCCTGGGTGATCAGGGCGCCGAACGGCACCACGCGGATGCGGCGGCCGGTCAGCTCGCGCAAGGTCAGTGGAACCGACCTTGGGAACTCCCTGGTCACATCCAATTGGCGGCAATTATTTTCTTGCATCATAAGCTCCTTGAAAGAGGATGGACAAGCCGCCGCAGCAGCTTGCCCGCATGCCACGGCGGATCAACCCTCGACAATCTTGGTACGCACGGTGACGGCCTTGATCAGCTCGATCGCGGCCAGCACTTTCGCGCGCGAGCTGTAGCTCTCGCCGGTGGCAATGATTTCGTGATTCTTGGCCTTCAGGCGCCAGCGCCATTCCTTGCGGGCTTTTTCCGAGGATTGAGTTTGGTAGATTTCGAAATACATGATGAACCTCCCATGACGTGAGATTCCAGTGTTACAGAGCGCTATACCCGGCATTCTGATTGGTTCAATAAATGACTAGAGCTATATCAAACGCGAACTCAATTTCTTGATGTTAATTTTGCGCGCCGGCATTGCAATGAGCGGGGAACCGGTGCGCGCCAGGCGGACGCCGTAAAATGGCGCCTCTCCATCGTTTAAGACTTGCAGTATGACGAATCCGTTTCTCGACCAGGCTTGCGCAGACGCGGCCGCCCTTATCGACCAGTGCGATGGCATGGTGATCACGGCCGGCGCGGGCATGGGCATCGATTCCGGCCTGCCCGACTTCCGCGGCGACAAAGGTTTCTGGAACGCGTACCCGGCCCTGGGTCACCATGGCTTGCGCTTTACCGAAATTGCCAATCCGCGCGCGTTTCGCGAACGTCCCGAGCTGGCCTGGGGCTTTTACGGGCACCGGCTGCAGCTGTACCGGCGCACGGTGCCGCACGCGGGGTTTGGCATCCTCAACCGCATCGCGGCGCGCCTGCCGAACGGTGCCTTCGTGTTCACCAGCAATGTCGATGGCCAATTCCAGCGCAGCGGCATGCTTGACGAACGCGTGGTGGAATGCCACGGCAGCATCGAGAAGCTGCAATGTTTGGGCGACTGCGGCCATCCGGCCTGGTCCGCGCAAGCGTTCGTGCCGGTGGTCGATGAGGATCAATGCCTGCTGACCTGCGCGCTGCCGCGCTGCCCTCAGTGCGGCGACATCGCACGCCCCAACATTTTGATGTTCGGCGACAGGCTGTGGGATTCAGGGCACGCCGACCAGCAGGAACACCGCCTGGACACCTGGCTGGCGCGCCAGCAACGCGCGGTCATCATCGAACTGGGCGCCGGCACGTGGATTCCCTCGGTGCGGGTGTTCGGCGAGAGCCAGGACCGGCCGCTGATCCGGGTCAACCCGGGCGAATCGCAGGTCGGCCTGCAACGCGATATCGGCATTGCGCTCGGTGCGCTGGAGGGAATTTCGCGCATTGCCGCGGCGCTGGACGCGCTTTGAGGCGCTTCCGGCATTCTCCAAAACCCTATGCGCGGCCCGCGTTGCCGATCCCCTGCATAAGTTCCGACAGGTGTCGCTATCGCCGCCGTGATACAGGCACGCGGCCAGCATGGATCGCCAGCGGGGGCAGCGTGCGCGTCGGCGTGCGCGACTTTTCGTAGAGGGAACCCTAAACGTCGCCGACAAGTGTTCCAGACATGGTGTTCTCATGAAGCAAAAAAGGGTCGGCGATCGGACGTGCTTTAATGCAGCAGGCGGGCGTCGGAATGACCCGCTTTCCACCATGTGACAAGGAGCGCAATCGGATGATGCTGGCAATGCTGTTGATGGCTGCGGGACCGGCCATGGTCGTGGTTCGGGAAGAAGACGTCAAGCGCGACGAAGCGCCGCCGCATGGGGCGATCGGGATGTCCACGGCGTACCGCATCAGCGACGCGGTGCCCGGGCCGCGCACGATGGAATTTCGCAAACGCGTGCTTCATGCGGGCGCGGCTATCGGCATCCACAGGATCGACCATGACGAGGTGTATTACGTACTCGCCGGAGAGGGAGAAGTCACCTCCGATGGCAAAACCGCGCTACTGGCGCCGGGAATGGCGGCCTATCTCCATAAGGGATCTGCGGTCGGCATCAGGCAGCTCGGCACGGAACCGCTGTCGATTATCGTCAGCTATCCGAATGCGCCCCGGTAAACGTCTGCCGTCACTGCCGCGAAACGCACATTTTGCCATTCTCCTTATCTGGAGTCTATTCGGAATCCGGGAATGATATATGGGAATGATACGCGCGCCTGGCGATTGAGTGAGCGATCGAACAGAACGCCTTGGCACCATATGGGAACCTGGCGCTTCCATTATCGCAAGGAGACTCACATGGCAGACAACGTTAATATCCGTGGGCAGCAAGACCGCATCCGAATCAATGTGCACGAAGAGCACGAAGTGCGTTACTGGACCGAAGCACTGGGCATCACCCGCGACCAGCTTGTGGCTGCGGTACAGGAAGTCGGCCCGATGGCCGATGCGGTGCGTACCAAATTAGACCAACAAGCCGCGTGACAGGCATCGACCAAGCTGTTCACATACCACCAACCGCGCCTTATGATCGTTTCATGAACACATTCCTCAAGCATAGCGCCCACCACCACGCTTCGTCGCATCCGCGGCTGGGAGAGCTATGGCTAAGTGATTGAAAGCCCTATCACTGAGAAAGCCCTCCAGCGCCGCTGCGAGGGCTTTTTTGTTTTTGCGGTGGTGCATTGCGATGAGCGCAATGCACTGCTGACGGTATGGGGAATGGCCCTGGAATTGAAAATTGAAGCGCAAGCCAGGGGCGTGCGCATTATCGCCAGCGAAGAAGCCAGGAACCGCCGCGCATTGCTCGATCAACTGATCACGATTGCAGAAGCGACCGGGTTTGAAGAGATCATATTGCCACAGGTGGAACCATCGAGCGTGTACGTGGACAAGGCGGGCCCGGAGATTCTGTCGCCAATGTATGTTTTCCCGGACAAGAAGAACCGCTCGTACCGATGGCTGACATATTTTACTTTTCAGCGACAGTCGTCCTGCTGCAAATGGATGCCTTCATTCATCAGTGGGCAAGTCGACCCAGACAGTGAGTTGTCCATCACAACTTAACATGCGTGCTGAGCAGTTAAATAGCTCGTGTGGAGTCGACTCTCCAGCAAGGACGACGCCACGAAATTCTCTTGCAATATCTTGCGGGAGAAAGCCAATTTCGCTCCCATCGATATTGACGAAAATCTAGCGTCGGAACGAAACACTAGCTGAGTTACGACCTCGGTATAAGTCCGCATTCTTTTGGTGTAAAAACTCTCACAATCGCCTCCTGATTTGCAATAGCACATAGAGGTGTCGCGTGGGTTGGACTTAGTTTTCAGTCTGTTCGAGATGAAGCGAGACCGTTGCCTTCAATCTGTCAGCATAATCATAGAGATTATCGAGGTGGCTCAGCGAAATCCGCTCTTCTTCCTTTTTATCGTTGCACAGGCCAATCGAGAGCTTCTCGGTATTGTTGAATCTCAATCTACAAATCGGTTTGCGATTATTGTCATCGAGTAGGACAGCGCAATAACTAAGGGCGTCACGCATCACGATCCGCTTCGAACCGACGAGTCCTCGAAGAATCGAACGAACAATATGGAAGCCCTCGATTTCCTCAGGTGTGGTGATAATCCCGGGATCGTCAGTTAGCTTAACTGCGGGAACTTCACTTTTTAAAGCTTGCAGAGGCGTCTCCTGGGTCATCGCCCCCTTCAGCCGCTCATTGATTCGCTCGCTGAGCATCTGCTCAAAGGCGCGACACGTAATGAGGGTAAACTGGTCTTTGACCTGTGGAGTAAATCTCCTCCCCCCGAGCAGATCAGCCGCTAATAAACGGACAAACTCTTCTGAAGGATTTGTCATCCACTCTGCAAGACGATTTTGAATTGTACGCGTAAACTTCAGTTCACTTGCGGTAGTAAGGATAGTCTCGACATCAAACAGCGACTTAGCGAACTTCTTCAACTCCTCAACATCCCTGTCTTTAAAATCCAGGATATCGAATTCGAAGAAAGGCTTTTCATCCATCTTATTCGGCTTTTCAAGGTCAGTGAAAAACCTGTAAACCAATCCATTTGTTAATACACCAAAGCGAGCTTCGGTAACGTGAAAATATCGGAAGAGCTGCCCCGCATGGTTTATGTTTAAGTCTCCACCACTCCTCTTGCATTCAAAAAGAATTATAGGTTTACCTTCGCGCAAAATCGCGTAGTCTACCTTTTCTCCTTTTTTCAGGCCCACGTCCGCACAAAGTTCGGGAGTGACTTCGGTTGGGTCAAATACGTTGTATCCCAACGCTTGAATGAATGGCATAACCATCGCGTTTTTTGTGGCTTCTTCAGTTTGAATCAGATCCTTGGTTACT
>DASVVC010000160.1:0-72988 GCA_036386755.1 Telluria sp.
CGATGGCGGCGTCCAGGCGGAACACGCGGCTGGCCGGGGCGATGCGCTGGAACGGCGCGCTGTCCGCGCGCAGCGCCGGCAGCGCGGCCAGCGCATCGGCGCCCTGCGCATCGGGCGCGCGCGCCGCGTACAGCACCAGCTTGCTGTCGGCCTGGCGCATGGTCAACCCACCCGCCGCGCCGTCGCCGGCGCGCAGCAGGTAGCTGGCGCGAAACGCCAGGCGGCCGCCGGCGTCGATATCGACCAGGGTGATGGCGGTGCTGCGCTCCGGTTCGCTGTAGCCGATCACGGCCAGGGTGTCGTCCGACACGGCCAGCGCGTCGTAGCGGCTCATGGGGGCGGCGCCGGGGGCGAAGGCGTCGAGCGCGGCCACCGGCTTGAGCTGGTCCTTGGCGATCTCGACGCTAAACAGGCGCCCGTGGCGCAGCAGCACCAGGTGCCGGCCGTGCTCGGCGGCGAGGGCGCCGTCGTCCTGCGCCCGGCTGGCGGGCGCAGCCGGTGCCGGCGTGGCTGCGCCGGCGTACTCCTTGAAAAACGCCTCCAGCTGCGCGTCGTCCTCGAACGCGCGCAGGGTTTTCGGCGGCGCCGGCTCGCTGGCGCGCTGCTGGCAGCCCGCGAGCAGCAGCAACGCCAGGCCGGCCGCGAACATGTGCGACATGGGGTGGCTCTCCTGTTTTCTGTCTTTTTCTTTGTCTTCTTGTTTTCTGCCCGCTGCGACTGGTGCGCATTGGCGGGACATGGAATGTAACGGAAGCGGCTCCAAAAAGGGGTTGCTTGATGCAAAAAAAGTAAAATGGCGATACACACACCCTGTCAGGGGCGCGACAATCGTGCTTCGCTGCCGGCCCGGATTCTGGCATCATGGGGTGATGGCGACCCTCTCTTTCCCACTCTTTCCTCTTGGTACGGTCCTGTTCCCGGACGGCGTGCTGCCTTTGCAGATTTTCGAAGTGCGCTACCTCGACATGGTGGGCAAGTGCATCGCCAGCGGCAGCCCGTTCGGGGTGGTGCTGCTGACCGAGGGTCACGAGGTGCGCACGCCCGAGGGACAGGAACGGTTTCACCCGGCCGGCACCCTGGCGTCGGTCCAGGACAGCGCCATGAGCGCGCCCGGGCTGATGCAGGTGAGCTGCCGCGGCGGCGCGCGTTTTCGCATCCTGGCCAGCGAGCGCCGTCCCAACGGCCTGTGGATGGCCGAGACCGAACTGGTCGAGGACGACCATCCGGTGCCGGTGCCGTCCGAGCTGCAGGGCGCGGCCGACGCGCTCGATCGCGTGCTGGCCTCGCTCGACGAAGTGCCCGAGCAGCGCTGGCCGGTGCTGCCGCCGTTCCGCCTCGACGATTGCGGCTGGGTCGCGAACCGCTGGTGCGACCTGCTGCCCTTGCCGAACGACCAGAAATACCGCTTGCTGATGCTTGATAATCCGGTGATCCGGCTCGAATTGTTGCACGATATGCTAGATGAGCATGGCCTGATCACGTCCTGAACCGTGTTGCGGGCCGCCGCTTGCGCGGCAATGGCGCAATGATAAGATACCAGAAAGCGACTTTTACCCCCGCCGCACGGGCACCCGATCAGACGAGGATGGCAGTATGAGCTTTTCCGATGAAATCCTGAAGGCCTACGCCGATGGCGCGCTCGGCGACGCCACCCGCCAGGCGGTCGAGGCGGCCCTGCGCCAGGACCCGCTGCTGGCGGCCCGGGTGCGCCAGTTGCAGGCCCAGCGCAGCAATGCCTTCGCCGGTTTCGGGCCCGGCAGCGCCGACGGCACCGCCCAGCGCCAGCCGCAGGCGCCGCGCTCGGCCAAGGTGGTGCACCTGCATGCGGTGCGCGCCGCGCGCGTCGCGGCCGTTCCCGCGCCGCAGCCGGCGGCGGACGACACGCCGCAGGTCTGGTCGTGGCCGGCCTGGGCCAAGCTGGGAGGCATGCTATTGGCCGGCGTGCTGGCCGGCGCCGGCCTCGGCTACGCGGTTCAGCCGGTCCCGCTGGCGCTGGCCGAGGGCGACGGCGCGGCCATGATGGCGCGCGGCGAGCTGGCGCGGGCGCTGACCCAGCAATTGTCGGGCGCCCCCGGCCCGGACGCGCCGGTGCGCATCGACCAGAGTTTCCTGTCCAAGGAGGGGGCTTACTGCCGCAGCTTCCGGCTCGCCAACGGCGGCGGGCTGGCCTGCCGCGCCGAGGGCGGCGCCTGGCAGCTCGACCTGTTCGCCGGCATGGACGGCACGCCGAGCGAGTACCTCACCCCCGGCAGGGGCATGCCGCAGGCGGTGCTGGGCGCCATCGAGCGGCGCGCCGACGAGCCGCTCGATGCGCTCGCCGAACGCGCCGCGCGCGACCGCGGCTGGCACCGCTGAGCGCTGGCGCGCCACGCTAAAAGCAGCGAAAGCGGCCAAGCCGCGGCCTGAAAAAATGGCTCAGGCGCACAGCGCCCGGTTGCGGCCCTCGGTCTTGGCGCGGTACATGGCGCGGTCGGCCTGCTCGATGAGCTGCTCCGGCCCGCCGCTCTCGTCCGGCATCAGCGACACCACCCCGATGCTGACCGTCACCACCCCGTACGGCGACTTGGCGTGCGGCAGCGCCAGCTTTTCCAGCGCCAGGCACAGCGCGCATGCCAGTTCGTGCGCTTCGGCCACGCTGGTGGCGGGCGCGAGCAGCGCGAATTCCTCGCCGCCGTAGCGCGCCACCAGGTCGGATGGACGGCGCGCGTGCGCGGCGATCACGCCGGCCACCGCGCGCAGGCACTGGTCGCCGGCCTGGTGTCCGTAATGGTCGTTGTAGCTCTTGAAATGGTCGACGTCGAGCATCGCCAGCGCCACCGGATAGCCGTTGCGCGCGCCGCGCCGCCATTCGGCGTCGAGCGCGTTGTCGAAGCCGCGCCGGTTGTTGATGCCGGTCAGTCCATCCGTGCTCGACAGCGCCGCCAGCTTGGCGTTGCTCGCTTCCAGCTCGGCGGTGCGCTCGGCCACCATGTGCTGCAACTGCTTCTGGCGCCGGGTCAGGTCGCGCACCCGCGCGCGGTAGGCACTGCTGAGCAGCGCCAGCGCCAGCAGGGCCAGGATGGCGCGGAACCACCAGGTTTTCCACCAGGGCGGCAGGATCGTCACCGTCATGCTGGCCGCGTTTTCGCTGCGCACGCCCTGGTGGTTGGCGGCGCGCACCGAAAACGTGTAGCTGCCCGGATCGAGGTTGGTATAGGTGGCGCTGCGGTGGGCCGCGTCGGTGACCACCCAGGCGCGGTCGAAGCCGTCGAGCCGGTATTCGTAGGTGTTGCGCCCCGGATCGGTGAAGTGCAGGGCCGCGAATTCGATCGAGAACACCGAACCGTCGCCGGCCAGGGTCAGGTTGCTTGGTGCCGTCACCGGGCCGTCGAGTTTCAGGCCCGGCACCGCGCGCCCGTCGCGCAGCGAGCGGTTGAACACGCTGATGTCGGTGATGGCCACTTGCGGCGGCGACGATACGCTGCGCACCGCTTGCGGCGTCACCCCGGTAATGCCCTTGACGCCGCCGAAGTACAGGCGCCCGTCCGGTGCGGCATGCGCGGCGCCCGAGGAAAACCCTTCCGACAAGCCGTCGGCGGCGGAAAAGCGCGCCACCTTGCCGCTGTCCGGATCGAGCCGCAGCAGGCCATTGGCGGTGCTCAGCCACAGCTGGCCGGCGCGGTCGCTGCGCATCGCCAGGATCTTGACCGGCCCCACGCTGTCGGGCCCGTCGTAGCGCCTGAAGCTGATCGCGCCGTCGGCAGCCGTCAGGACCTGGTTGACGCCGCGCGCGGTGCCGGCCCACAGCCGGTCCTGCGGGTCCTGGTACAGCGCGACGACGTTATTGTCCGACAGCGAGCGCGCGTCGCCGGCGCGCTGGCGCAGGTGGCGGAAGGCGCCGCTGGCCTGGTCCAGCACGTCGAGGCCGCCGCCGCCCCATTCCGAGCCCATCCACACGCGCCCCTGCCGGTCTTCGACGATGCTGGTGGTGCCGGTGACGCTGCGGCTGTCGGGCCGCGCCGGGTCGGACGGGTAGGAGGTGCTGCGCCCGCTGGCCGGGTCGTAGCGCAGCACGTGCTGGCCGGTGCCGAGCCACAGCGCGCCGCCGGCGGCCGGGGCGATGGTGTTGATGAAGTCGCTGCCGACCGAGCCGAAACTGACCACCTTGACCGGCGCGTCGAGCGCATCGAGCCGGTTCAGGCCGGCCGAGGTGCCGATCCACAGGGGGCCGTCCGGCTGCTGGTGCAGGCTGTAGACGATATTGCTGCTCAGCGACCCGGGTTTGCCGTCGGCGCGGTAGCTGCGCAGCACGGCGCCGCTGGCGCTGTC
This sequence comes from Telluria sp., assembly GCA_036386755.1. Classification (GTDB taxonomy): domain Bacteria; phylum Pseudomonadota; class Gammaproteobacteria; order Burkholderiales; family Burkholderiaceae_D; genus Telluria_A. Next base: position 4,309 of record DASVVC010000160.1, read on the forward strand.
GAACAGCGACAGGCCGGCGTTATTGGCCAGCCACAGGCGAGCGTCGGGCGCGCCTTCCATGGCGCGCATGGCGTTGTTGGGACGCAGGTTGTTCGCTTCCACATCGAAGGGAATGAAGCGCTGGAAGCCTTCGCTGTTCAGGTTGACGAGGCTGATGCCGTCGGTGATCGAGCCGATCCACAGCATGCCGCTGCGGTCGTGCATGACGGCGCGGATATCGTCCGACGGCAGGCTGTAGGGATCGTTGGCGCGGTGCACGTAATGCACGGCCTTGCCGCTGCCCTGGTCCTTGCTTGGGTCCCTGCTTTGGTCCTTGCTTCGGTCCCAGCGCAGCAGGCCGGCCGCCAGGGTGCCGGCCCAGATGGTGTCGTTGCGGTCGCCGTACAGGGTGTTGATGCGGGTGGCGGGCGAGGCTACCCGCGTGCGGGTGTTCCACGGCTGGCCGGCGCGCCACGTCACCACCCCGGTTTCGGTGCCGATCCAGAGCGTGCGGTCGGGCGCGAAGTGCAGGGCGCGCACGATGTTGAGCTTGGGATCGGGCGCTTCAGGCCGGTCGACCCGGTAATGCACGAAGTCGCCGGCGCCCGGCGCCAGGTAATCGAGCCCGCCCGGCCAGGTGGCCGCCCACAGGCCGCCGCCGGCATCCATGGCGATGGCGTTGATGTCGTTCGACGCCAGGCTGCCCGGGCGCGCCGCGTCGTGCAGGTACAGCGTGAACTTGCCGCCGGCCGGATCGAAATGCTGTAGCCCGCCCCAGGTGGCGAGCCACATGCCGCCCTTGCCGTCGCCGATGATCTTCTTGACGATGCGCTGCGCCGCCGGTCCCGGGGGCGGCACGAAGCGGGTGAAATTGTTGGTTTCGGGATTGAAGCGCGCCAGGCCGTTCTGGGTCGCCACCCAGATGATGCCGGCCGCGTCTTCGTACAGGTCGGAGACGCGGTCGTGCGGCAGGTTGCCGCCGCTGTTGGCGTTGCTGGCGTACTTGACCGCGTGGTAGCCGTTATAACGGTACAGCCCGCCGCTATGGGTGCCGATCCACACGAAGCCCTGGCGGTCCTGCAGCAGCGCCAGGATCGACAGCTCGCTCGAATCGAACGAGGGCAGGCGCTTGAAGCGCAGCGGCGAGGTGGCGCCCGCACTGGCACTGGCACCCCCGTCGGCGCCGGCGTGGGCCGGGCCCTGCATGCAGAGGCAGGCGCACAGGCAAGCCCACAGCAGCAGGCGCAACAGGGCGAACGGATGGCGCGCGAACGCGGTAAATACGGTTGGCATGGCAAATAGTCGTCTACGGTACCGGTCACCCCAGGAATGCCGGGGAACTCGGGCAGTGTAAACCAAGTTGGCTGTGCGGCAATACCTCTTTCAAGATGTATTATCGATGTACAGTTGCCGGGATTTAGGGTATCGTTTACGGCACTATTATTGCATCTACGTCCGTACGCCCGGTTCTGCCGACGCTGTCATGGCACTATTCGAGCTGGCCACCGGTCTTGCCACTACGCCGGCTCGTTCCCGTCCATCCTGGAAGTTCCCCGCGTCGGCCTGTCCGGGCGTAGAGCAGATTGAACCCACGCCCGGAAAACTTATGTCTGAAACACCGATTACCATCGAAGCCGACAGTGCACCCACCGTCAAGTTCGCCGATTTCGGCCTTGCGCCGGAAATCCTGCGCGCGCTGACGGACCAGGGCTACATCCATCCGACGCCGATCCAGGCCGCGGCCATTCCGATCGTGCTGCAGGGACGCGATGTCATGGGCGCGGCCCAGACCGGCACCGGCAAGACCGCCGGTTTCTCGCTGCCGATCATCCAGCTGCTGCTGGCGCACGCCAGCCCGAGCATGTCGCCGGCGCGCCATCCGGTGCGCGCGCTGGTGCTCACGCCAACGCGCGAACTGGCCGTGCAGGTGGCCGAGAACGTGCGCGCCTACGCCCAGCACACCCCGCTGCGCTCGACCGTGGTGTTCGGCGGCATGGACATGAAGGGCCAGACCATCATCCTCAAGGGCGGCGTGGAAATCGTGATCGCCACCCCGGGCCGCCTGCTCGACCATATCGAACAGAAGAACGTCAGCCTGGGCCAGGTGCAGATGCTGGTCATGGACGAAGCGGACCGCATGCTCGACATGGGCTTCCTGCCGGACTTGCAGCGCATCATCAACCTGCTGCCGAAGAAGCGCCAGAACCTGATGTTCTCGGCCACCTTCTCGCCGGAAATCAAGAAGCTGGCCAACAGTTTCCTGACCGACCCGGTGACCATCGAAGTGGCGCGCAGCAACGCCACCGCCGACAAGGTGACCCAGATCGTCTACAAGGTCGCCGACGAAGCCAAGCGCGACGTGGTCGAGTTCCTCATCCGCGGACGCGACCTGAAGCAGGTGCTGGTGTTTTCGAACACCAAGATCGGCGCCTCGCGCCTGTCGCGCCACCTGGAGCAGGGCGGCATCAAGGCCACCGCGATTCACGGCGACAAGACCCAGCAGGAACGCATGGCCGCGCTCGACGCCTTTAAAAAGGGCGAGATCGACGTGCTGGTGGCAACCGACGTGGCCGCGCGCGGGCTCGATATTTCCGACCTGCCGTGCGTGATCAATTTCGATTTGCCGTACAACGCCGAAGATTATGTGCACCGGATCGGCCGCACCGGCCGCGCCGGCGCCTCGGGCGACGCCTTGTCGGTGTTTTCGGACAAGGACGAGCGCTTGCTGGTCGATATCGAAAAGCTGATCAAGCAAACCATCACGCGCGGCGAACTGGCCGGCTTCGTGGCCAGTAGCACGCACGGCAGCGGCGCCAGCGCGGGGCGCGCCGAGCCGTCCGAGCGCCGTCCGCGCCGCGACGACAGCAGCGCCGGCGCCCCCCGCTCGCCCGGCCGTCCGCCCGAGCGCGAACGCAGCGGCGAGCGCAGTTTCACCTCCAGCAGCAGTGTCGGCGGCAGCGCCCCAGGCCGCTCCGGTGCGTATCCGCGCCGCGAAAAGGTCGATCCCTGGTTCCTGACCCCGTACGAACCGGCCAAGAAGAGTACGCCGGTCGCGGCCGACCAGGTCAGCACCAGCACCAAGCCCAAGCAGAAGATCGCGGTGCTGCTCGGCGGTTCGCCCAAGCAGTAAGCAGCCGGGCCGGCAAGCCGCCAGCGCATCCGAGTGGTGCCAGGGCGGTGCGTATCGCCTTTGGCTCCTCAAGTTGTTGCCAGGATGTATAATTTGCCTAAATGTAATGCCGCCCAGCGCCTGGCCTTCGGCCGCGCCGCGGCGTTTCTCTTTTTAATCACTGTATAACCATGAACAAACTAATTAATCAAAGCATCGCCATCCTCGTGCCTTGTTATAACGAGGAATTGACGGTTGCCGCGATTGTTCGCGACTTCAACGCCTGCCTGCCGCAGGCCGTGGTGTATGTGTTCGACAACAATTCCAAGGATGCCACCGTGCGCCTGGCGCGTGAAGCCGGCGCCGTGGTGCGCACCGTGCCGCTGCAAGGCAAGGGCAACGTGATCCGGCGCATGTTCGCCGACGTCGACGCCGACATCTACATCATGGTCGACGGCGACAATACTTACGACGCCAGCATGGCGCCCAAGCTGGCCGAAAAGCTGGTCGACGAAGGCCTCGACATGGTGGTCGGCACGCGCGTGTCGACCGAGCAGGAAGCCTACCGCTTCGGCCACCGCTTCGGCAACCGCATGCTGACCGGTTCGGTCGCGGCGGTGTTCGGCAATACTTTCACCGACATGCTGTCGGGCTACCGCGTGTTTTCGCGGCGCTACGCCAAGTCCTTCGCCGCGCACTCGGCCGGTTTCGAAACCGAAACCGAGCTGACCGTGCACGCGCTCGAACTGCGCATGCCGGTGGCCGAGGTCGAAACCATCTACCGCTCGCGTCCCGAGGGCTCGGTCAGCAAACTGAACACCTACCGCGACGGCATCCGCATCCTGTGGACCATCGTCAAGCTGTTCAAGACCGAAAAGCCGCTGGCCTTCTTCTCGCTGGCGTTTTTCGCCTTCATGCTCGCCGCGCTCGGCTTCGCCCTGCCGCTCTTGCAGACCTACCTGGAAACCGGCCTGGTGCCGCGCCTGCCGACCGCGATCCTGTCCGTCGCGCTGAGCCTGTTCGGCGTGATCTCGCTCAACTGCGGCCTGATCCTCGACACCGTCACCAAGGGCCGCATCGAACAGAAGCGTTTCGCCTACCTGGCCATTTCGGGGCCGTGCGTGAAACATGCCTGAGCCTGGCCTTAATGCCGGCGCCCATGCCGGCACCGGCGCCCGCGCCCTGATCCCTGCGCCCGCGGCATGAAGCTCGGTCTCCAGCTGCTGCGCTTCGGCGTGGCCGGCGTGGCCGGGCTGCTGGTCGACCTGGGCGTGCTGGCGCTGGCGCGCGGCGCCGGCCTCGATCCGTATGCCGGGCGCGCGGTCTCCTTCTTGTGCGCGGTGTTCGCCACCTGGCAGATCAACCGCCGCTACACCTTCCATCCGGCCGGCATCTCGCTGTGGACCGAATGGTGGCGCTACCTGCTGGCCATGAGCGGCGGCGGGGCGGTCAACTTCGGCACCTACAGCGCCATCGTCTGGTTCTTTCCCCAGGTGCCGCACATCCTTTCCTGGGGCGTGTGCGCCGGTTCCCTGGCCGGCATGACCGTCAATTTCGTGGGCGCGCGCTGGTTCGTTTTTCAACCTAAACCGTAATTATTTATCGCAGGAATCGCATGAATGTCGTGACTCGGGCAATTTCGCGTGTGGATGGCGGCGTGCTGCGCCTGTGGGAGGGGCTCGACCGCGCCAGCGTGCTGCGCCTGTCCATGTGGATCGTCCCGCTGCTGGCGGGGCTGGCGTCGATGCTGCTGGGGCAGGACGCCAACTGGGACTTGCGCAACTATCACTGGTATAACCCGTATGCTTTCCTGAACGGCAAGATCGGCCTCGACCTCAACCCGGGCCAGTTCCAGAGCTATTTCAATCCGACCATCGACTTGCTGTATTACGCTCTGGCGACGCATTTCCCGACCCGCGTGACCGGTTTTGTCATGGGCTTTTTGCACGGGCTCAATTTTGTCCTGCTGCTCACGATCGTGCGCCAGGTGCTGAGCGGCGGCGAAGCGGCCGCCGCCGCCACCGCGCGCCACCGCCTGCCGCTGCTGCTGGGCGTGGCCGGTTGCCTGGGCTTTTCCTTCCTCACCCAGCTCGGCAACACCATGGGCGACAACCTGACCTCGCTCACCGTGCTGGGCGCCATCGCGCTGCTGCTGCGCCAGTGGCCGCAACTGGTGGCCGGCGGCGCGCGCGCGGCCATGGTGGCCGCCCTGGCCGGCCTGGTCATCGGCGTGGGCACCGGCCTGAAACTGACCAATGCCAACTACGCGCTGGCCCTGTGCCTGGCGCTGCTGACCCTGCGCGTGTCCCTGTGGCGGCGCTTTTGCACCGCGTTCGTGTTCGGCCTGGGCACCCTGGCCGGGATCGGCGCCAGCGCCGGCCACTGGTACTGGCTGATGTGGAAGCAGTTCGGCAATCCCTTGTTCCCCCAATTTAACAATATCTTCAAGGCGCCGCTGGCCTCGCAGATCGCCGTGGCCGACATGGGCTGGGTGCCCAAGGATGCCCTCGAAGCGCTGCTGTGGCCGTTCATCTTCACCTTCAATTCCAAGCGCGTGATCGAGCTGCCGATGACCCAGATCATCTGGCCGATCGTCTACATCGCCTTCATCGCGTTCTTCGCGCAGCGCCTGCGCCGCCTGTGGCTGGCCGCGCCGGGCCCGGGCGCCGTCGTCGCCCCGGGCGAGGCCCCCGGCGCACGCCTGCTGCTGGTGTTTTTCGCGCTGTCTTACCTGATCTGGCTCAAGCTGTTCGGCATTTACCGCTACATGGTGCCGCTCGAACTGCTCGCGCCGCTGGTGCTGTGGCTGCTGCTGCACCGCCTGTGCAGCGTGCCGGTGGCGCGCGCCATCGGCGCCTGGTGCATCGTGCTCGCCGCCATTGCCGGCCTGCCGCGCGTGAACTGGGGCCATCACTACAATGGCGACAAGAGTTTCACGGTGCAGGTGCCGGCGTTTGCCGCGCCGGAGCAAAGCATGGTGTTTACCGTCCATGGCGACCCGCCGATGTCGTGGCTGGTGCCGAATTTTCCGAACCGGCTGGCATTCGCCGCGCTCGGCTCCGGCTTTCCCGAGTCGCCCGCTTTCGCCGAGCGCGTCGCGCAGATGGTGGCCGCGCGCAAGGGGCCCCTGTTCGTGATGCTCGCCGCCGGCGGCTTGCCCCTGGGGCCGCGCAGCAGCGCCGGCGCGCCCGACGCCGACACCGAACAGCGCCAGCGCCGCCTGTACGATGCCGGCCAGGAGATCCTCAAGCGCTATGGCTTGCGCTTCGACGAAGCGAGCTGCATCGTCTACGACGCCCGCTTCGGCGGCGGCGGCAGCGACCCTTATCAACTATGTGAAGTAGGACATCTGCCATGAGTACCCTTTCCCGGCGCATGGGCCGCCATTCGGCCAAGATCTGGATTATTTTCCTGCTGGGCCTGCCGGCGGTGCTGTCGATCCAGCGCGCCCTGAGCAAACCGGGCGACCCCAACCTGGCCCAGTTGCCGGCCAGGCCGGTCACGCTCGCCGACTGGACCGCCGCCCCGACCAAGCTCAACGCCTGGGTCGACGACCATTTCGGCGGACGCAAGAATTTCATCCGGCTCGGCACCATCGTGCGCTTCCACCTGTTCCACGAGTTTCCGACGATCCAGATGGCGGCCGGCCAGCACGGCCGCTATTTCCTGGCCGCGCACGGCACCAACGTCGCCCAATACCAGGCCATCACCACCGTGTGCGGCAAGGGCGTGGCGAACGCCACCACCATCCCGTACCTGAACAAGATGTTCGGCGCCTTCCACGCGGCCGGGCTGCAGCCGAAACTGCTGGTGGTGCCGTCGGCGCCGGCGGTGCACCCGGAAGACGTGCCGCCCGCGCTGGTGGCCGAATGCGCCAGCGAGCGCACCGCCGTGACGGCCGTGCTGGCCGCGCCCGAACTCGAGCGCGCGGCGTCGGCCAATATCTTTTATCCGCTGCGCGACATGCGCGAGATCAGGAAGAGCGCGACCCTGTTCCCCAACACCTGGTTCCACTGGACCGGCGAAGGCCTCGACCAGGTGGCGCGCCTGACCCTGACCCACTTCTGGCAGCGCCCGCTCGACCAGGCGCCGCCGCTCAAGACCCACAGCGACGTGGTGCTGTCGGACGTGTCGCACCTGTTCGAAGGCGTCACCCTGAAAAGCACGATCGTGCAGCCCGACCTGAACGCGTCCGGCATCAAGGCCTGCATCGGGGCCGACTGCTTTCCGGAAGTGGCGGCGGCGCGCATCCTGCAAGACGTCAGCCGCTTCGACAACCCGGCCGCGCCGGCACGCCGCCTGCTGATCGTTTCCGACTCCTTCGGCGCCAAGATCGCGCCCTGGTATGCGCGCTACTACCGCACGGTCGAGCACATGGCCACCAACCGGGTCGACCAGCTTTCGCCCGCGCAGATAGCCGAGCTCAAGACCTTCCTGTACCGCGATCCGGCCCAGACCGACATCATGATCCTGTACCACGACGGCGGCGCCATGTACGACACGTTGCGCCTGGGAACGGACAGCTTGCTGCCGGCGCCGCTGCAGAAACCGGGCTGAAACCCGGGCTGAACCGCGGGCTGAAACCCGGGCTGAAACACGGGCTGAAACCCGGGCTGAAACCGGCTTGCTTGCGTTCATTCAAGAAATTGTTTAATTGCAACTTTTCGATTTATTGCAACACGGCGATGCTATAATCGCGCGCTTATCCGGCGCCGCCAGCATCGCCGTTTTCATCTGACGAGACATCTTATGGTTTTCAGTTCGGCCGTTTTCCTGTTTTATTTCTTCCCGTGCTTCCTGCTGCTGTATTACACCCTGCCCTGGAAAAATGCCGTCCTGCTGATCGGGAGCCTGGTGTTCTACGCCTGGGGCGAGCCGCGCTTCGTGCCGCTGCTGATGCTCTCGGCCTTCCTGAACTACAGCTTCGGCTACCTGATCGCGCGCGCCGGCGGCCAGCGCAAGGTGCTGCTGGCGCTGGGAATCGGGCTGAACCTGGCGATGCTGGGCTATTACAAATACCTGGGCTTTTTCGCCGGGATCCTCAATGCCGTCGGCCTGCGCGAAGGCGCGCTGCCGGCCATCGTATTGCCGCTGGGGATTTCGTTTTTCGTGTTCCAGGGCATTTCCTACCTGATCGACGTCTACCGGCGCGACATCACCGCGCAAAGCAGCTTCCTGCGCTTTGCCATGTACAAGGCCATGTTCCCGCAGCTGATCGCCGGCCCGATCGTGCGCTACCGCCAGATCGCCGATGAAGTCGAGCACCGTTCGCTGACCAATGAACGCATCTGGATGGGTTTTCGCCTGTTCGTGCTGGGCATGGCGCAAAAGGTGCTGATCGCCAACTACGTCGCCCTGCCGGCCGACCGCATTTTCGCCGTCGACCCGTCCAAACTCGACGCGCCCGGCGCCTGGGTCGGCATCGCCTGCTATTCGATCCAGATCCTGTTCGACTTCGCCGGCTACTCGAACATGGCGATCGGCATCGGCCACATGCTCGGCTTTACCTATCCGCCCAATTTCAACCGCCCGTATTCGGCCACCTCGATCACCGATTTCTGGCGCCGCTGGCACATCAGCCTGTCGAGCTGGTTCCGCGATTACCTCTACATTCCGCTGGGCGGCAACCGCGCCTCCCCAGTGCGCACTTACTTCAACCTGGCGCTGGTGTTCTTCCTGTGCGGCCTGTGGCACGGCGCCGCCTGGACCTTCGTGATCTGGGGCCTGTGGCACGGCGCCCTGCTGGTGCTCGAACGCCTGGGCGGCTCGGCCCTGCTCGCGCGCCTGCCGGGCGTGGTCGGGCAAGCCTGGACCATGCTGTGCGTGATGGTCGGCTGGGTGTTCTTCCGCGCCGACAACGTGCCGTACGCGCTCAAGTACCTGGGCAGCATGTTCGGTGCCTACGATGGCAGCACCGAACTGCATTCCTGGCGCCATGACATCACCACCACCGCGACCATCGCGCTGGTGGCCGGCATCGCGCTCGCCTGCTGGCGTCTGCGCCCGGCGGCGGGCGAGAAGCTTGAGGCGAAGGCGGTTCCGGCCATCGTGCTCCCGCGCAGCGGCGTGCTGGCCAACAGCGCCAGCGTGCTAGCGACGGCCGTGCTGGCGCTGCTGTGCATCAGCAGCCTGGCCGCCGGCACGTATAATCCCTTCATCTATTTCAGGTTCTGACATGGCCTCGACTGTCCTCGCGCGGGTCGGCCGGCATTCGGCCAAGATCTGCATCATCGTCATGCTGGCCGTGCCGGCGCTGATGTCGGTCGAGGCCATCCGCATGCCGAACGACCCGAACCTGACGCCGCTGCCGGCGCGCCCGCACAGCGCCAAGGAACTGGTGGAACTGCCGCCCAAGGTGACCGCGTGGGTGGGCGATCACTTCGGCTTTCGCACCGGTTTCATCGAGGCCGACAACATCCTGCGCTTCCACCTGTTCCACGAATTTCCCTCGGTGCAGGTGGCCTACGGCCAGCACGGGCGCTACTTCATGGCGGCGCACGCCAAGACCGTCGGCCCGTACCAGGCCATGACGACGGTGTGCGGCAAGGGCAAGGCCAACGACACCACGATTCCCTACCTGAACAAATTGTTCGGCGCTTTCCACGCGGCCGGCATGGATCCGAAATTGCTGGTGGTGCCGTCGGCCCCGGCCGTGTATCCGGAAGACGTGCCGGCCGACCTGGTGGAAGAATGCACCAGCACCAACACGGCGGCCGCGCGCGTGCTGGCCTCGCCCGAGCTGCTGCCGGAAGCGCGCAAGTCGATCCTGTATCCGCTCAATGAAATGCGCGAGATCAAGAAAAGCGCGACCCTGTTCCCCAAGACCTGGTTCCACTGGGCCGGCGAGGGCCTGGACCAGGTCGCGCGCCTGTCCCTGACCGCGTTCTGGCAAACCCCGCTGGACCAGCCGCCGCTGAAGATCCGCAAGTACATGGGCAACTCGGACCTGGGGCACATGTTCATCGGCGTCAATCTCCAAAGCGAACTCGTCGAGCCGGACCATGGCGCCTCCGGCATCAAGGCTTGCTTCGGCGGCGACTGCTTCCCGGAGATCGCCGGCATTTCGCGCCTGCTGGGCGACGTCAGCCGTTTCCAGAACCCGAACGCGCCCAAGCGCCGCCTGTTGATCATTTCGGATTCCTTCGGCGCCAAGATGTCGCAGTGGTATGCGCGTTATTACGGCGAGGTCGAGCATTTCTGCACCAACCATACCTTCCAGCTGACGCCGCAACAGGCCGAAGAAATGAAGGCGTTTATCTACCGCAACCAGGCCGACACCGATATCCTGTTCCTGTACCACGACGGCGGCGCCATGTATGACGTGCTGCGCAACGGGACCCAGATGATCTTGCCAGCGCCGCTGGCGGCCAAATAATACAGCGCGCGCCGCCCGTCCGGGCCGGCGCGCAGCGTTCCTCTGACGAGACATTCCATGGTTTTCAGTTCAGCCGTTTTCCTGTTTTACTTTTTCCCCTGCTTCCTGCTGCTGTATTACCTCTTGCCGTGGAAAAATGCCGTGCTGCTGGTGGGCAGCCTGGTGTTCTATGCCTGGGGCGAGCCGCGCTTCGTGCCGCTGCTGATGCTGTCGGCCTTCCTGAACTACAGCTTCGGCTACCTGATCGCGCGCGCCGGCGGCCAGCGCAAGGCGCTGCTGTGGACCGGCGTCACGCTGAACCTGGCGATGCTGGGCTATTACAAATATTTGGGCTTTTTCGCCGGAATCCTCAATGGCATCGGCCTGCGCGAAGGCGCGCTGCCGGCCATCGTGCTGCCGCTGGGGATTTCGTTTTTCGTGTTCCAGGGTATTTCCTACCTGATCGACGTGTACCGGCGCGACATTACCGCGCAAAGCAGCTTCCTGCGCTTTGCCATGTACAAGGCCATGTTCCCGCAGCTGATCGCCGGCCCGATCGTGCGCTACCGCCAGATCGCCCACGAAGTCGAGCACCGCACCATCAGCAATGCGCGCCTGTGGATGGGGTTTCGCCTGTTCGTGCTGGGCCTGGCGCAAAAGGTGCTGATCGCCAATACCGTGGGGCAGGGCGCCGACCGCATCTTCGCCATCGATCCCGCCCAGCTCGACGCGCCGGCGGCCTGGATCGGCATCGCCTGCTATTCGATCCAGATCCTGTTCGACTTCGCCGGTTACTCGACCATGGCGATCGGTATCGGCCACATGCTCGGCTTTACCTATCCGCCCAATTTCAAGCGCCCGTATTCGGCCACCTCGATCACCGATTTCTGGCGCCGCTGGCACATCAGCCTGTCGAGCTGGTTCCGCGATTACCTCTACATTCCGCTGGGCGGCAACCGGGTCTCGCCAGTGCGCACTTACTTCAACCTGGCGCTGGTGTTCTTCCTGTGCGGCCTGTGGCATGGCGCGGCCTGGACCTTCGTGATCTGGGGCCTGTGGCACGGCGCCCTGCTGGTGCTCGAACGCCTGGGCGGCTCGGCCCTGCTGGCGCGCCTGCCGGGCGTGGTCGGGCAAGCCTGGACCATGCTGTGCGCGATGGTCGGCTGGGTGTTCTTCCGCGCCAACGACGTGCCGCACGCGCTCGCCTACCTGGGCAGCATGTTCGGCGGCCACGACGGCCAGGGGTATGTGCATCCATGGCGCATGGATGTCGGCCACAGCGCGCTGCTGGCGCTGGCCGTGGGCACCTTGCTGGCCTGCTGGCGCTGGGGCAGTGCCGGCGTGCCGAGGGAGGGCGCCGGGATGGCTGCGGCTGCGGCTGCGGCCGCGCGCCTGCCGGCGCTGCTGGTGCATAGCGGCCATGCCGTGCTGACCGCGTCGCTGGCGCTGCTGTGCATCGCCAGCCTGGCGGCCGGCACCTACAACCCCTTCATCTATTTCCGCTTCTGATATGAGCAACCCTGTTTTCGCAATGCTGGGCCGCAATGCCGGCAAGTTCGCCGTGGTGGCCCTGCTGGCGGTGCCGGCCGCGATCTCGCTGTATAACGCGCGTACCAAGCCGAACGACCCCAACCTGGCGCAGCTGCCGCCGCGCCCGGCCACCACCGCCGAGCTGCTGGAGATGCCGCCCAAGCTCAATGCCTGGATCAACGACCATTTCGGCTACCGGGTCGACCTGGTCAAGTTCAACAACCGCATGCGCTTCAAGCTGTTCCACGAATTTCCGTCGGTGCAGATGTCGGCCGGGCGCCATGGCCGCTATTTCCTGTCGGCCCACGGCACCAGCATGCCGCCGTACCAGGCGGTGACGACCGTCTGCAGCCGCGGCGTGGCGCGCGATTCGACCATTCCGCACCTGAACCGCCTGTTCGGCGCCTTCCACGCCGCCGGCCTGGCGCCGAAACTGCTGGTGGTGCCGTCGGCGCCGGTGGTCTATCCCGAGGACTTGCCGCCGTTCCTGGAGCGCGAGTGCGCCAGTGACATCACGCCCGTCGGCGCCGTGATCGCCTCGCCGGCCCTCGATCCGGCGGCGGCGGCGGCCATGTTCTATCCCTTGAAGGAAATGCGCGAAATCAAGAAAAGCGCGGTACTGTTTCCAAAGAGCTGGTTCCACTGGACCGGCGACGGGCTGGACCAGGTGGCGCGTCTTTCCCTGACGCATTTCTGGCAGCGCCCGCTCGACCAGGCGCCCGCGCTGGCGCAGAAAAAGCGGGTGCAGATTGCGGACGTGTCCCACCTGTTCGACGGCATCTTGCTGGAAAGCGAAACGATCGAACCGGATCTGGACAAGTCCGGCGTGAAGGGGTGCTGGGGCGGCGAGTGCTTCCCCGAGATCGCCGACATCTCGACGACCCTGCGCGACGTGAGCCGCTTCGACAATCCCAAGGCGCCCGCGCGGCGCCTGCTGATCATTTCCGATTCGTTCGGATCGAAAGTGTCGGCCTGGTACGCGCGTTACTACCGCCATGTGGAGCAGTTCGCCACCAACGGCGTCGACCAGCTCACGCCGGAGCAGCTTGAATCGTTCAAGACGTATATCTACCGCGAGCGCGCCGACACCGACATCCTGATCCTGTATCACGATGGCGGCGCCATGTACGACGTGCTGCGCCTGGGGACCGAGCGGCTGTTGCCGGCGCCGAAGGCTTAGGGTGGCTGCAGCCCATGCCGGCTGTGCCGGCATGGGCGAAGAGGCGATTGAACAGGAAGCGGCCGCCGGGTTCGCGCAGCCGGCCTAGTTGCCGGCGCCGCTCCACGCCACATCCGCGCCGCGCCCATCGAGCACGGCCAGCAGCTGGCCGGCGTTGTCGCGCCAGGTGATCCACGGCATGCCGGCCGAATCGGGCTCGGTGCCGGCGCTGCGTTGCGCCAGCCAGGCGCGCAGGGCCTGCGCCAGGTCGGTCCCTTCCATCCCGCCGAAGTACGCCGCGTGGGCGCCGGCCACTTCGCGAAACACCGGCAAATCGCGCGCCAGCACCGGCAAGCCATAGCGCGCCGCTTCGATCAGCGGCAGGCCGAAGCCTTCGCCTTCGCTCGGCACCAGCAGGCAGGAACTGGACTGGTACAGCGCCAGCAATTCGGCGTCGCCGATCCCTTGCAGCCATTGCAGGCGCTTGCCCAGTTCCGCGTGCCCGCGCAGGCGTTCGACGATGCGCGGAATGGTGCGCCGCGCCGCTTGCGGCAGCGCCGTCCAGCCTTCCGCGCCGACGATCACCAGGCGCACGTCGGCGCCTTCGCGCCACAGCATCTCGAAGGCGTCGAGCGCCTGCAGGTGGCCCTTGCGCGGCTCGATCGTGCCGACCATCAGGAAGGTGGCGGGGCCGTCGCGGCGCGCCTTGGCAGGCGCGCGCGGCGGCGCCTGCGCGCCGATATCGGCGCCGTGGTGCAGCACCGCCAGTTTCAGCGCGCCGCGCGCGTCCAGCTGCGCCTGGGCCAGCCATTGCCGCAGCTCGCCGCGCACCGCGCCCGAGATGGACAAGAGGCGGTCGGCATTGGCCGCCACGCAGGCCAGCCAGGCGCCGTGGCCTTGCTCCGCGCCCTCCGGGAAGAATTCGGGACGCAGCACCGGCAGCAGGTCGTGGATCAGGAACGTCACTTCCACCCCGCGCGCGCGCCAGGCCGCGAACAGGCCGTCGCGCGCCGCCGCCAGCACCGCGTCGGGCGCATAGTCGGCGCAGTAGAAGCGGTCGCCCGCGGCCACTTCCACCGCTTCGTCGGGCGGCAGCGGCGCGTTGATCCCGTACAGGCTGCGCGCGTAGGCGCGCGCATAGCGGTACTGGACGCAGCCATTGTGCTCGGCCAGGTACACCGGTTCGATGCGCAGGCCGGGTTCGAGGCGCGCCAGCAGTTCGGTCAACTGCATGCGCACCACCCGTTCGATGCCGGTGTTAAGGCCATGGCGCGCGGTCGAGGTGACGTCGACCAGCAGCTGGCGCGGCGCCAGCGCCTCGGGCGCGGCCGCGATGCATTCGGCGCTGCGGCGTACCAGCGCGTCGTCGTCGTGGAGGGCCGGCTGGGCCGCCAGCGCGCTCGTCAAGGCGGCGCGCGATGCGACGCGCGATCCGGGCGCGGCGCCGTAAGTGTCTTCGATGGCGGCGGCGTACAGGGCGGCGCAATGGGCCGGGCTGTGCACCGTGTGCAGCAGGGCGCGGGCGCGTTCGCCCAGCGCGCGGCGGCGCGCCGGATCGGCGCGCAGGCCTTCGAGCGCGCCTTGCAGCTGCTCCTGGCTGAACAGGTCGGGCAGACCCCATACCGCGTCCGGCGGCAGTTCGGCCATCGAACCGTTGGCGTTGACGATGGTCGGCAAGCCGTAATTGAGGCAGTCGAGCACGGCGGCCGAGGTTTCGCCGCGCGAGTGGCAGCGCAGCTGCACGCCGACATCGGCCGCGTGCAGGTAGCGCTGGTAGACCGCTTCGTCGGTCCATCCGGCCACGCGCATGCGCTTGCCGCCGGCGGCCAGGGTCGCGGCCACGCGCGCGCCATAGTCGCCGCCATCGTTGGCGCCGACCAGCACCAGTTCGCAGCGCGCATCGCGGTGCAGGCTCGACGCCATCCAGGCGTCCAGCAATTCCTGGCTATGCTTGGTGTTGGCGACAAAGCCGAAACTGCACACCAAAAACACATCGTCGGCGATGCCGAGCGCACGCCGGGCGCTGGCGCGCTCGCCCGGCGCGGGCAGGGCGCGCGGCAGCGGCACCACGCTCCAGTCGCCGGCCGCCAGCGGTCCGTACCAGTGGCGCGCCAGGCTGCGCGCGTGTTCGGAATGGACCACCACCCGGCGCGCCTGCTGCAGCACGGCCAGGTTGCAGGGATACAGATTGCGCGTTTCCAGCGCGCGCTCGGTATGTTGGCCGGCCAGCAGCGCGGCCATGCCGTGCGAATGGTACAGCGCGTCGGACCAGGCGTTGGCAATGCCGCCCGTCATCTGCTCGTAATCGAGCACATTGCTGAGGAAGAAGTCGTGCAGCACCACCACGCCCGGATGGCGCGCCAGCATGCCGAACATGTGGCTGTGGAAGGGGCTGTTGCCGAACTGGTAGACGATGCGCTCGAACTGGCCGGCGTTCTGCTCGAACCAGGCCGCGCTGCGCTGGGGCAGGGCGGCCAGCGCCGGCGGCAGCGCCACTTTCTCCTGGTGCACGATCAGGTCGATCTCGTAGTGTTCCAGCATGGCCGGCAGCACTTGCGCGGCGTAGTCGGCGATGCCGGTGCGCTCGGGCGGCAGCGGCGAGACATACGCCAGGCGCGGGCGGCGCGCGGGGGCGGCCGGCGTGGCTTGCTGCTCCCGGGCGCCGAAACGGCCCTCGATCGCGCGCAGGGCCTTGCGCGCGCTCTCGTCCCACGAAAAACGCTTGGCCTGGGCGCGGCCGTGCGCGCGCAGGCGTTCGCGCATGGCCGGGTCCTGCAGCACCTGGCCGATTTTCTCGGCGATCGATTGCGGGCGGTCGGCGTCGAACAGCGCTTCGGCGCAGCCCACCACTTCGGGAATGCTGGTGTTGTTGGCGCCGATGACGATCGCGCCGCACGCCATCGCTTCGAGCGCCGGCAGGCCGAAGCCTTCGTGGCGCGAAGGGAAGATGAACAGGTCGGTGATCCGGTACAGGCCGATCAGGTCGGCGTCGCTCACGTAGCCGGTCAGGATCAGGTGATCCTTTTCCATGCCGCGCTTGGCCGCGTGGGCCAGCAGGTCGGCGCGGTCGCGCTCGCCGAGTTTGCTGGCGATGAGCAGCTGGTGGCTCTCGCGCAGGGCCGGCGGCAGCAGGCAGTAGGCGGTGATCAGGCCATCGATATTCTTGCGCGCGTCGAAGCCGCCCGGCGCGTACATCAGCAGCTTGCGCTTGATGCCGAAGCGCGCGCGCAGCGCCTCGTTCTGTTCTATCACCTGCTGCGGCGTTTGTCCGGCGTCTGGGCGGAAGCAGTCGTCCACCGCGGTGGAGATGGCGTGCACCGAATCGGGCGCCAGCGCCAGCGCGTCGATCGCTTCCTGGCGCGAGTAGTCGGAAATGGCCAGCAGCAGGCCGGCGCTGCGCAGCGAGGCGATCTTGCGCTCGTAGTAGGCGCGCTGGATGGCGCTGCCGAGGTAAGCGTCGGGGTTCAGGAACGGAATCAGGTCGTACAGCACGACCGCCGTGCGCCCGGCGCCGGCGAAGGCGCCGACCGACACCACGGCGTCGTCGACGAAGCCTTCGAACAGGCTGGTGACCAGCACCGCGTCCGGGCGCAGCTGGGCGATGAAGTGTTCGCGTATCAGTTCGGCGGCGCGGCAGCGGGGGCTGTTGCCCGGCTCGATCTCGGCCACCGGGCCGGCGATGTCGAACACGCGGATGCGTTCGGGCGGCACCAGGCCGGCGAAGGTGCGCCGCAGGTCGATGATCGCCGCGCCCAGGGCGCCGTTCAATACCAGCCAGATCTCGTGTTCGCCGGCGTTGCGCGCCACGCCCAGCGCCAGGGCCAGCGAGTAGCGGCCGATGCCGCGAAAGCGGCTTTCCGACTGGGCGCCCTGGAGGTCGATCACAATGCGCATCAGTTCTTCCTTGAGTCGATAGCTTGTTTGAGTTCTTCGTAGATGCGCTGCGCGCGCGGCGTCAGCTCGCCGGCGCTGGCGCTGGACGGGAACGGCGCGGCCGGCGGCGCCGGCGTGCTGTTGGCGCGCCTGAGCATCCCGTACAGGCGCGCGTGCAGGCCGGGGAAGCGGCGCAGCACGGCCAGCGCGGTGCGCTTGGCGCGCGGACGGCGCAGCAGGGCGCGCATGAGCGCGAGCAGCGGTGGCGTGACGCGGCGCCGGATGCCCGGTCCGATGCGCCCGTCGCGCGCCGCGTCGCGCAGGCGCCAGGCGTAGCCGGTCACGGCGCGCAGCGGCGCGGTGACGCGCCACGAGGTGCTGTCCTGCAGTTCTTCCACGCGGCGCTGGTGCTGCGCCGCGCGTTCCTCGGCCGCGCCGACGCGCCGGGCCAGCGCATCGAGCGTCTCCTGCAAGGACAACTGGGCTTGCCGGGCCAGCTGCGCCTGCTCGGCATGCTGCGTCAGCTGGTCTTGCATCTGCTGCATCTGCTGCAGCTGCGGCGCGGCGGCGTCGTGGCGGCGGCGGTTCTCTTCGACCCCCTCGGCGACGCGCGCCAGGCCCTTGTGCAGGATGTCGAAGGCGTCGATGTCGGCCTGCTCGCGCAAGCCGACGCGCTCGCCCAGGCTGCCGATCGCCTGGTGCAGTTCGGTGCGGCGCCGGTTGTCCTGCTGCTCGAAGCGCAGCGCCAGGTCGGACAGGGAAATGCCGTAGCTGGCCGCGAACGGCGCGCCGAACGGCGCCAGGAACTCGTCCGGCGCCTGCTTCTGGCCGAGTACCGCGTAATCGGGGCTGACGCCGTCGAGCACGTTGATCAGGCCGATCGGGGCGTCGCCGTGCAGACGCGGGTCTTCCTGCAGGCGCAGCACCTTCTGGCGCGCAAAGCCGGCAAAGCCGACCACGAACTCGAGCAGCGGCGGCGGAATCGGACGCAGGTGCGACGGGTCCATGTAAAAGCTCGACGCCCCCACCACCAGGTTTTCGGGGTTCGGCGTTTCCATCACCAGGAGGCCGCCCGGCAGCAGCACCCGGCGCGCTTCGGCGATCAGGTCGCGCACCGCGTCGAAGTCGATGTGCTCGACCAGGTGGAAGGCCGAGACCATGGCCACGCTGGCGTCGGGCCGGACGCGCAGGGCGGAAAGGGCGTCGGTCAGTTCGACCTGCAGGCCGCGTTCGCGGCAGGCGGCCAGCATGCCGTCGTCGAGGTCGACGCCGAAGGGCGCGAAGCCTTGCTCGCCCAGCAGTTCGAGCCATTCGCCGCGCCCGCAACCGAGGTCGAGCACGGTGGCGCCCGGATACAGCGCCGCCAGCGGCGCGTAGAACGGCTGGTAGGCCGTCAGGCGCGACTTGATCAGCTCGCGCGAACCGCGGTAGCGGTCTTCGAAGGCGCGGTAAAAATTGTCGTTCATCGCAGGATCTCCACGCGCGGTTCCAGCCAGTTGGTGCCGACAAAATACTTGCGGTTCATGTTCATCACGATGAACAGGAAGGCCAGGTCGCGCCACTCGTAGTTGCCGCCCAAATGGGTTTCGGTGCTGGTGAGCGCGGTGGTGAGCGAATAGCTGCCTTCGCCCAGGTTGAGCGGGAAGGCGAAGCGGAAGGTGATGTCTTCACCGGGCGCCACGTCATCGAGCACCATGTCCATGTGGTGGGTATTGGTGCCGTACATCTGCTGGCCGAGGCGGTCCTTGATCATGTAGCCGAGCACCAGGCGCGCTACCGGCTGGTGCACCCTGACCTGGATGCACAGGGTGACGGCGGCGCCCACGTTGACCGTCTCGAGCGCGCGCCCGGCCTCGTCCTCCAGGGTGATGCGGGTCACGCTCGCTTCGCCGGTGCCGGAGCTGGTCTGGGTGCGCCCGGCCTCGGTGACGACCTGCTCGACCCCGGCGCCATCGCGCGCGGCGATCAGGGCGTTGTAGTAATCCATTACCTGTTCCGGGCTGCCTTGCGACGCCAGGCGGCCGCCGTCGAGCAGCAGGGCGCGTTCGCAGATCGACTGGATCGCGGCGCGGTCGTGGCTGACGATGAGCAAGGTGGTGCCGAGCTTCTGGAACTGGCGGATGCGTTCGAAACTCTTGTGCTGGAAGTACGCGTCGCCCACCGACAGCGCTTCGTCCACGATCAGCACGTCGGGCCGCTTGACGGTGGCCACGCTGAAGGCCAGGCGCATCTGCATGCCCGAGGAGTACACGCGCACCGGCTGGTCGATGTAGTCGCCGATGTCGGCAAAGGCTTCGATCTCGGGCATCAGCTCGCCGATTTCGTCGACCGAGAGGCCGATCAGCTGGCCGGCCATGAAGCAGTTCTGGCGTCCGCTGAAATCGGGATGGAAACCCATGCCCAGTTCGAGCAGGGCCGCCACCCGTCCGGAGATCTGCACGCTGCCGGTGGTCGGGGTGGTGGTGCCGGTGATCAGTTTTAACAGGGTGCTTTTGCCGGCCCCGTTGATGCCGATGATGCCCACCGCTTCGCCCGGTGCGAGCTGGAAGCTGACATCCTGGATCACCCACTTGAGGCGGTGGCGCTGGCCGAGGAAGGGCAGGACCCATTCCACCAGGCGGCCCCAGCGGTTACCGTATTGTTTGTAGGCCTTGCCCAGTTGATTGACGCGTATGGTACCCATCAGAGTTCATCCACCATCTCGCCGGAGCGCTTGCGGAACAGTAAAAGACCCATCAGGCAGCACAGCACGGTGAGCACGAGGATCGGCAGCATGCTGGCCCAGTCGGGCGCGCGCGCGTGCACCAGGATGGTCTGGTAAGCGGCGACGACCGAGGCCATGGGATTGAACACCAGCAGCTCGCGGATCGGTTTCGGCAGTGCCGTGGCCGGGTACACGATGGGCGTAAACCAGAACCAGAACTGCAGCAGGATGCCGAAGAACTGGCCGACGTCGCGGAAAAACACGTTCAATACGCCCAGCACCATGCCCAGCCCGATCGAAAACAGGATTTGCAGCGCCAGCACCGGAAACAGCAGCAGGTAGACGGCGCCGGGAAAGGTGCCCGACCAGACCAGGAACACGGTAAACAGGCCGAAGATGATGGCGAAGTTGACGCAGGCGTTGAGCACCACGATGATCGGCAGGCAGATGCGCGGAAACTGGAGCTTTTTGATCAGGTTGGCGTTTTCGATGAACACCGTCTGCGCGCGCGTGGTGATTTCGGCGAACAGGCCCCAGGTCAGGGCGCCGGCGCACAGGTAGATGCTGTAGGCGAAGGTCGAATCGACGCCCTGCAGGCGGCTGCCCATGACTTCGGAAAAGATCACGGTGTAGACGGTGATCATGGCCAGGGGATTGAGCACGGTCCAGAGCGCACCGAACAGGGAATTGCGGTACTTGGACTGGAATTCGCGCTTGACGCTGCCGAGCACGAAGCCGCGGTAGCGCCAGACGCCGCGGAACATCGACAGCGAGATCATGCGCGCGGGGCGCGGCGCGCGTGCAGTCTGGTGGGAAGCGCAGGCGCACGGGCGGCGAACGGCAAGGTCATGGTGTAGGTCGTTTTGTTTAGCATATGGAAATAACAGGTCGCGCCGCCGCCAGCCGGCAGGCCGCGCCGCAACCGGCCGCGCCGCTCCGCGCCTGGTCTTGCCGGGGCTGCGGGGCGGAAGATTATAGCATGCAGCTTTTAGCCAACGAGGGCGCAAAAAGCGCCCTGCGGCCGGCAATGGCGGCGCCGCGGCGCTGTATAATCTTGCAACCATTCCAGATGTTTTTCCACAATGCACACACACGAGACCGTCTTCCCGCCCGGCGCCCGGCTGCCCTGCGCCCGGTTATCCGGCGTCCAGAACCTGGCCGGGATCGACTTGCTGCGCTTCGCCAGCGCGCTGGCGGTGCTGTTCTGGCATTACCAGCATTTCTCGTTCGTGGGCGCGGTGCCGTTTCAGTTCGATAACCGGGAAGAGCCGTTCTACGGCGCCCTGTCGATGTTTTATCATTACGGCAAGTTCGGCGTGCAAGTGTTCTGGAGCATCTCCGGCTTCATCTTTTTCTGGAAATACGGCGAGGCGCTCGCCGCCGGGCGCGTCAAGGCCGGGCGCTTCGCCCTGCTGCGCTTTTCGCGCCTGTATCCGCTGCATATCTTGACCCTGCTGCTGGTCGCGCTCGGGCAAGCGCTGTTTCGCGCCAGCCATCCCGCCTATTTCGTGTACCAGGACAACAGCCTGCCAAGTTTTTTCCTGCAGCTGGGCGTGGTCGGCCACTGGTTTTATCCGCTGCTGAGCAGCGTCTCCTTCAACGGGCCGATCTGGAGCGTGGCGCTCGAATTGCTGGCCTATGTGCTGTTCTTTGTGCTCAGCCGGCGCATCGGCGTCGGCGCGCGCGCGACCCTGGCCACGGTGGCGCTGCTGGCCCTGGGCCACTACGGCAGCGCTTTGCCGGCCTTCGAATGCCTGCTGTTCTTTTACCTGGGCGGGGTGGTGTGGCTGGGCGCGCGCCGGGCGGCCGGCTGGACCCGGCGGCGCCACCGGATCGTCAACGGCGCCTTGGCGCTGCTGTTCCTGGCCACCTGCGCCGCGGTGCGCCTGGGCCTGGTCTGGGCCGACCATGTCGTGGTGCCGATGGTGCCGCTGCTGGTGTATCTGTTCCTGCAAGGGGTGCAGCCGGCCAGCGCGCGCCTGCGTCGTGTTTTTGGCGAGCTGGGCAATCTGACCTACGCCAGCTACCTGCTGCATTTTCCGCTGCAACTGTATATCGCGCTCGTATGCGGCTGGCTGGGGCGCGAAGTGCCGTGGCGCTCGCCGTGGCTGTTCCTCGGTTTCGTGGCGGCCACCATGGTGCTGTCGTATTACTGCTACCACCATGTCGAGCGGCCGCTGCAGGACTGGATCCGGCGCCGCTGGGGGGCGCCGGCCGGCGTTGCGGCACCACTGGGCGGCAGCACGGCGCCGGTTTGAGCGGTCGCGGCGCCGAGATGGCAAACGTGGCCCGGACATGCACGAGTCCAAGAAAGCTCACGACTCGCGCTTCGACATGCAGGCTCATGTGGCATGGACATGGCGACTGTTCTGGTCTACAACGTGATCAGCCTGGCTGAAACCGTGGCAGATGCGACCCAAGCGTACTCATGTTGCATGGCATGGACAGGGCTGTGTCGGGCGATACGGGCTACCGAGGCGTCGCCAAACGTTCGTCAAGTGCCGGTAAGATGGTCGACTGGCGTACAGCGATGCACCTGAGCGTAAGCAAAACGCTCAAGAAGAACTCGACCGGTCGCACAAAGGGGATGTTGTAGCACGCGCAGCCTAGCGTACGGGCCAACGTTGAACATTGCTTTCACATCCGAAGGCATACAACATGCAATGCGATGCAGCGTTTCCTCGGTCAGACGCCATGGTCCGCTTTAGCGGGCAATACCTGATCGAGCAGGATACGAGAGAAGGCGAAACGGCTGGCCCTTTAAGCGTTCATGCCATCGAATGCCTTTTTAATTACGGCAAGGCGAATAATCTCGACTGGGCAAAGAGCAACGTGTAGTGGCATATGTTGTTTGTTTCCAGAATGTTGGTGCTGCCCCAGATTCGTTGGTGGCAATACATGCGAGCTATGTTCTGAACGGAAAAATACCCGGAAACCCGCCGGCCGTTCCATTTGCGGTCTAAGCGGGTGAAAGAATTCGTTAGGAAACTGGCATTTGCGATCCGCATCAGACTGCCAAGGTGTGCCTGAATGATCTCATAGGAGCCGCACCATCATTGCTCCCACAAGCGCGGCCGCAAAGAAGTTAAGGCCGCGCTTGTCGTATTGGGTTGCAACGGCGCGAAAAGCCTTTAGCCGGTTGAACCTTTGTAGGCTTGGGAATCGAACCGTGGAGGTGAGCCTCCACGGCATCCTCGTCGTAGTCGGCTTTTTTATGCGTCAAGACGCTCAGGGCACACGCACCAGATGCCGCGTTGTTGGATCGCTCTTCGGTAATAACGCGCGCCATAAGCACGGCCCTTAACGTGGTCGCATCCAAGTCCCCCTCTATCCCAGTCGATACGCACAGATGCCTCGGCTGCTGCTTGCCTCATTTTGCGTAAGCGTGACCAAGTGTCATTGCGCGACCAGCGCACAAACCTGTCGTAGCAGGTCTGTCGTGGGCCATAGAGCGGTGGAATGTCGCGCCAAGACGCGCCGGTCCGTAAGCGCCACAAGATACCATTGGTCATATGCCGATGCCCGATATAGGCGTGGCCATGATGTGGAGCGGGCGGCAAAGCTGCCGACATTGTTGTTCAGTTAGGTCAGTTCGGCTCATCGCCTTATGACCTGCCAAACAAAATTTCGTTCACTCAGTCAAATAGATCGTAGCGCCAAAAGCCAATCAATCATCGCTTCTGTAAATTTATCTTTGTCAGTATCCGTCCGGATTCAATCGTTGCCCATCGCGGGTAATGTAACAATCTATATAGCCGGTTATTTCACCGGGAGCATAGACCGTCAAGAACGAATCATTCGGAGCAATGGTGAAAGTAGCATTTTTGGTATTTTCATCACAAATGCCGTGTATTTCCACTTTCTCACCGGGCTGGATAAAAAAGTATTCGGAAACCGGTTCCAGCAATACCTTCACCGGCGCCGCACTTTCATTTTGCAAAGGTAATATTAAAAATAAATTCGGCATTATTTTGTCCAGAGTTCCAAAATGGCTTCGATGTATTCGGCGCGTTGCGGCGACCTTCTCGCGCACGGTATTGAGCTGTTTGTGATGGAGCAAAAACTGTTTTAGCGCTTCGATCAATCGCCCGTTCACTCCGATGTGCGCACAGTAGCGACGTATAGGACCGGAAATACCTTCGGAAATTCTTCTAAAGCGCGCGAAAACGACAAGCCTTCTTGCAGATGGCGAGATATCGATTGAAGTACAGCTCGGCCATCCGCGTGTTTTGATTTTCGCGTCAGTAAGTCGATAGTTTCAACCAGACTCAGGCCTGCATCCAGTAAAGACACCATTTCTTGCGTGAACAGGGGAACAGAAAAAACAGGAGTTCTGCGACCCACTCGCCACGTTGACCGTCGTGCGCTAATCACCTGGAATCCTTGCGCAACAGCATGTTGACGAGCTTCTTCGATGCTCGGCGCTTCAAGGCGAAGAAGCGTTACGCCGCTGCTGGCTGCGAAAACTTTAAGATCGATGTACATCGGGGCAGTTTGTATGGGATTTCGCAGAGACTGGTCGCCTATTATAAGTTGTCGAATGGCATATTTTTGTAGCATCGACTGTACAACCTGCCTTTAGCCCCGATCCGCGTAGGCGATAAATCGCCAATTTTTCTGCAGCGGCCTTCGAATTGATCTTGAGGCTCACGCGTGCCCGGCGGGAAAACTGCGGGCGCCGGGATATTCATCGCATCAACTGGAATGTTCTCCTAGTTCTGCGCCAGCTTGTGCAGCTCCGCCGGATTCAAAATGATCAGGCGGTGCGTGCCCTTTTCGACGATGCCTTGCTGCACCAGCGCGAGTAGGGTGCGGGTCACCGTTTCGCGGCTGGTGTTGATCATGTTGGCGATATCCTGGTGGGTCGGCAGGTTTTCCACCACTTCCACGTCGCCTTCCTTCTTTTCCTTCATCAGTTCGAGGAAGGTGTAGATCCGCTTGGCCGTGTTGTGGATGCTCAAGAGCGCGCGAAATTGCGAATCGCGCTGCACTTTTTCCGCCAGAAAACGCAGCATGTGCTTGGCCACGGACGGCGAATGCGAAAACAGGTGCAGCGCGGTGGCGCGCGGCAGCAGCGCCACCATCACCGGGGAGAGGGCGACCACGGAGGCTGAGCGGGTCGAACCGTTGATGACAGCGATTTCGCCGAAGAAGTCGCCTGGCGCGAGCATGCGCAGGCCGATCGCGCGCCCGTCTTCGGTCACGTCGATCACTTGCAGCTGGCCCGACAGCAAAAACAGCAGGCTGTCGCCGCTGGCGCCCTTTTGCAGCACCACGTCGCGCTTGGCGTAGGTGCGGATGCGCAGGTCGGTCATGACCTGGCGCATTTCGTCCTCGCTCAGCTGGGCCAGCAGGGGAATCTTGCGCAGGTGAATCTGGACGCTGACCTTGTTCTGCGAATCCTTGGGCACCGGCATGACCGAGGCGTCCTCGGGACCGAGCGGGACCCCGTTCTTGGTGGCGGTAACGATGAAATTATTTGTACTCATGCACTGTTTCCGTCATAGATAGGCATGCGCGAGCGGCGCGCACAGCGCCACCGTGGCGATGCCGGCGGCGTTGGCCGCCATGTCGCGCCAGCAAAATTTTCTTCCAGGTACTAAATTCTGCAGGATTTCGATGAGGAGGGCGGCGCCCAGCAAGCCGAGCAGGCACAGTTGCAGGAACCAGCCGCCTGGAACCATGCGCGCCAGCAACAGGGCGAGCAGGCCGAAGGCCAGGAAATGCATGAGCTTGTCGTTCGGCAATGGCGGCAGCCATGCGTTGGGCACCAGGCAGCCCGCCACGATGGCCAGCGCGGCCAGTAAAAACGCAATCAATTCCCAAGTCATCTTATCCACATCAACAGTCGGTCCGCCGGCACCGGGGTATCCCGTGGGGTATCCCGCAGGATATTCCGTGCCAGCGCCAGCAAACGTGCTGGACCGGTATCTTACCAGTTGTCGGTGCGCCAGCTGAACTGGAGCCAACGGCTGTCGAACTGGAACAGGGGAATGTTCTCCCGGTTGAAGGTGCGCCGCAGCTCCAGCTGCAGGGCGCTGTGGGTGCCGACCGGGAACAGCAGGCTGGCGCGCAGCTGGGTGGTGTCCTGGTCGCGTTTGGTGTCGATCCAGCCGGACGAGTAGATGCGCGCGCCGCGCCACGACTGCTGCGACAGGCCCAGTTCGGCGATGGCCTTGTCGCCCAGCAGCGCGACCAGGTTGGCGCCGCCGTACCAGCCGTTGCGGTCGCCCCCGGGGCGGCCCGCCTTGCCGGCGTCGGCCAGCAGGCCGGCCGACAGCACCACGGTCGATTTCTTGCTGCGTACGGCCAGGCTGGTGCCCAGGTCGAGCGTGCGCGCATCGTAATAGCGCCGGGTCGGATAGATGGCGCTGCTGTAGCCGGCGCTGAGCGACCAGCCGAGCGACTCGCCCAGGTCGAGCGGGGGCACGGCGCGCAGCAGTACCTGGGCCTGGCGCTGGTACAGTTCGCCGCCAAGGCGCACCAGGCCGTAAGCGGCGGTGGCGCGCCCGGTCCAGCCGGCGCCGCTCCAGGGGCGTTCCAGCGCCAGCAGGGCCGAATCGCTGTCCTGGCTGCTCACCTCGTTGTGGCGCAGGGCGCGCAGCTGGGCGATCAGGAGCATGCCGCGGCTGCCGAGCGGCTGGTTGAAGTCGCCCGAGAGCACCTTGAAATGATCGGCGCGCGGGCGCGAGTCCGCGCCCAGCGTGTAGTTCTCCAGATTGTTGGCGGGGCCGAGCATGACGCTGCTGCTGCTCGAGCCCTGGTTGACGTTGGTGTCGTAGCCGGCGCCAAGCTTGAACGACATCGAGCGCGGATGGGCGCGCTGGCCCTTGCAGCCCGAGTTGCGGTAGTGCGCCATCAGTTGCAGGATCGACTCGGAGGGGTGGAAACGCTGTTCGATCTGCTCGAACAGGCGCTCGGCCTCGGCCTTGTTGCCCAGTTCGCAATGGCTGATGGCCAGGTCGAGCCAGGCGCCGGCGTGCAGGGCGTTCTTTTCCAGCAGGCGGCTCAGTTTGCCGGTGGCTTCGTCGGGGCGGCCTTCGGACAGCGAACGCAGTGCTTCAAGGTACAGTTTTTCTTCCTGGGCCGCTTGCTCGTCGCTGAGCGGGGCCGGGGCGTCGGCCGCGGGCAGTTCGCTCGCTGCCGGCGTCGCGGGCGTGTCGCCTTGCCGCGCCCGCGCCGGGGCGAGCGCGGCCAGCGCCAGCAGCAGCGTCAGGGACATGCGCGTCAGGGACATGCGCGTCAGGGACATGCGCGTGAGGGACATGCGCTTCATGCCAGCCCCTCCAGGGTATACAGATCGATCGGATGCTCCTTGCCGCGCAGCGCGTGCCGGCCCAGGCTGAGGAAGCGGTGGCGCGTGGCGTAGCCGACCGTGCCCTGGCCGATGATCACGTCGTGCGGAAAATCGCGTGCGGCCTGTTCCAGGCGCGAGGCGGTGTTGACGCTGTCGCCGACCGCCGTGTAGATGCTGCGAAAGGAGGTGCCGTAATCGCCCACCATGGCCAATCCGCTTTCGATGCCGATGCGCACGCGCAGCGGCTGGCCGCCGGCGCGCACCCGCGTTGCGCTCAGGATCGCCACTTCGCGCAGGATGCGTGCGGCCGCGTCCAGCGCCAGGTCGGCGTGCTGGTCGTTCGGAATCGGCGCGCCCCAGAAAGCGACCAGGCCGTCGCCGGTGTATTTGTCGAGCGTGCCCTTGTTTTCCAGCACCGGGCGGGTCAGGCAATCGAGGAAGTCGGTGGTCAGTTTCGCCGCTTCCTCGACCGCCAGCGCTTCGACCTGCGAGGTGTAGCCCTGCATGTCGGCGATCAGGGTGGTGACCTGCAGCTGGCGCGGAGCGAGCGGGTCTTTCAGGCCGCTGCGCAGCAATTCGTCGACCACTTCCCCGGCCACGTAGCGGCGCATGGTGTCGAGCAGGCGGCGCGAGCCGGACTGCGCCAGCTGCCAGTGGAAGGGCACGCCCACCGCCAGCAGGAAGGCGATCGACAGCAGCGGGCCGCTCACCGAAAAATCCGGATCGTGCGCCGACAGGCCGTAGGCCAGCATCAGCCAGGTCAGCGAGGCCGCCGCCAGCATCAGCACGTTGATGGCGGCCGACAGGCGCGCGAAGGTGTAGCCGGCCAGGGCCGCGACGGCGCTGGCGAACAGCACCGCCATCAGGCGTCCGGGCCAGGGCGCCGGGGCCAGGCCGGCCTGGCGGTCGAGCAGGGTGGTGAGCATGGAGGCGTGCACCAGCAGGCCGGGGCTGGAACGCCCGAGCGGGGTGGCGACCCGGTCGCCGATGCTCAGCGATGACGAGCCGATCAGCACCAGGCGCCCGGCCACCATCGCCGGGTCGACCCGGCCGTCGAGGATCTCGCCGGCCTTGGCCACGGTGTAGGCGTCGAGCGAGCGGCTGAACGGCACGCGCTGGTAGCCGTCGTGCCGCTCGTCTGCCGCGGCCGGGGCAGGGGATGGCGCCGGCGTCTCGCAGCAGTCGAGCAGCGCGCGCGACAGGGTCGGAAAGCGGCGCTGTTCGAACCAGGTATACATCGGGACGCGGCGCAGCACGCCGTCGGGATCGGGACGCACGCCGATGTTGCCCACATGCGGGGCCAGCGCCAGTCCGGCATGGTTGGCGATGAAGCCATGGGCCGGCACGGCGCCGCCGGCCGCCGCCGAGGCGACGCCGCCGGCGGGACGCCCGAAGCGCAGCGCTTGCGGACGTTGTTCGTAGTCGAACAGCTGGGCCAGCACCAGCGGGCCTTGGCGGGCCAGCACGGCCAGGCGCATGTCGCCGGCGGCGTCGCCCGGCTCGCCTTGCAATATGTCGAGCGCCACGGCGCGCGCGCCGTCGCCGATCAGCGTTTCCACCAGCTCGGCCAGGCGCGCGCGCGGCCATGGCCAGGGATGCGCCGCCAGGCTGGTCTCGTCGATGTCGACCACGAGGATGCGCGGCTCGGGCGTGTCGGCCGCCTGCGCCACCACGAAGCGGTCGCGCAGCCATTCGTCGGCGGCGTCGAGCCCCGAGGCGCCGCGCGGCAGTTGCGCCCACACGGCCAGCATCAGCGCCGCCAACGGAATCGACAGGTGCAGCAGGGAAGAGGGGGAGAAGGAGCGCAAGTGGGCCAATGAGTTTGTCGTGCCGGCGGACGGGGATCTGGCTCCCGGCGCAGCCGCGCGACCTGGAAATAACGCAAGTATAACGCCAGACAGGCAGTAATGCTACCAGAGCAAGTTTTTTTGCAACATTACTTTCAGCGCAAGCCTGACGCCTGCGGGCCTGAGTTTAATCATAACGCCAAGCAGGCGCTGTCAATGTTGTACAACCGTCTCAGATTTGTATCAGAATGCAATAATGTGACCGGCAACACATTTTGAGGGGTTTTGCGGGCGCATAATCGGAACAAGGGAGAATTTATGTTTAATCAATCCATTGCATCATTGCGGATGTTGCCTGTTGCGCTGGCGCTAGCTTTCGCCGCGGCCGGGCAGGCCGGCGCCGCCGAGGCGGGACGCATCGTGTTCGTCACCGGCGAGGTACAGGTGGCCAGCAAGGCGGCCGTGCTCGACGCGGCCGTCCAGGAAGGCGATGAGCTCAGCACTGGCGCCCAGGGTTACGTCTATATGAAGACCGTCGATGGCGGCTTCCTGATCCTGCGTCCGAACAGCCGGGCGCGCATCATCGCCTACAAGGTCGACGCCGATAATGCGGCCAATACCCGGGTCAAGCTCGAATTGCTCAGCGGGGTGGCGCGCAGCATTTCGGGCCAGGGCGTCAAGCTGTCGCGCCAGAACTTCCGCTTCAATACGCCGGTGGCGGCCATCGGCGTGCGCGGCACCGACTTTATCGTCTCGACCGACCAGCTGACCACGCGCATCGCGGTGGTGAGCGGCGGCGTGGTCGTGAGCGGCTTTGCCGGCACCTGCGGACCGGAAGGCGGCGGACCGTGCGAAGGGCGCAGCAGCCGCGAACTGTTCGCCGGCCAGCCCGGCATGCTGCTGCAGGTCGACAAGGGCCAGCTCGTGCCGAAACTGCTGAACAATCCGGGCGCCAGCCCCGACCAGGCCGTGCCGCCGCGCGGCGACGAGCCGAGCGGGCGCGTCGCTGGGCCGACCACGACGATACCGGTCTTGCCCGGCGCCGCGGTCAACCTCGACGCCAAGAAAGACGCCATCATCCAGCTCAACAAGCCGCCGGTGGCGCCGGTACTGCCGCCGGTGCCGCCGGTGGTGGTGGCGCCGCCGCCGGTGCCGAAAGGCCCGGAGATCATCTGGGGGCGCTATGAGCGCATCGCCGGTACCGGGCCCGACCCGGAAGTGGTGGCCAGGCTGGCCAATCCGGACTACGGCCAGGGAGAATCGGTCGGCTCGTTCGTGCTCAAGCGCCGTCTCGATGCCAACATGGTCTTGCCGACGGAAGGGAGGGTGTCGTTCAAGCTCGAGGAAAGCCAGGTGAGCCTGTCGCGCAACACCGGAGACGCACGCGCCGCCGGCGTCACCGACGCCAGCCTGAACGTCAACTTCGCCACCCGCACCTTCGACAGCAGCCTGCTGATCTACAGTGCGGAAGGGGAAGTGCGGGTGCGCTCCGTGGGCGACCTCCATGGCAGCGGGAAGATCGTCAATAACCAGGACTCGAACACCAAGGTGGTCGGCTACCTGACCGGCGAAAAGGCGAACGGCGCGGAGTATATCTTCAAAACCATCAATGGCCAGACCTGGACTGCCGAAGGCTATACACGCTGGTCGCGTCCTTAATGCCCTGGCGGCGCCGCCCGATGCCCACGGGTGGCGCCGCCGGGTAAATCGCCTCGCTATCGCGGCGATTATCTTTTAGAAACGAAAACGGCTGCCTGCAGGGCGGCCGTTTGTTTTTATAAAAACCGATATGCGGTCCGTGCATATATATATAGGCAATTCGCTGCTTAATCGCGCAGCGTGATCGGCGAGCCTGCGCCGGGGAGGACGGCGCGCTTTCCCGGTCGCCGCGCACACGGGCATGGGCCGGCTTGCCGTCCTCCCGGTTCAGGGGCGCCAGCGGGTCGAGGCGGGATCGGCATAACACCGGCTTATCCGGAATGCCAACTGGTCCGATAATCCACCGATTATTTGGATGCTATTTAAAAGCGCGTAATTTGCCGGTATTCGTGCGCCCGGCCGCGGCAGGCCATCGCGAGCAATATTGCTTAATTCGGAAGCAAGTGCTGAATAAATAGGCAAAAACATGTTCAGTATCAAATTAAATTCATCAAATTTCAGGAAAAAATACCGATTAATCTGTAATTTGTGACGGTGATCACAACCCGTGGCACGCGATGTGGCAATATACTCCCTGTTCTGCAAAAAAGGGCTCGGGATAGGGAGTTTCAACCCCGCCGGGCCGCAGAAATTTGGTTATATCTAAGCTCAACTAAAGGATCCATCATGGCCGTAGCAACCGAGTACACAAAAGTAGCACAAGAACTTTACCTTTCCTATTTTGGCCGCCCAGCTGACTCCACCGGTCTGGCTAGCATGACCAAAGCACTGGCCGACGCTAAAGCTCCTACGGACACGGCTGGCCTGGCTGTTGCTTACAACACCAACGCCTCAGTGAAACAGCTGATGGACAGCTTCGGCACCAGCGCTGAATCCGCAGCCCTGTACCCAGGCTCGACCGCTGACTTCCTGAAAGCTGTCTACACCAACCTGTTCAATCGCGCTCCTGACGCAGAAGGCGCCGCCTTCTGGACCAAAGAGATCGATTCGGGCCGCGTCAGCAAAGGTGCAGCTGCTTACAACATCCTGACCGGCGCTATCGATGCTAAAGGCGTTGATGCACAGACCGTGAACAAGAAGGTTGTCGTTGCAACCAACTTCACGAACGCCATCGACACCACCGCTGAAATCAAAGCCTACGACGGCGCCCCCGCTGCTGCCGAAGCACGCAAGCTGCTGGTTGGCGTTTCCGCGACCACCGACGACGTTGTTTACCAGGCTACCGTGAATTCGGTACTGGCAAACCTGGTTCTTGGCACCACTCCAGGCGCAACCCAGAGCCTGACCTCGCTGAAAGATGCCCTGGTCGGCACCGATGCCAACGACACCTTCGTCGGCACCATCTTCGACAACCAGAACACCCTGCAAGGCGGCGACAACATCGCTGGCGGCGGCGGCAACGACACCCTGCGCGCCGACATCGGCAATTCGCAGAAGTTCGCGTTCCGTGCAGAAACGACCGGCGTTGAAAACGTCGTTCTGAGCGCACAAGCAGTGGCGACCGACACGACCGACAACAACACCGTTCGCACCAGCGAAGTTGCAATCGATGCTGAGCGCATGGTTGGCGTTACCCGTTTTGAAGACAGCAACAGCCGCGCTGACCTGCTGATCGAAGATATCCGTATCCTCGACTCGCAGATCACCAAAGACATCACTATCGCCATGGTGCAAACCGATCCAGGTAACGTCGATTTCGGCGTGTACTTCGACCAGCACTCCCTGCGCGCAGCGCCAGTGGCAACCGCCGGCGCATCGCTGCGTCTGCAGCTGATGGACACCCGCGCTAGCGAACAAGGTCTGGCAAAACTGCTGGACAATCCGTACAACGGCTTCATCTTCTCGTTCAACGGCACCCCGATCAAAGTCGCTTCGGAAGCAATCGACCAGGCTCAGACCTACCCTGACCTGCTGAAAGCACTGCAGGCAGCGATCAAGCTGACCCCAGGCGTTCAGAACTTCATCGTCACTGAAGGCAACTCCTTCACCGTCGCCGATACCAAGACCGGCAAGCCACAGACCGGTACTGAAATCGTCATCACCAACCCGGGCGCAGGCACCATCTCCCTGCCAAAAGGTTCGGGCTGGGTTGCAGCTGCTGCAGTTCCACCTGATTCGGGTCTGCACACCGCGATTCTGCAAGGCAACCCAACCTCCGTCGTTTCGAAAATCACCAGCACCGTCATCCTGGACGACGTGGGCCGTGGTTCGAACGGTGGCGACCTGGTCATCGGCGGTCTGTCGACCGGCGACACCTCGACCTCGAAAGGCGTTGAGCGTTTCGAAATCACCGTTGAGCGCACCAGCCGCGTTCAGACCATCAACTCGACCGACAACTTCCTGCAAGAAGTCGTTCTGGTTAACGGCGTCATCAAAGGCGACGTCTATGTCAACGGCAACGCCAACCTGAAAGCAGTCGGCACCCTGGGTACCCCTCCAAACGGCGGCCAGGTAACCCTGCCAGGCCTCGGCGTGGACACCCCACTGCCAGGCACCGACACCACCAACGGTGGCCTGCAGCACGGCGACAAGTATGGCTTCCACGACGTCCGTCTGGTCGATGCATCGACCATGGCTGGTAACGTCAACCTGACCGCTGTCATCACCGACCGCTCGGTTGCCAAATACATCAACAAGGTTGACACCCAGTCGAACTCGGCAGCTGACAACGTTGCTTTCTCGTACACCGGCGGCACCGCCAACGACACCATCGCCGTTGACCTCGACGCTGGCGTTGCAGGCAGCCGCAGCCAGATCATCAGCGGTCTGGAAGACTTCACGTTCGGTCTGAACGGCGGCTCGGGTAACGACGCACTGACCCTGCGCGTCGTTCCAGCAGTTGCTGGCGGCCCTGGTGCTCCTGTTGCTGGCAACAGCACCTTCTGGAACAGCAACCAGGATCTGAACAACAACATCTCCATCAGCGGCGGCGACGGCAACGACACCATCCGCAAACTGGGCGATGGCGACACCCGCATCGACGGCGGCGCTGGCGATGACACCATCTACAGCGAAAACACCGGCGCACTGGTTCTGCAATCGTACGCTTACAGCGGTCCGGTAACGACCCCTGCAACTGCTGTTGCGATCCCTGCCGGCACCACCGCAACCTGGGCGTTCAACACGACCGACCAAGTTGCAGCCGCTCCTGCTGACCGTTTCGTTGGCAACATGCGTTCGGACACCAACGAAAGCTACTTCCTGTTCAACACGACCGTCAACGTCACGTACAAAGGTATCACCAGCGCCATTCTGCTGAACGACATCTCGTACAAAGCGACCGACCTGCAGATCAACCAGGCCATCAAAAAAGCCATCAACGACAACGTCGTTCTGAACAAGCTGCTGGTTGCTACGGACTCCCCATCGGGCGCCCTGACCGTTACCGCACTGAGCGATGGCGTTCACGTTGTTGGTGACCTGACCGTCGGCCTGGTTGCTCCAACCGCGCTGCTGGGCACCCTGTCGGCCAGCGACCTCTCCGCCGCTGCTACCGCTTATGGCCTGACCGCTGACGCTACCGGCGCCAATGTTTACGCCGCTATCGCCAACGCTGTTGCCACCTTCGGCACCAACGCTGACTACGCTTCGAACTTCGCAACGGCATACACCGATGCTACCCTGACCGTTCTGGCACCAATGACCGGCGCTGAAAGCCAGTCGATCAGCGACAACATCATCACCCCGGGTACGGGCAATGACGTTATCGTTCTGGGTAACAAGGACGGCACCGCTGTCGCTCCTGCTACCCCAACGGCTGCCGAGTTCTCGATCGCTAACAACGAAACCGTTGTCTACGCTGGTGCATTCGGCAACGACACGATCGTCAACTTCGACGTGACCGGCGCTGGCATCGATCACCTGGACTTCACCGCGATCGGTGGCAACACCCTGACGACCGCGCTGACGACCAACAAGTCGATCACCATCGGTGCTCCAACGACCGCTGCTACCGCACTGGCAACGACCGCAATCGCTACCCTGTACACTGCCGATAACGCAGCTGCACAGACCCACGTGTACGTGGCTGTTGACTCGGCAACGAACGTCGGCACCGTGTACTCGATCGCTGACGCGGTCGGTGCAGCGAACGCTACCGTTACCCTGGAAGGCACGATCGACCTGGCAGCTTCGACGCTGGTTCCATCGCTGGCTGGCGCTAACCTGTGGAGCACCCTGACCCAGGCTAACTTCGTGAACTCGTCGTCTGCTAACTACTTCCTGCTGGAAGGCGCTGCTGCGTTCGTTCCACCAGTCGTCGTGGTTCCACCAACGACCGTCACCTACGCTCTGGATGCAGCAACGCCTGCTTACAACGCTGGTAACGCACCGGTGAACTTCACCGTTGCAACGCCTACGTCGAACTTCAGCTCGACGGTCAGCAACTTCGCTACCGGCGACAAGTTCAACTTCGCCGCTGGCCAGACCGTTACCGTGATCGACACCGTTGTTGGCGATAACACTGTTGTCCTGCAAGCTGCTGGCAATGGCTTCACCTCGAACATCACCGTTCAGACCGTGTCGCCTGCAGTCATCGGTACCGCAGTCAACACGATCGCACTGTTCAACACGTTCTTCGGTGCTGGTTCGCTGGTTGCTCCTGGTGTTTCGCAGACGGCAATCAACAGCTCGACCACGAGCCTGGACGCTGGTTCGGCTGCCTTCAGCTACGCTGTCGCTACCGGTACCTACACCGCGAACGTGGCTAACTTCACTGCTGGCGACATCCTGAACTTCGTCAACGGCAGCGCTGTAACGTTCCTGAACACCAGCACTGCTGACAACAACGTCACCATCTCGTCGGTGAACGGTGCTACCACCACGACCATCACCCTGACCGGTCTGGCTGCTGGTGTTGATACCGCCCTGGGTGTTCACGCAACCAGCGACGGTACTGTTGCTCAGTTCAACGCTGCTATCGCTAACGGCATCGTGATCGCTTAAGTGTTGTTATAAGTAGCAAGCAATCGCAGGCTTCACGGCCTGCGGTTGCAAGCGACTCGAAAGGCCAGGCTTCACCGCCTGGCCTTTTTTTATCCATCCGCCATGCGTGCCGGAGGAAACTGCGGCGCCGATGCTGTGCTCAGTTAATCTTCTCTGGTGTAAAAACCTGCTTTATGCTAATCTTTCGAACTTGTGATCCACATCACATTTCCAAGCGGATTTTTTTGACATCCTGTCGTCCTTGCCGTTTTGCCGCAGCCAACGCGGCCTGAAGGCCGCCAGGATCGGGAAGTTGCCGCCGTCCGCGCTGTCCCCTCGTGAATTACTAATGAATTGTGTTGGTCTCTAATGAAAAAACTTCTCGATAAGCAGAACGAAATTGGGCAGGCGCTGCTCACGTTCAAGGGCACCTTTTATACGATCGGCGTGTTCAGCGCGATCACCAATTTGCTGATGCTGGTGCCGTCCTTGTACATGCTGCAGGTGTACGACCGCGTGCTGGCCAGCCAGAATGAAATCACCCTGCTGATGCTGACCTTGCTGATGCTGGGCGCCTACGTGCTCATGAGCGCCCTGGAATTCATGCGCAGCATGATCCTGGTGCGGGTCGGCGCGCGCTTCGACATGAAGATGAACAAACGCGTGTACACCGCCGCGTTCGAGCGCAACCTGAAAAAAGCCGGCGGCAATGCCGGGCAGGCCCTGGGCGACCTGACCAACATCCGCCAATTCCTCACCGGCAGCGCCCTGTTCGCGTTCTTCGATGCGCCCTGGTTCCCGCTGTACCTGATCGTCATCTTCTTCTTCCAGCCGCTGCTGGGCTGGTTCGCGCTGGGCGGCACCGCGATCCTGGTGATCCTGGCGATCATCAACGAGCGCGTCTCGCACAAGCCGCTGGCCGAAGCGAGCACCATGTCGATCGTGTCGGGCAACCTGGCCACCAACAACCTGCGCAACGCCGAAGTCATCGAAGCGATGGGCATGTTGCCGGCACTGCAGGCGCGCTGGTACAAGATCCACAGCAAATTCCTGCAATTGCAGGCCGAAGCGAGCGAAAAAGCCGGTACCGTCGGCGCCGTGACCAAATTCGTGCAAACCTCGCTGCAATCGCTCATTCTCGGCTTTGGCGCCTTGCTGGTAATCGAAGGCAAACTGACCCCGGGCATGATGATCGCCGCCTCCATCCTGGTGGGCCGCGCCATGGCGCCGGTGCAGCAAGTGATTGCGGTATGGAAATCGGTTGCCGGCGTGCGCAGCTCGTACGAGCGCCTGAGCGCATTGCTGGAAGAAAATGAAGTGCGCAAGGAAGGCATGCCCCTGCCGCCGCCGGTCGGCAATCTGTTGATCGACAATATCACGGCCGGTCCTCCTGGCGCGACCCACCCGGTCCTGAAAAGTGTCAGTTTCGGCATCGGCCCGGGCGACGTGCTCGGCGTTGTCGGCCCCAGCGGCTCTGGCAAGTCGACCCTGGCGCGCCTGCTGGTCGGCGTCTGGCCGGCCCTGATCGGCAAGGTGCGCCTCGACGGCGCCGATATCTACCACTGGAACAAAGACCAGCTCGGCCCGCACCTCGGCTACCTGCCGCAGGATATCGAGCTGTTCGGCGGCACGGTCAGCGAAAACATCGCCCGCTTCGGCGAGATCGATCCCGATATGGTCGTCATGGCCGCCAAGCGTACCGGCGTGCATGACATGATCCTGAACATGCCGAACGGTTACGACACCGTGCTCGGCGACGGCGGCGCCGGCCTGTCCGGCGGCCAGAAGCAGCGCCTGGGCCTGGCCCGCGCCATGTATGGCGACCCGGCCCTCCTGGTGCTCGACGAGCCGAACTCGAACCTGGACGACCAGGGCGAACACGCCCTGATGCTGGCGGTGCAGGACATGCGCCAGCGCGGCAAGACCATCGTGCTGATCACCCACCGCCCGGCCGCGATCAACGTCTCGACCAAGCTGCTGGTGCTGCGCGACGGCGCAGTGCAGATGTTCGGCCCGACCGCCCAGGTATTGCAGGCGATCCAGGAAGCGAACCAGAAGATGCTGGAAGCGCAGCAACAGCAGCAGCGCCAGCAGCAAGCGGGCCAGCCGGGCCAGCCAGGCCAGCCCCAGGCGGGCCAGCCTCAGCCAGGCCAGGCCAGGCCTGCCCAGGCAAGCGCGCCAGTAACAACGGAAAAGGAATAAGAACATGAGCAACATTCAAACCAGAAATGTCACCGACGTCGTCGCCCGCGACGTCGTGCCCCAGGTCGAGAGCATCGACTCGCGCAAATACTCGCGCATGGGCTGGATCATCGTGCTGGTGGGCGTCGTCGGCTTCATCCTGTGGGCCTCGTTCGCGCCGCTCGACCGCGGCGTGCCGCTGTCGGGCACCGTGGCCACCGAAACGAGCCGCAAGGCCGTGCAGCACTTGACCGGGGGTATCGTGCAAGACATCCTGGTCAAGGATGGCGACCATGTCAAAGCCGGCCAGGTGCTGGTGCGCATCAACCCGATCCTGGCCCGTTCCGCGGTCGAAATGACCCGCGCCCAGTATTTCGGCGCGCTGGCGGCGGAAGCGCGCCTGCAGGCCGAGCGCAGCGGCAAGAGCGAGCCGACCTTCCCGAAGGAATTGCTGGATAACAAGGACGACCCGCGCGCGGTGGAAGCCATGGAAGCCCAGAAGCAGCTGATGGCATCGCGCCAGACCAGCCTGAAGAACGAACTGGCCGCGCTGGAAGAAAACGCCGCCGGCCTCAAGGCCCAGACCCAGGGCTTGAAGGAATCGATGGCCTCGAAAAAGAGCCAGGCCGCGATCATCAAGGAACAGCTCGACGGCATGCGCGAACTGGCCAAGGATGGCTACGTGCCGCGCTCGCGCCTGCTTGAAATGGAACGTACCTTCATGTCCGTGCAAGGCACCATTTCCGAAGATATCGGCAATATCAGCCGTGCCCAGAACCAGGTGATGGAACTGAGCCTGCGCCGCATCGTGCGCACCCAGGATTACCAGAAGGAAGTCGGCGCCCAGCTGGCCGAAGTGCAGAAGGAAAGCAGCGCCCTGGCCAGCCGTCTCCAGGCCCAGGATTTCGACCTGGCCAATGCCGAAGTCAAGGCGCCGGTCGACGGCGTGGTGGTCGGCTTGCAGCTCTTCACCAAGGGCGGCGTGGTCGGTCCCGGCGCGCGCATGATGGATATCGTGCCGAGCTCGGATGCGCTGGTGGTCGAAGGCCAGCTGCCGGTCAACCTGATCGACAAGGTGCAGCTCGGCCTGCCGGTCGAATTCATTTTCTCGGCCTTTAACACCAACAAGACGCCGCATATTCCCGGCATCGTGACCCAGGTCTCGGCCGACCGTACCGTCGACGAGCGCACCGGCATGCCATACTACAAGATCAAAGCCCGTGTGACCCCGGCTGGCGCCAAGCTGATTGCCTCGCATAAGCTCGATATCCAGTCGGGCATGCCGGCCGAATTGTTCATCAAGACCGGTGAACGCACCATGATGAATTACCTGTTCAAGCCGGTCTTCGACCGCGCCAAGACATCGCTGTCGGAGGACTAAGCATGACGTTTCGAATTACCGCCCCGGGCCGCATGAAGGCCGCCGCCGCGTGCGCCCTGTTGCTGGCCAGCGCCGGCGCATCGGCCATCAATCTGCAGCAGGCGTACGAGCAGGCGCTGCAGAACGATCCGGCCTACCGTTCGGCTTTCTATGAAAACCAGAGCGGCAAGGAAAACGCGATCCTCGGCCGCGCCGGCCTGCTGCCGAGCGTGCAGGCCAATTACAATGCCAGCAAGAACAAGGCCGATATCGAAACGTCCACCGCGCTGACCCACCCTGAATACATCAGCCGGGTGTCCACCATCCAGCTGCGCCAGGCGCTGTTCAATGTCGATGCGTATGCCCGCTACAAGCAGGGCAAGGCGCAGGCGCTGCTGAGCGACCAGGTGTTCAGCGTGCGCGGCCAGGAAGTGCTGATCCGCGTCATCAGCGCCTATTTCGACGCCCTGTTCGCAGACGAGCAAGTGGCGCTCAACACCGCCCAGCGCGATGCCTACGCCGAGCAAAGCGTGGTCAACGCGCGCCTGCTCAAGCACGGCGAAGGCACCCGCACCGACGTGCTCGAGGTGCAGGCGCGCCTGGAACTGGCCGAAGCGACCCTGATCGAAGCGCAGGATAACCAGGCCACCGCGCGCAACACCCTGGCCGGCCTGATCGGCGGCGATCCGGGCACCCTGGTCGGGCTGAACGATAATTTCCGCACGCTGCCCCTGTCGCCGAACAACGTGCAGGAATGGAAGAGCGTGGCGCTCAAGGAAAATCCCGAGCTCCAGGCCCAGACCACCGCGCTCGAAGTGGCCAAGCAGGAAATCCTGAAAGCACGTGCCGGCCATGCGCCGCGCCTGGACTTTGTCGCCAGTTACAGCAAGAACGCGTCCGAAACGATCAATACCTTCAACCAGGATTCGACCGTGCGCGCGGTCGGCATCCAGCTCAACGTGCCGCTGTACTCGGGCGGCTCGGTCAACGCCACCTCGCGCCAGGCCGTGGCCGGGCTGGAACGCGCGCGCGCCGACCTGCAAGGCAAGACCGACAAGACCCTGATCGAAGTCTCCAAGCAATTTTCGGCGGTCCAGAGCAGCATTGCCAAGATCAACGCGCTGAACCGCGCGGTGGAATCGAACAACCTGTTGATCAAGGCGACCGAACAGAGCATCAAGGGCGGCGTGCGCATCAATCTCGACTTGCTCAATGCCCAGCAACAGTTGTTTACGGCCAAGCGCGACCTTGCACAAGCGCGATATAACTATATGATGGCGACGCTGCGTTTGCGCGCAGCCGCCGGAACCCTGGACGCGAGCGACGTGAGCCGCACCGCATCCTACTTCCGCTGATTAACCCCAGCCGGCGGCCCTGTGGCGCCGGCGCTTTTATCACAAGAGGAAACATGAGCACCAACGAACTTGAAATCACCACCGGCGGCATGAGCTACAAAGTGTCGGACCTGTCGCCGGAAGCGCAACAGCAAGTGACCAACCTGCGTTACGTGGAATCCGAGATTTCGCGCCTGAACGCCCAGCTGGCCATCTATGAAACCGCACGCGGCACCTACAAGAGTGTTTTGAAAGATCTGTTGCCGAAAACCGCGCAATAAGACCAACCGGACCATGTCCGCGACGCCGTCCTGGCGCCACGGACATGGTGCTGATTCCTCCGGTGCATACGATGATGTAGAATGCGCAACGTTATTTGCGTTATTACATCAATTGCCGGACGGTCCGGCATGCATGCATTAAAGGAACCGCTTTGAAACTCATCCCTACCATTCTTTGCGGCGGTGCCGGCTCGCGCCTGTGGCCCGTTTCCCGCGAACTTCACCCGAAACCCTTCATCCGCCTGGCCGATGGCCATAGCCTGCTGCAAAAAGCCTGGCTGCGCGGCGCCGTCCTGCCCGACGTGGCGGAAGTACTGACCGTCACCAACCGCGAATTGTTCTTCAAGACCGAAGACGATTACCGCGCCGTCGCCGGCGGGCACCAGGGCCTGGCCAACAGCTACATCCTGGAACCGTTCGGCCGCAATACCGCGCCCGCGATCGCCGCCGCCGCCCTGCACGTGGCCGCCACGCACGGCCCCGACGCCGTGCTGCTGGTGCTGGCCGCCGACCATCTGATTGCCGACCAGGCCGCCTTCGGGGCCGCCGTGGCCACGGCCATTCCGCTGGCCCAGTCGGGCCGCCTGGTCACGTTCGGCATCGAGCCGCATGCGCCCGAGACCGGCTTCGGCTACATCGAGGCGGACGGCAACACGGTACTGCGTTTCGTCGAAAAGCCGAGCCTGGAAAAAGCCCGCGAGTACCTCGCCACCGGGCGCTACCTGTGGAATTCGGGCATGTTCTGCTTCGCCGCCGGCAGCATGATCGCCGAGATGGAGTTGCACTGCCCGCAGATCCTGGCGGCCACCCGCGCCTGCCTGGCCGCCTCGCGCAGCGCCACCGGCAAGAATTTCACCCAGTGCGAACTGGACGCGGCCGCCTTCGAGCAGGTGGCCGACGATTCGATCGATTACGCGGTGATGGAAAAATCGGCCAAGGTGTCGGTGGTGCCGTGCAATATCGGCTGGAGCGACATCGGTTCCTGGAATGCGCTGGGCGAATTGATCGCGCCGGACGCCGACGGCAACCGCATCGACGGCGACGTGCGCCTGCACGATGTGAGCGATTGCTTCATCCAGAGCAACGAGCGCCTGGTGGGCGCGGTCGGCGTGCACAACCTGATCATCGTCGACACCCCCGACGCCCTGCTGGTGGCCGACCGCAGCCGCGTGCAGGACGTCAAGCACCTGTACGTGAGCCTCAAATCCGAAGGGCACGATGTGCACAAGCTGCACCGCACCGTGCACCGTCCGTGGGGCACCTACACGGTGCTGGAAGACAGCACGCGCTTCAAGATCAAGCGCATCGAAGTCAAGCCGGGCGCGAGCCTGAGCCTGCAGATGCACCATCACCGCAGCGAGCACTGGATCGTGGTCAGCGGCATGGCCAAGGTGGTCAACGGGGATCGCGAGTTGTTCGTCTCGACCAACGAGTCGACCTATATTCCGGCCGGCCACAAGCACCGCCTGGAAAACCCGGGCGTGCTCGATTTGGTGATGATCGAAGTGCAGAGCGGCGACTACCTGGGCGAGGACGACATCGTCCGCTTCGAGGATAACTACGGCCGCGTTTGATGCAATGCCGTGGTAATGCGGCATCGGCATGACGTCCAGGTCCCCTCTGGCCACAAACTGCAAAACCGTCATTCCCGCCTGCGCGGGAAGTCATTTCTGCCAATGGCAGGAATGACGGTTTTTAGGTTAGCGCTGCTTCATCGCTAAAGGCAGCGGCGTGCGCGTTTAAGAGGGGCGGTCAGGCGCCTCGGACGTTTTACACCACCGCCTGATCGCGCTCCGGATGGCACTGAGGGCATGACTTCTCGTACACGTACAGCGGCGAGAGCTGGTCGCGCGGCGTCACCACGGCGCGGCAGGCGAAGCACTGCACGGTCGTCACCGTTGCTTCGAGCTGCGGATTGAGCGCGGTGCGGTAGTCGAACACGAAGCAGTCGCCCTTGTAATGGGCGCCGCCGACTTCCTCGAAATACTTCAGGATCCCGCCGTCGAGCTGGTACACGCTCTCGTAGCCGATATTTTTCATGTGGATCGCCGCTTTTTCGCAGCGGATGCCCCCGGTGCAGAAGGTCACCACGGTCTTGCCCTCCAACTCCTCGCGGTGCTGCGCCACCACCTCGGGAAACTCGCTGAATTTGTCGATCCGGTAGTCCAGGGTGTT
Source organism: Telluria sp. (assembly GCA_036386755.1). GTDB lineage: Bacteria > Pseudomonadota > Gammaproteobacteria > Burkholderiales > Burkholderiaceae_D > Telluria_A. The sequence continues at coordinate 47,014 of DASVVC010000160.1, forward strand.
CTCGAACGTGCCCACATCGACCTCGAAGGCATTCCTCGTTTCCATCATCACCACCGGACGGCCCTCGTCGTCGACGCCGTTGTCGAGCCAGCGCTTGAGCGTGGTGGCCGCGACCGACGGCGCGCGGCCTTTTTCGGGCTGGATCAGCGGCATGCGCATGGTGATGATTTCTTTCTTGATCTTCACCAGCATGCGCTTGTGCGACTGTTCCTCGGAATAGCTTTCCTTGACCTCGATGTCGGCAAAGCGCGCATCCTGGCGTACCCAGGCCAGGTACTCGTCGATATGCGAGCGCGGGCCGGACAGGAACATATTGATGCCTTCCGGCGTCAACAAAATCGTCCCCTTGAGCGCCAGGCGCTTGCAGATGTCCTGGTACAGGGGACGCATTTCCTCAGTATTGTCGAAGGTGACAAATTTGTAGGCGGCGATATTGACGTGGGCGGCAGCTGCGGCGATGGCGGCATGCGCTTCAGCTTGTAAAGCAGTATTAGCTTGCATGGGAGGGAAGGATCGGTAAAGGATCGGAAAACAGGAAAGCCGATATTATAGAACAATGTCCACGCTGGCATCAGGGGTATGTGGCCAGCGGCACGACGTTTGCTCGCCCGGCCCGCCAGCGCGGTAAAATAGCACTCTTTGCACAGCAGGCGAAACATACATGAGTACCGATGTCATCGAAGCGCCGAGCACCACGCTCGCCGCGCCAGCCAAGCCGGCCGCACCGGCTTTCGTCCACCTGCGCGTGCACTCCGAATACTCGATCGTCGACGGTTTGGTGCGCATCGACGACATCGTCGCCGCCGCCGCCAAGGATAAACAGCCGGCGCTGGCCATTACCGACCTGGCCAACCTGTTCGGCATGGTCAAGTTCTACAAATCGGCGCGCGGCAAGGGCATCAAGCCGGTCATCGGCGTGGACGCCTGGATTACCAACGACGACAACCGCGACAAGCCATCGCGCCTGCTGCTGCTGGCCAAGAACCGCATGGGCTACCTGCAGCTGTGCGAACTGCTCTCGAAAGCCTGGCTGACCAACCAGCACAAGGGCCGCGCCGAAATCCGCCCCGAGTGGCTCGATGCGCTGGCCGCCAGCGCCTCGACCCTGTCGCCGGACGAGAACCAGGCCAATGGCCTGATCGTGCTCTCGGGCGCGCACTTCGGCGACGTCGGCACCGCCATCGAAAACGGCAACCTGGCCCTGGCCGAACGCTGCGCCCAGCGCTGGGCGGCGCTCTTTCCCGGCCACTTCTACATCGAAGTGCAGCGCGCCGGCCAGCCCAACCAGGAAGCCCAGGTGCGCCACGCGGTCGCACTGGCCGCCAAACTGGGCCTGCCGGTGGTCGCCACCCACCCGATCCAGTTCCTCTCGCCCGAGGAATTCATCGCCCACGAAGCGCGCACCTGCATCGCCGAAGGCGAAATGCTGGCCAACGCCAAGCGGGTCAAGCGCTTCAACGAAGAGATGCGCTTCAAGTCGCAGGCCGAGATGGCCGAGCTGTTCGCCGACATGCCGGCCGCGCTGGCCAACTCGGTCGAAATCGCCAAGCGCTGCAACGTCGTGCTCACCCTCGGCAAACCGCAGCTGCCGAACTTCCCGACCCCGCCCGGCATGACGATCGACGACTTCCTGGTGTCCGAATCGCAGGCCGGCCTGGAGCAGCGCCTGATCCACCTGTATCCGGACCCGGAAAAACGTGCAGCGGCGCGCCCGCGCTACGACGAGCGCCTCAAATTCGAGACAGATACGATCTGTAACATGAAGTTCCCCGGCTACTTTCTGATCGTGGCCGAGTTTATCAAGTGGGCCAAGGAAAACGGCGTGCCGGTCGGCCCGGGCCGCGGTTCGGGTGCTGGTTCCCTGGTCGCCTATTCGCTCTTGATCACCGACCTGGACCCGCTGCAGTACAACCTGCTGTTCGAACGCTTTTTGAATCCCGAACGCGTCTCGATGCCCGACTTCGACATCGACTTCTGCCAGGAAGGGCGCGACAAGGTCATCCAGCACGTCAAGGATTTGTACGGCAAGGAGGCGGTCTCGCAGATCGCCACTTTCGGTACCATGGCGGCCAAGGGCGCGATCCGCGACGTCGGGCGCGTGCTCGATTTCGGCTACAACTTCTGCGACGGCATCTCCAAGCTGATTCCCTTCAAGCCGGGCAAACCGGTGACGATCGCCGACGCCATCGAAGAAGAACCGATGCTCAAGGAGCGCCTCGAAAACGAGGATGAGGTCAAGCAGCTGCTGGCGCTGGCGCAGCAGGTCGAAGGCATTGCGCGCAACATCGGCATGCACGCCGGCGGCGTGCTGATCGCCCCCGGCAAGCTGACCGACTTCTGCCCGCTGTACACCCAGGGCGGCGACTCGGGCGTGGTCTCGCAGTACGACAAGGACGACGTCGAAGCCGTGGGCCTGGTCAAGTTCGACTTCTTGGGCCTGACCACGCTCACCATCCTCGACCGCGCGGTGCGCTACATCAAGCAGCTCGACCCGGCCAACGCCGACTTCGCGCTCGAAAAACTGCCGCTCAACGACAAGGCCTCCTACGAGCTGCTGACCAAGGCCAAGACGGTTGCGGTGTTCCAGCTCGAGTCGCGCGGCATGCAGGGCATGCTGAAAGACGCGCGCCCCGACCGCTTCGAGGACATCATCGCGCTCGTCGCCCTGTACCGTCCGGGCCCGATGGACCTGATCCCCGATTTTTGCAAGCGCAAGCACGGCGAACGCTTCGACTATCCCGACCCGCGCACCGAGTCCATCTTGTCCGAAACCTACGGCATCATGGTCTATCAGGAGCAGGTCATGCAGATGGCGCAGATCGTGGGCGGCTACTCGCTCGGCGGCGCCGACATGCTGCGCCGCGCGATGGGTAAAAAGAAGGCCGAAGAGATGGCCGAGCACCGCGAAATCTTCCGCGCCGGCGCGGCCAAGGATGGCTTGACGGCCGAAAAGGCCGACGAGATTTTCGACCTGATGGAAAAGTTCGCCGGCTACGGCTTCAACAAGTCGCACGCCGCCGCCTACGCGCTGCTGTCGTACCACACGGCGTACCTGAAGGCGCACCATACCGCCGCCTTCATGGCCGCCAACTTGTCGCTGGCGATGGACGACACCGACAAGATCAAGATCCTGGTCGAGGATTCGCTGGACGTGTGCGGCTTGACGCTTCTGCCGCCAGATATCAACCATTCCGACTACCGCTTTATGCCGGAAGGCCCGCCGCCGTCAAGCACGGGCAAGCGCGTCACCAACATCCGCTATGGCCTGGGCGCGGTCAAGGGATCGGGCCAGTCGGCGATCGAAGCGATCATCGCGGCGCGCACGACCGGCGGGCCGTTCACCGACCTGTTCGACTTTTGCAAGCGGGTCGACCGCAAGCAGATCAACCGCCGCACCATCGAGTCCTTGATCCGCAGCGGCGCTTTCGACTGCTTCAAGGTCGACCGCGCGATCTTGCTGGCGTCGGTCCCGTTCGCGGTCGAAGTGGCCGACCAGGCTTCGGCCTCGATCAACCAGGTGAGCCTGTTCGGCGGCGACGACAGCGACCTGGTGGCCCCGCCCGAGTACGTGAAGGCGACGCCGTGGACCGACCGCCAGAAGCTGTCCGAAGAAAAAACCGCGCTCGGATTTTATCTGTCCGGTCACATGTTCGATTCCTTCGCCACCGAGGCGCGCCGCTTTGCGCGCACCAAGCTGACCGACCTGGAACCGTCGCGCGAGCCGCGCATGATGTGCGGCGTGATCACCGGCATCCGCACCCAGATGACCCAGCGCGGCAAGATCCTGATCGTCTCGCTCGACGACAAGAGCGGCACGGTCGAAGTGACCGTGTACAGTGAAGTGGTCGACGCCAACAAGAGCATCTTCAAGGAAGACGAGTTTCTGGCGGTGGTGGGCAAGGTATCGGAAGACCGCTTCAACGGCGGCTTGCGCATCACGGCCGAGAAGGTGTTCGACCTGACGTCGGCGCGCGTGCACTACGGGCGCCAGCTCGGGCTGTATTTGCCGGGCAAGGTGGCCTCGTCCAAGATCGCCGAAGTGCTGCAGCCGTACCGTGCCATGACCGGCTTGCCGGTGGCGATGCGGGTCAAGCCGCAGGGTGTCGACTGCACCTTGCAGTTCGGCGACGACTGGAGGGTGGCGCCGTCGGACGCGTTGACTCTGGCGCTGGAACAGGTGCTGGGCGCGCGCGAGGTCGCGGTGGAGTATTGATCCGTGACGACTTCAGCTCCGTCGTTCCCGGCCGAGGCCTGGAACGACGGTTGAGGTAACGTGGCCCTTAAAACCCCAGCGCCGACTTTTGATTCCTGCGCAGCCGTTTCCACACCTTGATCTTGCGGCTGGCAGTCTGCCTGACCCGGAACACAAAATCGCCCGCCAGTGCGCGTTCCACCTGCCGGATCATCCGTGCATCATGGCGCCGGTCGAGCGACACCGTCTGCACCGCGCGCGAGGCCGCCAGCATGCTGGCGCAATCGCCGAACAGACTCTCCACGAACACCGGCTTGATGCACGCGCGCACGCGGCGTCCATCCGCGCGCGGCAGTTCGTACGAATCCTTGACCACGCCGATATAAAAATACCCGGCCGCGATATCGAAGTGCGCCTTCACCGACTCATCCACCCCGCGCCGCTCCAGGTGCCTGCGCGTGACCAGCAGCGCGGCCGCCAGGTCCATGCACCACTTCTCCGAAATGAGCTTGGTGATGCTGGCCGCGTGCTGGCGGTAATCGATGATCGCGTGCGGCAGGTACAGCAAGGTGGCGCACTGGCTCAATAGCCGGGGCAGGGTCGACATGTCCTCGAACACGCGCCCCGGCGGGAACACCGGCGCCTCCAGCTGTTCGTACACGGCGCGCCGGAACACGTTCGCCCACACGTACATCTGGCGGTCGGCAAAGAAGGTGTTGAGCATGGTGGCCTGGTCGCGCACCAGGCCGCGCGGATAGCGCAGTGTGACCCGGTGCGATTTTTCTTCCTGGTCCGGCTGCCACACGCGAAAGTCGCAGGCGACGACATCCGGATGATGTTCGCCGATGGCCTGCTCCAGCGCCGCCAGCGAGCCGGCCCGCAGGCGGTCGTCGCTGTCGACAAACACGATGTACTCGCCGCGCGCGGCGGCCAGGCCGTTATTGCGCGCCACCGCGATGCCCTGGTTATCCTGCGCCAGCACGGTGGACGCAATGTCCGGGCGGGCGTCGAGCAGCGCCCGGATGCGCGCCAGGGTGGCGTCGTGCGAGCCGTCGTCGATGACGATCAACTCATGGCCGGGGCCCATCTGGTCCAGCACCGAGCCGAGACACTGCGCGATGTAGTGCTGCACATTGTAGGCGGGGACGATGATGCTCAACAGCGGCGGCGGCGCCTGGACGTGCGTGGCCATGGATGGGCGTGTTATTGCGCCAGCCCGACCGGCGCGCGAATGATCTTGTTGACCTGGCTCTGGTACACCAGCTGGTCGTGGTGGGCCGCCTGGTCGCGCTCGCGTTCCTTGTGCCACAGGTGGAACACCTCGGTGGCAAAGGCGCCATCCTTGCGCCGCACGCCCGCATTAAACAGGCGCACCACGAAATCGGCATCTTCATGGCCCCAGCCGCAAAACGATTCGTCGAAGCCGTTCACGCGCTCGATGTCGCTGCGCCAGGCGCTCAGGTTGCAGCCCTTGATGCGGCGCATGGTAAAGCCGCGGCGCACGCGTCCCAGGTCGGGCAGGCGGATCGCCAGCTGCAAAATTTTCTGGATATTCCCGGCGCGCCAGGCACGCCACCACACGCCCAGGCCCACCTCGTGCAGGTCGCGCTGCTCGGCCAGGGTGGCGCGGGTAAAGTCGGGACACAGCAGCACGCGGCTGCCGGTGATCATGCAGCCCGGCTGCGCCAGGCGCCGGTGGCTGGCGATAAAATCCTTGCGCGGCACGCAGTCGCCATCGAGGAAGACCACGTAATCGCCGCGCGCGGCCAGCACGCCCTGGTTGCGCGCGCGCGACAGGCGAAAACCGTCGTCCGGCTGCCACACATGCACCAGGCGGCGGTGGGTAGCGGCCGCGATCTTTTCGACGCAGTGGCGCGTATCGTCGGTCGAGCCGTCGTCGGTGACGATGATTTCGTAATCGTCATCATCCTGCGCCACGCAGGCGCGCAGCACCGCTTCCAGGGCATCGGGCCGGTTGTAGGTGCTGACGATCAGCGAAATGGTGTTAGGACTTGGCACGATGAATCCCCGGTGAAGCGAAGTGCACTGCCAGCGGCGGCGTGCCTCGCGTACTGACGTAACGTACTTACGTATTATACGTGCCCGCCGCACAGCGTCCAGCAGCGGCGCCGCAATCGCGTTCACGCCAGCCCGCGCAGGGCGCGCACGGTGCCGTCGTCGGCACGCCGGCGCACCAGGGCGCGGTTGCTCGAAGCCTCGTCGCGCGCGTTTTCGCGGTGCCACAAATGAAACACTTCCGTGGCAAAAGCGCCATCCTTGCGGCCCACGCCCGCGTTAAACAGGCGCACCACGAAATCGGCGTCCTCGTGCCCCCAGCCCTCGAAACTCTCGTCGAAGCCGTTGACCGCATCGATGTCGCGCCGCCAGGCCGCCATATTGCAGCCCTTGATGCGGCGCCAGCTAAAGCGCTTCTGCACCCGCCCCATGTCGGGCAGCTTGACCAGCAATTGCAGCGCCTTGTTGACGTGGCCGCGCGCGCGCAGGGCGAGCTTCTCGCCGACGCCGAGTGCGTGCAGGTCGCGCCGCTCGGCCAGCACGCGCTGCGTGAACGCTTCGTCGAGCAGGATGCGGCTGCCGGTGACCATGAAGCCCGGCTGCGCCAGCGCGCGGTGCCGCGCCACGAAATCGCGCTGCGGGATGCAGTCGCCGTCGAGCAGCACAATGTATTGGCCGCGCGAGGCCAGGATGCCCTGGTTGCGCGCCATCGCCAGGCGGAAGCCCTGGTCCGGCTGCCACGCGTGGTGCAGCCGCACGGGCGAGCGCTGTTGCAAGCGCGCGACACAGGCGCGGGTCGGCTCGCCCGAGCCGTCGTCGGCGATGATGATTTCGATATGCCGGTCGCTCTGCGCGAAGCAGGCTTCGACCACCGCTTCGAGCGCGTCGGGGCGGTTGTAGGTGGCGATGACGATCGAGATGAGCGCGTCCTGCTGCATGGTCAGGTTGCCGTTGCCGTTGAGCGCAGGCCCGGCTGCGCCTGGAAGAACGCGCTGGCATACAGGGAGCCGGCCAGCAGCAGGAACCAGTACGCTTCCGTCACATCCCACAGCAGGCTGTTGAACGAGGAGCTGACCACGTAGATCACCCACAGCAGCACCAGCGCGTCTGCGTGGAAGGAGCGCGCGCGCAGGGCGGGGCGCAGCAGGCTGCCCAGCATGGCGAAATACAGCAGCAGGCCCGGCACGCCAAGCTGCGCGGCGATCAGCAGGAATTCGCTGTGCGGCTGGTGGCGCGTTTCGGCCAGCTTGTCCTCGGGCCAGTCGCGCCGCGCGGTCGGGGCATACACCTCGGCGAAGGAACCTGTGCCCAGGCCGGCCAGCGGATGGGCGGCGATGATGCTTGTTCCGACCCGCAGGTAACTCATGCGCAGGCCGTTGGGCGAGCGTTTCTGGTCGGTGCGCACCTCGGTGATCAGGTCATCGGTGCGCAGCTTGAAGTTGTCCGAGCTGGCGTAAAAACCGACGAACAGCAGCACGATGGCGGCCATCCCGAACGTTGTGCGCAGCGGCGTAAAGCGCACCCGCAGCAGGAACAGCACCACCATGCCCATGAACAGCGCGACGTAGCCGGTGCGGCCCTGGTTCAGGAAAATGATCGGTACGCTGAACAGGATGGCGGCCACCACGCAGGCCACGCGCGCGCGCGCGCCCTGCACGTAGGTGGAGCCGAGCAGGCAGGTCACCGTGGCAAAACTGAGCAGGATGCCGATCGTGATGTGATTCTTGAACGAGAACGAATCCTTGGCGTCGCCGATGCGCCACCAGCCGTGCGGGGAGGCGGGCATCAGGTCGTGCCAGACCAGGTAGTTCGACGTGGCCAGCACCGCGGCGCCGCCGAAAAAGGCGGCCAGCGCGCGCCCGGGCATGCCGGGGTCGCGCAGGCTGGTGGCCACCGCGATCGGCAGCACCAGCAGGCGCGAATATTTTTTCAGGGCCGAGACGATATCGGCCGGCGGCCCGATCGACCAGCTCGTGCCGAGCGCCAGCAGCGCCAGCAAACCCAAGGCCAGCAGCGCCGGGGGCGATCGCAGCGCGGCGCGCAGCGGGGCGCTGCGGGTCAGCGCGGCGGCGAAACAAAGCACGCAAAAACCGGCAAAGACATTCGTCAGCCAGGTGGAAAACGGCACGCAAAACAGCGCCAGCAAGAGCAGGTACTGGACCGCGCGCTCAAGCTTTGAAATCGGAAAACCGGGAGAATCTTGCATTGTAGCAATAGCCTTGTTAAGCGACCTGGGTCGTGCATGCCGCGCTTGCAGCGTGGCGATAGCGGGCGCCAGCCTTCGCGGCACCTGCCCCCCTAAAATTTGTTCGCCATTTTACAGTACGGTCCGCGGACGGCCCGGGCCGGGCCGGTGCGCGCGCGGGGAAGCGCCGCCGCGGCCGCATTTGGCGGGCCTGCGATGTTGTAGTGGCCGCACCCGGACCGCGTGTGCGAGAATGTCGAGCCTCTGGTACAGGCCGCGTCTTTACAATCGCGGCATGCCGCAACCGGACCAGGTTTTGAGCCTGAACGCGAAAGAAAACGATGGAAAATAGTGTCATAGTCCGGCGCCTGCTGGCTATCGTCAAACCGTACCGTGCGCGCGCGCTGATGTCGCTGCTGGCCATGGCCGGCACCGCCGTTACCGAGCCGGCGCTCGGCTACGCGCTGCAACTGCTGATCGACAAAGGCTTCGGCCCGCACCGGGTCGAATTTTCACTGTGGCTGGTGCCGCTGGTGCTGCTGTCGATCTTCATCGGACGCGGCATCTTCACCTTTTCCACCGCCTACCTGAACAATTGGGTCATCAGCCGCGTGCTCAACGACCTGCGGCGCATGGTGTTCGACCGCTTGCTGCGCCTGCCCGTGGCGCGCTTTCACGAAGAATCGACCGGCAAGATCATCAACGTCGTCATCGGCGACGTGCGCCAGGTGGTCGACATGATCAACTCCGTGTTCGTGGCCTACGTGCGCGATTCGCTCGTCATCGTCGGCCTGCTGCTGATGCTGATGTGGACCAACTGGAAGCTGACCCTGATCGCGCTGGTGGTCATGCCGGTCACCGCCGCCATCGTGCGCACCACGGCCAAGCGCATGCGCCGCCTGAGCCGCGACAACCAGCGCGTCACCGCCGAAATGACCCAGGTGGTCGAGGAAGCGGCGCGCGGGCACCAGGTGATCCGCGTGTTCGCCGGCGAGCGTTACGAGCGCGAACGGTTCGAGCAGCGCAGCGGCGCGCTGCTCGGCTTCTCGCAGCGCATCACGGTCGCCAGCGCCGCCACCGTGCCGATCACCCAGAGCGCCACCGCGCTGGCGGTGTCGGTCGTGATCGTCATCGCCATGAGTTCCGGCATGACCCAGGGAGAATTCATCAGTTTTATCACCATGATGCTGATGCTGCTCGCGCCCCTCAAATCGCTGGTTGGCGTGAACGGCCCGCTGCAGCGCGGCATGGCCGCCGCCGAAACCGTGTTCGCCATGATCGACACGCCGGTCGAAGCCGATCCGGGCACAGTCGCGCTGGAGCGCGCGCGCGGCCACCTGCAGTTCGAGAACGTCCAGTTCCGCTACACCGACAACAACCCGCTGGCGCTGGACGGCGTCACGCTGGAAGTGCTGCCGGGGCAGACCGTGGCGCTGGTGGGCATGTCGGGCGGCGGCAAATCGACTTTTGTGAACCTGGTCACGCGCTTTTATTCGCCGCAGGGCGGGCGCATTCTCCTCGACGGCGTGCCCTACGAAGACATCACCTTGCAAAGCCTGCGCGCGCAGCTGGCCATGGTCAGCCAGAACGTGGTGCTGTTCGACGATACCCTGGGCGCCAACATCGCCTACGGCGCCGAACGGGTCGACCCGGCGCGCCTGGCCGCGGCCATCAAGGCGGCCCACCTGGACGACGTGGTGGCGGCCCTGCCGGAAGGCGTCAATACGCCGATCGGCGAAAACGGCATGCGATTGTCGGGCGGCCAGCGCCAGCGCGTGGCGATCGCGCGCGCCATCTACAAGGACGCGCCGATCCTGATCCTGGACGAAGCCACTTCGGCTCTCGACAACGAATCGGAACGCGCGGTGCAGGGCGCGCTCGACACCCTCATGGCCGGGCGCACCACGCTCGTCATCGCGCACCGCCTCTCGACCATCGAGCGGGTCGACCGCATCGTGGTGCTCGACCAGGGGCGGATCGTGGAAGCGGGGCGCCACGACGAACTGCTGGCGCAGGGCGGCATGTACGCCAACCTGTATCGCCTGCAGTTCGCTAACAAGGCCGAAGCATGAGCGTCAAGCGCACCCTGGTCATCTCGCCGAACTGGATCGGCGACGCGGTCATGGCCCAGCCGCTGCTGCAACTGCTCAAGCAGCAGCATCCGGCGCGCCCGATCGACGTGCTGGCGCCGCCGTCGGTGGCGCCGGCCTGGCGCGCCATGATCGAGGTCGACAGCGTGCTCGAAACGCCGTTTCGCCACGGTGCGCTGCAGCTGCGCGAGCGCTGGCGCTACGCCAGGGTGCTGCGCGCGCGCGGCTACGTCGACGCTTACGTGCTGCCCAACACGATCAAGTACGCGCTCATTCCCTGGCTGGCCGGAATAGCGCGCCGGGTCGGCTACAAGGGCGAGATGCGGTATGGCTTGCTCAACGTGGTCCATCACGACGACACCCCGAAGCGCGCAATGGTGCCGTTCTACGCGGCGTTGGCCGGTGCGCCCGGCGCCGCGCTGCGCGCCGACGTGCCGCGCCCGGCGATGCGCGTCGCTCCTGAGCAGATTATCGAGGTGCGTGCGCGCCACGGCATGAAAGGGGAAGGGCGGCTGGTGGTGTTTGCCCCCGGCGCCGAATTCGGCGCGGCCAAGCGCTGGCCGGCGCGCCACTTCGCCGCGCTGGCGCAATCCGTGCGCGAGCAGGATCCATCGGCGCACATCGCCTTGCTCGGTTCGCCCAAGGACCGTGAAGCCTGCGCCGAGATTACGGCGATCACCGGCACCGACGGCATCCACAACGTCGCTGGCGCCACCTCGCTCAGCGAGGCCATTGCGCTCATTGCCGGCGCGGCGGCGGTGGTGGCCAACGATTCCGGCCTGCTGCACATTGCCTCGGCGCTGAACCGGCCGGTGATCGCGCTGTACGGCCCGACCGACCCGGACCACGCCCCGCCGTTTTCCGACGTTGCGCGCTCGATCTCGCTGCGGCTGGCCTGTTCGCCTTGCCGCCAGCGCGAATGCCCGCTCGGCCACCACGATTGCATGGAAAAGCTCGAGCCAGGCATGGTCTGGCAGGAGCTGCGCCAGATGTAAATGGGCGGCGCCGCCGGGGGAGTAAGATAGTGGCGCGACGCTGTTTTCGACCAGGATACTTGAAGGATCGACCTGCATGAACCATCCCGTCATTCCGATCGTGGCCCAGGCCAGCAGCCGCCAGCGCAAGCGCCAGGCGCCCAAGGGCCGGCGTGTCGATCCGCAGGCCCTGCTGGAAGTGCAGGCCCTGCTCGGTGTGCAATCGCGCCAGCGCGACCTGCTCATCGAGCACCTGCACAAAATCCAGGATGGCTTCGGCTGCCTGTCGCACGCCCACCTGGCGGCGCTGGCGCAGGAAATGAAGCTGGCCCAGGCCGAAGTCTACGAAGTGGCCACCTTCTACCACCACTTCGATGTCGTGCGCGAAGGCGAGAGCGCGCCGCCCGCACTGACGGTGCGCGTGTGCGACGGCCTCTCGTGCGAGATGGCGGGCGCGCGCGACCTGCTTGAGCGCCTGCCCGCCATCCTCGGTAGCGACGTGCGCGTGCTGGCCGCACCCTGCATCGGCCGCTGCGAGCAGGCGCCGGCGGCTGTCGTCGGCCAGCACCCGCTTGCGCACGCCAGTTGCGACGCGGTGGCTGCCGCGGTGAGTCACGGCCATACGAAGCACGCGCCGACCGGCTACATCGATTACGACAGCTACCGCGCCGCCGGCGGCTACGTCCTGGCGCGCGCATGCCACGACGGCGGGCGCGATGCCGACACGCTGATCGCCACGATGGAAGAATCGAGCCTGCGCGGCCTTGGCGGCGCCGGTTTTCCGGCCGGGCGCAAATGGCGCATCGTGCGCAATGAAGCAGGCCCGCGCCTGATGGCGATCAATATCGACGAGGGCGAGCCGGGCACCTTCAAGGACCGCTACTACCTCGAACGCGACCCGCACCGCTTTCTCGAAGGCGCGCTGGTGGCGGCCTGGGTAACCGGCGTCGACATCATTTATATCTACCTGCGCGACGAATACCACGGCTGCCGGGCGATGCTCGAAGCCGAACTGGCGCGCCTGCGCGCCGATCCGCCGTTCGCGCCCATGCCCGAGTTCATCCTGCGCCGTGGCGCCGGCGCCTACATCTGCGGCGAAGAATCGGCGATGATCGAATCGATCGAGGGAAAGCGTGGCATGCCGCGCCTGCGTCCCCCGTACGTGGCCCAGGTCGGGCTGTTCGGGCTGCCCACGCTGCAGCACAACTTCGAAACGCTGCACTGGGTGCGCGCCATCATGGAGCATGGCGCCGCCTGGTACAGCGCCCAGGGGCGGCACGGGCGCAAGGGTCTGCGCTCGTTTTCGGTCTCGGGGCGGGTGCGCGAACCGGGCGTGAAACTCGCGCCGGCCGGCATCACCGTGCAGGAACTGATCGACGAATACTGCGGCGGCATGGCGCCGGGCCACCAGTTCTACGGCTACCTGCCGGGCGGCGCCTCGGGCGGCATCTTGCCGGCGTCGCTGAACGCCATCCCGCTCGACTTCGACACCTTGCAGCCGTACGGCTGCTTCATCGGTTCGGCCGCGGTGGTGGTGCTGTCTGGCCAGGATTCGGCGGTGGCGGCTGCGCGCAACACGCTGCGCTTCTTCAAGGACGAATCGTGCGGGCAGTGCACGCCGTGCCGGGTCGGCACCGCCAAGGCGCTGGCGCTGATCGAGCAGGCGCAGTGGGACACGCCGCTGCTGGCCGAGCTGTCGCAGGTGATGCGCGACGCCTCCATCTGCGGCCTGGGCCAGGCGGCGCCCAATCCGGTCGACTGCGTCGTCAACTACTTTTCCCATGAACTGGTGAAGCCATGAATGCGATCAGCAGGATCCGCCAGGCGGCGTTGCAGGGCGCCCCCGTGGAGCTGGAAATCAACGGCCGGCAGGTAGCCGCCTTTGCCCACGAAACCCTGATCGAGGTGGCCGCGCGCGAAGGCATCGACATTCCGCGCCTGTGCTACAAGCCCGGCATGGACACGGCCGGAAACTGCCGCGCATGCATGGTGGAGATCGACGGCGAGCGCGTGCTGGCGCCGTCCTGCTGCCGCCATCCGGCCGCCGGCATGAAGGTGAGCACCGACAGCGCGCGCGCCGTGGCGGCCCAAAAAATGGTGCTCGAACTGCTGCAGTCCGACATGCCGGAGCGCGCCTACACGCGCCACAACGAAGTCGATTTCTGGGCGCGCAAGCTGGCCCTCGGCCAGCCGCGCTTCGCCGCGCGCCGCCAGCCGGTGCGCGATGCCTCGCACGCGGCCATTACCGTCAATCTCGACGCCTGCATTGCCTGCACGCGCTGCGTGCGTGCCTGCCGCGACGAGCAGGTTAACGACGTGATCGGCCTGGCTTTCCGCGGCGACCATGCGAAGATCGTGTTCGACATGGACGACCCGATGGGCGACTCCACCTGCGTCGGCTGCGGCGAATGCGTGCAGGCTTGCCCGACCGGCGCCCTGATGCCCGCGCGCGACGCCGCCCTGGCCGTGCCGGACAAGCAGGTCGATTCGGTCTGCCCTTACTGCGGCGTGGGCTGCCAGCTGACCTACAACATCAAGGACAACAAAATCCTGTTCGTGGAGGGGCGCGACGGCCCGGCCAACCGCGAACGCCTGTGCGTCAAGGGCCGCTATGGCTTCGATTACGCCAACCATCCGCACCGGCTGACGGTGCCGCTGATTCGCCGCCTCGATGCGCCCAAGAGCGGGGACTTCACCATGGACCCGGCGCGTGTACTGGACGTGTTCCGCGAAGCGACCTGGGAAGAAGCGCTGGACGCGGCCGGCGGCGCGCTGGCGCGCATCCGCGACACCCACGGCAAGCGCGCGCTGGCCGGCTTCGGCTCGGCCAAGGGCAGCAACGAAGAAGCCTACCTGTTCCAGAAGCTGGTGCGCACTGGCTTCGGCAGCAACAACGTCGACCATTGCACGCGCCTGTGCCACGCGTCGTCGGTGGCGGCGCTGCTGGAGGGGATCGGCTCGGGCGCGGTATCGAACCCGGTGATGGACGTGACCCTGGCCGAGGTGGTGATCGTCATCGGCGCCAACCCGACCGTCAACCATCCGGTGGCGGCCACCTGGATCAAGAACGCGATCAAGAATGGCACCAAGCTGGTGGTGTGCGACCCGCGCCGCTCCGACCTGGCGCGCAGCGCGCACCGCTACCTGCAGTTCAAGCCCGATACCGACGTGGCCCTGCTCAACGCGATGATGCACGTGATCGTGGCCGAAGGCCTGGTCGATCAGGACTTCATCGCCAGCCGCACCATCGGCTACGCCGAGCTGGAACAGAACGTGGCCGGCTACAGCCCCGAGCTGATGGCACCGATCTGCGGCGTCGACGCCGACACCATTCGCTACGTGGCGCGCCTGTACGCCACTTCCAAAGCGTCGATGATCTTGTGGGGCATGGGCATTTCGCAGCACATCCACGGCACCGACAATGCGCGCTGCCTGATCGCGCTGGCGCTGATGACCGGCCAGATCGGCCGCCCCGGCACCGGCCTGCATCCGCTGCGCGGCCAGAACAATGTGCAGGGCGCGTCCGACGCCGGCCTGATCCCGATGATGTTCCCCGATTACCAGCGCGTGGACAACCCGCAAGCGCTGGCCAAGTTCGAAGAGGCCTGGGGCATGCCGCTCGACTCCCAGCCTGGCCTGACGGTGGTCGAGATCATGCACGCCATCCCGCGCGGCGAAATTCGCGGCATGTACATCATGGGCGAAAACCCGGCCATGTCAGACCCCGACGCCAACCATGCGCGTGCCTCGCTCGCCGCGCTTGAGCACCTGGTGGTGCAGGATATTTTCCTGACCGAGACCGCATACCTGGCCGATGTGATTTTGCCGGCCAGCGCCTTTCCGGAAAAGACGGGCAGCTTCACCAATACCGACCGCCTGGTGCAGATCGGGCGCCAGGCGATCGACCCGCCGGGCCAGGCCAGGCAGGATTTGTGGATCATCGGGCAGATGGCGCAGCGCCTGGGCCTGGACTGGCATTACGGGCATGTGTCGGACGTGTTCGACGAGATGCGCCGCATCATGCCGAGCATCGGCGGCATTACGTGGAACAGGCTGGAACGCGAGCACGCCGTTACCTATCCGTGCACGAAGGAGGGCGATCCGGGCCAGCCGGTGGTGTTTACCGAGCAGTTCCCGCGCGAGTCCGGGCGCGCGCGTTTTGTGCCGGCCGATATCATCCCGGCCGACGAGCGCCCCGACGCCACGTACCCGATGGTGCTCATCACCGGCCGCCAGCTCGAACACTGGCACACCGGCAGCATGACGCGCCGCACGGCGGTGCTGGACGCGATCGAGCCCGACCCGGTGGCGCTGGTCCATCCGCTCGACCTGGCGGCGCTGGGCGGCAAACCGGGCGACGTGGTGACGATCGCCTCGCGCCGCGGCGAAGTGGCCCTGTACGCGCGCGCCGACGACAGCTCGCCGCGCGGCGCGATCTTCGTGCCGTTCTGTTATTACGAGGCGGCCATCAACCGCCTTACCAACGCCGCGCTCGACCCCTTCGGCAAGATCCCCGAGTTCAAATACTGCGCCATCCGGGTGGCGCTGGGCGGCGTGGTGGAGCAGCAGGGCAGCTTTGGCGGCGGCCAGGTGCTGGCCGGGATGTCTACACCATGACGATGCCGCAACTGAGCGACGCCCGCGCACCGCTTACCCACGAGGTGGAAGTGCTCGATGAACGCGGGCGCCGCTCGACCATCGCCATTCCCGCCGAGCGGCCGCTGACGGTGTATGTGGACAAGCGCGAACTGGTGACCCTGATGACCTTGGGCAGCGCACCGGAAGCGCTCACCTTGGGCTACCTGCGCAACCAGCGCTTGGTGGCGTCGGTGGCCGATATCGAGTCGGTGCAGGTCGACTGGTCGGTCGACGCGGTGGCCGTGCTCACGCGCGGCGGCATTGCCGACGTGGAGGCGCGCACCTCCAAAAAGGTGGTCACCACCGGCTGCGGCCAGGGCTCGGTGTTCGGCGGCCTGATGGACGACATCGACAAGATCGTGCTGCCCCCTGGTGCGCGCCTGGCCCAGTCGACCGTGTACCGCATCGTCGACACCATCCGCACGCAGCAATCGATCTACAAGCAGGCCGGCTCGGTGCATGGCTGCGCGCTGTTCTCGAACGCGGGCGAGCTGCTGTATTTCGTCGAGGACGTGGGGCGCCACAACGCGGTCGACGCCATCGCCGGTCGCATGTGGCTCGACGGCGTGGCCGGCGGCGACAAGGTGTTCTACACGACCGGCCGCCTGACGTCGGAAATGGTGATCAAGGGCGCGCAGATGGGCATTCCATTCCTGCTGTCGCGTTCCGGCACCACCCAGATGGGCCACATGGTCGCCGACAAGATCGGCATGGCGCTGCTGGCGCGCTGCAGCGGCAAGCACTTTTTGCTGCTGACGGGCCATGATCGCCTCGACTTCGAGCCGCTCGCACCCTGATGTCGCTGCCAGGCGCCACGCGCGCCGCCTTCGCGCTGCTGCTCTCTGGCGACCCGGCGCTGTGGGGGCACTGTGCGGCCGCCTTCCGTCCGAACGGGCAGCAGCTGTTCTTCCCGTCGGCGCAAACGTAGCGGAAAGACGTATGATATCGGCCTTGCGCGCCGCGCCGGACGCAGGCGGAGCAAGCTGCAAGGAGAAGACAAGGTGAAAGTTCTGTTATTTGGCGCCACCGGCATGGTCGGGCAGGGCGTGCTGCGCGAATGCCTGCAGGCCGCCGATGTGGAGCAGGTGGTGGCGCTTGGCCGCACCCCGACCGGGCAGCGCCATCCCAAGCTGCGCGACGTGGTGCACGCCGACCTGTTCAACTACGCCAATCTCACGGCGCAGCTGGACGACATCGACGCCTGCTTCTTTTGCGTGGGCGTGACCTCCTCGCGCATGAGCGAGGCCGACTACACCCGCCTGACATACGACATGACCCTGGCGGCGGCCAATGCGCTGGTGGCGCTGAACTCGCGCATGGTGTTCGTGTATGTGTCCGGCGCCGGCGCAGACAGCAGCGAAACGAGCGCCACCATGTGGGAGCGCGTGCGCGGCAAGACCGAAAACGCGCTGCTGGCGCTGCCGTTTCGCGGCGTGTACATCTTCCGCCCCGGGATGATCGAGCCGCTCGACGGCATCAAGTCCAAGACCACCGCCTACCGCATTTTTTATTCGCTGATGAAGCCCGTGCTGCCGCTGCTGCGCGCCGCCATGCCCAAGCATGTGCTGACCACGCGCCAGGTCGGGCAGGCCATGCTGGCCGTGGTGCGCAGCGGCGCGCGCAAGCGCGTGCTCGAAAGCGCCGACATCGGTCCGCTGGGCCGCAACGCCACGCCGCCGTAAGCACCGATGGGCCGCCGCTACCACCACAGTGTGTACGTGATCGAGCTGTCGAAGGATGTGCTGTACGAGCCGCGCTTCAAGAAGTCCAATCCCGGTTACGTGACCGGCAAACCGTGCGTCTACGTGGGCATGACGGGATTGAGTATCGACCTGCGCTTCGACAAGCACAAGGCGGGCATCCAGGCCAATAAATTCGTGCAGAAGTACGGCCTGCGCCTGCTGCCGGACCTGTACGCGGTCTACAACCCGATGCCCTACGCGGGCGCGGCCGACATGGAAGTCGAACTGGGCATCGGGTTGCGCGAGGCCGGCTACGGCGTGTGGCAGGCCTGAGGAATCAGCGTACGCTCTGGATCAGGAAGCTGGCCTGGCCGCAGCTGCTCTGCGATCGCTTCACCTGGCCCGGACTGCAGCTGCGCGAACCGCCGGTCTTGTCGTAGCAGGCATGCACCTCGCGCAAAAAGCGCCCGCCGCTGGCGCAGAACGGCAGTACGCCATTCTTGGCCAGGCCCGGATTGGCGCCCTTGAAGGCGCTGTAGAGCTCCTCGTTGGTGACGCGAACGGGCGCCGCCGGCTTCTGATACGGCTCGGGGATCGCCAGTTGATCCTTGAGCTTGGCCGACAGTTCGAAGTAAGCCGCCGGCTCCAGTCCGGAACAGGTCCCGTGCTTGCTCCATTCGTGGCCGATCAGTTTTGGCGAGGGGAACAGCGGCGTGTATTTTTCGCGCACGTCATTGGGCAGCGTTTGCTTGGTGCAGGTGGACGGATAGCCCGTTTCGTACTGCGGCCACAGCCCGTGCAGCACGAAGCCGAGCTGGCGTCCGGCTGCGCATTGATCCGGGTCGCTGCGGCTGGCGCAGTACGATGGCGACCAGCTCAGCGCCACCGCGTAATAATCGAACTGCCCGGTGACCGCCCGTGGCGCCTTCGCTTGGGCGGCCCCGGCCAGGACCATCAATGCCGCCAGTGCGTATTGCCGTAATTGGACCATGATATCTCCGCGTCGAAGGTTGAGTGAATGACCATTTTATCTGGAAATTATGCTCGAAAAACATTGATTTTGATTCTAGCTGACGGTGGCCAAGCTGGCGCCCGCGAGCGTCGGCAGCGCGGGTTCGGGCGCGCTTCCGTCAGGCTGATAAAATAGCAAGTTCTGGTCAATTGAGAATCAACATGGAAAAAATCATCCCCCACTTCGGCGCCATCAACCTGGCATTGCCTGAGGAATACAACGAAGCGACGTATCTTGTCGATGGACGCGCAATTGACCTGTCACTCGCTTTCTTCAATGCATTTCCCGGAGAGGATGGCATTACCGAGTTCTCCGCGGTCAAGGATCTCGATCCGGCTGTGCTCGACCGTGTCACCGGCTTCATGGAGCAGCTCGACAGCAAGATCGAACGCGCGTACGCGGCCTGCGTGGCCGACTTCCATGCCGGCGGCGTGGTCAGGGAAACGTATATCGATCATCACCTGGAAGATTTCTCGCCCGAGGAACTGACGGCGCTGATCGAGGGCACCGACGCCGCGCTGCCGGTCGAGGAGCGCATGCTGGCGAAGCTGCACCTGAGCCACGTCGGCCTGCATCCGATGCCGGACGACTCGGATGCCTCGTTCGCAATGTTCGATTTCACCTTCGGCGAAGACCTGACCAACTACGTGGTCGCGGTCAAGTTTGCCGAAGACGGGACGATCCAGGGCGTCGACGTCGAAAGCTGAGGCCGCCGCTCGCCGCGCGGCGCCTCAGGCAGTTCGGCGGCGCCGGCGCGCCAGGCCCAGGCCGGCGGCGCCGATCGCCAGCAGCGCGAGCGAGAACGGTTCCGGCACCGCATTGGGCGCGTTGATCGCAAACCTGGTCTGGTCGGTCCAGAGCAGGCCGCGGTTATCCACGCCGTTGGCGCTGCGGTAGTTGTAGACGTATTCTTCGCCGGTGATGGTCGAGCTGTTGACCTGGTAGCTGACGTCCGAGATGGACCAGGTGGTGGAAAATTTCAGCGGGCCGCCGATGCGGTAGCCGAAGCGCTCGATCGTGCATTTCCAGTAATACTCGTCGCCGACCCCGCAACCGATGTAATCGTTGGGGCCGTTGTGCTTGAACGAAATAAGTTCTTCCTTGGCAAACAGGCCATCGCGGTTCAGGTCATCCGCGATAAAACTGCCTGCGATCAATGCTGCCGGATCGAAGCGGTCGCTGACCTTGTCGTAAAAACCCGTATAGCTGAACTGGAACTCGATAGGGCCCGCCTGGGCTGCTGCGGCGCAACTTGCCAGTGCTGCGGCGCTGATGACTCTGAAGAACATGGCTACCTCCGCTGAGGATGGAACAAACTCCCGGGCCGGGCAACGCACCCGGCCTGCCACGTGAAGGCCACGTGTCTGCGGATCGTAGCAGGCGAACTCGTGCGCTCAGTAGCATATGCGCAACACATAAGATTTACTGTGGAAAAATTTCCTATTTGGATTTGCGCAGGGGAGAGGATTTTCCGGTGTCGCAGGCAGCTCTGGCCGGCAACGGCGCGTATTATCTGAACGCCCTGGCGGCCACTTTTTTCGAGTCCTTGGCGCGCCCCTTGCCCAAGGCGCTTCAACGGCTACCGGGCGATGGCGGCGAAACGCGTTTTTTATACGCGCTGCCTACCGATTTTTCCAGGTCCGCGCACAGCGCCGCCAACCCGGGCGGACAAGCCGTCAATGCCTGGTCCGTCAGCTGTTTGAAGTCCGCGGGTTCATAGGTTTTTGCGATACGGCTCATGACCCAGGGCTGCAGCGAGGGATCGCGCTTGATCAGCTTCGCCAGCTCGGGCAGCGTCTCCCAATGGTCGACCAGGCGGCGCAGGACCACCTCCGATTTGTCTTGCGCGAGGTTACCGCCGTCGCAATGCGCATACTGCGTGCGGGAGTTAGCGATCTTTTCCCAGCTATCGAGCCGCTCGATGAGCGCCGAAGCGGCGTATGCGTCCTTTTCCGGACAGCGCTGCGCATGCGCGGCCGGAGTCAGGGAAGCGCACAACAACAGGGCGCCGGTAATGTGCAAGATTCGCTTGATCATGTCGCCTCGTCGCTATTGTAGTTATTGCAAGACCGGGAGGGTAGCATGAAACGGCGCCAGGGACGCGGCGTGGCTACATCAAAATGACGTCGTACTGCTCCTGGTGATACGCCGTCTCCACCTGCAGCGAAATCTGCTTGCCGATGAAGTCTCCCAGCATCGCCAGGTGCTGCGATTCCTCTTCCAGGAACAGGTCCACCACTTCCTGCGACGCCAGGATGCGAAATTCGCGCGGGTTGAACTGCTTCGCTTCGCGCATCAGTTCGCGCAGAATCTCGTAGCAGATGGTGCGGCTGGTTTTCACCTGCCCCTTGCCGGCGCAGGCCGGGCAGGGCTCGCACAGGATGTGCGCGAGCGACTCGCGCGTGCGCTTCCTCGTCATCTCCACCAGCCCCAGCGCCGAAAAGCTCGACACCGACACCTTGGTGCGGTCGCGCGACAAGGTTTTTTTCAACTCCGCCAGCACCGCGTGCCGGTGCTCGTTGTTGTCCATGTCGATGAAGTCGAGGATGATGATGCCGCCCAGGTTACGCAAGCGCAGCTGGCGCGCGATCGCATGCGCCGCTTCCAGGTTGGTCTTGAAGATGGTATCGGCAAAATTGCGCCCGCCGACAAAACCCCCGGTATTGACGTCGATGGTCGTCATGGCCTCGGTCTGGTCGACGATCAGGTAGCCTCCCGATTTAAGGTCCACGCGCCGTCCCAGCGCGCGCAGGATCTCTTCTTCCACGCCGTACAGGTCGAACAGCGGGCGCTCGCCCGTGTAGTGCTGCAAGCGCGTGAGCACCGTCGGCGTGTAGGCCTTGGCGAATTCGACCAGCATGGCGTGGTTCTCGCGCGAGTCGACCTGGATGGTGGCCGTTTCGTCGTGCACGAAGTCGCGCAGCACGCGCTGGGCCAGGCTCAGGTCCTGGTACAGCAGGCTCGTGGCGGGGCGCGTGCGGGCGCCGTGCAGAATCGCGCTCCAGGTCTTGCGCAGGTAGTCCACGTCGGCCGCCAGGTCGCTGTCGGACGCTTCCTCGGCCATGGTGCGCACGATGTAGCCGCCTTTTTCCTCGGCCGGCAGCAGGCTGTGAAGGCGCGTGCGCAGCAGTTCGCGCTCGGACTCCTTTTCGATCTTTTGCGAGATGCCGATATGGCTGTCCTGCGGCAGGTACACCAGCATGCGCCCGGCGATCGAAATCTGGGTCGACAGGCGCGCGCCCTTGGTCCCGATCGGGTCCTTGATCACCTGCACGGTCAGCACCTGGCCGTCGAACAGGATCTTTTCGATCGGGGTCGGCGCCACGCTCGGGCCTTCATGGGTGCGCGCTTCCCAGATGTCGGCCACGTGCAAAAAGGCCGCGCGTTCCAGGCCGATGTCGATGAAGGCCGACTGCATCCCCGGCAGCACGCGCACCACCTTGCCCGAGTAGACGTTGCCGGCCAGCCCGCGCGTGAGGGTGCGCTCGATGTGCAGTTCCTGCACGGCGCCTTGCAGGATGAGCGCCACGCGCGTCTCCTGCGGAGTGATGTTGATCAGGATGTCTTCGTTCATGGTTCAGGGCCGCCGTGCAGATGTTAGTTTTAGGGACGAGGCCGAGGAGGCGCGACCGGCGCGCGCGCGAACGCACATCAGGCCAGCGGAATGCCCGCTTCGCGCAGCAGCTGCGCGGTCTCGAACAGCGGCAGTCCGACGATGCCCGAATGGCTGCCCTCGATATGTTCGACGAACAGCGCGGCCAGCCCTTGCAGGCCGTAGCCGCCGGCCTTGTCGTACGGTTCGGGGGTGGAGCAGTAGGCCTTGATCGAGGCTGCCGACAGCTTGGCGAAGCGCACCTGCGACACCTGGGTGATCTGGCGCTTCATGTCGGTATGATGGACCGCGATAGCGGTTAGCACCTGGTGCGTGCGGCCGGACAGGCGTTCGAGCATGTCCTTCGCCTCATTGGGCGAGCCGGGCTTGCCGAGGATCTGGCCATCGATGGTGACGGTAGTGTCGGCCGCCAGCACCGGACGCAGGGTCAGGCGGCGGTTCTGCACCATGTTCCAGCCGAAGGCCGCTTTTTCGTTGGCCACGCGCGCCACGTAGTCGATGGCCGCTTCGCCCGGGTTCACCAGTTCGGTCACGTCCGGACCGCGCGGCGTATCGTTGCGCAGGGTGAGCAGCTCGAACTCGACGCCGATCTGGCGCAGTAATTCGCGCCGGCGCGGGCTTTTGGAGGCAAGGTAGATTTTTCTGTCGATCGGTTTCATCGGATTCCCGTTTTCTCAGACGCGATGATAAGGGTGATTCTGCGTGATCGACCACGCCCTATACAACTGCTCGGCAAGCATAACACGCACGATGCCGTGCGGGAGCGTCATACTGGAAATACGAATCAGCCCCTCGGCGCGCGCCTTGAGTTCGGGATCGAGGCCGTCGGCCCCGCCGATCAGGAAGACGGTGTCGCGCCCGTCCTGCTGCCACTGCATCAGCTGTTGGGACAGGCCCACGCTGGTGAGGTCCTTGCCGCGTTCATCCAACGCGATGATGCGTGCGTTCTTGGGCAGGACCGCTTCGATGCGCTCGCGTTCGAGCGCCATGGCGGTGGCCGCCGTTTTGCTGCCGGAGCGTTCGACCGGCTTGATTTCCTTGAGCACGATGCGCAATTCAGGCGGCATGCGCTTCGTGTACTCGGAAAAGCCGGTCTCGATCCAGGCGGGCATCTTGTGGCCGACCGCAGCGATCATGAGCTGCATCGATGCTTACTCTGCGTCTTTCTTGGCGACGCGCTTGATGACTTTCTTGACCGGCACGGCGTCAGCCGGGGCTTTCGGGGCCTTGACGGCGGCGGCGCGTTTCGGCGGCAGTGCCTTGAGGGCCTTGACCGCGGCTTCTTCGGTCTTGGTCGCGGCGACCTTGACCACTTTGCCGACGGCTTTGGTCGCAGCTTTCTTGGCTGGCGCTTTTTTGGCGGCGGCAGCGGTCTTGACGGCAGCGGCTTTCTTGGCCGCTGGTTTGCGCTCGTTGACCGGCTTGACTTCAGGCGCTTCCTGGGTCGAGGCGAGGTGCTTCGACTTCGGCTTGACTTCGGCCGCTTCTGCCGCTTCCACGGTGCCCTTGCGCTTGGCCGCGCCGAGCTTGACCGGCTTGTCGCCCCAGATTTCTTCGAGACGGTAGTACTGGCGGATCGCCGGCTGCATGATGTGGACGATCATGTCGCCCAGATCGACCAGGACCCATTCGCCGGTGTCTTCGCCTTCGATGCCGATCACGTCGCCGCCGGCTGCCTTGACCTTGTCGCGCACGGAGGCGGCAAGTGCCTTGGTCTGACGGTTGGAGGTGCCGGAAACGACGGCGATGCGGTCAAAAAGGCTGGTCAGGTGAACGGTATCGAACACGGTAATGTCCTGGCCCTTCACGTCTTCGAGGGCGTCGACGACGAGGGTCTGCAGTTTTTTAATATCCATTAGATTTCGTATAAATTATGTTGTTGAATATAGTCTAGCACTACCGGGGAGATAAGCGAGTTTGCCTTCTCGCCCCGTTGTAATGCCGCACGAATCTGGGTGGCGGAGATGTCCACGTCCAGCGTCTCGGCCAGGTAAGCCCTGCCGGACGGGGTGTTACGCAATTGCGCCAGGCTGCCCCGGCGCATGGTGAGTTCTTCGGCGACGGCCGCCGGCAATGCCGCATCGGCCATCGAAAATCCGGGGCGCGCCGCCACGCCGATATGGGCCAGCTCGAACAACTGGCGCCATTCACGCCAGCTGTCGAGCTGCTGCAACTGGTCGGACCCCATCAGGAATACGATCGAGGCATCGGGCCCGAGTTCGGCGCGTACGCTACGCAAGGTGTCGATGGTGTAGGTCGGCGTGCCGCGTTCGATTTCCTGCAGGTCCAGCGCGACCGCCTGCGTAGCGCCGGCAAAGGCCAGGCGCAGCATGGCGACGCGGTCGGCGTCGCTCGCCTGCAAGCGGCTCTTCTGCCACGGGCTGCCGGCCGGCAGGATGCGCAGCTGGTCCGGTTCGAGCAGGGTGGCAAACAAGGTGGCCAGCGCCACATGACCGTTATGGACCGGGTCGAAACTGCCTCCCAGCAGTGCGACGCACAAGGTCACGTAAGGAGCCAGTCGCGATGGACCAGGAAGTCGCTGTACAGCGCGGCTTCGGCGCTGCCGGCTTCCGGATGCCAGTCGTAGCGCCACTTGACGATCGGCGGCATCGACATCAGGATCGCTTCGGTGCGTCCGCCCGACTGCAGGCCGAACAGGGTGCCGCGGTCCCAGACCAGGTTAAATTCGACGTAGCGGCCGCGCCGGTAGGCCTGGAAGTCGCGTTCGCGTTCGCCGTACGGCGTGTCCTTGCGGGCGATGAGGATCGGCAGGTAGGCCTTGACGAAGGAGTCGCCGACGCTTTGCGTCATCGCGTACGACATGTCGAAACCGGCTTCGTTGAAGTCGTCGAAGAAGATCCCGCCCACGCCGCGCGGCTCCTTGCGGTGCTTCAGGTAAAAGTAATCGTCGCACCAGTGCTTGAAGCGCGCGTGCAGCGTGCTGCCGAAAGGTGCGAGGGCATCGTGGCAGCTCTGGTGGAAGTGGCGCGTGTCGCCTTCGTTGCCGTAGTAGGGCGTCAGGTCCATGCCGCCGCCGAACCACCAGACCGGTTCTTCACCCGGTGCGGTGGCGGTGAAGAAGCGCACGTTCATGTGGACCGTCGGCGCGTACGGATTGCGCGGGTGAACCACCAGCGACACGCCCATCGCTTCCCAGGCGCGGCCGGCCAGTTCGGGACGCGAGGCTGCGGCCGACGGCGGCAGGTTGGCGCCCATCACGTGCGAGAAGTTCACGCCGCCGCGTTCGAGTACATTGCCTTCCTCGATTAGGCGCGAGACTCCGCCGCCGCCCTCGGGACGCTGCCATTCTTCGCGCAGGAAGGGCTTGCCGTCGGCTTCTTCGAGCGCTTGCACGATGCGCGCTTGCAGGTCGAGTAGCCAGGCCTTGACGGCCGCAGGGGAGGGGGATGACATCGGGGAGCGGGATCGGGGAATAAAAATTGAGGACGAATTGTACACCGTCCGCGCATTTTATGATATGCGTAGCTGATACACCGTCGTTCCCGCGCAGGCGGGAACCCAAGTTCGTGCCGAAGTTACGGGCTAACCACGTTACTTGGGTTCCCGCCTGCG
>DASVVC010000161.1:0-96989 GCA_036386755.1 Telluria sp.
TCAAGCCGACCGAAGCCGAAATCGACAAGGTCTGGGCAGCCCAGGTACTGCAGCCGTTCCGCCAGAACCTGGTCGGCAAGTATCCGTTCTCGTCCGACTCGCGCTCGGAAGCGACCAACGAAGAAATCGGCCTGGTGTTCGGCCCGTCCGGCGTCGTCGCCAAGTTCTTCGACACCACCATCGGCCCGCTGGTAGTGCGCCGCGGCGACGTGGTCGCGGCCCGCACCTGGGCCAACATGGGCATCGGCCTGTCGCCGTCGGCCGTGAGCAGCTTCCCGAGCTGGATCGCGCCGCTGTCGGCCGGCGGCGTGGCCAACGCGGCCGTCGCCAGCACCAGCACCGAAGCGCAGACCCAGTTCGACCTGCAGGCGCTGGGCGCGACGGGCGCGACCGAGTTCACCATCGAAATCGACGGCCAGTCGCTGCGCTGGAAAGGCCAGCCGCAGCCGTACGTGCGCATGGTCTGGCCGAACCCGCAGGGCACGCCCGGCTCGCGCATCACGGCGATTACGCCGGCCGGCCAGACGGTGGTGCTGCTCAACGAACCGGGCCACTTCGGCCTGCGCAAGATGGTCGAATCGGCCCAGCGCAAGCGCAAGGATGACGGCGCGTTCGAACTGAGCTGGGAAACCGGCGGCGTCAAGGTGACCTCCAACCTGAAGATCATCCCGGCCGGCTCCGCTCCACGCCAGGCGCCGGCGGCGGCGCCGTCGCCCGGCAAGGGCTTCAAGGGCCTGCGCCTGCCCGACACCATCATCAGTTCGACCCTGCCGGCGGCCGCGCCGGCGCCAGCGGCTGCCGCCGCCGGAGCCCGTCCATGAACCGCGCCGCCACCCCGACCCCGGTCGGCTACTTCGGCAAGATTCCCAGCCGCGGCGACTTCGTCAAGGGCAGCGA
Organism: Telluria sp.; assembly: GCA_036386755.1. Classification (GTDB taxonomy): domain Bacteria; phylum Pseudomonadota; class Gammaproteobacteria; order Burkholderiales; family Burkholderiaceae_D; genus Telluria_A. Next base: position 898 of record DASVVC010000161.1, read on the forward strand.
CAGCCCGGCCCTGATCAAGGTGCTGGACGACTGGCTGGCCCAGGCCATGGACCTGATGAGCGCCGACGCGCGCTGGAAACTGAGCTACGACGCGGTCGCGCCGCTGCACTTCGCCTTCATCGGCCCGCGCCGCAGGAATGCCATCGCCGGCCATATCGTGGCCAGCAGCGACCAGTCGAACCGGCGCTTCCCGTTCCTGATGATGAGCGCGATGGAAGTGCCCGACCCGGCCACGTTCGTGCCGGACGCGCCGCTGGTCTTGAGCCGCCTGTGGAACCGGCTGGAGGCGCTCAGCGCCGGCGTGATCGGCGCGGCCGACGCCGCCGGCCCGCTGCACGCGGCCTCCACCCACATGATCGAGGTCGACCTGCGCGCCTCGGCCTACGAAGCGGCGTTCGAAGACTTCCTCGACATGCAGACTGTCGGCGCGCTCGACGCCCTGCTGGCCCAGGCCGGCTACGACTGCTCGGCGCGCCAGGTGCTGCTGGCGATCGGCATGCTGATGCAGCCGGTGATGGCCAGCAGTTCCAGTCGCCTGGAAAAAAGCCTGGTACTGCCGCTGCCGGTCGACCCGATGTACCGCAACCTGGTGGCGGCCTTCTGGATGCACCTCATCTCGCCGTTCCTCGCGCGCGCCGACTTCGAGCTGGCCCTGTTCGTGGCCCGCATCAATGCCCGCCCGGCGCTGGTGATCGGCTTTTCCGGGGCCTCGCCGCAGACCCTGCAGGCGATCATGGACCCGACCGCGGGGCTGGAGCGCCACATCACGTTCGACCATCTGGACTGGGTCGAGGAACAGACCGAGACGGACTACGCCGTCAAGAAACTGTCCACCTATCTGGCGCAAGCCAATTTGTCACTCAAATCCGCGCTGGAATCGTTGCGCGCGGCGTTTATCGGATCTTAGAACATGCGCCACCTCGCCGCCCTCCTCATCCTGCTTGCCGGCGCAGTTCCTGCCGGCGCCCAAACCGCCGTTCCCCAGCCGGGCCAGGTGCTCGTCTCGGGCACGGTGCCCGATGAAGCGAGCAAGCAGGCCGTGCTGGCCCGCCTGCGCGAAGTCTATGGCCCCGAGCTGGTGGTCGACCAGATCACCGTCGGCCAGGTTGCCACCCCGGCCAACTGGAACGGCTATGTGCAAAAACTGATCACGCCCGACCTCAAGTCGATCTCGCGCGGGCAGCTCAAGATCGATGGCAGCACCGTGAGCATCAAGGGCGAAGTGGCCAGCGAAGCGACGCGCCAGAAAATCGCCGGCAACGTCGCGGCCAGCCTGAACCCGACCTACACCGTCAACAACACCCTGCGCGTGTCGGCCGCCGACCAGAACGTGCTCGATACGACCCTGGGCAACCGCATCGTCGAATTCGAAAGCGGCAAGGCCACCCTGACCCCGACCGGGCGCGCGATCCTTGACGAGATGGCGGCGGCCATGATGAAGCTCAAGGACCGCAAGGTCGACGTCATCGGCCACACCGATAGCCAGGGCAACAAGGCCACCAACCAGAACCTGAGCCAGGCGCGCGCGGAAGCGGTCAAGGCTTACCTTATCGGCGCCGGCATCAAGGGCGAGCTGCTCAGCGCCTCCGGCCAGGGCGCCGACCGCCCGGTCGCCAGCAACGACAGCGCCGACGGCCGCGCGCGCAACCGCCGCATCGAATTTAGGATGGCGCAATAAGCGCCGCCCCCAACACGAGGACAACATGTTTGCAGCAGAACAGCTTTTAAACCCGATCAGCGAGGACCGGCCGGCCGGCGAAGACCTGGCTTTTTCGCCTGAACTGGACGCCATCAACCTGGCGCGCAAGGCCGACGACCCGTCGCTCGACCAGGGCGAGTGGGTTACCGACATCAAGGAAGCGGACTGGGACTTCGTGGTTTCGCGCTGCGCCGCCCTGCTCGAGACGCAAAGCAAGGACTTGCGCCTGGCGGTCTGGCTGGCCGAAGCGGCCGCCAAGAAGCACCAACTGCGCGGCCTGGGCGAGAGCTTTCGCGTCCTGGCCGGCCTGATCGAGCAATTCTGGGAGCTGGGCCTGTACCCGGAAGCCGAGGACGACGACCACGACCAGCGCATCGGCAACCTGTCCTGGATTTTGGGCCGCACGCCGGCCCTGGTGCGCGAGATGCGCATCACCGAAGGCGTGCGCGGCTACACCACGATCGACTTCGAAGTGGCGCGCAAGCTGGCCAACGCCAGCAGCGGCGGCAACAGCAATAGCGGCAACAGCGGCGGCGCCGCCCCGCTGAAACTGGCCGACCTGGAAAAGGCGCGCAGCGCCAGCTCCGCCAAGTTCCGCGACGCCTTTACCGCCGACGCCCAGTACTGCCTGGATGCGCTGCGCCAGTTCGAGCAAGCCGCCGACGCGCGGCTCGGGCGCGACAGCCCCGGTTTTTCGAACGCGCGCGAAGCGCTGCAGAACATGGTCAGCCTGATGCCCGCCCCGGCGGCTGCGGCGGCGCAGGCTGGCGCCGAGCCGGCGGCGGGCGACTTCTATTACGCCGAGCCGGAAAACGACCAGGGCCCACCTAGCGTGCCGGTAGCGTCCGGGCCGCCGGGAGTGATCCGCACGCGCGAGCAGGCCGTCACCCAGCTGCGCAACGTGGCCGAATTCTTCCGCCGCACCGAGCCGCACAGCCCGGCATCGTATTTCGCCGACAAAGCGGCCGACGCCGCCACCACCGACCTGCACGTCTGGTTGCGCTCGGTAGTCAAGGATGCGGGCGCCATGGCCCACATCGAAGAGTTGCTCGGCGTCAAACCGCCGCAAGACGACTAAACCTGCCGGCGCCGGCTCCCGCGCGCAGGGACGCCGGCGCAGCAACGCTTGTTGCTTTAAGTTCACACTCCTAGCGCAGGACGGCCGTTCCGGTTACTATCTCGGCTACAGTAACATTTTTGCAACTACACCTACCTGGCCGACGCCGGCCGCTGCCTCCCATGTCGAATCACCTTGCCGCACTGCTCTCGAGTTTCACCCAGACCACCCGCCTGCTGCGCCTGTCCACCCCGCTCGGGGCTGACATATTGCTGGCCGAGTGCGTGCGCGGCGAAGAAACCATCAGCGCCGGCTTTTCGTTCACCATCAGCGCCCTGTCGACCGACGCCGCGATCAGCCTGCGTTCGCTGCTGGGCCAGCCGGCCCTGCTGCAACTGCTCACCGTCGAAGGCGGCTACGCGCGCCCCTTCCACGGCTACCTGAGCGGGATCGAACTGAACGGCGCCAACGGCGGCATGGCGCGCTACACCCTCACCCTGCAGCCGTGGACGGTGTTCCTGGCGCGCGGGCGCGACAGCCGGGTGTTCCAGGACATGTCGGTATTCGACATCCTCGACGCCGTGTTCGCCTCCTGGCAAGGCCAGGGCAAGCTAGCGCCGGCCTGGCGCTTCGACGTCGCCGCGCGCGACGCCTATCCGCGCCGCAGCCTGACCACCCAGTACCAGGAAAGCGACCTGGCCTTTGCCGAGCGCCTGATGAGCGAGGAAGGCCTGTTCTATTTCTTCGAACACAAGGGCGATCCGGACAGCCCGAGCCTGGGCAGCCACGAGATGGTGATCGGCGACCATAACGGCGCCTTCCAGCCGAACCGGCAAGCCGCGGTCCGCTTCACCCAGCCGGGCGCGGTCATGAAAGAAGACAGCCTGGACCGCTGGCGCAGCGAACTGAAGCTGCAGACCGGCGTGGTCGAGCTGAGCAGCTGGGATTACCGCACCCTCGACACCCGTCCGGTCGCCTCGGCCAGCGCCATGCCCGGCCCGGGCGGGCCGGGCGGCCTCGTAGTGCGCGATTCGCCGGGCGCCTACGCCTACGCCAGCCGCGCCCAGGGCCAGCGCATCGCCGACAACCACATGCACGCGCTCGACTCGCAGCGCGAAGTGTTCACCGGCGCCGGCACCGTGCGCACGCTGGCGCCCGGCACCACCTTCGTCTTGAGCGGGCACGCGGTGGGCGACAAGGCCGGCAGCGAGGACGAGCGCCGCTTCGCCATCACGCGCGTGCTGCATTTGATGCACAACAACCTGTCGGCCGACCTGCAAGGCGAGCTGCACCGCCAGCTTGGCGCGGCGGCCGTGGCCGAGGCGCTGGCGGCGGAGGAAGCGGGCAGCCTGCACGCGCTCGGGACCGGCATGGGCGAGCGCCCGCTGTACCGCAACCGCATCGACGCCATCCGCGCCAGGGTGGCCTACCGCGCCAGCCGCAGCGACGGCCACGGCAAGCTGCTCCATCCACGCCCAACCGTGCGCGGCCAGCAGAGTGCGATCGTGGTCGGCCCGCCGGGCGCCGTGATCCATACCGACCGCGACCACCGGGTCAAGGTGCAGTTTCACTGGCAGCGCGGCGAGGCCAGCCACAGCCGCATGGCGCATCCCCATCCGGACGGCCACACCGGCGCGCCGGCCGACGACCAGGCCGGCACCTGGGTGCGCGTGGCCGCCCCGCTGGCGCCGGTGGCGGGCACCAACTGGGGCAGCAATGCGCTGCCGCGGGTAGGGCAGGAAGTGCTGGTCGATTTCCTGGAAGGCAACATCGACCGTCCGGTAATCATCGGCGCGCTGTACAACGGCGTGGGCAAGCCCGACGCCCAGCATAACCAGGTCAGCGTGGGGGGCGGCGCCGCGACCGGCAATGCCGCCGCCTGGTTCCCGGGCGAGAAGGCAGCGCATGCCCATCCGGCGGTACTGTCGGGCATCAAGAGCCAGGAAATGCAGGCCAGCCAGGATGGCGCCAGCGCGTACAGCCAGCTGGTGTTCGACGACACGCCCGAACAGGCGCGCGTGGCCTTGCAGCGCCACGCCGGCGTGCACCAGGGCACCGCCGAGTTGAATTTGGGCCACTTGCGCCACCAGAGCGACAACCAGCGCCTGGCGCCGGCCGGGTATGGAGCCGAACTGAAGACCGAGAACAGCGTGGCCTTGCGCGCGGGTGCGGGGATGCTGTTGTCGACCGATGCAAGCCCGGGCGCGAAGCATGATGCGCTCGAGTCGGGCACAGCCTTGTTGCAGGTAAAGGAAGCACGCACGCTACAAATCCTCATGACCGAGGCCGCGCAAAAGCACAACGCCGGACTCAAGGATGAACAGAAAAAACCCGAACCGGCACCGGCCAAATTGCCGGCGATTGCGGCGATGGAGGACATTATCGCCGTGCTCGAGGAGACCGAGTTCGGTTCCGCCGCCAGCGGCGCGAATGGCGAGCTATCCGGCGGCGACGGCAGTGTGACGGCCTTCGGCAAGACCCACCTGCAACTGTCTAGCCCGGTCGGCATCGCGGCCACCACGCCGCTTAATGCGGTCCTGAGCAGCCTCGATACGACCAGCCTGGTAGCCGGGCGCGATATCAACGTCGCCACCCAGGGCAACTACCTGCACGCAGTCAAGGGTGGCATCAGCATGTTCACCTACGGCAAAGCCGAGAAGCCGGCGCGGCCTAACCAGGAAACCGGGATTCGCCTGCATACGGCCAGCGGCAAGCTCTCGACACAGAGCCAGAGCGACGAAACGCGCATCACGGCCGAGCGCGACATCACGGTCAACAGCGGCGCTACCGTCACCGTCAGCGCCCCGGCGCATGTGCTGATGAACGCCGCCGGCGCCTACATGAAACTGGCCGGCGGCGACATCATGCTGCATGCGCCGGGCGTGGTCTCGTTCATGGCCGGCTTCAAGGAATTGGCCGGCGGTGGGGGTGGCGGCGCCACGCCGCTCGGGTTCAACGTGGGCGAGCTGAAAGGCTGCGCCCTGCGTCTGCAGAGCGCCACCGAAGCGGGGGGCGCCAGTGTCAAGCGCTGACCCAGCCGTTCCCGCAGTGCGGGTTGATGAAGCGCTGTACCTGCTGGCGCGCGAGTACAAGCGCACCTATTTGCTGCTCGACTGCTTCGGCGGCAATCCGCTGGCCGAGGCGACCGCGACGGCAGAGGAACCGGTGGCAGCCAGCTTGCCGCTGGACGACCCGCTGTTCGAAGACGACTTGGGCAGCGCCCCGCTGCTGATCGAGATCCTGCACAACCAGCCGGCGCACCAGCCGCTGCTGGCGCGCAGCATCGAACTGGCGCAATACCAAGCCCTGAACGGCGCCACGCGCTCGGTGTGCGCCTGGCTGTTCAGCGACCTGCCGCTGGTGCGCTTGCGTAGCGCCCTGCGCCAGCGCCTCGACGTGCGCTTTCCGGACGGGCGCATCTATTTCCGCTATTTCGATCCACGCGTCATGACGCGCCTGGCGCAGATACTGGCGCCCGGCGCCACCGATATGCCAGCGGGCGCCGAGAGCTGCTTTTCCGATGTATTGGGGCCGGTGGCGAGCTGGTGCCAGCTCGATCGCGACGGTACTTTCCTGCGTTTCGACAACCCTGTCCCAGGCACGAACGGCGACCGTGGCCATTTGCGCTTCAGCGGCGACAGCGCGGCGGCGATCGAGCGCATCGCTCAGCTCAACCAGACCGTGCGCGCGCTGCAACAGCGCGGCCTGCCCTGCCCGCGCGGGCAAGATAGCGCGCTCGACACCCATCTTGCCAGGGCGCGCGAGCTGGGCATCACCGACGCCGAAGACCAGATCGCCTATGCCTGGCGCGCCCAGCACGCGGGAGCGGCATTCAGTGCGCACAGCGCGCTGCAATCCATCATCGGCGAAGCCGCCGCCAACGCCATTCCACTCGACGCGATGTTCGACGCGCGCCTGCCGATGCCGGGCATCGACGCAAACTAAGCCAGCGCCGCTCGCGACTGTACCGATTGCGTGACGACACAAAATACCGAAGGAAATGATTCATGAAAGACTGCAAATTCTGCGACAAAGACGGCCTGTTGATCCTGCCGCTGCGCTACTCCGCCGTAACCGGCAACGACATTGGCGACCCCCGGCTCGGGCTGTTACCCGCGCTGCCGTCCACCTTGGGAGAAAATGTCAGCGATATCGTAGTGAACGGCGCGAAATATGCGCCGCGCATGTTGCGTTTGGGCTATTTGTATGTCTTGATCAAGCGCTCGGGGCTGCTGTACTGGGAAGGCTACCTCGTCATTGAGAATGCGTATCTATATAAATTCCCGATCGACTTCCCGCCACCGGCGTCGGCCCCATTTTCGTGCGACCCTGGCAGTTGTGGAATCGATGCCAGCATGATTTCTGTTCCCAAAGTCGAATCCGTCGAAAAGATCTACCTACTGTTTACCCCATCGCCGATGACGAAGGCCAAGCTTGACGAGTACAAAGCGGACCCGGAGGGGAAGAACCCTGGCAAGCACCAAATGCAAACGTTCAACCCCAAGCAGTGGGTGGACGGCGAAACGCAGCAGAAACATAGCATGGAGCCGACGCAATTAAGTGCTCATGTGCCCGAATTTATGTTGTTCAAACAGTGTGCCAATCCTTTCAAGAGCGCGCTTGGGACGCTGATGGTAGACCAGCTTTTCCGCATGACTGCCGCCGCGTTCGACGGCGTTCCCGCCCTATCAACCGAAGCCCCACCGCCAGCACGGCTGGGCGCGCTCCAATTCAAGATGACCAAGAAGAAAGCGGCGGCTTTCGTTATTTTTGATCACATTGGCGTGACACAGGAGTTAAACGACTTTCGCAACGATGCGTTTAAGGCGGTCGATGACTTCATGGGAAAGAAAGAGAAAAACATCAGCAACACGTATCGCTTCGATATAAATAATGCGATTGGAGAAATGCGTGAGGCGATGAAAAAAGGTGTTGTTGCCGACGCAGCAAAGTCGGTCCAGTTAGCAGATCTTAGACGCCGAGCCATGATTCATGGTGAACCGATTTTCCCAGATGACAACCGCGAAATGCGCCGTGAAAAGTTCCGCGCCAATAATGCATACACGCATCCGTCGCGCAAAGAATGGGAAGCGAAAAATCCCGGGAAAGTACTACAATTCGAAGATGCGCGTGAACAAGATGAACAGCGCATGATCGACACAGCCCCCGATCGTGCCGAGAAGATGTGGGAGGAAAAATACGCCCCTGTTGTCGACGTTGAGGCAATGAAGAGATTTAACGATGCGCTCAACATTGTAGGCCGAACCTCGCGTGATAAAGCTGATGCCCGCGCCCCGCAGCACATGCGGTGGTTACAAAGCAAGCGTCTTCTCAACACATTCGACCTCTACGACCCCAAATTTGTTCCCTCGGGCGAAGCCATGCTCGCGCATGTGGTCGGTTGCATATTCGGCATGGATGGCTCGCCGAAAGCAGAAACTGTGCTGACTGAGTGGGCCACCGCCACCAGCATCAAACGCGAGAATCTATTCCTGCGCGCCTTCACGCGTAATCAAGATGCTGTAAAGAAAGCAGCTGACGAAGCATTTGCCGAAGTCACGAAGGCGGTAGCTGGACTGGATGAATTCGCGCCAGTCCCTGCCACAAGCTGGCAAAAAGCGACAAAAGGCCTTGTAAGTGCAATCAAAAGCACCGACTCTGCGCTCGATGAATGGATGCGAGATCAAAAACAAAGTCTTAATTATCTCAACCCCAAGCACATTGCCAATGCCGAGGCGCGATTTTTCTATCTCGTGTCTACTCTGACCCGTTCGGTAGCTCGCAAAGGGATGGGCGGCAAGTTCGAACTAGCATTGGTCGGGCGCGCCAATGCGCTGCTGCAAGCTTTTCTGGGCGACTTGGCGGGACAAATTGAATACAATACCTTGGTGCTGAAAATAAAACCAGATGAGTGGGATGATTTGAAGCGTCAGTACAAGGATGCCGATGAATTGGAGAAAAAATCGGCTGAGCGAAAAAGCGCTTTAGAGCGTCGCGCCCATCGTCAGGCCAAACGCGCTAAAGTGTCATTAGAAAGGGCGGGGATTGATCTAATCAGCGATGCCCAACTTAAGGCAAAAATACAGATTGCACATGGGGCCGGAAGATTAGGCTGGAGTCAGTTGCAATCGCAGTTGCAAGCCAGCGCCGAGCAGCATGCCAATTTTAAAAGAGTCTTCGATAGTTTAAAACCGGAAACTCAATATCGTAATCGCATACCTAACCAGGCCAGTCCCACCAATAATTATCACCAAGCTCGCTTGGGCGGAGTTTTGGCCGGAATCGAGACCATTGCACTTCTCGGGAAAATCGGTAGCCTTAAAAAAATCGGTTGGAATGTGGCGACGGCGGAGGTATTAGCTTCGGCACTAAGTCTGTCCAGCATTACACTAGACATGATGTATGCATTCACAAAATCCGTACGTGAACGTCCCCAATACACAGTGGTTACGGGCGTAGAAAAGGGAGCCGACATCGTGCGTGGTGGATTCAAGCTCGCGGCTGGATTGCTTGCCTCAATGGCCGGCATCCTTACTGCAGTGGTGGATATTACAAACATGGAAAAGGAAAAAGATCCAGTTCAGTACGCGATACTTTCTTTAAGGGCCGCATCGGGTATCGCTTCGGCAGTGAGTGGCGCGTTTGCCGCATTTTCTTATGCAGGGCCGTTCCTCCTGCATCTTGCAGCGAAACAAGGCGGATCTCATGCGGCATCCGGCTTTTTAAGTTGGAGCGGTAAAAATGCCTTGAAACTCACTGCGAAAGTAACAATTTTGCGTTTTGTCGCATGGTTTGGCTGGGTGGGGGTTGCTATTACCGTTATCGATTTAAGCTATGCCGGCTACCGGTGGTATATGGATACTACCGCATTGGAGCGTTGGTTTAGCCGCTGCGTTTTTCGACGCAACAGATCCAACAATCCGTACATGGACGAAAAAGATGAGTTGCGGGAACTTGCCAAAGCACAGAATCCTGGACAAGAATATGATGAAGCAACAGATAAAAGAAGTTCACCGGTAAAAATTTAGTGTGCGGAAATTTAATCATGAAAAAAAATGAGCCGGAAATGTTTATTGTCGAAGGACGAATACTTGCTTTACGTAAAGCAAACGGCACATTAAATTTGGTTGAAGATATCCAAAAAGGGGCGTGGTTCACGGGTTTGGCAGCAGGTTTAGAAGGACAGGCAGGTATGCTTGCAAATGCAGCCTCGTTGGCCCTCTACGAAGGCGAGGACATCCAACATATTGCCCTGCTTATCAACAATAAATTAGCGATCGGCACATTCGAGTGGGTAGAAGATTTAAAAATAGACGATGCGGTGAAATTGGTGGTATCTCAAATTGAAAATGGTCCGTTATTTATATATGCGATTTTACGGGAAAATGATCAGTTATTATGGATGCCCTACTCGGTCGCCCGCACTAAGCGAGACTGGATGATGCATGGAGTCAGGCTTTCTGCAGCCATCATAGCAGGTAGCATGCTTATTTTCGCAGCATTTTTTATTTTTAGAAACGCGCCATTCCCGGCCTATCGCCATTTAATATCCCTCGCAACTTCTCTCATTCTGGTTACAGCTTTTGTCGGGTTTATGAGCACCAGAGGTATAACATCACTGGGACAACAGGCCGAAGATATATATTTTACGCTCGGAGTAGCACTTCCTGAAAAATTTCGACTTGGGCCTTTTTCTTTAATGGAATTAATTTCCGTGACCGCTCCCGATTTTTCAAAGCAAGGCTATATATTCAAATTTAATGATGCCTTGAAAGCCCACAAAAAGAAATATCGGTTGGATTAATTTTACTTGGAGACGTTTTAAAAGCTCACAGGTGAAATTGCCGTCCATATGATTTTTGCAACGACAATCGGTCTGGCTCCGCCGCCTTTGCGTTGGATATGCATGCACCAGCTCTGTTTGCTCAACCATGCTTCGCCCGCGCCGTCGACTTAGAGACAGTTTAAAAACTCAGAGATAACTTTGCTGTCCAAATGATTTCCTTCAAGAAGGGGATCATGTGGATAGCAGAGCAGCGTTTGCGACATACGGCGACGCCGCTTATGACGGCGCACGCTGCTCGACAAAGCAAGGCGGCCTATCTGCATTTTTACGCTTGACGTTGTACGCGGCTTGCAGGGGCAAATCGGGTTTCAGGTGCAACCGCGCCGCTCGGTCGTCGAACGAACGTTTGCATGGCTGATGCGCTACGGCCGTCTGGTGCGGGATTACGAGCAGCGTCTCGACGTATCGGAGGCAATGGTTTACATTGCGCTTGGCTCATCGCTATTGCATCGGATTCGTTTCCGCTGAGTTTCAAACAGTCTCTTAGAACTCGAGTGAGTTTGTTTCGGAAGAATGAATTGGCTGACACGCTCCCGCGATTTTTTGCTCTTTAACCGATGGTCGTTTGGCTGATCCCTCATCAAGCACGGTGCCCTGTTCTTATTTTTTTAACCAAGCGTCGTCGCAGCAATTAAGCGGCCATGAAGGCGCACGGCGTCACGCCGGGCGGGCGCCGGATTGCTGCGCGCTTGGCCGCCGCGCCGTGGCGGCCGAAGGCTTCGTCGCCAGCCGGATCTTCATGCTGCTGCGCTTGGCGTGCCTGAACATGATGGTGATTACGCAGGAGAGATTGGATATCGGTGCTTTATCAAGTACGATGAATTGGAAAACTGGTGCTAGGCTTGCACCTTCCGCAAGGACAAGAGCACTGGCTTCTTCAGCGAAGTCGTTTGTCAGTACCAGCGAAGAACTCCAAGTCGCTCGAGACGGCCTACCAGGAAATCACCTCATGAACGACGTACGCCACGCCGACTTCGACGGAGAAGACCTGTTTTTTATCGAGGGGCTGCTGAGCGAGCTGCGAACGGCGCATACCAGAGTGAATTTGCTGCAAGGGCTACAGAAAAGCATGCTGGCCCGCCGCCAGGCCAGCGACACCCTCGCTGCCGTGACGGGCATGCACGACATGCTTGCCGGGGCCTCGACAATGACATGGTACGACGGCGAAGAGATGGTCAATTTTGCAGCGCTACTGGAGGGCCGTATCGTCTGCGGTAGCTTCAAAAACGCCAGCGTCCTGGTCAACGATGACCGGGTCGGGGCGGTCGTGTCACGCCGGGGCGAGCTGCTATACGTGCATAGCCTCAGACGCACGCGCGACCAGCTCCTGCTGCTGCCCTTGAACACCTACGCCGGCACGCGTGCGTTGCTGCGCAGTTCGATTCGCCATGTGTGCGTCGGCGTGCTCGGTATGTGGCTGGTTATCGGCGGGTACTTCGGGATCTCGGCCATGATGGAAGATCATTTGGGACCGGTCCAGATTGGCAACCTGATTTCCCTAGGCGCCATGGTGGCGATTATTCCCATCCTCGTCATACTGTTTTCCGAAGTCCCCTCGTACCGTGCGATGCGCCATTACGGACGGTACGCATCTGCCATATTCCACGTCCACGGTTTCCCCCATCCAGACGACCTGCATGCGCTCGAAGGCATGACGTCGTTTCCCGGCACGCCGCATGATTTTTCTGAAATAAACGCCGCGCTCGCCCTGGAAAAGCATGCCGCCAAATTCCCATGAAGCAGTATAGTACGGTGAGGCTGTGGGATGCCATCACCTTCGGTCAACCGCTGATCGGCCCTGGAAGCGCACAATATTGGAACGGTCAAGCGCTCAATGGCTGGGGGTTTCTCACCATTCCGGCGGGAATCTTGTTTCTTTCCTTCCTGCCCTTTACGATTGTCGCCGGATTGTTGCGCTGGCTTAGCCATGCCGTCAAGCGCGAGCCGACATGGCCTGCAGAGGTTCTCGTCAGCATCGGTGCTCCGGCTGAGCACACTTGAAGCGGATGGACTCAGTCTAGTGAAATGAACTCTCAAATCGATGATCGGCCGACGGACTGATCATCTGCAGAAGCGTTCGGGACAGCGACCAGTTCGCTGAGGGCGATGCGGTCAGCGCCTTCGTATGCCAACATGTGGTCGATTCGTGCCCGTGGTTTGGCGATACGATGGTTGCGCCGCTGCTGGGCATTGGAAATCGGTCTAACATGGCCAAATCCTTCCCGGGCCAGCAAATGCTGTTCCGCGATTTTATCGGCGGCGACCAAGGCGATTTCGGCGTGCTGTCCAAGCCGGGCGTCTGCACCTTCGTGATCGACGCAGGCATCACGCGCGCCACCTTCAGGCACGACGACGTCGCACCGGGCCAAGCGTGCAGCACGTTCGTCGCCTCCTCGCGCCTGGACAAAGGCGCCACCACGTATTACATCGGTCTTTTCGACGGCGCGCAAAAGAAGCGCCAGCTGGCGCTGTTTTCAGTCAGCGGCAACGCGATCAAGGCGGAAAAGGAACTCGCGGCGCAAGCCGCAGGCAAAGGGCAGCTGGCCGACATCAAATCGGTCAAGCAGTTTTTGAGCACGGCGGCGAAGCCGTGAAGGATGCGGCCAGACCCACGCCGGAGCGGACCGCGCACAGGCGTGATCGCTCGCTCCGGCATGTCGCCTAGTAGTCCAGGTGGTAGATCAGCGGTACGCCGGTGGGACTAAAGTGGCAAGCAATCTTCGGTGCCTTCTTCGCCGTATCGAGCCACTTGCGGCTCTTCTTGACGATGTCATCGTCATCCATCCCCTTCAATGCTTCCAGGTCCACGGTCAGCCAGTCGTAGCTGTTAACTGCCTGGACAGTGGTGCCGTTATTGTCCACAGTCCAGACGCCACGCTGATAGGTCAACCGGCTGGCGGGAACATTGGCGATCCAGTTCAGCACTTCGCGCTGGGCCGAGGCGTCCATCGAGCTGATCAGCAAGGTGCTCTTGGGCTTATCGCGCAGCTTGGCCAACTTGATGGCCACCTTTTTCGGGTCGCCACTGTGACCGATGAAAATATGGTCATCGGTAAATTTTGTGCTGATCAGGTCCTTGCCGGATTTACTTTTCGCGAGCTTGGCCATTGCCACGCGCAACTCTTCAACCGTTTGTGGTCCGTTTGGTCCCGAGTTCCAGGTTCTCTGTGCAACGATACTCATTCCAACTCCTTCCGAGGTAGTCTTGATTAATGCGGCTTGACACCATATGCGTCAGGCCGCGAAGAAACTGCAATTGGTGCCGGGCACCCGCATTCGGGCCCCGCGTGAGCGGCATCGAACCATCGCGGACCAGGCCCACTTTATCATAATGCAATAGCAAAAAACAAATATTCCGGCGCTGCCGCCGCTGGCGCGCCGCCTAGTGGCGCGGCCCCCAGAGCACCCTCCCATTCAGGGTCTGCCCACCAGTGACGATGACGACCAGTCCGACCAGGCAGGTGATCAGCGGCCAGCCCCACAGCTCCATGAAGGCGTTCAGACAGGCGCGGTTCGGCTGGTCCTCCAGATACACGACGTCTACCTTGTCACCCACCCTGGCATCGAAGTTGCGGTTAAGCGCCTGCAGCGTCACGTCGCGCCCCGCCCCGGTGCGAAAGCCCACCAGCGGCCGGGCCGGGCCGACGTCGAGGTGCCGGCCGGGGCGCCGGCCAGCGCACCCCGGACGGCGCTCGCTTACTTGATGGTGTACTTGAACTGCCCCTTCTTGTCGGCACTGACCTTGATCTTGGCGATCGCCGCGCCTTCGGCCATCTTGGCCAGGACGGTTTCTGCAATCTCCGGCAGCAAGGTGCCGTTGAGGATATTGTCGACGTTGCGCGCGCCCGAATCGACTTCGGTGCAGCGCGCCAGCACCGCTTCGACCAGTGCCTCGTCGTACGCAAACTCGGCCTTGTGGTTGGTGGCGATGCGTTGCTGGATCTTGCGCATCTTCAGTTCGATGATCTTGACCAGCGCGTCGTCGCCCAGCGGGTAGTAAGGAATGACCTTCAGGCGCCCCAAAAAGGCCGGCTTGAACTGCTTCATCAGGTGCGGACGAATCATGTCTTCCAACTGCTCCGGGGTCGGCATTTCTTCCGGCGCCTTGTTCAGGCACGCCTGCATCATCGCGCTCGACGCCACGTTCGACGTGAGAATGATGATGGTGTTCTTGAAGTCGATCTCGCGCCCTTCGGCGTCGTCCATCACGCCCTTGTCGAACACCTGGAAGAACAGCTCCATCACGTCCGGGTGGGCTTTTTCGACTTCGTCGAGCAGCACCACGCTGTAGGGATTGCGGCGCACCGCTTCTGTCAGCACGCCGCCTTCGCCGTAACCGACGTAGCCCGGCGGCGAGCCTTTCAGGCCGGAGACGCTGTGCGCCTCCTGGTATTCGCTCATGTTAATCGTGATCAGCTTGCGCTCGCCGCCGTACAGCACATCGGCCAGCGCCAGCGCGGTCTCGGTCTTGCCGATGCCGGACGGGCCGACGAACAGGAACACGCCTTTCGGTTTGTTCGGGTCATCGAGGTTGGCGCGCGAGGTGCGCACGCGCTGCGCCACCGCTTCCATCGCGTACGACTGCCCCAGCACGCGCTCTTCCAGCAGGTCCTTGAGCTTCAAGACCGTCTTGATCTCGTCCTTGACCATTTTGCCGAGCGGGATCCCGGTCCAGCCGGCGACGATTTCGGCCACCACGTGGCCATCCACCTGCACCGGCACCATCGGCGTTTCGCCCTGCAAGGCGCGCAGTTCGGCCATCATGGCCTGGATTTCCTTGCCCTTGCCGGCGTCCTTCTGCTCGGCGTCTTCCAGGGTGCGGCGCCCCTCCATGATTTTTTCGGTCAGCTGCTTTTCCGTCTCCCAGCGCGCCGCCAGCGCGGTGTGCTGTTCGGCGGCGGCAGTGCGCTGCGCGGCCAAGTCCTTCAGGCGCGCCACGTGCGAGCCGCCCGCGTTTTCTTCGCGCTGCAGGGCACCCGCTTCGATGTCGATGCGTTCGAGCTTGCGCGCCAGGTTTTCGATCAGCGCCGGGGTGGCGTTCTGGCCCAGGGCGACCTTGGCGCAGGCGGTATCGAGCACGCTGATGGCCTTGTCCGGCAGCTGGCGGCCCATGATGTAGCGGTGCGACAGGCGTACCGCCTCGGTGATCGCTTCGTCGTAGACGCGCACGCCGAAGTGTTTTTCCATCAGCGGGGCCATGCCGCGCAACATGGCGCAGGCCAGTTCTTCGCTCGGTTCCTCGACCTTGATGACCTGGAAGCGGCGCGCCAGGGCGGCGTCTTTCTCGAAGTATTTTTTGTACTCGCCCCAGGTGGTGGCGGCGATGGTGCGCAGCTCGCCCCGCGCCAGTGCAGGCTTCAACAGGTTGGCCGCGTCGTTCTGGCCGGCGGTGCCGCCGGCGCCGATCATGGTGTGCGCTTCATCGATGAACAGGATGATCGCGTGCGGGCTCTTTTTGACTTCGTCGATGACGTTTTTCAGGCGGTTCTCGAACTCGCCCTTGACGCTGGCGCCGGCCTGCAACAGGCCCATATCCAGGGTGTGGATTTCGACGCCCTTGAGCACGTCCGGCACGTCGTTGATCGCGATGCGCAGCGCCAGGCCTTCGACCACGGCGGTCTTGCCGACGCCCGCCTCGCCGGTCAGGATCGGGTTGTTCTGGCGGCGCCGCATCAAAATATCGATCGCCTGGCGGATTTCGGTGTCGCGCCCGATCACCGGGTCGACCTTGCCGGCGCGCGCGCGCTCGGTCAGGTTGGTGGTGAACTGGTCCAGCGACGGCGTCTTGGACGCGGCCTTGGCGGCCATGTCGCCGACCGGGTCGTTGCCGTCGCCATCGTTCGCTTCGGCGCTCGACTGCGAAGCCACCGCTTCCTGCGAGCCGCTAGCGAGCTTGTCGAGGTTATGCTTGATCTGCTCGACGTCGAACTTGCCGAACAATTTGGAACCGCGGAAGGCCAGCTGCGCCAGTTCCGGGTCGGTCAGCAGCGCTTGCAGCAAATGGCCGCTGCGAATTTCCGCCGTGCGCCCGGCCTGGATGTCGAGCGAGGCGATCAGCCAGGCGTTTTCGAACAGCTTGGGCAGGCGCACCGAGAACACGGGGGTGCGCGAGTTGCCGGCCTTGAGGCGCGCCACTTCGGCCTGCAGGTCCGCTTCGAGCATGCCGGCGCTGATGCCGCACTGGCGCGCGATCAGCGCAAAGTCGCTCTTGGGCTGCTCCAGCAGGGCCAGGAACAGGTGTTCGATGTCGACTTCGTACTGGCCGAGCGAGACGCAGATGCTGGCCGCGCGGGTGGCGGCGGTGCGGCTGGTCTCATTGAGTTTGCCGATCAGCGTTTTCAGGTTGATGCTCATGCGGGGTTCCTTTTAAGGGTGTTCGTTTTGTCAATCACAGCGCGTGTATATCGTAGCGGACATCGCTCCGGTCTTCCTGGAGCGGGCCGGTCACCAGAAAACTGTCCCATCCCAGGCGTCCGCCGGTGCGCGTCTCGTCCATCTGCATGCCGTGCACGTCGGGGCCGCGCAGCACCAGCTGCACTTCATATTCGAGCGTCACGCCGGTAAACATGGTGATCATGCTCTTGAGCGCGCGCGCCGCTTTCCCGCCCGGCAGGAAGGAGTTGAAGCTGTCATGGTCGAGCGGGCCGATGACCAGGCGCAGGCGCAGGTCGCGCTGCCATACGCGCTCGCCGGCCATGGCGCCGCCGCCCAGCATCGAGTTGGCCGCGCCCAGCATGGTCTGCTGGCTGGCCGGCACCTCGTACCAGCAGCCGATGAACTGCTCGGCCTTGACCTTCTGGCCGAAATACTCGGACAGCACGCGCGACATCTGCACCGCCGAGGGCGGGCGGTGCCGCATGGCCGAGGCAAAATAGCCGAGCGACTCGTCCAGCACCCCGCCCCCGAGGTCGTCTTTAAGGCGGTGGCGCAGCGACTCGTTGCCCACGCCGGCCAGCGACAGCAGCAGCGGCAGGAAGCTGTCCTTGCCGTCGATCGCGTATTTGAGTTCGAGCCGGTACTTGCGCCAGGCTTCGAAGAACAGCGCCAGCGAGCGGTTCGAAAACGTGTCGAGGAACGCGCGCGGCCCTTCATCCTTGTTGTAGATGATGTGGGCCGAAATGCGGTCGGTGTAATGGGCCGGCAGCGCGCCGTTCCCGCCCAACAGGCCCATGAAGGCCGGCGTGATGCGGATGTACTTGAGCGTGTTCGATTGCAGCGCCTCGGCCAGCGACTTGGCCTGGTGCGGCAGCTCGCGCGGCACCGACTCGATTTTTTCGAGCTGGCTGGGCGGAAAAGCGAGCGAGGTCGAGTTCTGGAAGCGCAGGAAGTTGGCGATCGCGCTTTGCTGCGGCGAGCCATGGCGCTTGAGCCATAGCTCGAGCATCCGCACCGCCTGGAAGAACTGGAAGCGGTACGGTTCCTCGAACAGGCGCTCGATTACAGCAGGCTCAAATCGCCGCTTCGTGGCAAGCATTTCAATAGCTCTTCTCCATTTTTATTTGATACGATCACCAGTTGGGTGAAGCTGTTGGCATGCACGTACAGGCCGAGGAAGCGGTCGATGATGTGGGCAAAGGCGTGAATGCCGCTGCCGACAAAAGCTTCTTCGTCGATCGTCAGGCGCACTTCCATGCCGCGCACCAGGCAGGCGAACGGGTTCCCCGGCAGCCAGGTGTTGGCCGCCTTGTAGGCCACCTCCGCGATGCCGCCGATCTGGCGCTGCGAGGACGGTGAGCGCGGCAGGTCGTACAGGGTGAGCATTTCGCGAAACGCGTCGAGGCCGCCGTCGGCCAGCGACAGGTGGTTCAGCGACAGGTGCGAAATGAGGCGCCAGTGGGCGCCGCGGCCACGCTCGAAGCGGTGCGAGGACGTTGGTTTGCGCAAAAAGCTGATCTGGCGCACGGTGGAGCCGCCTTCCAGGAACAGGTCGCCGCCGCGTAGACCGTACGTCAAGGACGCCGGCAGGTCGCGGTTGGTGCAGGTCAGCTCCAGGCTGAGGGTATCGGTTTCCACTTCGGCCGGGTCGAAGTCGATGTCGACGATCGAAATTTCGGTCTCGAAACCGGGGCTCTTCTCGGCGATGGTTTCGTCGCGCCGCATGACCCAGTAGTGGCCCTTCTTTTCCGGCGTCTGTCCGTGCTTGAGCGAGTAGAACGGGCGGAAGTCGACGATCGATTCGCCCTGCGGCGTCTGGCGCACCAGCTTGACCGAGTCGATCGCCTGCACTTCGTAGGCGAACGCGCGGCGCGCGTCGGCCAGCACCGGGTAACTGGCGGTGGTGTGGGTCAGGCGGATCGGCTCGCCCCGCTGGCGGAACAGGTTCACCACCGGCGTGCAGCCGAGCAGCACGTTGTTGGTGCTCAGGGTGCCCAGCATGCGCGCCGCGTTCGAATCGGTGCGCATGCCCGACAGCGCCAGGTGCAGGGTGATCGAGCGGCAGCCCATCGGCAGTACCGACGTCAATGCGGCCAGGTCGATGTCGAAGAAGTTGAATTTTTCGGGGAAGCAGAAATACTCGGTCAGCAGGCGGTAAGCCGTGTGCGAGCGCGCTTCGAAGTCGATCAGCGATTCGTCTTCCTCGAAGCCGGCCACGTGCACCGGAATGGCCGGCAGCGCCATCCAGCGCCCGCTGTTGTCGCCTTCGGCGTAGGCCGCCACGCTGCGCATGAACAGCGCATCGCGCAGCGCCGCGCAAAACGACGGCTCGCCGTCGATGAACACGCGCAGCTTGGACAGGCCGAGCTTGGCCAGCGACACCTGGTCCGAGGTGCTGGTAATGGTCAGCGAGACGCTCGAGGTGGCGCCGATCGGCGGGCGGATCGCTTCGGGGGTGTCGATGATAGGCGCGAACGAAGCGGCCGAGAGGGCCACCGGCGCCACCGTCACCGGGTACGAGGTGCGAAAGGTGCAGGAAGCGCCGCGCACCGGGCGCGTGGTCAGCTGGGTGCCGCGCGGGATCGCGGTGGCCGTGGTCAGCTGCGCGGCCGCGCCGGCAAAGTCCATGTGCGCGATCGAGCACGAGGGAAACGGGCGCAGGTAGTGCGGGTACAGCACTTCGAACAGTGCTTCGGTAAATTCGGGATAGTCGTCGTCGAGCCGCTTGGCGATGCGGGAATTGAGCAGCGCGAACGATTCGATCATGCGTTCGATGTGCGGATCTTCGCACACCTCGCCGGCGATCAAGAGACGCCCGGCGATCTTCGGATAACGCTCGGAGAATTCGCGCGAATAGCGGCGCAAGAATCCCAGTTCGCGTTCGTAATACGGTAATAGGTCTTCCAAACTCAGGCTCCCCCGGACATGACGCGGCGCGCCTTGCTGATGGTGTAGTGCAGGCTCGATGGCTGCAAGATGGCGTCGAAATTGACGGGTTCCTGGGAACTGCTCACGACCAGCAGCGCCGTAATGGCGAAATTGAGGCGGTTCACCGAGTCTTCGCGCACTTCCAGCGAAGCCTTGACGTTGCGCAGGCGCGGCTCATGGCGCGCGATGGCTTTTTCGAGACACAGGCAAATGTATGCCCGGTCGTCGGTGCTCGACAGCGACCGGCCCGCAAAATCATTCAGGCCAAAGGTCACGATCGAGCGACCGCATTCGGGGTACCGTTTCAGCAAGTCTTCCGGTATCACGGTGCGCGTGTTCAGGAGCGCCTCGAGATCGCGTGCGACCGAGTCCTTCATGTCCTCGATCGACATCCGGGTGACAGTGCCGCTGGAGGAACCATTGACCGGCACATCCATCAACCGGTCAAACAAACCTGGCGTAAAACCCTTCATTGGTACCCCGATGCGTTACTGCGTTACGCCAGCTTGTTGGTCGCCAGATCCCAGCCGCCGGAGGTGTTACCGCCCGAACCGCCGCCGACTTTTTGCTGCGTGTATTTCCATTTGACTTTGGAATACTTGAGCGACAGGTTTTCGGTGAGGATGTCGCCTGCCGAAACGGCTGGAGCCACGCTGGAGATCAGCACGTTTTCCAGTTCGATTTCGAAGTACTTGATACGCTCGCCTTGACCGTCGGCGCGCAGGAATTCCAGCTTTGCCTTGGCCAGGGTTTTACCCGACGAGCAGTTCTGCAGCAGCAGAGGGGTTGCCAGGTCGGCCAGTTTCGCGATCACGATGTCGCGGTGCTCGGTGCGCTCGGCGGTATGACCGCCACCGGTCGATGCGGTAGCCGATTTAGGCTGCAGCACTTCCCAGCTGACGGACTGGCATTCGATCCAGTCTTTGTGGGCTGAATCGGTGGACTCGCCTTTGATGCCGTCGATTTGGAGGTAGACGTCGATTGCCATTGTGTTCCTTTCAGTGGTTTATAGGTACTACGGGGTGCTACGATTTGGTCGATGGTGGAAGCTCCGCGACCAGTCGGAGTGAGACGGACAGCTCGTCGAGCTGGAAGTGCGGACGCAGGAACGACACGGCGCGGTACACGCCCGGACGGCCCGGCACTTCCGACACCTGCACCGACGCTTCGCGCAGCGGGAACTGGGCTTTCTGTTCCTGGCTTGCGTTATCGTCCAGCAGCACGTACTGGGTCAGCCAGCGGTTCAGGTGGTCTTCGACGTTCGATGCGGCGGCAAAGCTGCCGATCTTGTCGCGCATCATTGCCTTCATGTAGTGGGCAATGCGCGAGACGGCGAAGATGTACTGCAGCTGGGCCGACAGCACCGCGTTGGCGTTGGCCGAATCGGTGTTGTATTTCTTGGCTTTCTGGGCCGACTGGGCGCCGAAAAAGGCCGCGTAGTCGGTGTTCTTGCAATGCACCAGGGAGATGAAGCCCAGGTCCGACAGCTCTTTTTCACGGCGGTCGGTAATGGCGATTTCGGCCGGGCACTTGAGCGCCACTTCGCCTTCATCGGTCTTGAAGGTATGGGTCGGCAAGTCTTCGACCAGGCCGCCGCCTTCGACGCCGCGGATCGCCGCGCACCAGCCGAAGTCGTCGAACGCGCCGGTCAGCTTGGTCGCAAACGCGTACGCCGCATTGCACCACAGGTATTTGTGGTGGTCGGTGCCGTCCACGTCTTCGACGAAGTTAAAGCCTTCGGTGGTGGCGCCATCGGCCGGATGGAACGGCAGGCGGCCCAGGAAGCGCGGCAGGGTGATGCCGACGTAGCGCGAGTCTTCCGATTCGCGGAACGACTTCCATTTGGCGTATTCGACCGTGTCGAAGATCTTGGCCAGGTCGCGCGGTTTGCCCAGTTCGCTGTAGCTTTCCAGCCCGAACAGCTCGGGCGAGGCCGAGGTGATGAACGGCGCATGGGCTGCGGCGGCGATGTGCGACATCTGCTCGACGAAATACATGTCTTCCGGCTGGCGCGTGATCTGGTAGTCGCCCAGGAGCGAACCGAACGGGGCGCCGCCGAAGGTGCCGAATTCTTCTTCGTAGACCTTCTTGAACATCGAGCTCTGGTCGAATTCGAGCGCGCTCTGGAAGTCCTTGACCAGCTCGCGCTTGGTCGCGTTGAACATCTTGATCTTGAGCGTGGTGCTGGTCGAGGTGTTCTTCACCAGGTAGTTCAGGCCGGTCCAGCTGCTTTCGAGCTGCTGGAACTCCGGCGCGTGCATCACGGCCGAGAGCTGGTCCGAAATCATGCGGTCCAGTTCGGCAACGCGGGCGTCGATGGTGGCCGACAGGTTGTCCGAGACAATCACCGTGCCGTCCATCACCTGGTGCACGAGTTCGGAAATCAGGTCCTTGGCACGGGCGTGCTCGACGCTCGATTTGGCCACCTTGCTCTGTTCGACGATCTGGTCGAGCAGAGCCGTTTCATGGGTCGCGGCGGCGCCGGATGCAGGGGTCAGTTGAGCGGACATGGTCAGTCTTTCTTGGCGGTGGCTTGCTGGCCGAGTTCGGCCAATTTCTCGGTGTTGTTGAGCACGTCGTTGAGGATGTCTTCGAGTTTGTCGTTGCCAGCGAGCTTGTTGCGCAGGTCGGCCAGCTTGGTGCGCGCTTCGAGCAGCTTGCGCAGCGGCTCGACTTGCTGGACCACCGACTCCGGACGGAAGTCTTCCATCGACTTGAACTTGAGGTCGACGGCGAACTTGCCGCCTTCGCCGGTCAGGGTGTTCTCCACGCGGTACGCGGCGCGCGGCTCGATGCCCTTCATGACTTCATCGAAATTGTCGCGGTCGATACCGACGAAGTTACGGTCCTTCAAGCGCTTCTTCTCGACTTCGGAAGTGCCACCGAAGTCGCCCACGACGCCCATCACGAACGGCAGTTCCTTGCTTTCGATCGCATCGCCGATTTCGACGTCATACGTCATCTGGATGCGTGGCGGCCGCACTTTTTGCAGCTTCTTCTGGACACTTTGTTTCTTTGACATGGTAATTCCTTCTACATGATGGGAGCGTATGTGGATCTGTACTGACCGGCTTACTTGAGCAAGCCGCCAAACGGATCGTTCTTGTCGCCGTCCGTCTTGCCCTTTGCAGGCGTGTCGGGCTTGTTGTCCTTGGCACCGGCTTCCTTGACGTCCTTCGGCGTGTTGCGCGACGGCGTGAACGTGCGCTTGGTCGGCACCACCGCAGTCGGAGCATCGCCCATGTTTTCACGCAACTGCTTGACCTGCTCCTGGGCGTCGGCACGCACTTGCGGGGTCATGCCGTTCTGGCGGTTCAGGTCGCCCAGCGCGCGGTTCGACAGGCGCAGGCCGGCCACGGCGATAATCGCGTTGGCCGTCTTATCGTTGGGATCACGCAACAAAACTTCCTGCGCGTTGACGATTGCTTCGCCATACTGACCGGAATCGTAGCGGCTCTGGGCGATGTTGGCCCACGGCGCCTTGTCGGCCGGATAGGCGGCGGCAGCCTGCTTCCATACGCCGATAGCCTGCTCCTTCTGCCCGGTGGCGGCGGACTGGCTGCCCTGGCTGAGCAGGTCGGACAGGGGCGCAGCGGCCTTCGGCACGACGGGTGCGTTGGCACAGCCGGTCAATGCCGCGGCACAGGCAAGGAGTCCAAACAGGTACTTGAGATCGGAAAAAGTGGTCATGCGGCATCCTCAAAAGCGGTGACAAAAAAATAATGTGTATAGTGTAACAGTTATTACTGGAGCAACGTTAGCAGAGATTGATATTTAACAGCGTTCAATTGAAAATCACACATTCTCACTTTGTAGTAAGCGCGCACGTTACATTAGGACCGCAGACAAATCTTCTCATAAATGTTATTGTTCCGCTAATTAGTTTTTCAAATTAGCGCAAAATTTTCCGAAGGGTGCCAACAGCATGTCAAGTAAAGTCCTCTGGGGCGAAGGATTGTTCCTGCGCCCCCAGCACTTCCAGCAGCAGGACCAGTACCACGAGCACCGCCTTAACGAGAGCGTCAAGGCAGTCCATCCCTACGCCTGGGGAGTGAACCAGTTGCAAGTGGACCGTGACGCCCTGGCCAACAATGCCCTTCGCGTGCTGGAGCTGTCGCTGCGCTTCCAGGATGGCGAGCTGGTCGACGCGCCGGGTTCCGATGCGCTGCCCGAGACGGTCGACCTGAGCCAGCTGCTGCAATCGCAGCAGACCGTCACCTTCTACGCCGCCCTGCCCGCCTTCAAGCCCTTCGGCGGCAACTTCGCCCCGCTCGGCCAGACCGCCAACGCGGCCCGCTTCGTGCAGGCCAACGCCGACACGCCCGACCTGTACACCCAGGCCGCGCAAGCCCAGCTGACCTACCTGAAGAAAAGCGTGCGCCTCATTTCCGAGTTCGAGCCGCGCGACTCGTACACCCACTTCCCGCTGCTGCGCCTGCGCCGCGTGGCCACCGGCGGCTTCGAGATGGACCCGGGCTTCGTACCGCCCAGCATGTCGGTGCGCAGCGCCCCGATCCTGTTCCTGCAGCTGCGCCGCCTGATCGACGCCCTGCAGGCCAAGGTCAGCGCCCTGTACGGGCACCACCGCGAACCGAGCAAGAATGTGATCGAGTTCCGCTCCGGCGACATGTCCTCGTTCTGGCTGCTGCACACGGCCAGCAGCGCGTATGCCTCGCTGACGCACTACTTCCATCACCCGGCGCTGCATCCGGAGCGCCTGTACGAAGCGCTGCTGGGCGTGGCGGGCGCCCTGATGACGTTTTCCAAGAGCTGGACCCTGGCCGACCTGCCGCCCTACCAGCATGCCGACCCGGGACCGGCGTTCGCGAAACTGAACATGATCATCCGCGATCTGCTCGACACTGTAATTTCGTCGAAATACTTCGCCATCGCCCTCGATCTGATCAAGCCATCGTACTATCTCGGTTCGCTCGAATCGGGCAAGATCGACGACAAGACCGCGTTCTACCTGGCGGTGTCGGCCAACCTGCCGGCCATCGAACTGGTCGACGTGGTGCCGCTGCGCTTCAAGATCGGCGCCCCCGACGACGTCGAAAAATTCGTGCTCTCGGCCATGCCGGGCGTGCGCCTGCAGCACGCGCCGCAGGTGCCGCCGGCGGTGCCGGTGCGCCCCGACACGGTCTACTTCACGATCGAGGCCAAGGGCCAGATGTACGAACGCATGATGCAGGCGCAGTCGATTTCGATCTATGTTCCTGAAGGCCTGCGCGAGCTGTCCCTGGAACTGATCGCCGTAACCTCCTGACCCAAGGATTTGCCCAGATGACTACCACCGCACCTTCCCTGATGGCCGGCGGCTCCGTGCCGGCCGCCGCGGGAGCGACCCCGCAAACGCTGCTCGACCTGATGTACGAGGGCTTCTACGCGCTGTTCATGCTCAAGAACGGCAACGGCCCGCAGAACAACGCCGACTTCCAGCGCAAGACCACCCAGTTCCTCGAAGACTTCACGCGCGGCGCCAAGAAGCAAGGCGCCTCGGCCGACGACATCGACGCCTCCAAGTACGCCTTCTGCGCGGCGGTCGACGAAATCATCCTGCGCTCGACGTTTTCGATCCGCGACGAATGGGAACGGCGCCCGCTGCAGCTGGTGCTGTTCGGCGACCAGCTGGCCGGCGAGAATTTCTATCACCGCCTCGAATCGCTGCGCACGCGCGGCAGCACCCACCTGCAGGCGCTGGAAGTATTCCATATGTGCCTGCTGCTCGGCTTTCAGGGCCGCTACATCCTGGAAGGGTCGGAAAAGCTGAACTACCTGACCGCGCGCCTGGGCGACGAAATCGCCAACATGAAGGGCAAGCGCGGCGGCTTCGCGCCGCACGCCGAGCGTCCCGACCAGATCGCGCACAAGCTGCGCAACGACCTGCCGCTGTGGGTGCTGTGTTCGGTGTTCGGGCTGATCTGCATTCTTGGCTACATCGGCCTGCGCGCCTCGCTCACCAAGTCCACCGATGAACGCATGAGCGCGTACAACGACGTGGTCAAGCTAGCGCCGCGCGCAGCCAACCTGACCATCACCCTGCCCTGATGACGCCTCTTGACCAGATTGTCTCCCGCGCCGCGTTCGGCACGGGATTAAGCCAGCACGCGCGCCTCGTCACGCTGGCCAGCGCGCAGGACAGCGCGCTGCCGGAGTCGCTCATGGCCGAACAGTTCACGGGCCGCGAAGTGGTCAACGAGCTGTTCGCATTCGACGTCGATGCGCTCAGCGTCTCGACCGATCTCGATCTGGCGATGTTCATCGGCGAAGAACTGACCATCACCTTGCTGCAGCCCGATTCGACCCGGCGCTACTGGCACGGCATCTGCACCGAAGCGGCCTGGCTGGGCGCCGATGGCGGCGTGGCGCGCTATCGCCTGCACCTCGAACCGGGCCTGGCGCTGCTGCGCCTGCGCCGCGACAGCTTCATTTTCCAGAACAAGAACGCGCAGGAGATCGTCACCGAGCTGCTGTCCGATTATCCGCAGGTGCGCTTCGAATTCGACATCACCCAGGCGCTGGCGACGCGTCCGATCTGCACCCAGTACCGCGAAAGCGACCTGGCGTTTTTCGAACGCCTGCTCGCCTCCGAAGGCC
Source organism: Telluria sp. (assembly GCA_036386755.1). Taxonomy (GTDB): domain Bacteria; phylum Pseudomonadota; class Gammaproteobacteria; order Burkholderiales; family Burkholderiaceae_D; genus Telluria_A. Next base: position 27,400 of record DASVVC010000161.1, read on the forward strand.
TGTCGTGGCGCTTCGAGCACGACCAGGCGCCCGATGGCGGCGACGGCCAGGCCAAGCACCGCATCGTCATCTTCGACAGCCGCGCCAAGGCGCCCGCTACGCCGGGCGGCGCCGAGCTGCGCTTTCACGGCGTGCGCGCCACCGATACCGACGACGCCATCGACGCCTTCCGCGCGCGGCGCCAGGTGCAGGCCAACGCGGTCTCGATCAGCAGCTGGGACCCGGCGCAGATCGTCGCCCCGGCGGCCGAACAGCAGTCCGCGCTGGCGGCGGGCGAACTGCCGCCGATGGCCGTGTACGACGGCAGCGGCGAGCGCATCGCCAGCGACAGCGGCGTGGCCGACCCGCACAGCCAGTTGATGCTGCAAGCGCTGGAACTCGATAACAAAACGTTCGAAGGCGAAGGCGCGGTACGGCGCCTGGCCGCCGGCCACGCCTTCCGCCTGACCCAGCACGAGCGCTACGGCATTGGTGCCAACGGCTTCACGGTGCTGTGGGTCGCGCATGAAGCGCGCAACAACTACCAGCCAAGCATCGCCACGGCGGCGCGCGCCGGCGTGGAGGCGGGCACCTACCGCAACCGCTTCGGCTGCGTGCGCGACGTGGTGGCGATCGTGCCGCGCGCCACCGCCCTGCCGCACGCCGTGAGCGCGCTCGGCCCGCAAACCGCGCTGGTCGTGGGGTTGGAGAACGCCGTCTCGACCACCGCGCGCGAGTACCACGTCAAGATCCAGTTTCCGTGGCAGCGCGGGCAGATGCCGATCGGCGGCGGCATGGCGCACAACCTTGACGCGGCGGGCAATGCGCCCGGCAACGAGAACTCGGGCACCTGGGTGCGCGTGGCCGAAGCGCTGGCCGGGCCGAACTGGGGTACGCAGTTCACCCCGCGCATCGGCACTGAAGTGCTGGTCGACTTCATCGAAGGCGACATGGACCGCCCGGTGGTGGTGGCGCAGTTGTACACCGGCGCCGACATGCCGCCGTTTTCGGCCGGCGTCGATTCGGGCGTCAACCACGGCGGCGTGCTGTCCGGGATCCACAGCCACAACTTCGAAGGCAACGCCTTCAACCAGTGGCAGCTCGACGACACCCAGGGCCAGGTGCGCACGCGGCTGGCCACCAGCAGCGCGGCGACCCAGCTCAACCTGGGCTACCTGATCGCGCAGCAGGCCGGCTCGGCCCAGCGCGGGCGCTATCGCGGCAGCGGCTTCGAACTGCGCACCGACGCCTGGGCGGTGGTGCGCGGCGCCGAAGGCGTGATGCTGACCACCACCGCGCGCAAGGTGTCGGGCAGCGGGATCGAGTCGACCCAGCTCGACGCGGCCGAAGCGGTGGGCATGCTCAAGCACGCCAAGGGCATCAGCGAGAAGCTGGCCGGCGCCGCCGAACAGCAGAACGCCCTGTTCAGCAAGGAGGCGGGCAAGGCCCAGGCCGATTTCATCGATCTGATCGACCCCGAGGCCAGGGGCAAATTTCCCGGGGCAGTCAGCGGCCAGGATGCGCTCAAGGCCAAGCACGCCGAGCGCGAACTCGACGCCGCCAAGCCGGTCGAGCGCTTCGGCAAGGCCGTGGTGCTGATGGAATCGGCGGCGAGCATCAACTGGGCCACGCCGGCCTCGACCCTGCTGTACGCGGGCGAGCAGCTGCACTGGACCACGCAGAGCGACATGCACATGACGGCCGGCGAGACCATCTCGTCGGTGGCGGGCAATGGCACCAACCTGTTTACGCACGCCGGCGGGATCCAGGTCTTCGCCGCCAACGGGCCGGTCTCGCTGCAGGCCCACACCGATGCGCTGGAGATCCTGGCCGACAAATCGATCACGGTCATCTCGGTCAACAACAACATCTCGATCAATGCCCAGCAAAAGATCGTACTGCAGGTGAACGGCGCCTCGGTCACGCTCGACGGCGCCGACATCACTTTCTCGTGCACCGGGCATTTCTCGGTGCTGGGGTCCTTGCATCCGTGGGGTCCTGCGGGCGGCTCGTCGGCCATGCTCGAAGCGCTGCCCGACACGCGCGCCAAACTGTTCGACCAGGGATTTATCGTGAGAGATGAAGTAAGCGGCGAGCCGCTGCCCAACCAGCGCTATCGCATCAAGCTGGCCAACGGCAACTACGAAGAAGGCGTGACCGACGAGGAAGGCCGCACGCATGTGGTGTCGTCGGTGGCGGCCGAGGCCTTGAGCCTTGAAGTGGCGAAGGGCTGACATGAGCACATGGAAAACGGTTGCCAGCAGCACCACCACCCCTGTTGCAGACAAAACCCGCGCGCCGGCCAAGGTTGGCAATTCGCCGTGTGCGAAAGCGAAGATCGCCAGCCAGACGCTGGCCCGGCTGCCCGCGGACCGGGCCCGCACCAAGGTCGGCGTGGGCGAACGCATCAAGCTCAAGTACAGCCTGGGCAACGCCGCCTGGACCACCAGCGGCGGCACGCTCGATAACGCCAACGGCGTGTCCGTCATCCTGGACGCGCCCGACCGCGCGGCGTCGGTCACCGTCACCGCCACCGGCGGGGGTTGCAGCGTCACGCTCGTCTTTACCGTGATCGAACCGAGCGCGGTGCTGATGGAACGCGCCAGCGGCACCAATGTGTGGCACGTCAACGGCGTGCCCTCGGTGGGGATCCGGACCGCGATTTATCTGCAGCCCGATACGGTCTCCTTCAAGTTCGTCGAGATTTGCGAGGACGATTGCGGCGGCCTGGTGACCGGCTACTTCGTCGGCACGCCGCTCGATGGCGTACGCCACGGAACGCACGGCGCGGGCACCTGGGTGCCGGTCAGCGACGCCGTCGCCGGCAAGGGCTCGGAAGTGATCGGCAACGACACGGCGCAGTCGGGCTCCTGCAATTTCGGCACGCCGTATGCCGGCGGCACCTTCGACTGGCCAATCCCGTGGATGTACCGGGTCGGCACCGGCGCGCAGGCGACGTTTACCACCGTGCACCAGCGGTTTACAATCGATGCGGCCGGGGACATGACCGTGAGCAAAGCCGGGGCCAACGGCGCCGCCGCGCTGAGCGACGCGAATGCCACTTACTGAGCGGGACATGCGCACATGCGCCCGCGCGCTGGTGATGCTGGCCGTGCTGCATGGCGGGCAGCAGTACGCGCAAGCGTCACCAGGAGCGCGTGGCGCGCCCGTTCCCCATCCAACGAAAGCGAAAGACACGATGCAACAGCCTGAAAAGAAAATCCTGCTGGACCTGGAAACCTTCCGGTCCGGTCATGACGTAAAGGCGCTTTCCAACGCGATTACACAGATGCTCAGGATCGAGGACGTCATTGCGCCGCTGCCGCCGGTAGCGCCGGCCAGGGACAAATTTGATTTGTGGTTGAGCATTTTCGACGCCATCGACAGCGAGCTGGCGCCGGACATCGACGCCACGACGCGGGCGCAGTTGAGCGTGGTGCCGCCGCCGGAGACGGGCTTGCCGGCCGGCGTATCGCCGGCGTCGATCAAGGATCCGGCGCAGCGCGCCGCGTATGAGGCAGCGCTGGCGGCCAACGACGAACGCAATCGACGGATCGCTTACCAGCACAAATTGCGCACCGAAGAGGAATTCGCGGAAGACAGCCTGCTCGACCTGGTCAAGGTCGCCAACACGTCCCAGCTGGAAGGCCTGAAAAGCCGGGTCGCCCAATCGGCCCTGCGGGCGCAGCGCAAGGCGCGCCTGGTCGCGCTGCTGACGCCACCGGCGCCTTGATGCACCTCGCGCGGCCCCGTTTAGGTGCGCAGCCACGTTGGCGAGCTACGCATCACTGATTGCCGCGCGGGCGTTCCATGGATGAAGCCACCGCGCGCACCAGCGCGCGCGCATGGGGAATGCTGACCTTCAGTTTTGCCGGGCGCAAGCCCGAGTGCCGCCCATCGATCGCGTTCGATCCCGCAAAACGGCTGTCGCCATGAACACGCGCGCAATCAGGCCAACCTTCGAATGCAGGCAATCATGAAACAGGAAATCTACATCAGCACCGACGTCGAAACCGACGGCCCGATTCCGGGACCGCATTCGATGCTCAGCATCGGGTCGGCAGCCTACCTGGCCGACAAGACCTGCATTGCGACCTTCAGCGCGAACCTGGAATGCCTGCCAGAGGCCGCGCCGCACCCTGCCACCGCAGCGTGGTGGCTGACGCAGCCCGAGGCCTGGGCCGCCTGCCGCCTGAATCTAGAAACGCCGCTGGCGGCCATGGAGCGTTACCTGGCATGGGTCACGTCGCTGCCGGGAAAACCTGTGTTCGTGGCCTACCCTGCCGGCTTCGATTTTTTGTTCGTGTACTGGTACCTGATCCGCTTTACCGGCGAGAGCCCGTTCAGTCACTCGGCGCTCGACATCAAGTCGTACGCCATGGCGGTCCTGAAACGCCCCTACCGCGACAGCACCAAGCGCAATATGCCCGAGCGCTGGTTCGATCCCCTGCCCCATTCGCATGTGGCGCTCGACGATGCCATCGAACAGGGCGCGCTGTTCTGCAATATGCTGGCTGAGAACCTGAAGAACGGGCGCCAGGATGGATAGCGGTGCGGTCATCACCCGGATCCGGGCCGACGGTCATGGGGCCAGCGCATGAAAGGTATCGTCACTTTCGGCCTCGGCGCGGTGGCCGGCGTACTGCTCCTGTCGCTGGCATGGCTGTTCCATCCGCTGTATAAAACGACGAAAGTGTACGTACTCGACGCCCCCATGGTGCTCAGCGCCGACCAGATGGACGACCGCCTTCATCTGCTGCCGAAGGGCACGACGCTTTACTTCGATCAAGGCTTTGCAGAAGGCTTCTCGCGCTACAAGGTGTATGTCAACATCGACCGCACGCCCCTGGTTTTGAAGGAACTCGACGACCCGACCATGATCGCCCCGATCCAGGCGTCGCTCATCGACGCCGATGAACTCGAGCGCGAATCGGGCAAGCGTCCGCTGACGAAACAAGCGCTGCGAGCGATGCTCGCATCCGGCGGCATGGCGCGAGAGGAGATCGAAGCGGTCTTCGACGAATTTCTGCACAAGCGCAAATGAGCACCGCTGCCAATCGGCCGCAGGCGGCAGCCGAGGTCAGGATGGATACGCGGCGATTTTGGCGGCAAGACGCTGCGCCAGATAGCCATGCGCCTCGCCCAGCGACGCCAGAATCAGGCTGCCCTCCTTGCCGTAAGCGCTGATCTTTTCAGTCGACCAGTAATGCGGCGGCGCGTCCAGGTTACTGATGCGGTCAGCCAGCTTGACGCACCAGATGGCCTTGGGCTGACGCCGGATCCTGGCCAAGCTGTCGGCCATCGCCTCGGCTTTCGGCAAGCCGGGCGTCTTCGACAGAGCGGCCACGCCATCGGCCACGGCCAGGCCGAATTCGGCCACCAGCGTGGCGTGCGGTACGTCCTGGTCTTCCATCGCGTCGTGCAGGATGGCGCACTGCATGGCCACGCCAATGCCGTCGATGGGTTCCTGCGCATGGGCGGCGAGAAGCTCCATGCTCACCATCCCCAGATGCACGAGATAGGGCATGTCGGTGCCCGGAAATTTTTGCTGGCCGTGCGCCTCGGCGGCAAAGCGCCAGGCCTTGATCCAGGCGTCCTGTGATGCGTAATCGATCTGCTGCGTCATGGTTCCTCCGATGGCCCATCTTATCGCAGCAGGCAGACAAGCGTACAAGTCGATAGAATGTGGGCACGCCGGCATACGCCGGCATCAACAGGAGAAAACATGTTCAGGGAAGTCGCGGAACTGAAGGTCGCTGCGGGTACGGAGCAGCAGTTTGAAGCAGGCGTGCAGCAAGCCGTCGCGCTGTTCAAGCGCGCCAAGGGGTGCCATGGCATGCGTATGGAGCGTTCGGTGGAAGAACCGGGAAGCTACATGCTGTTCGTCGAGTGGGAAACCATCGACGATCACATGGTGCATTTCCGCGAGAGCGAGGACTTCAAGGAATGGACCCGGCTGGTGGGTGAATTTTTCAGCGCGCCGCCGCGGGTGTTTCATACCACCAGCGTGGTTGAGGGGTTCTGAACAAGCGGATTGTTCTGGGCTGCGTGCAGGGGCGTCGGGGCGGGTGATGTTCGATACCGCCTCGGGCGCGTTGACGTGGAAGGGGCGCCGCCGGTCGCGGTGCGCGGCAAGCTGTGCAATCCGATGTGGAACGGCGGCCGAGTCAAGCAATCGGTCGCTTGCAATATGCTGCAGCGTTTCCGCCGCCATGCCGACGCCATCCTGCTCTTCATCCGTGATCTCGATGTGCCGTGCACGAACAATGTCGCCTGCCGTGCCGTACGCATGCCCAAGGTCAAGCAAAAGATATCGGGTTGCTTCCGTACCTTTCAGGGCGCCGCTTAATTTCTGCGTCATCCGGTCCTGCTTAGATACACTTCGTAAGCAAGGCAACAGCATGCTTGACGTCTTACAGCGTGCCTTTGCCGAAAATCCGATTCAGCCCGTTGCATACCGACTGAACAGTCACGATGTTAGGGCACCTCGAAAAACTACCCGGTCCATAGCATGATGCCGAACTACCGATTCTGACGCTTTCCTCATGACCAAAACCAGTCTGTTTGCCGACCAGGAGCGCGAAGCCAAGCTGAACAAGCTGGGCGATGCGCTGCGGGTGATGGAGCAGCACGTCGACTTCGCCGCGTTGGCCGATGAAGTGGACCGTGCTGCGCCGCGCCCCAGCCGCGAACGCGGCGGCCGTCCCCCGTTCCCGACCGAACTGATGGTTCGCCTTTTGCTGATCCAGCAGTTGTTCAACCTGAGCGACGAGCAGATGGAGTTCCAGTTGCTCTACCGCCTGAGCTTCCGGCGCTTTGTGGGGTTGCGCTCGAGCAGCCAGATACCGGACCGGACGACCATCTAGACCTTCAAGGAACGCCTGATTCAGGCTGGCGCCAGCGAAAGCATCTTCGAAGCAGTGAACCGGCAACTGAGCAAACAGGGTTACATCGCGCGCGGTGGGCAGATGGTCGACGCGAGCATCGTGCAGGCGCCGAAGCAGTCGCTGAGCAAGGCGGAGAAGGCGCTGGTGAAGGAAGACGCCATGCCCATCGAATGGAAACTTGCCAAGCGCCGCCAGAAGGACATGGACGCGCGCTGGACCAAGAAGCACGGCAAGTCCTACTTCGGCTACAAGGTCTCGGCCAACGCCGACAAGCGCTACAAGCTGGTTCGCAAGATCAAGGTAAGCACGGCCAGCGAGCACGATACGTTGCACTTTGAAGAGGTGCTCGATCCGGCCAACACGAACCGCAACATCCTGGCTGACAAGGGCTACGTCAACGGCGAGCGTGAAGAGCGGCTGAGCAAACAGGGCTGGCGTATGCACATCCAGCGCAAAGCAAGCGAGGACAAGCCGATCTCGGCAGCCCAGGAGCCGCGCAACAAGCGCATCGCCAAGACCCGCGCCCGCATCGAGCACGTGTTTGCCGGCATGACGCAGTTGGGCGGCAAGGCACTGCGTACCATCGGTCTGGCGCGCGCGACGCTGCAACTCAACTGGAAAGTCGCTGCATACAATCTGCGGCGCCTGGTCTATTTGAAGGAGGCCGGGGTCGAGGCGTTCTGATGCCCGCAGTCCGTCCGGAGTGCGCACAATGAGCTTGAGTGCCGATAAAACCGGCGGGCAGCGGCTCGGGCGTCATCAAGATGCGAGCCTGCTGGCAGCGCGACCGGCATTGCCGCGGAATTTACCGGTAATTCGAGGTGCCCTTTAGATTCGATACGCCATGACGGCGCAGGCAGCGTACCAAACCGGCACGCGAGACCGCCGGATTGATGAACTCACGGGTGACCGCCATCAGGTCGTCAGTTGGCAGCAGGAGCGTCGTGCGCAGTTCCACCACGATGAGCTCTTTCATCGGCGTGAGCGTCGTGTTCAGCGTGAGCGAACAATGCGAGCGGTCGGCAGGACTGTCGCGGTCCTACTTGCGAATCGTCTGTCGCGAGACATTGTAGAGCCGGGCAAGTTCAGCCTGGGACAGCGTGGAGGTTCGAATTTCCTCGCGTATCAGATGGGTTGTACGAGCTTGGCTGTGCAGGGCTTGTGTCATGAAATCGGCGGTCAGTTATCGTTGATGAACAGTGTACGCAAAACGCGCCTGGCTTTGAAGAGTGGCCAGCTACGGATGGGTACTTGATCCCATGAGTCATTACAATTAACACGCGACACTTTGCAGTGAATACCGAGATGACTGAGGCCGTTCTTTCTAATCAAATATCGAAGAACAGGCTTGGAGTCATTCCTGGCATATCAAATCTATCAAGATTACTTCGAACAATTCCGTCCAATGCATAACTCAACAGGGCGTTCAACTTTTCGTTGGTGTTTGCAAATTTGAAGCTGTTTAAGGCCATGATGCTGCTCCTACGGGATATGCTGTTTTTACATTTGGAATTCCGCCTGGGCCTGAACCAATAGCTACTTTCCATTGAAGCCCACCAACATTAACCACAGTTGTGAACTGCGCGGCAGCCCGATTCTTCATTAAGCGTCATACCGGGAATGTCGAAGCGTATGACACGCGGAGCCTGCAACGGCGGGCTTTATGCAAATCCGCAGGGTTGCGTGAAGCGTGAGAGATCGCAGGGGTGGCGGGGACTCCCCGCGCACCCTGTCCATGACCGGTTCTTGCTGGGGTTTTAACGCCAGAGCGCACTTTTCCGCCTCCCGGATGGGATACGAATAGCATACGAGTAGATACGAACAAGATACGAACAATACCGTTCGGTGCCGGCACTGCGAACTCCTGCCCCTTACTGCTCTGTGCCGTGCCCACCAGGTCACCTACGCCACCATTACAGGCAACCCATTGGCAACGGCGAAATCAATTCCTTCCATTATTATTTTCACTTTCTCCAGAAATTCGTCCGGCAGACTATCCCTCACATTTTCATCACTCCAATATTTCTCAAAAATCTTAAGCTCATTTCCAAACCGAACCAGCTCATCGGCGATGAGAACAAATCCATCATCGGAATCTGCCCGCTCTGTTAATGATGAGATTAATGGAAGACCTAATTTCCGCCCTACAGATTCCCAATAAAAATCTATCGTGACGGCAGACCCTAAATAGAGATCGAGAAATCGATCCTCCTGCGGTGCTACGCGTGCGCTAAAAATATGATATGCCATCATTAGCCTTATTTCTTAAATACAACTACATTATCTTTACCAAGAATTTTCTGAGCTTCACGAACTAATTCCTTGAACCTTTCACTGTCCCCGTGTTCTAAATAAACTTTGGCGACAGTGTTATTGATCCTTGCTTCCTCCTTAAGGACACGCATAGCATTTTTGGTTTTTTCAAGCACGTCTGGATTTGCGTTTTTTCCTGGCCCACCAACTTGAATCAACTCACCATTTTTCCCGATGACATCAATGCCAGAAACTCCCTCGCTATTTTTTATCGGTGTATCCTCGAGGATCAATTTTCCGTCTTTATATCGTGCTTGTACAGCTGAGCGACCACCTGTCATCTCAGCCACTTTTAGCTCACGCTCAAGTGCCAGTAATTTTCTAGGTCCCAATCCGTCAACGACACCAATATCGCCTCCACTTGTCGCAATAAAGTTTGGCGATGTTGGAGGACTATTTGCCGCGCCATCGGAGTGGATCGTGCACATTCCGTTCGTACATTGGGCACACGGACCGACATTGTGCACCCACGTCTCAAACGTGCCCACGAAGAAGGTATGTCCAAGATCGACCGTGAGATTGTGTGTACGCCCTTGTTGCTGAACAAGTTCAAGTGAGGCCACCGAGACGGTCGATGTGGACTTACCTCGGGACGTTAGTCGGTCACCAGATTTTAGATCAATCGCAGAGATGAATCCCCTTCCAGAAATATAAAAAGGATGCCCGGGTGTGACGAGAAGCTCTTCTTGCCGAGCCTTACTACCAGTTCCTTCCTGTCTCAGAGTAAGCCGATAAATCGGCTGGTCGTCCCTGAGGTGGGTTTCGGTTACTGCCGCCGAGAACACTTCACCAGTGTTGTCGTCAAGGCGAGTCCATACTTGATCACCGGGCTTAAGCGCTTCAATAGCAACATATCCGCTTGGCGTAGCAACTAGCGTTCCAGGAGCGAAGCAGCATGGCACAATTTTTTGTGCTAATACCTCAAGTTCGCTCATGCGTGTGGCATTCACCTCGGCGCTCACCATCGGCGTGAGTCCGGGCTTCGTCATCGCCCCCGACGACGTAACTGCGCTGGCGTCGGCGATAAGTTCAGTTCCGCCAGCCACAGGCTTGACTTTCGGTACCATCCACGCCGGTCCGGCAAGCTTTACGCCGGCGATTCCCGTGCCAAATTGGCTGCCAGCGTAAAGAAGTTCCGCATATGCTGGCGATAGTCCGGTGAAATCCTGTAATACTTGAGCCCCAGTCGTGCCGTGAACCTCTTGGTCGAGTACGGTCTTGACACTGGCATGCACATTATCCCAGCCGGTAAGCATCTGATAACCGCCATACAACGCGACCAAGCACCCGGCGCCTAAGGTTTCAGCGCAACCTGTCATACCGAAGCCGACCAAGGCCGCCCCGCTCACACTCTGGACACTGCCGCCGGCAAACTGAGCGGTTGCGATGAAATTACGCTCAAACGCAGTATGGGATTGGTCAGGCAACATGGCAGCTGCGCACGGGCCGGTAATACATCCGTACTTATTTGGAGTGAACGGATTGACGGACGGGTACCTCGCCGGCGCACCTTGCCCCGTCGTCTCCTTGCTCCAGGCGTACGGAGACTTCGCATCGCCCGTGGAGTTCAGGATGAACTTGGCAAGCTCAGGATCAACATACGAAGGTACTGATTGGACCAGAAAGGCTTTGTCAGGCGCGATATTAGATAGCGTCATTCCGACTGTGTCGTAAATCGCAGAGGCCGCCGTATCTTTTGTAAGCGGCACCACGACCCCGGTCCCAACGTTCTCGCCCAATGCACGGTTGCCGCTAGCACGCAGTGCGTCTGCAATTTGCTTTTCCGTAAATCTGCCGGCACTCTTCTCAGCCAATCGCTTGGCCAGCGCTTGTTCGTCGGGATGCAACTGTCGGTTATTAGTGTCAACCGTGTTGGCAGTAAATCCTCCCTGCAAGCTCGCGGCCAGAGTGCTGTTGCCGTCAGCCCCAGTTGCGACCGCTGCGGCGGCGCCCACCAGCGCCCCGCCAATCGCCGCGCCGGCCTGCTGATAGGCATTCACAAAACTGGCGCGCTCGGGCGAACCCAGCGCCAGGCCGAGCTTGTCGGCCGCAGCTTCGCCGCTAGCCTCGCCAATACGTTGCCCCAGGTTGCCGCCGATGACACCCGCACCACTGCTGAGTGCACCGCTGGCTCCGCCTGAGATGCCGCCGACAATCGCTTGCGTCGCCGTATGCAGAGCAATGCGATAGATTCCGTTGTCGCCCCAATTCGCCGCTGTCGTCAACGCATCGTTGGCTTTGGCTGTATAGGCCGCCGCCGCAACCGAATCATTGCTGGCAGTGGCGTTCTCGGCCTGTTGCAGATATTGGCCGGCAAGCTTTTGTGCATCCGCAACCTGCTGCGCACCGATGTTGCCAATCTGCTTTGCAATAATCGGGGTTACTTGCTGGGCCACGTCGGTCAGCGCTTTGGCGACCTCCCGTTCGCTTTGCAACTGCTTCAGATCAAAAATCTTGCCGATCGTACCTGCGCTGTTCGCCGTATCCCGATTGAGACCGGCGACGGTATCGCTCGCGTTCTTCCCGGTCGCTGCCAGCTGGCCCTTGTCGTCCGTGATCACAACCGTGCCTTCGCCGATAGCGCTTTTCGTCGCACCCGCAGTATTGCCCCGCTGTGCTGGGGTCAGGTTGCCCGCGACATTGCTGGTGATATTGCTTTTGACCATGTCACCGGCACTGGCGCCGCTACCGTACGACAGATTCACACTGCTGCTGTCGCTGTCATAACTGGCCGCGTTCTTCACATCCGTTTGCGTCAGCGTTCCCGTAGTCAGCTTGTTCTTGTCGGCACCTGCGGCACTGGCAATCACGCCACCGACCAGATCGGTATTGTTCTTGACCGTCACATCGAAGCCCTGAGTACCGGCATAGATGCCCGACTGCTGGTTCACGCCCGCGAACGTGCTGTCGATGGTCGACTTGGCCATGTTCACGCTGCCCGAGCTCGATCCGTAACAGAACGGCGGCACGCAGATGCTCACGTTCGCCCCGCTGCTTTTCTCCCGGCTCTTGTAGTTGTCGGTGTCCTGCACGCTGACAATGTTCAGGTCGCCGCCAACATGCGCCACCACCTTGTCGCCCTTGACCTGCGCACCGGCCAGGGTCGTGTCCTTGCCGCTCTTGATTGTCAGGACATTGCCGGCGGTCACGCTGGTGTTCTGGTTGGTCGTGGCGTCGCCGTTGGCGTTGCCATGCGACTGCCCCGCCGCCAGCTCCAGCGTGAAGCCGTTCTGGGTACCGCCGATACCCAGCCCGACGCCAATTGACGCGTTATGGCTGGCGTTCTTGCTGTCGTTGGCGCTGGTGTCCTGCGCGCTCGCCAACTTGATATCGCGCGCCGCGTCCAGCGTCACATCCTTGCCGCTCAAGACAGCGCCATGCGCCGTGATGTCGCCGCTCGAAGCCTTGCCGTTCGCATCCTTGGTGCCGTCGCCGGTGGCGGTGATGCTCAGGTTCTGCCCTGCACTGACCGTGCTGCCCTTGTTCTGCAAGGCACTGTTGTTGGTCGTGCTGTCGCTGCTGCTGCCGCCGATGCTGACCGTCGCCTTGATCGACGCCTGGGTCGACGCCGGCGTCTGCGTATTGTTCGCCGCAGGCGTTGTCCCGCCCACGCCGGTGCCGTTGGCGACCGTAATCGCCGCCTTCACCGCATAGATGCCGGCCAGCTTGTCGTTACCCTGTTGCTCATGCGCGGCGGCCGCCTGCTTGACGGCATTGGCCGCCTCCACCGCATAGCCGGACAGCGCCACCGTCACGCCGAACTGGCTGCTCTGGTTGGCTGCCTTGGTGCTGACCTGGTCCACGCCCGGGTCCAGGATGACGTTCTTGCCTTTGATGTCGATGTTGCCATCGGCATGCAGGTCGCTGCCGCGCACGGCGACATCGTCCTTCGCCGTGATGGCCAGGTTACCGCCGGCGGACACGCCGCTGCGGATGGTGTTCTGCTGGTCCTTGCGCGTATCGAGCGTGTCGTCGCTGCGCTTGATGCCCATCGTGTTGGCCGAACCATTGCCGCCCAGGTCGCCCAACTGCATGGTGCTGTGCGCTTCCTTGAGCACCGTGCCGTCCTGGCCGCTGACGATGTCGATCTTGCCGTCCTTGGCGGTCAGCGCAATATCGCCCTTGGCAGTGACGCCGCTGCCGCGGACCAGGATGTCGCCCTTGTTGCTGACCAGTTCAACGCTGTTGCCGTTGATCAGGCTCGGCTTTTGCCTGGTGCTGGTTTCATCACTGCTGTCGCTGCCGCGCTTCTGGTTGTACGGCGACAAGGTCACGCCGCCGTTGTTCGGCCCGCCATTGATCGAACGCGTGATGTCGCCCAGGCTCGGCATCGCCGTGCTCAGGCTCGACGAAGTTGCCGTCGCCACGCTGCTGTCGCCGCTGCGGTCGGTCGACGCTTCCACGGTGATGTTGCGCTCCGCATTTAGCTTGACCGCGCCGCCACCATCGATTGTCGAACCGCGTACCGTAATGTCCCCGTCGACCGGTTTGCCGTCCGCACCGGCCACACCATTGCCGGTGGCCGTGAGGCGGATGTTGCCGCTTGCGCTCAAGCTGCTGCCGGACTGCGTCTCGGCATCGTGCACCGTGCTGCTGCTGGTCTTGCTCTTGCCGTAGGTGATCGCCACTTGCGGCGCGGTCAGGCTGCTGTCGGCCAGCTCGGACAGCGCACCGTTGACACGGCCGAACTTGCTGTCCTTCTTCTTGATGTCCTTCAGGTTGCGCATCGTATCGAGCGGCGTGCCCACCAGGGCCATGCCCACGCTTTTCGATGCCGTATCGACCGAACTGGTCTGGTGGACCTTGTCCTGCCCGGGAATGATGGCGATGTTCTGCGCCGTGATATCGATGTTCCCGTTCAGCGCGGTGGTATCGCCTTCCAGGCGTCCTGCGATCAGGTCGCTACCGGCAATGGTTGCGTTCTTGCCTGCAACCAGGGAGACATTGCCGCCGGTGGAACCGAGCACGCTGCCGGTCTCGCTCTGGGTCGCATGCGTGCCGTCTTCGCGCGTTTTGACGGTCGACGATCCGGCGCTGAAGCCGATACCGTTTTTCGCGCCAGACAATCCCGACTGCTTGACCGTGGTCGCCTCGCTGTAGCTACCGTTGCTGATCGCGGCCACGACATTGATGTCCGCGCCCGCCTTGACGCTCAGGTCCTTGTCGGCAAGCACAGACGAGCCGATCACATTGACGTTGCCCACCAAGTCCTTGCCGTTGCCAGCGGCGATGGCGATATTGTTGCCAACGATACTGCTGCCTTGCGTCTGCTGCGTGCTCGCGGTGCTGGAACTGGTCGTGGTCCTGCTCTTGACCAGGTTGCCGCTCTTGCTGTAACTGTCGTTCAGGCTGTCGTGTAAGGTCGTGACGGTCTGGATCGTCACATCGTTATTAGCCAGCAGCGTGGCAGTGCCTTTGAGCGCAGTCACGTTCCCCGCGTTCAAGACCAGATTGCCGGTGCCGGCCTGGGCGAGCGGTTTGCCGTCCTTGTCTTTTGCGCCGGTCGCCACGCCGGTGGCGCTGATCGTGACGTTCTGGCCAGCGCCGACGCTGCCGCCACTGAGTCTTTCGTCGTCCGTCATGGCGCGGTCGTACTGCTTGCGGCCGGCCGTTTGCACGTCAACGAACGTGCGGTCCTTGACTGCCGAGATGGCGACGTTGACGCCGCTGATATTGACGTCGTTAGCCGCTTCAACCGCACTGCCGCTGAGCGTGGCGTCGCTGCCTGCCCTGATGGCAATATTGTTCCCGGCAGTCAGATTGCTGCCGGCGTTGGTCACGCTGGCCTCGTTCGTGTAGCCGGTACGCCCCTTGGTGTTGCCACCGAGCGGAACGAACAGCGCGTGTTTCTCCTCTACACCGGCAATATCAATGTTTTTGCCAGCCAACAAACTCAGGTTGGCGGCCGCGTCGACCTGCGCCGCGCGGGCCGTGAAATTGCCTTTGGCATCGATCAGCACGTTGCCGCCGTCAATCGTTGCAATGCGATCGATATTGGTGCGGCTCGATGTGCTGGTGCCGTTCTTGCCCGCCGTGTCGATGCTGCGCGTCTGCGTCGTGCTGGCCACAAGAATGTCGCGCCCGGCACTAAGCGTCACGCGGCTGTCGTCGGTGGCGCTGCCGTCCACGCCCTTGTTGGACAGGCCGGCAATGCGCCCACCGACGTTGGCGATATCGTTGCTCGCCTTGATATCGATCACATTGCCCGCGATCGTGCCGCGGTTGGTGACATTGGCGTAACCGGCCAGGATGGTGCCGCTGTTGCTGATGCTGCCGTTATGGTTGCGGATGGTGACGTTGTCGCCGGCAATCAAGGCGCCGCCGCTCGACAGGTCGCCCTGTTGCGGACGGCGCAGGTAGACCTGGGGCACCAACGCCCTGATGGTGCTGCCGTCCGGCATGGTGACGGTTTCTTCCTGCAGCCACACGATGTCGGTGGTCAGCTGGGCCATCTGCTGCTCGGACAGCGCCACGCCAGGGGCTAGCTGGAACTGTTTGGCGTAGGCGACGCCCGAATCCATCAGCGCCTTGAACGCCTGTTCGTTATTCTCGTAGCCGGACAGCTTGTTGCGGCCGGTGATGTTGATCAGCTGGTCAGCGAACGCGCGCTGCTCGACAAATCCATCGCCGTAGCGCTTCAAGGTGCGCTGCGGATCAATGTCAAGCTGGTCCAGGAAGTAATCGCTGCCGGTCCATTTTTTCTTGTCGGTGAACAGCGGGTCGGTTTCGACCAGATAGCCGGCGCCCTCGCCCGGTTTCAGCGAGAACAGATTGCCGGTCGGCGCTTTCCAGTCCGTGTTGCTGGTCAGGGTGACGTTCGGCACCTTCAGATCGGTGGCGCGGCCGTTGATGTCCCTGGTGTTGGAGCCGGCGACACCGGCGACCGTCTTATCCGCTACCGCCACAGGACGTGCGGCGGCGAACTTGGCGAACGAGGTGGTGATATCCCCGATGGCCGTCTGCTGGGCCACGCGAGTATTGCCCGCGACGATGCTGCCAGGAAGGGCATTGCCCCTCACTTGGCCGTTCACGACCGGTTGATCGACCGCGACGTCCGTTGCCCCGCCACTGCCTTTTTGCTGAGCAACGGCCGCGACCTCACCAGCGCTGCCGCCCGCCGCGTGCTGGCCAAGCTGCGTGCCGCCGGTTGCTACTGTGGTGCCGACTACCGGCGCACCATTGACGGCCACGCCCTGCGTCGCCGCGCCCTGTAGTACCGGTTCCAACGACCGCGCCAACATTGATACCGCCGGCGGTGGCGCCGACATGTGACCGTACCAATGATGAGGCCGTATCTAAATATCAGACTTAAAACTATTCCAGACAGCAAGGAAGGTAATAACCGCACTATTCGAATACAGGACCAACACCGTCATCAAAATATACAATCGCACGCATTTTAACAAGACCATCGGGCGTTACGTGGAGCCAGTAATCGTCACGTCCTTCAATCTCCAGCAGTAATTGTGAGTCAAATTTCGCTGACAATTTTTTTGCAACCTGCTCTGGCGACAGTAACGCTTCATTGTTACTCGGATAGGAAATTAAAAAACCGTGTTTATATCCCTCAGCATATTCCATAACCATAACGAAACCTTTGGAATTTTCCATCGGGACGTCTGTTGATTCAACCGCGAATCCAAGTATAGAGCCTAGAAACTCAATGACACGCCGTTCGGGCTGCTCTGAGCAAAAGTAAATGTTTATTGACACCACATCATTCATTTATTCTCTTCCTCATTATGTCGAGTATACCCAACGCGCGCTCCGCCGCTTCTGGAGAAATAACACCATTCTCCAACTGTTTGCCGGTCGTATATATAGCCTTGTCAATCCCTTGTTTTTGCCCCATAACAAGAATATTATACTCCCTCGACGATACATCAACGACACCTGGACCAGATACCGGATGCACGGAACTATCGTGCCTTTCCCATACGCGTCCAGATGAAGTAGTCCGTGCGCACCAGTCACCTACGCCACCATTACAGGCAACCCATTGGCAACGGCGAAATCAATTCCTTCCATTATTGTTTTCACTTTCTCCAGAAAGTCATCCGGCAGACTATCCCTCACATTTTCATCACTCCAATATTTCTCAAAAATCTTAAGCTCATTTTTATTTTGGCTTCACATAATACACCATAAAATTTAAACTTAACGTTCCAGTTAATTTCCTTTATTGAAAAACCGCTCATCCTGCTCAATGCAGGTGTAGACTGCTTCGAGGAAGGTATGTAGCTCCTTGTCCTCGCCATTAAAGGTGGAACAAACCTCCCTAATTAAGCACGCAAAATTTTGAAATTCTATTGAATTCAAGTCATCGGCGCATATCATATTCATGCCGAAGTCATCCACTGTTTCAAGAAGCTTTTCTGCTATCGCTGAATGCGCAATTTTAGAACGCAATGCATTGACGATGAGAACAAAGTCGACATTTCTTACGTCGAAGGAATTTTTTTTACTTATAACAATAGTTCCTGACATTTTAATTCTCCAAATAAATAACTTTTTTCTGAGAACTTTTTGGTAGCGAACTGACGAAATCAAGCAAAGTCTTTCTATTCGCCTCGTTCAAGAATCTTGTGTCAAACGGCATCATATCGACCCCATTGGCTTTCGCTAGTTTTTCTGCAATAGATACCGAAAATTTGGGGAAGGTCTTATCAAAAAATTGATTGATTTTTTCCGCTTGCAAAACGGTATTAGGTGTTAATTTAAAATCAATTCGTGTGCCAGCAAAGTGTCCTGATTCAACTATGAAATCGGCACTAGTGCCACCCGGAGCGCGCTGTAGAGTACCGACAAGATAATTCTCCATTTCCGCAGCAGCACCGGCTTCCCCAGGTGCAAAGGCCTTTCGGTCAAGATCAATCTCGTTCAAACGCCGCTGAGCCGCTAAGCTTACCGGATCTCGAGCCTTGATCGTAGTTGGACCGTCATCAAGCATTACGATCGGGCCACGCGGGTTTTCAACTACATTTTTCCCGCCATGCACTCCATCTGTGTGAATTGTACAAATTCCGTTTGTACATCGTGCACACGGACCGACATTGTGCACCCATGTCTCAAACGTGCCCACGAAGAAGGTATGCCCGAGATCGACCGTGAGATTGTGTGTACGCCCTTGTTGCTGAACAAGTTCGAGTGTTGTTACCGTCGCGCCATTTTTCGACTGGTCCCGCGCAGTCAGCCGATCGCCCGCTTTCAGATCAATCGCAGAGACAAATCCGCTCCCTTCAATGTAGAACGGATGTCCGGGCGTGACCAGGAGTGCTTCCTGCCGGGTTTGGCCGCCAGCGTCATCCTGCTTCAATGTGAGCCGATAGATCGGCTGATCGTCGCGGATGTGTGTTGCGGTCACCGTCGAGGCAAACACCTCGCCGGTATTGTCGTCAAGCCGAGTCCATACTTGGTCACCCTGCTTCAGCGCCTCGATGGCCATGTAACCGTTGGGGGTCGCAACCAGCGTGCCCGGAGCAAAGCAACATGGCGAGATGTTTTGCCGAAGCACTTCCGCTTCACTCATGGCAGTGGAACCGCGTTCACCTCCCGCCGTTGTGGCGTTACCGATCGAGTTCTTCGTATCAGCAGGCAAACCTGCCATGAACTCATCCACTACATCACGTCCACCTGAAGGCGACACCGCTGGCGTCGTGGGCTTTACCTTAACGGCGGTCCCCAATGCCGAGTCAATCTCAGCGCTGGTGACACCGCGCGTCGCGTTGGACAAGCCAGGAACAATCGCAACCTCTTCCGCTCCTCTGACGGCTGTGCCGAGCGCCGCTTTGCCTGCACCTGTCTCGGCAGCCAATCCAAACCGCACTGGCGCGGTGCTCGCGCCACCTGCAACCCATCCCCAACCGCGGACAAGTGGATTTACAAGGCTCAATCCACCCATGACCATATCGCGCTTCAGCTTCTCATCCATTGCCCGTTCATACGCTGCGGTACCGGGATCGTCGATGTAGCGTGCAATCGGGTCGATACAACCGAGCGGGCACTGCGCAACCAACGGGAAATACATGGATCCGTCAATATTGACAGTTCCGCGTGTCAACCCAGCCGGTGGAGCAGGGAACCTTGGCCCACTCGTTGATGCTGGCTTCGCAGGTGCGGCAAACACATAGGGGCTACCCGACCCGCCCGTATTGCTTTTAATGAAATTCGAAATAGCATTAGTCGGTGCGTCCGGCAGTTTTTCCTTCAACACCAGCTGGTCGCCAGGAATCGGCGTAAATGTCATGCCAGGCGTAATCGTCTGGATCGGTTTCCAGCCCTGCGAGGGATCGGTAAGATTGATCGCCGTGCCGTTGGGGTTGGTCGCATACGATTCAACATGCCCGGGCTCTACCAACAAGTTCTTCCCGTCCGACACGCCAGACCAGCGCAAGGCATTCAACAATTCCTCTTCTGTATATTTGCCGTTGCTAAGTTTTGCGAGTCGTTTCGCCCTGGCGTAGTCGGCCTCGTGCAATTGGCGGTTATTCAGTTCGGCAGACAACGTCAAATCGGCCGTCTGAGCGTTTCCGAAGCTGGCGCCAACGCCCACGCTGACCAAGTCCGCCAAAAACTTCTGCGAGACCGGATCAAGATCCTTCGTCAGTGCTTCAAGCAGCGGACTCTTGGCTTCATTGGCCCCGCCTGCCAGCAAGCCTTGCAGTGCATCGCCGCCACCAACCTGGCTCAGGATAGATGTCGCCGCACCATGCAGCGCAATCTTGTAGAGACTGCCGTCCTTCCAGTCGTCGTACTGCCCCTTGAATTCGAGCATCGTCGCATCTGCCTGGACCAGTGTCTGCTCCAGGACCGCACGCTTGGCCGGATCGCTCTCCTCACGCAATTTAGTTTGCGTCGTCTCTTTCAACTCAGCGGCATCGGTATAGGGCCTCGTGTTGCTCTGCGCAAGATCACCAATGGCCTTGTACACATACGGCGCGCTGGCTCCGGCAGCTAATTGTCCGGTGCCCTGTCCCGACAAGCCACCAACCAGCAACCCTGTCGCAACGGTTAGTGCGCGCGAATAGTCACCCTTCGGCCCCCAGTTCTTCACATCGGTGTTGGCGACGTCTTGCGCAGTCGTTGCCGCAGCCAGGTTCCGGTTCGCTGTAGCAATATCCGACGTTGCCAGCGCACGCTGTTGCGGCGTACTGGCTGGATCATTCAATACTGCCCGAGCCCGGTCGATCTCTGTTTGGGAAGATTTGACGTCCGCTTCCGCCAGATTCAGTCGATTCGCCGCTCCGCGTGCGATATCGCCGTTGATCTGCTGGCCGGTCGCAATCAAAGTACTACCCGCCGCGCCAATCGCTTTCTGCTCGGCCATGACGGCCTTCATGTCTTTCAGCGGATCGACTGCTTTATTTGCGGTCGCCAGATCGGTATGCGCACCGAGGTCTGCCGCGCTGCTCATCTCCTTGCCGCCGATATTGATCTTGCCGTCTGTCAGCGTTGCGTAGGTTGTCGAACTGTCTTTACCCTTGGTCTGCATCGGCAAACCCGGGGTGGCATTCGGATTGCGCATGCCGGTACTGGTTTGCGTTTCCGGCGCGGCGCCCTTGACCTCCCCGGTCGTAAATCCGCCCGACAGACTGACCGACTGCGCCTTGTAGTCCATCTGGTTGGCCAGATTCTCGAACGTCATGGCCTTCGCCGTCAGGTCGGATTTGCCCGCATTCGTGCTGCCGATCGCGCCGCCCTTCAAGGCAATCGAATCGGCCTTGACGTGATAACCGCCATCGCCAGCAAACAGGCCCGACTGCTCCAGCACGATCTTGCTGCTGCCGTCTGCAACCGAATGGCCGATGTTGCCGGAGGCTTCCCAAGCGGTGCCCAACGACAACTGCACTCGCGCGCCGGCGTTGGTTTGCTCGTTGTGCTGCTTGTTCGTATCTTGCAGGGACTCGATCGCCAGCTTGCCGCCGACATT
This sequence comes from Telluria sp., assembly GCA_036386755.1. Taxonomy (GTDB): domain Bacteria; phylum Pseudomonadota; class Gammaproteobacteria; order Burkholderiales; family Burkholderiaceae_D; genus Telluria_A. The sequence continues at coordinate 48,508 of DASVVC010000161.1, forward strand.
GGCGGTAATGCTGTCGCCCTTCACCACCGCGCCCTTGAGCGTGGTGTCGCCCTTGGAAGCGATGGTGACCGTATTGCCCGTCAGCTTGGTATTGGTGTTGACGGTGGCGTTGTTGTCGTATTCCCCCTTGCCCACATTGGCAGTGGCGTACACATACGTACCGGTCTTCGCACCGACCTGCACACCGACGCCAACTTCGACCCCGGCGTTATTGTTACTTCCCTCGCTGCTCGTCTGGCTGGTGGCCGATTGCAGAACGATGTCGCGCGCCGAGTCGAGTTTCAGTTCCTTGCCGGCGGTAATGCCAGCGCCGGTGGCCTTGATGTCGCCTTCGGTCGTGGTCAGCGTGACGTTGCCGTCGGTGCCCGTGAGCGTACTGCCGATCGCCTTGCTGCCGCTGCTCTGGTCACGACTCTTGGCCGTGGCAATGCCAATGCCAGCCTCGGCTTTGAACAGCGTGCCGCTGCCCCCGCCCGCTGCAGAAGCCGCCTGGTAAGCGTTAGCAGCCGCGGCCATGTTCTGCATGGTCGACAGGCGTCCGTCGGATTCCTTGGCCGCCTTGCGGTTGTTGGCCAGGTCGATCAACGGCGAGCTGATACGCGCAAAGCCGCCGATTTTCAGGTCCGAACTGTCCTGCGCACTGTCGAAGGTGTTAGCTGCCGTGCCAATCTCGATCGACTTGGCAGTCACGCTGACATCGTTTTTCGCCAGAACATTGCTGCTGGTCTGGGTGTATTTCTCCCCTGCCTTCAGGGTGATGTTACCGTTGATGCTGCCCACACTGGACTGCACCTGGGTAACCGTGTCATTGCTGCCGTTTTTCTTGACATTGTTATACCCGGCAAAACGCTCGGTGTCCGACACCACCACCTTGCCGATGGCCTTGTTGTTGCTGTGGTTATCGTTCGAGACGGTATCCTGGCCGCTTTGAATGGTCAGGTTCCGGCCAGCCGCAATGTCGACATTCCCCTTGTCGGCAACCACCGAAGCGGCCGTGAGAACAATGTCGCCGTCCGTGCTCTTGAGCGCAACATTGCCGCCCACCGACAAGGTGGTGCCGCGAATCGTGTCGGCACTGCCCTTGCCGTTGTCCTTGTTGTTGAACATGCCAACCGGCAAGCTGCCGCGCGAATCGACGCTCCAGCCCTTGGCCTTGTTGTCCTGCCCTTCGCTCTCGGTGCTGTGCGCAACGTCGAGGACAATGCTGTCCTTGGCCGTGAGCGCGGCGTTGCCTTCGGCCTTCAGGGTCGCGCCTTCGCTGGTAATGCTGCCGCCCGTGGCGTCAATGCTCAGGTTCCCGCCTGCCGTGAGCGTGCTGACCTGGGCGGTGCTGCTGACGTGATCCTTGGTCCCGGCCGCGCTGCGCGAACCGCCTTGCAGCACCACGCCGCCGATTGCCGCCAGCAGGCCTTCCCCCACCCCGTCGGCGCGCTTGGTGAGCTTGCCCACGCCGCTGTCGGCGCTGTTACCCTTCTCGCTTTCTTTACGCGCATTACTGAAAGCCGCACCCGGATCGAGCGTCACCCCAACCGAGATGCCTTTCGATGCCGATTTGTACGAGCTATGCTGGTCGCTGGTGTTCTGCGCCGCCAGCAGGTCGACCGTCTTGCCGCTCAGGCTCAGGTCGGTCTTGGCGTCGAGTTCCGACGCCACCACCTTGATGCCTTCGCCGGCTGTGACGCTGACTTTGCCGGCGGTCGATTTGATGGTCGATCCGACCTGGCTGACTAGATCCAGGCTCGACTGGCTGGAGCTGCTCGACTTGTTGTAGCCCACGCTGGCCGCGCCGCCGGCATAGCCGGCCGTGAAGCCGGATGTCTTCTGCTCGGCGCTATTGCGCTCCTTATAGATTTCCTCTGCCGATTTGATCGTGACGTCACCCGCAACCGCTTTCAGCGATACCTCGTTCACCCCTGCAATCATGCTGCCGCTGACCGTCAAGTTCTTGCCCGCTTCGGCCAGCACGCTGTCGCCAACGACCCTGCTGCCCGTCACCTGCTGCAAGCTCTCCGTGCTGGTGCTGCTCGACATCCTGCTGCCGCCAAGCGTGCGGCTCTTGCTGTAGCTCTCGCGCAGGCTGTCGTGCTGGGTCGTGATGGCCTGGACCGTCAGGTCGTTGTTCGCCAGCAGCTTCGCTACGCCTGTTTCGGCCACGATGGTGCCCGCGTTAAGGACCAGATTGCCGGTGCCGGCCTGGGCGATCACGTTGCCATCCTTGTCTTTCTGGCCGCTTGCCACACCGGTGGCGCTGATCGTGACGTTTTTGCCAGCCTTGACGCTGCCGCCGCTGAGGCTTTCGTCGTCGTTCATGGCACGGTCGTAGCCTTTGGTGCGGATCGTCTGCAGGTCGATCAGCGTGCGGTCCTTGACGACCGAGATGGTGACGTTGGTGCCCGCGATGCTGACGCTGTCGCCGGCGGCCACATTGCTGCCGCTCAGCGTCGCGTCGCCTGCCGCCTTGAGCGCGACGTTTCCGCCTGCCATCAATACGGTGCCCGCGTTCGAGACGCTGGACTCGTTGCTGTAGCCGGTGCGCCCCTGCACATTGCCGCCGAGCGGCACGAACAACGCATGCGTTTCCTGCACTGCCGAAATATCGATGTTCTTGCCAGCGAAAATCGCCAGGTTGTTGCCCGCGCCAATCTGCGCGCCACGCGCCGTGAAGTTACCCTCGGCGTTGATGCGGACGTTGCCGCCGGCAATGGTTGCGACCCGGTCGACATTGGTGCGGCTCGAGGTGCTGGTGCCGTTCTTGCCAACCGTGTCGACGCTGCGCGTCTGCGTGGTGCTGGCAATTGTGATGTCGCGACCGGCCAGGGTGATCCGGCTGTCGTCCTTGGTGGTGCCGTTCAGGCCGGTGTTCGACAAGCCGGTCAGGCTGCCGCCGAGGTTGGCGATGCTGTCCCCGGCCTTGATATCGATCACATTGCCCGCGATCGTGCCGCGGTTGGTGACATCCCTGGCGTCGAGCGTGGCGGCGCCGTGCATATCGGTCGGCTTCGCGTTGGCGTAGCCGGCCAGGATGGTGCCGCTGTTGCTGATGCTGCCGTTCTGGTTGCGGATGGTGACGTTGTCGCCGGCAATCAGCGCGCCGCCGGTCGACAGGTCGCCCTGTTGCGGACGGCGCAGGTAGACCTGCGGCACCAGCGCCTTGGTGGTGCTGCCGTCCGGCAGGGTGACGGTTTCTTCCTGCAGCCATACGATATCGGTGGTCAGCTGGGCCATCTGCTGTTCGGACAGCGCCACGCCCGGGGTCAGGTGGAACTGCTTGGCGTACGCGACGCCAGAATCCATCAACGCGGTGAATGCCTTCTCATTGTTGTCGTAACCCGACAGCTTGTTGCGGCCGGTAATATTCATCAGCTGGTCGGCAAACGCGCGTTGTTCCACGAAGCCGTCGCCGTAGCGCTTCAGGGTGCGTTGCGGATCGAGGCCGAGCTGGGTTAGGAAGTAATCGCTGCCGGTCCACTTGTTCTTGTCGGTGAACAGCGGGTCGGTTTCGACCAGATAGCCGGCGCCCTCGCCCGGTTTCAGGGAGAACAGGTTGCCGGTCGGCGCTTTCCAGTCCGCGTTGCTGGTGAGCGTCACGTTCGGCACCTTCGGATCTGTGGCGCGGCCGTTGATGTCCTTGGTGGTCGAGCCGACAACGCCAGGGACGGTCTTCTCCGCTACCACGACAGGACGTGCGGCGGCGAACTTGGCGAACGAGGTCGTCAGGTTGCCGATGGCGGTCTGCTGCGCTGCGCGCGCATTGCCCGCGATGACGCTGCCAGGCAAGGCATTGCCTTTCACCTGGCCCGCGACCACCGGCTGCGCGCTGGTGCCGACGCTGACGCCGGCGGCGCCGCCACTGCCTGTTTTTTGTGCGTCGGTGGTGACCGGCGCAGCCCCGCCGCTGCTACCTGCAACTTGCGGGCCTACTTGGGTGCCGCCGGCGGCAACAGTGGTATCGACTGCCGGCGCGCCGCCAGCGGTCACGCCTTGGGCCGCGACGCCTTGCACCGATGTATTGGTATTGATCGCGCCGACGCTGATGCCGACCGTGGTGCTGCCGTTCTGATAGGTGACGACGTTACCGGACTTGACGATCGTTGCATCGCCCGCCGCCGTGTTGCCATTGCTGGCGGGGCTATTGTTGATGACACCAGTGCCGAGGACAGCGACGACTTTGGCCGGATCGGCATTGGCAATGGTTGCGTCGGCAGGAGCGGTCGGCGCGGGTGCGGCGGCGCCGCTGTCGTAGAGAACGCCAGCAACATCGATACTGGTCGTTGGACCCACGTCATCGAAATTGGACGTGCCGCCATATACACGTTTATGTTTGCAACTTTGCCACGGCTTGCAGTGATCGACGTGGGATTCGAATTCGCTTCCCGCGTTCGTAATTTGTTGTGAACCTTGTGTCGAAATATTGACACTGTCGCCGTTTGCTTTTTCGATGCCGTTGCCGACTTCAAAGCCGCCATTAATGAGGACACTACCACCGGCGACAATGCGGCTGTCGATATTTTGCGCCGCTTGAGCATATATGTTGCCAGCAGCGGTAACCGTGCCCGAATTGGACGTGGCTATAACACTGGCGACTGTCGTCTTGGTAGTGAAGGTCCGCTGGATATAGTTTTCGATCTTGTGTTCTTCACCCGGAACAATATAGTGGAAGGTATCGTCGGCATAAACCTTTACCAGATCATTCAGGTTATGCACCAGATTAGTCTGGGTATCTGTCAGGATTACCTCATTCACAGGGGTTACCGTCGTAACGTCAGTCAGCGACACGCCACCTTGCAGTCCATAAGTGCCGCAATTCGAGGCACCGACGCCATTGCCGCCGCTACCGCTTACGCAGTTGATGTTTCGCAAGTTGCCGACATCAAGATTGCCACCGGATTCAATCCGTGCCCCGGCATTGACCACGCTACCCAGCTGCATATTGCCAAGGCTAATCACATTCGCGTCTGGCTTGTTGATCAACGAGCCGCTCATGGTCAGCGTCTCGCGCGCGCCGATGGTGGCTTTTTCTTCGTTCGACACCGCTCCGGCGATGACTACATTACCGCCGTAAATCCGCCCGGTATTGACTGTATTGGCCGCGTTGATGGTCGTATTGCCGATCGAATTGATGACTCCCGAACCATCGTTTTTCAAGCTGCCGACGTTGAGCGTCGTATTGGTCGCGCTGATCGAGCCGTAGTTATTCAACTCGTTGGCCGACAAACTCAGGTCTTTCGCGGCGCTGATCGTGCCATTATTGGTGTACTTGCCGTTATTAAGAACAATCTCCAGATTATTCTCCGCCGCCACCGTGCCGAGATTGGTGTAATCGCCATCCATCTCCAGATGCAGGGTGCCGATGGACGCCATCACGCCGTTGGCGCTGAATTTCTTCATGTGCGCCGTCAGCACGGTGGTCGCATCAGCGCGTCCGCCCGTGTTGATGAAATCAGCCGTGTCGATCGTGACCGCATCGCCGCTCAGCTGGCCGCCGCTGTTGTCGATGCTGGCCGTGCTAGTCACCTTCAGGTTCTTCAGCGCGACAATCGCGCCATTGACGTTGCCTACCGTGGCTGCATTCACAGTCACGGTGTTCGACGCCAGCAAGCCCTTGTCGAACGCGCCGTTATTCGTATTGCTGTTGTCGATCGCCGCCGCATCCACCAACAGGTTGTTGTGCGCGAATACCGTTCCGCCGATGTTATTGAGTACCGGCGCCTTGAGCGTCGTATCGACCGCCGACTTGATATTGCCGTCATTGTTATTGATGCCCACCGAGCCGGTCAGGCTCAGCTCCTTCATGGCCAGCATGGTCGAGCCGCCGGTATTATCGATGCTGGTGCCGTCGATGTTCAGCTTGCCATCGGCGCCGATGTAGCCGGCGCTTTGCTTGACGCTGCCGCCGCTGATCGTGATGTCGCCCTGGCTGACAATCCCGCGCGCGCTGCCGCTGTTGTCATTGGTCAGCGACTTGGCGGTAATGACGATGCCGCCCTTGCCCGCTTCGATCACGCCGGCATTGTTGTCGACGTTGTCGGCAGTGACCTTGGTCGACTTCTGTCCCGACAGCACGCCGCCCGCATTGTTCACGTCCTTGCCCGCCACGATCAGGTCGGTACCCGAACTGATCACGCCGTTCGCATTGTCCAGCTTGCCCTTGAGGCTGCCCAGCTTGATCTCGCCCTGGCTGGCGATCCGTCCGCCCTGCATGTTCAGCAGGTCGGCGTCGGTCTTGGCCTGCACGCTGGTGAGGCCGTAAATCTCGCCGTTCTGGTTCCAGATGCCCTTGGCGGCGTCGATGTCGACGCTCGCCTTGTTGCTCTGGATCGTTCCGCCCTGGTTGATCAGTACGCCGGTGCTGCTGGTCAGCACCAGCTTGTCGTTGGCTTCAATGACGCCGCTGTCGCTATTGTTCACGCCATTCTTGGCGATGATGGTTGCGTCCGTACCGGCGACCAGGGTGCCGCCCTTGTTGCTCACATCCAAGGTAGCGGTAACATCGAGCGCCGTCCTGGCACTGACCACGCCGCCGTCATTGTCGAACGTGCGCACGTTGACGGTCACCTTGTCCTTGTTGCTGGCGATATTGCCCTTGACGTTGCCCAGGGTGCCGCTGTACAGGCTCACTTCGCCATCGGACACGATATTGCCGCCCGCATTGTCGGTCAGGCCGATCGTCGACACGTTCACCGACTCGGCGGCGCTGATGTTGCCGCCATTCTTATTGAGCAGGTCGCTGCCGGCGATGCCGATCTTGCCGGCGGCGCTGGCGATGGTGCCGCCATCGTTAATCACGGCGCCCGTGCCCGAGTCGAGCGACACCAGGTGGTCGGCCGCGATCAGGCCGCCGCTGTTGATCACGCCGCGCGCCTTGAAATCGATCACGCCGGTGGCCGACAGGGTGCCGGCGGTATTGTCGAGTACGCCAGTGCCGGCGTTGAAGAACAGATTGTCGCCGCTGATCGCTACCCCACCGGTACGAATCCCGATGGCTTGCACCAGCAGGTCGGTGCCGAACTGGTAGGTAAAGTCCAGGGTGCTGAAGTCGATTGCCTGGCCCATGCCGAACGACAAGCGCTTGCCGGCCGCCAGCTTGGCGCCGGCCGTGGCGACCAGGCCGCCGCCGTAGATGGCGGCGTTATTGCCCGCCGCAAACTGCCCGTAGCGGTAGTCGAGCGTATTAGCCGCCTGCAGTGAAATATCGCCTTGCGTGCTGATGTCGATGGCAACGGCCTGCACATCGGTGCCGCTGATGTTGACGGCCATGTTGGCCGCCAGCGCCGCGTTGTTCAGGCCGACGTTGACGCCGCCCACGGTAATCGTGTTGCCCGCTTGCAGATTGCTGCCGTTCAGGGCCACGTCCGCGCCCGTCATGGTGATGTTCTTGGTGACGGCGATCTTGATGCCGTCGGCGTCCAGACGCGCGTTGGCGCCCGACGACGCGATGCCGAAGCTGTCGCCGGCGGCAATCGTGCTGCCGGTCAGGACCGCCTCGCCGGTGGTCAGGGTCACGTCGCCATTGCTGGCGAAGCGTGCGCCCGAGCCGTCGAAACGCGCACCCTGGGTGTTGATCGACAGCGCTTGCTGGCCGATGACCTCGCCCTTGCGGCCGTCAAAGGCTGCCGTGGTGAGGCTGGCGCCGCCCTGCGCGCTGACCAGGCCGCCGACGTTGTCGAAGGCGCCGGTGGTGGCGGCCAAGTTGGCGCCGGTGGTGATCTTGCCGTCGGTATTGTCGAACTTGCCGGTTGAATTGAGCTTGGTGGTGCCGCCGCCGGAAATGACGCCCTTGCGGTTGTCGAAAGCGCCCGTGCCCGCGTTGGCAGTCAGTTCGCCGTTGCTGAGCATCGATCCGCCGGCCGAGGTGATGCCGTTGGCGACGACGCCCAGCGCGGTCGCACCGGTCAGTTCGCCGTTGTTGTTGTCAAGCGCGCCGCTGGCCTGGAGCGTGAGCTTGTTAGCCGCCAGGATGCGGCCATCGCGATTGAGCACGGCGCCATTGGCGACGATGGTCACGTCCTTCTCGGCCGCGATCAGGCCGCCGACCGCAGGCGTGCCGGAGCCGATGGCGCCATTGCGCACCTGCCCGCCGGTCACGCTCACGTTGCCCTGCGCGCTGCGAATGGTGCCGGCGCTGTTGTCGAGCACGCCGCTGTTGTCGGTCGCCACGATCAGGTCGCCGTTGGATGCCAGCGTCCCGCCCAGGTTCTGTACGGTCGCGGCGCCAAGCTTGAGCGTGTCGCCCGCCAGGATATTGCCGCCGCTGTTGACCAGCGTGCCGCTGCCGGCCTGCACAGTCAGCGTCTTGCCTGCGCTCAGCAGCGCGGCGTTGTTGTCGATGCCCTTGCCCTGCACGGTCGCATGCGCGCCGGCCGTGATGCGGCCCTGCGCATTGTTCAACGCGCCCTGCGCGATCAGCGACAGGTCCTTGCCCGCGCTGATCAAGCCTTTGCCGCTGTCGATATTGCCGCCGGCAATGGTGAGGTCGGTGGCCGCCATGATGGCGCTGTCCGCGCCATCGCTGGCGATGTCGCCGGCGTCGATGGCAACCGACGCCTTGGCGCTTTGCGCGATGCCGCCGCGGTTGTCGAGCAGTGCCTTGCCGGTGTCCAGCACCAGTTCGCCGTTGGCGATAAGGATGCCACCCACGTTGCCCACGCCCTTGGCCGCGATGCTGGCCTTGCCGCTGGCCTGGATCTGGCCGCCCGCGTTGTCGAGCGCGCCGCCGAGGGTTTTCACATCGAGCGTCAGGTCCTTGCCGGCGCTGACCAAGCCTTTCTTGGTCGTCAGCGACGCGCCGTCGATGGCGAGCGCGCCGTTGGCAATGAGCTTGCCGGCATCGTTGTCGATGCCTTTGGTGCTCGAAAGCAGCATGTCGCCGCCGGCCTGGATCGCACCGCCCTGGTTCGCCACCAGGCCCTTGACCGTCAAGCCAACCTGCTTGCCGGCCACGATATTGCCGCCCTTGTTCACCAGGGCGCCGCCGATCTGCGCGTCCAGGCCCTCGCCCGCCGCAATGGCGCCGCCGCTGTTGTCGACGTCGCCCGCGCTGGCCAGGGTCATGCCGCCGTCGCTGGCCAGCCGGCCCTTGACGTTGCCGATCGCGCCAGCCGGGCCGGTATCGATGGCCAGCTTGCCGCCGGCCGACACTTGGCTGTCGTTGTTGTTCAGTCCCTTGGTGTGCAAGGTGACGTTGCCGTTACTGCCGATCAGCGCCTTGGCGCTGTTGTCGACCTTGCCGGCCGTCAGCTCGATGCCGCTGCCGCCGGCCAGGGTGCCGGCGCGGTTATCGATGTCGGCGGCCTTCAGGTTCAGGCTGGTGCCGGCCTGGATCTTGCCGGCCTGGTTGTCGAGCGCCTGCACTTGCATTGCCAGGGCGGTGTTGGCCACCATGCTGCCGCCCGCGTTGCCGACGTTGCCGGCCTTGACGTCGAGCGTGCGCATGGCGCCGATGCTGCCCTTGCTGTTGTCGAGCAGGCCGCTACCGCTGTTAATCACCAGGTCGCCATTGCTGACGATGCTGCCGCCCGTGCTGTCCAGTCCATTGCTGGTGAGCGTCAAGGCCGGCGCGTTGGCCGCGCTGTCGGTGGCGAGGATGGTGCCGCCGCGATTGCTCAGCGCGCCGTTGCCGACGTCGAGCGTGACGTTCTTGCCGATCGCCCGGCCATCGTCAAGGATCAGGCCCTGCGACTTGACCGACAGCGCCGCGTCCGTCAGGAAGGCGCCGCCCTGCGCGCCCGGCAAGGCGCTCTTGCCCAGGTCGATGCCGCCCGTGGAAACCACCGACAGGTCCTTGAACGCCGAATACTGGCCGCCCGTGATCGTGCTGGCGCTCACGGCAAGCTTGCCGCCGGCGCCGATCGACCCATCCTGGGCGTTGAGCGCCGCGCTGCCGATGACAATGTCGCCGCCAGCCTGGATCGTTGCCTGGCGCGCGTCGAGCGCGGCGCTGGCGATGGTGGTGCCGGCGCCGCTGGACAGGTTTGCCTGTGCCAGGTTGGCCGCGCCGGTTTTCAGGCTCAGCAGGCTGGAGGCCAACATGACCGACTTGCTGGCGTCGACACTGCTGCCCTTGCTGTCGATCAGTAAATCGCCCCCGGCGGCGCTGATGGCCGCGCCCTGCGCCACGATCTGCTCGGCGGAGATCGTCACGCCCTTGCCGGCGCGCACCTGGCCGCCGCTCACGTCGACCTGGCGTGCGCTCAGGGTCAATGCATTTTCGCTGAGCAGACTGCCTTTGGCGCCGCGCAGGTCGCTGTTGCCGAGATCGAGCACCAGGCTGTTGCCGCTGGCGATCTTGCCGCCGCTATTGTCGATGCTGCCGCTGTTGATGAGGGCCGCGCCCACGCCCACGATGGAACCGCCTTTGTTGTTCAGGTCGGTCGCGCCGCCGGGGGCCACCGGCTTGCCGGCGATACGGTCCAGCCCGGTGCGGGTTTGCAGCGTCAGTTGCTCGCGCGCCAGAATACTGCCGCCGCCGTTGTCGATGCCGCCCTCGCGCGCCACCATGGTGAGCGCGCCGTTGGCCGCCATCGCGCCGCCGGCATTATTAATGGTGCTGCCCGACAGCGTGGCGCTGCCGCCTGCCGACAGCGCGCCGCCGGCCGTGCTGATGCCCTTGCCGGCGTTCAGCACCACGTTATTGCCGGACGAAACGCTGCTGTTGGATGCGTCGATCTGGCCGCTGGCTTCGAGCGCAATGTCGCCGTTGGCGATGAAGCCCTGATGCAGCACCTGGCCGCTGGTGCCGCCCGCCAGGATATTGTTAGCCTTGATGGTGATGCCGCCTGTCTCGCTGCGATGCAGGCTGCCGCTGGCCTTGTAGTCCTCGCCGCGCGTGTCGAGCACGATATTGCCCTTGGCCGCCAAGGTGGCGTTGGCCGCGTCGATCCCCGTGCCGTCGATGTGCAGGCGCGCGCCGCTGGCGAGCACGCTGTCGGCCAGCGCAATGCCGCCGGCGCTCGCTTGCAGGGACAGCTCGCCCGCGCTCGACAGGCGGCTGGCGCCGGCGTCGATGCTGGCGGCGCTCACCTGCAGTGCCGCGTTGCTCGCCACCTGCGTGCCCGCCAGGCTGGCGCTGTTGGCGGCCTTGACCGTCACCGCGCCGTTGGCGTTGATGTCGGCACCGGCCAGGTTGACGCTGTCGCGCCCGTCGATGGCGATCGCGCCGTTGCCGGTAATGCTGGCACGGTTCGCTTGCACGCTGTCGGCCGCCAGGGTAATGTTGCCGCCGGCCTTGATCTCGCCATTGTCGAGCTTGATGCCCTGGCCCGCGGCGATCACGATCTGCGCTTGCGACGAGATCAGCGCGCCGGCCGCGTCCAGGCGCTCGGTGCTGATGCTGAGCGGGCCGCCGGCGCGCAAGTTGCCGTTGGTGCTGGTGATTGCGCCGCTGACGCTCAGGGACAAGTCCTTGCCCGCAGCCACAGTGCCGCCGCTGTTGTCCAGGGTGCCGGCAGCGAGGGCGAGAGTCTGGTTGGCCGCCAGCTTGCCGCCGTTGTTGCTCAGTTCGGCAGCGTTGAGGGTCATCGCGCCCTGCGCCTCGACCAGGCCGCGCTGGTTGACGAAGCGCTTGCCGCTCGATTCGATGATGACATCCTTGCCCGAGCGCAGCTGGCCGTCGGTATTGTCGACGTCATTGCCGCGCATGACGATGCTGCTGCCCGTGGCAACGCTGCCGAGGCGGTTTTTTAGCGCGCCGGTGTTCAATTCCATATTGCCGGCCACAACGATATTGCCGCCGGTATTGTTAAATACCTGGTTTTTCGCGTCGAACACGGCATTCGCATCGGCCGAGAGCGCGCCGCCGCTGTTATCGATGCCGTTGCCGCGCACGACCAGCGCCGGCTTGCCGGTAGCGCCGCCCGATTCGGCCACGATGGTTCCCTGCACGTTGCTCAGGCTTTCCAGGCCGGCGTCGAGCACGATGTGCTTGCCGCCCACCTGCGCCTTGTCGGTGACGATTCCCTGGGCGCGCGCGGCAATATCGCCGCCGGCCAGGATGGCGCCGCCGGCCAGGTCGAGCCGCTTTTCCATGGTGATATCGACGTCGCCCGCAGCCGACAGCTTGCCGCCCTGCTGGCTCTGGCCGGTGATGGTCAGCTTGCCGCCGGAAACGGCGCTGCCGCCCTGCATCAGCAGATTGCCGGTGTCAAGGGTGACGCCGCGCGCGCCGGACAAAGACGCGTCGCGCAGGTCGACCGAGCCGGCCTTGAGCGCCAGGTTGGCGCCGCTGTCCACGCGCAGTTGCTGGGCGTTCAGGTTGCGGCTGGCGAGGCTGACATTGCCGTTGGCGGCGACCGACGCCTTGTCGAGCGTGGCGTCGCCGGCGATGGCGAGCTCTACGGTCTTGACCGAAGCGATGCTGGCGCCGGCGCCGGACAGGCTGTTGGCCTTGATCGCCAGCGCCTGGCCGGTTTGCATGGTGGCTGCGGTGGCGACGATGTCGCTGGCCGCAAGGTCAAGCGTGCCGTTGCTGGCCAGCTTGGCGCCGGCCAGGTCGAGCGAGGCGCCGGTCAGCGCCAGCTTGCCGCCGGCGCTGGCTTCCCCGCCGGCTCCGAGCAGGCTGCGCGCGCCGATGGCAATGTCGCCAAGCGCGCCGATTGCGCCCTTGGTATTGTCGAGGCGGTCGGCCTTGATGATGACGTTCGAGCCGGTGCTCTGGATCACGCCGCCGGCGCTGTCGATGGTGCCGCTGGCGTCGAGGCTGACGGCGTTGCCGGCCTGGATGGCGCCGCCGGCGTTGTCGAACGCCCTGCCGGCGAACGTGAAGGCGCCGGTCGTGATCAGCTTGCCCTTGTTGTTGTCGACGGCGCCGTCCAGCACCAGGTCGCTGGAGGTGGACACCGTGCCCTCGCGGTTGCGGATGCTGCCCACGTTCACGAACGCCGCATTGTCAGCTGCCACCGTGCCGCCGGTATTGTCGAGCGCGCCGCCGCCGACGTCCAGCGCCAGCTTGCCGGTTGCCACGATCTTGCCGCGCGTATTGTCGACGCCGGCCGCGCGCACCTGCATGGCCTCGGTGGCGTAGAGGACGCCGCCGGTATTGTCCAGCTTGCCTTTGCCCGCATCGAGCATGACCGAGGCCGCCGTCACGGTGGCGCCGGCGCTGAGCACGCCCTGGCCGCGCAGCTCGGCCGACTTCGCGGCGCTCAGCTTGCTGCCTTGCACATCGAGCAGGCCGGCCGCGTCCAGCGACAGATTGGTGCCGGCCGAGAGCACGCCGTTGGCGGCGCGCAGTGCGCCGGCCTTGACCGTGACGGCCTCGTTGGCCGCCCACTGCTGCCGGTCGACCGCGATGCTGCCGGCCGTTATGTTCAAGCCACGCTCGGCCTGCAGCACGCCGCCGCTGCCGTCGATAGTGGCCGCTTGCAGGTTCAGGTCGGTGGCCGAATAGATGCTGCCGCTGCTGTTGATGCGCTCGGCCGCCAGCACCAGTGCCTGGCCTGCCGACTTCTGGATCACGCTGCCGCTGTTGTCGATCTGGCGCGTTTCCAGCAGCACGCCCTGCTCGGCGCGCAGGACGCCGCCCTTGGCGATCGCAATGCTGTCGGGCGCGGCGATGCGCACGTTCTGGTCGGCGTTGGTCTGGCCCGTCAGAGTCACCTTGCCGGTGCTGGCGAGCAGCACGTCCTTTTTACTGTAATTGTCTTTCAGGGTCAGGTCGCCCTGCGCGCTCAGGGTCAGGTTCTCCGCCAGCGAGGCTATCCGGCCGGCGCTGTTCACGCCCAGGCCCTTGTCGGTCGCGACCAGGTAGATCTGGTTGGCGTACATGCCGCCCAGTTCGGCGATATCGATCGCAAACCTCGGCGCGGCGCCGCTGCCGTCTTGCTGGGTGGCCTTGAGCGTGCCGTACAAGACCTTGTTGGCGCCAAGAACCGCCTGCAAGTTTTTGGTCGAAATTTCCCCTTCGATCACGATGCCGCGCGCCAGCAGGTCGAGCTGCTCCATATTGCTTGCGTTCAAACCGCCGGCGCCGATAGTAATCACGCCGCGCTGCACGTTCAGGCCCTCCAGCTGGCCGGCGCTGTTGTAGGTCGGCGTGCCGGTACTTAAAGTGGCGCGCCCGGCGGTGTTGAGAAAGCCGCAGCCGTCGCAGCTGATGCCGTTCGGATTGGCAATCACGAGGTCGGCGCGCTGGCCGGCCACTTCGATGTAGCCGTTCAGGCGCGACGGATTGCCTGAGGTGACTTCGTTGAGGATGATGCGCGCGGTGGTCGTGCCGAGCTGCATGTTGCCATTGACGATGCCGCCCAGCTGGGTGCTGGTTGCATCGCGGCTATTATTCAGGATCAAGCCCTGCTTGCCCACATTGAACTGGTCGTAGCGGTTGTGCGACACGCCGGCCGCGCTCGGCGGCGCGATCAGCAAGATCGGGACGCCGTTGGCGGCGGCGTCGACCAGCGGCTTTTGCCCGGCCGGGGCGTTGCCCGCAGCCACCACCTGCGCGTTGGCCGGTGCCGCAACAAGGGCCGTCTGCAGGATCTGCAGCACGATCATCATCTGGGCCACCGCCCGCGCCCAGGGGCGCCGCGTGCCGCCCGCGCTCTCGATGGGCTCCTGCAACTGCTCCGCGACCAGGCGGTCGGCCGCGGTCAAAGTGGTTTGCTTGCTCAACAGATGGCGGATGGGTGATTTCATGAGGGGTCCTTGGGTGCCTGAACGGCGTCAAACGGGTGCTGCGAGGGGTTACTGCTGACTAATTCGGTACTGCTCAGCGCGAATAGGTGACCGACACTGATGGCGTGACGGCGCGCGTCTTGAAGCGCTCTGGTTTGCTGACCGGGATGGCCAGGCTGGCCTCGAACACCAGCGCCTTCCATCTGCCGCGTACGCCGGCGGCAACGCCGGCCAGGGTGTCGCCGACCAGCCCGGCGGCGCTCGGCCCCCAGACCTTGCCGACGTCGAGCGCGACAAACGCGCTGCTGTCGATGCCCGCGATCGATGGCAAGCCGGTGGAGAGGTCGTTGCGCAGGATCGCGCCGCTTTCGGCCAGCAGCACGCTGTCGCCGTCGAAGCCGCGTACGCTGTAGCGCCCGCCGATGCTGATCTGGTCGGCCGACAGGGTCATGTCGCCGGTTTTTTGCAGGCGCAGGCTGGCGCTGTACTGCAACGCGCGCCCGGCCACCTTGAACGGCTGGCTGTAGGAGGCGTTCAAGCTGACAATGCGCGGACGCAGGGTCAGGCCGCCATCGGCCGCGCTCGGATAATCGTCTTCCGCGCTGCCCAGGCCGACGCCCATGCGGTAGCCCAGGTCGAGGTCGAGCACGCCCTGGCCGAGGTACTGCTTCAGGGTCACGCCTCCCTGGGCGCCGGTGGTGCGGCGGCGCTGCACGACCAGTTCCACGTCATCGAGGAAACTGCGCGCGCGGCGGGTCGAGAGAGCCGCGTACACGCCGGCCTTGGCCGAGGCGCTGCGCCACGCCAGGTAACTCCACTTGGCCTCGGCCGTACTGCTGCTGCCGCTCGACAGGAAACGCGCGGTCGTGCCTTGCACGAACTGGGCGAAGCGGCTGCTGCTGTGCGAGACGGAAAAGCTGTGATAGTCCCAGGGAATGCTGTAGTTGGCCGACAGGCTGTAGCTGCGATGGTCGCGCCTGGGCTGCTGGGCGTTGATATTGCTGCTCAGGCTCAGGACGTCGTTCAGGCCGGCGGCATTATCGAGCGACAGCGAACCGGACAACTGCGCGCGGCCCAGCGCTTCCGAGCCGGAATTGTCCAGCGTCAGCGAGGCGCGCGTACGCTCCAGCAATGTCGCCGCATTGCGCTCGACCAGCACCACGCTGGTGTCGGGTTCCATGCCGGGCTCGATGCGGGTCGTGACCGCCTGGCTCGGCAAGCGCTTCATCTGCTCGACGCCCTGCTCCAGGTCGCGGATATTCAGAATGTCGCCAGCCGCCAGCGGAAACGCGTTGGTCCAGGTGCCCCAGGCGGTGTCGGCCACATTGCCCGGCACGCCGGCCTGGACCACCTTCACGCCCGCCACGCGGCCGATGTGCAGCGCAAACACCAGCTTGCCCTCGCTCAGGTTCTGTTGCGGCAGGCTGACCCGGGTGGTGACGTAGCCCAAAGCGATCAACCGGGCGTCGAGCACGGCGGCGATCTGGCGCACACCCTGCACGCCGACGCACTGGCCGAGGAAGGGCGCGGTGCTCGACGCCAGCGTGGCGAACGCTTGCGTGTTACCGACAGTAATGCTCTTGATCGGGAAACAAGGCGTCTCGACCGGCAACGTACTCATGTCGGCGCCCGCCTGCGCCGGTTGCAGCAGGTCGGCCTTGGTTTGCAACTGCTGCTGCTGTTCGCGCGTGCGTTCCTCTTGCCGGCGGATGCCTTCCTGCGCCACGTCGAGCGGGTTGAGGGCGGCCGCGCCCGGCGCGGCGATCTGTTGCGCCGAAGCGGCCGAGGCCGACATGACGAGCAATGCGGTGCGCACGAAGGCGCCCAGCTTGCGTTGGCGGGGCAGGAAACGAGGCGATGTGGTGGTGTGAGTAAGCAGCATGGCGGGCAGGTGACAGCCCACTTGCATGGCCTGATTCATTGCACAAATCTTAACGAGCCGAGCAGTTTAGCAGATGTGTGTGCATTTAAGAAATTGTTTATTTGCAATATAAGCCCCATTTTTACCATTTCCACCAATCCTTTATGCATGCCGCATGGAATTGAATTGACGTAAAACGATGCTGTCATAGGCAAATTATGATTGCGTAAAAGCATTATCTAATAGACTTTTTTATTTCTTTTAATGCAGCATAAATACAACAGCGCTTTGTAACTGCCTGTCATATCCGGGATTCCAAGCACCGAACTCAACTGTTGTTCACGCTTCACCATATTTATTAACGACAATCTTTTCGGTTTGCAACGAGATACAATATGTTTTTTGTAAGCTTTCCACACTCCCGTCACATACTTATTTCCTGACCCGGCATGGACAACCCACTCCACCTGATCGCCGACCTGCTGCAAGGCAGGCAGCACAACCGCATCCTGCGCCTGGCGTTCCCGCACAAGGACGGCCCCGCTTCCCTGCTGCTGGTCAACCAGCTCGATGCCGTCGAAAGCCTGTCGCGCGATTTCGACTTCACGGTCGAGCTGCTGTCGGACAACCCCGACCTGCCGCTGAAAGCCATGCAGGGCAAGCTGCTCAGCATCGAACTGGTGCGCGCGGACGGCTCGCTGCGCTATTTCAGCGGCTATGTGTTCAGCTTCCGGCGCAAGAAGTCCGACGGCAGCGTCACCTTTTACGAAGCCCGGCTCGGCCCCTGGCTGAAATACCTGAGCTATCGCAAGGATAACTACCTGTTCCACGGCAAGACCTTGCGCGAACAGACCGACAGCATCTTCGCCGACTATTCGGTCTATCCGAACTGGGACTGGCGCGTGGCGGGCCCTGATCCGGTCATGACCGACGCCTGCCAGTTCGACGAGACCGATTTCAATTACCTGAGCCGGCGCTGGGAAGCCGCGGGCTGGCTGTACTGGTACGAACACAACGAACACGGCCATCAGCTGGTGGTAAGCGACGATTCGAGCGCCGCCGCGCCGATCGACGGCGGCGCCGAGGTACGCTTCCAGCGCCACGGCGGCATCATCGAGGAAGATGCGATCGACCAGTGGACGCCGGTGCGCGTGCTGGCGCCGGCCAGCGTGGCCCTGTCCGCCTTCAATTTCAAGGACCCGCGCCCGGCCGACGTCGAGGTGCCGACCCTGGCCCGGCAAGGCGCCGTGCCGGCCATCGAATCGTACGAATACGCCGGCGCCTACGGCTTCAAGTCGCTCGGCGACGGCGACGCACTGGCGCGCCGCCGCATGGAGCAGTTCGAGGGCGACGGCAAGTACGTCGAGGCGGAAGGCAACAACCGCTACGCCCTGCCCGGCCGCTACTTCAGGCTGACCGACCACTTCGGTTACGGCGGCCAGGGCGGCGACGACGAATTCCTGATCCTCTCGCTGCACCACAGCGCCAGCAACAATTATCTGCAACAGGGCGAGACGCCGCACTACCGCAACCGCTTCACCTGCACCCGCAGGAACGTGCCGTGGCGCCCGGCGCGCGGCTTCAACAGCAGCAGCACGCGCATCCTGGCGCCGCAGACCGCCACCGTGGTCGGGCCGCACGGGCCGGACAGCATCCACACCGACGCCTACGGCCGCATCCGGGTGCAATTTCACTGGGACCGGGTGGGCGAACTGGACGAGCGCAGCTCGGCCTGGGTGCGCGTGGCCAGCTTGTGGGCCGGGGCCGAACTGGGCGCCGCCGCGATCCCGCGCGTGGGCGCCGAAGTCATCGTGCAGTGGCTCGATGGCAATCCGGACCGTCCGATCGTCACCGGCGGCGTCTTCAACGAACTGAACATGCCACCGTGGGAGCTGGCCCAGCAGCAGGCGCTGACGGGCCTGCGCAGCCGCGAGCTCGCTCCCAACGGCGGCAACCAGCCGGGCGGGCGCAGCAATCACCTGGTGCTCGACGATACCCACCAGGCGATCCAGGCCCAGCTCAAAAGCGATCACCAGTGCAGCCAGCTCTCGCTCGGCAGCATCACCCGCATCGAGGACAACAGCGGGCGCAAGGATGCGCGCGGCGAAGGCTGGGAACTGGCCACCAACGCCTGGGGCGTGGCACGCGCCGGCAAGGGCATGCTACTCACCACCGAGGCGCGTAACAATGCGGCCATGCACAGCAAGGACATGGGCGAAACCATGCAGCGCCTGGCGGCGGCCGGCGGCATCCATGAAAACATGGCCGAAATGGCGCGCCTGAACAGCGCCCAGGAATCCGCCACGCAGCAAGGCGCCGTGGCCGAGGCTGTCAGGAAGCAGAACGATGGCATCAGAGGAAACAGCGGAAACAGCGGCAACAGCGGCGCCGCCTTCCCCGAGCTGGCCCAGCCGCACCTGGTGCTGTCCAGCCCTGCCGGCATCGAAACCTCCACCGCGCAGTCGACCCACATCGCCAGCGACGGCCACACCGCGCTCACCACCGGGCGCAGCCTGTCGATCGCCAGCGGCGACAGCCTGTTCGCCAGCATCCGCCAGACCTTGCGCCTGTTCGTGCACAAGGCCGGCATGAAACTGGTGGCGGCGGCCGGCAATATCGACATGCAGGCGCTGTCGGACAGCATCAACCTGCTCGCCAAGCTGAACATCACGCACAGCGCCAATACCATCACCATCACCGCCAAGGAAGAAGTGGTGATCGTCGGCGGCGGCAGCTATGTGCGCTTCAATGCCGAGGGGATCGAACACGGCACCAATGGCGACTTCGTGGCCCACGCGGCCACCCACAGCTTTGTCGGCGTCAAGAGCATGGACGCCAAGGTGCTGATTCCGTCCCAGGGCGGCCACGATCCGGACGGCACCTTTATTTTCTCGGCATAACGCGACTCATCACGATGATCATTACCTATCCGATCCAGATTCCGTACACCAAGGGCAGCGCGCAGCGGGTCTTGCCCGATACCGTGTTCAACAACAGCGAGATCCTCAGCGGCTCCTACCCGATGGGCAAGAACCGCTTCTGGCACGGCGGCGTGCACGTGCACCCGGCCGACCGCGCCACCCCGATCCGCGCCATCGCCGACGGCGAAGTGGTGGCCTACCGCTACGACGAGGCCGACAGCACCGACGCGTTTTTCGACAAGGTGCCCTACTCGCGCAGCTTTGTCCTGCTCAAGCACGAAACCGAGCTCGGGAAGACTAACCTCGGCACCGCCACGATGACCTTTTACTCGCTCTACATGCATTTGCAGGCGTGGGGCCAGGTCAAGGGCAAGGCTGCCGCGCTGGCCGTCAACTTTTTGCGCAAGACCGTGCCGGCCCATCCCAAGCTCGACAAGCAGGGGCACCCCTTGCTGGACAAGCACAAGCGCCCGCTGATGGCCCCGCCAGGTATCGAGCCCGCCACGCCGACGGCCGACGGGGCCTGCCACAACGGCGCCGGCTTTGCGCGCGTGCGCCGCGGCGACATTCTCGGTTACTGCGGCAGCATTCCCGACAATATGACGACGCCGTCGCGCGGCATCCACTTCGAAATCTTTTTCGACGACGTGTCCTTTCTCGACAACGCCAAAAAGACGGTGTGGGGACGCTGCGTCCTCACGGCCGAACTGAGCGCGCAGGAGGAATTGCTGGCCAAGGAAACCATCGTCGTCGATCCGGCCAAACCGCTGACCCTGGCCAAGGATGGCTCGGGCGGCGGCTACAAGAAGATCACGGTCGGCAAGCACTCCTATTGGGTCAGCGACGACCAGATCACCAGCGCCGAGGTGGACGTACCGAATCCCAAGAACAAGAAGCAGACCATCAAGCAGACGCAGCACCACGCGAACGCCAAGGACTTGCACGGCTACAAGAAGAACCCGGTCAAGAACCACAAGACCCTGGCCAAGGGCAGCGCTGTCATTCCCTGGGTCGACCCGTGGATGAAGGCCGGCGAATTTCGTGAAGAAAGCGCCGACGGCAAGACCTGGGTGCAGGTCTACGTGCCCGCCTCCAACGACCTGTACTGGGCCGAGAAATCCGCGCTCAAGTACAGCAGCGACGCCGACTGGCCCGATTTCCACAAGCTCGAAGAACAGGGCGCCTTCAGCAGCGACGGTTTTATCGACCATGACGGCTTGCAGAAACTGTTCGCCGCCTACGAAAAAGACCGCGCCGACAAAAACCTGACGGCGCTGGCCGCCGACGAAGACAAGCTGCGCCACCTGATCACGCGCCACCCGACCGAATGGAGCAAGCAGGATATCGCCAAGCGCTTCGGGCGGGTCAAGGAAGAGGATTTCGGCACGGCCAAGTTGACACCCGAGCAATTTACCAAACTGACGGCGCACATCGAGCGGCTCTCGTTCTGGGAACAGGTGCCGGGCTTGCCGGCGGCGACGGCGCTCTGGCATGCGCACCCGGTCAAATTCATCGAGCACCTGGCCAAATGCATGTGGCTGTCGAAAAGCGAGCTGGAACTGGTTTATCCGGAAGCGAGCGGATCGGGCGAGCATATGAGCCATGGCACTTCTGACGAGATACGCGAACAATACCGGGTCGATATCAACAAGTGCTGCTACCGCTATGGCGTCAATTCGCGCCTGCGCCAGGCCCACTTTTTCGGCCAGGGCGCGGTCGAAAGTGCCAGCCTGACCTTGATGCTCGAAATTGCTTCCGGCACCAAATACGAAAATAACAAAGGTCTCGGCAATACCCAGCCCGGCGACGGTCCGCGTTTCAAAGGACGCGGCTTCAAGCAGCTGACCGGCCGCTATAATTATGCGGAATACTGGTGCTTCAAGGGCTGGCTTAAAAAGGGCAAGGATTTCGATGTCGGCTGGGAGCACAATGCCGCCTTGCGTTTCCCGCCAGTGGACAAGCCCGAGCGCCTGATCGAAACGGCATTCAATTGCATCGACGCCGGCTGCTGGTACATTACCCTGTTCCGCAACGGCACCGTGGCGGCCATGGACCTGGACGACGTGGGCAAGGTCACCCGGGCCATCAATGGCGGCGAAAACGGCCTTGACGACCGCACAAAATTCACCAATCGGATCAGGAAGGTTCTTTTATGAGAGTGTTCGTTTCAGCAGCAGGGTTGGCCTTATCCCTGTCGGCGCTGCCGGCGCAGGCATTGTCCCCGGCTGGCCCGCCGGTTAGCTACAAAGTCGGCGACAGCAAGCCGTCCGCCAGCGTGTCGATTCAAACCGTGACGCTCGACGCGGTGGCCGGTATGAACCCGAAAGCCGTCGCCAGCGTTAATGCCGCACTCAAAGCGGCAGCGGCCGGATTCGCCGGCGAAGCGAAGCAATGCGGCGCCGCGGCGGTCAAAGGCCGTCCGTGGGAATTCAAATTGACCTTCGACAAGGCTGTTCTGTCGGATAATTACCTGAGCATGGTATTTGCCAAATCGACCGTGTGCGCCGGCTCGCCCGACGAGGCAAAGGAAGCGCGCGTATTCGCGCTCAAGACCGGCGCCCTGGTGCCCTCGCGCGCCTTGTTCAAGCACATGCTGCCGGCCGCGAAAATCGCGTCCAGCGTTGCAAAGAACAGGGAATTGATCCGCCTCGACCAGGAAAGCGCCGCGACCCTGATCGACGACAGTAAAGTGCTGCTGAAAATCGACGACAAACGCTGCGACTTTTACCTGAAAAATACCTCGTACCGGATCTGGGCCGATGGCAGGAACCTGGTCTTTTTCCCCGAATTTAACCAGCCCTACTCTTTCTGCCAGAAAGAGTACGCGATCGCGCCCGAGTGACATTGCCATGCCGCTGAAAATTATCGTCGTTGGCGACATGACCGATCACGGCGGCAAAGTGATCAGCGGTTCGCCCTTGCACGACGTCGACGGCAAGCCCATCGCGCGGCTCGGCGACCTGGTGGACTGCCCCGACTTCTACCCGGGCGGCAAGCCGCATGGCGTGAACAAGATCGTCACTGCCCACCCCACCCTGTCGGTCGGCGGCGTGCCGGTGGCGGTGCAAGACTGCGTGACCGAATGCGGGTGCAAGCTGATCGGGATGCAGCGCGCCAGCGCGGGCTGATACCTCCCCGCGCTCGCGTTCACTCGGTCCACATGGCCGCGCCAGTCCACGCCGACGGCCGCGCCGGCACGCCGTCGAGCACCGCGCCATTGGTGGCGATCACCTCGCGATAAAAATATGCGCTGTCCTTGAGCGTGCGCTCCTGGGTGGCAAAGTTCACGTGCACGATGCCGAAGCGCTTGGAAAAGCCATGCGCCCACTCCAGGTTATCCAGCAGCGACCAGGCGCAGTAGCCGCGCACGTCCACGCCCTTGGCAATCACCTCGTGGATGGCGCGCAGGTGCTTCTGGTAATAGTCGATCCGCAGCGGGTCGTGCACCCGCCCTCCTTCGGCCACCGGCGGATCGAAAAACGCCGCGCCGTTCTCGGTGATGTACAGCGGCGGATTGCCATAGCGCGCGGCTACCCATTCGAGCGTGTCGCTCAAGCCCTTGGCATAGACTTCCCAGCCGGTTTCGGTGTAGGTGGACAGCGGCTGGCGCACCGCCACCGCCCTCACCGGTAACGCAGTCGGCTCATCGCGCGTGACGCTGCGCGTGTAGTAATTGACGCCGATGAAGTCGAGCCGCTGGCAAATGAGGTCGAAGTCTTCCGCCGGCCACTCGGGCCAGGCGTCGCCGTACACGTCCTTCATCTTCTCGGGATAGCGCCCGAAAAACACCGGGTCGAGGAACTGGCCGTTCATGTAGGCGTGCCCGCGCGCGGCCGCTTCCTGGTCGGCCGCGCTGTCGCTGGCCGGGTACTTCGGTTCCAGGTTCACCACCAGCCCGATCTCGTGCTTGCCCATTTCGCGATACACCTTGACGGCGGCGCCATGCGCGCGCATCAGGTTGTGCGCGGCGATGGGCGCTTCGAAGCGGTTGTGGTGCCCCGGCGCCAGCGTGCCATTCAGGTAGCCGCCGTCGGACACCACCCACGGTTCGTTGAGCGTGGCCCACGACGTAACGCGGTCGTCCAGCCGGTCGAACATCACGCGCGCGTAATCGGCGAACCAGTCGGCGATGTCGCGATTGAGCCAGCCGCCCTGATTGTCCAGCGCTTCCGGCAGGTCCCAATGGAACAGCGTGACCATCGGCTTGATGCCCTGCGCCAGCAGGCGGTCCACCAGCTCGTCGTAGAACCCGATGCCGATGGGGTTGACCGCGCCGCGCCCGGACGGCATGACGCGGCTCCACGAAATGCTGAAGCGGTAGGCCTGCAGGCCGATCTCGCGCATCAGCGCCACGTCCTGGGCGGAGCGGCGGTAATGGTCGCAGGCCACGTCGCCGGTGTCGCCATCGCGGATATTACCGGGCGAATGCGCGAAGCGCTGCCAGATGCTCGGCCCCGCGCCATCGGCCAGCGGCGAGCCTTCGATCTGGTAGGCCGAGGTGGAGGCGCCCCACAGGAAGTTCTTGGGAAATTCGATTGCGTTGCTCATGGTTTTCCCTTGGTGTGATCGCGTGAGATGAAAATGGTGGCGGGCAGCGCGGCGATGCGCAGTTCGCCGCCGCGCCAGTGCGCGCGCTTGCCGTTGATGGTGATGCGGGCAGCGCGCCAACTGGAGTCGGACGCGCGCAGCAGCACGCCACCGGGCGGCGCATTCATCTTACCGCCGATCGTCAAGGTGACGCCGCGCGCTTCGGACCTGATGGCGTAGTCCAGCGCTCCATAGACGGTGCGCAAACCCCGCACGCTCACACCGGCGCCATCGAGCCATGCGGCCGGAATGCCGTCGGCGACGACGAGCGACTGGTCGGACTCGCGTTCGTAGGCGAACAGGTCGAGGACGGAGCGAATGTAGTCGGACGAAATCCACCCGTGCGGCATGTCGCCTACAAAGCGCGGTTCGCGCGCGTCGCGCCCGACCACTTCGGCCCACTGGTTCCACGCGGCGGGCCGCCGGTCGCGCATGAAAAAATCGAGCAGTTCATGTGCGCGCCCGCGCCATCCCAGCCGCACGAACGCGGCCACGTTGCGTAGTTCGTACGGCGTGTAATCGTTCCACGCGCGCCGGCCGTCGCGCCGCGCCAGCGCCTCGAACCAGTAACGCTCGAACGTGCCGTGCAGCAGGTCTTGCGGCAGGCGCTGTTGCAGTCCGCCGGGCGAGAGCGCGATGGTGGTGGAGGTGGGATCGAAGTCGCCCAGTTCCGCCGCGCCGGCAAGGTAGCCGATGCGGTGGGTGCTGGCGGTCAGGCGCAGGGACGCCATCAGCTCGCGCTCGAACTGGTTTGCCTGCGCGGTCAGGGACGCCGCGTCGGCAGTTTTATTGAGCACCATCGCCAGCATGGCGGCGTCGCGATAGCCGCGCAGGCCCCAGAAATTGTCCCAGTTCGAGTGCATCGGCTTGGCCGAATAGCCTTCGTGGCTGATCGACGCCGGCAGCAGGCCATATAGCATGCGGCGTTCGGGCACGAGGTTGGCGGCGGCCCGCTCGGACTGCCGCTGCTGCTCCATGTAGGCCGCTGCCGCCTTCACGCGCGGCCAGAGCCGCTCCACCAGGTCGCGCTCGTGCGTGTAGCGCCACAATTGCGCGACCAGGAAAATAAACTCGCCCTGGCTGTCGTTTTCGGGCACCGGGTCGGACCCGCGCCGGTCCACGCAGCAGGGGATTTTGCCGTTGGCGAACTGGTATGGGGCGAACCAGTCCGCGTAGTCGCGCGCCACGCTGTCGTTCCCGAGCCGCACCATGGCTTCCGACATCATGGCGCCGTCGCGTATCCAGGAGCGTGCGTACGAGCGCGTACCGGGCATCAGCGCCGCGCCGTCGCGCGTCATGAGCATGTGCGCCAGCGACGAACGCAAGGTGTCCACCAGCGGCTGTGCCGATGGCGGAACGGTGATCGCCACGCGATTAAGGCGCGCGCGCCACTGGCCTGCAACGTCGTCCTGCATCGCCGTCAGCCACTGTTCGGGCGTGGCACCGGCTAGTTGTGGTGCTCCCGGCTGGCCATTCAAAGGCAGCGCCAGGCCGAACACCGCCGTCGCTCCCGGCGCCAGGGTCACGTCGTACGCCAGCGCGCCGGAGGCGAAACCGGCTTCGTCTTCCACCCGCCGCATGGCGCTCCAGCCATCGCCCGCAAGGCGCGCGGGAATGGCGGCATGGTCGAACGAGGACACACCCGCATGGTCAGGAAGCGCCAGGCTCCACACACGCGCGGCGCCGTCGACGGCAAAGCTGTCGCCGTCCCATGCGAGGGTGCGGATCGGGCTCACGCCGGGCAGGGTATTCAAAAACTGCATCGGCGGATTGACCTGCAGCGGCCGCAGCGCCAGTACCAGCCGCAAAGTCACAGGCGCCGGCGACGTATTGGACAGCTCGTAGCGCGCAACTAACTGCGACGTAGCCGGCGTGCCCTGTGCGAAGGCGGTCGTGCGCAACTGCCAGCGCGGCGCCGTCCAGGTGACCGACGGTATCGGCAAGTAGCCATCCTGCAGCGACTGTGACATCGTTACGTCGGCCCAGGTGACAAGCTTTCCGTTATCCACGACGAACGGCTCGATCGTGAAGCCGGCGCGCGCCGCTTCGATGGTGCCATCCTCAGAGGTCAGCCCCGTCTCGCGGCCGCCGTCGACACCGAGCACGGTCCAGTAATTCTGCTGGCCCGACATGCCGCGCGGGTAATGGCCCGGTGGCGCTTCCTTTGCCAGCGCCTGGAAGAAGCTGTTGGCCGACGCGCCGTACGCCAGGTCTTTGAGTTCGATCCGCTCCAGCCGGTAGCGGTGCGCCGCCGCATCTGGCATTGCAATGCGCACGTAACGCGTCTCCGACTCGCCCAGCAAAAGTGGATCGGCACCACCCGTGCCGTCAACCACCTTGCGTACCGTACGCCATGTGCTGCCGTCGTCGGAAAAGGCGACCTCGTAGCGTGCGGCATGCAAACCATCGGCCCAGTGCAGCACCATGCCGCCGAATTCGCGCGGCACGCCGTAATTGACTGTTACCGCGCCGGGCGTGGTGGAGATGACCGGTGCTGGCGGCGGCCCGGCTGGCGCAATGGCGCGCATGCGCAGATCGTCGATCCAGACCGACCCGCGCCCGCCATCGCGCCCGGCGCTGACCACCAGTTCCATCTGCTCCGTGCGGCGCAGCGTGCGGTCCTTGATCGGGCCCCAGGCGAAATCGATATGGCGTTTTTTGAAAGTGACCTTTTGCCACTGGCGCGAGATGGCGAAGTTGGGCCGGTTGACCCACCAGACGTTGTCGCCACTGGCGTCGACCAGTTTCATCTCGAAGTTGTTGAGCGGAGCATCGGCGCGCATCCAGAACGAGATGGCGTAGTCGCCGTCGAAGTCGAGCGGCAGAATGCGCTTTGCGCTGGCATAGCCGGCGGCGCCGCCGAAATCGACATCGAAACGCATCCCCTGGCCCTGCACGCCCGGCGCAGGCGTCGTACTGGCCGTGACGCCGTCCGATACCACTGCCTTCCATGCGAGCGGCTGCTCGAAGTCGTCCAGGATGCGTTCCTGCGCCTGCACCTGCGCGCCCATCATCGCGGACAACAGCAGCGGCCAGGGTTTGATCATCCCTTCACGCTCCCGACCAGCAGGCCCTGGATGTAATAGCGCTGCAAAACGAGGAACAGCAGCAGCACCGGCAGGATGGTCAGCACCGAGCCGGCCATCATCATCTCGTTATCCTGCACATGCTCGCGCGAGAGCGACGCCAGCGCCACCGGCAGCGTGTACAGGTCCTTGTCGGTGAGGACGATCAAGGGCCACATGAAGTCGTTCCAGCTGCCCAGAAAGCTGAAGATCGCCAGCGTTACCAAAATCGGCGCCAGCAGCGGCAGCACGATCGAGCGGAAGATGCGGAACTCGCTGGCGCCATCGAGCCGCGCCGCCTCCAGCAGCGCATCGGGAATGGTCAGCGCATACTGGCGCACCAAAAAGATCCCGAAGATGCTGGCCGCCGCCGGCACCAGCACGCCGACGTAAGTATTCACAAGGCCCATCTGCTTCATGATCAAAAACAGCGGCAGCATCGCCACCTGGCCGGGAATGACCAACGCCCCCAGCAGCAGCTTGAAGATGCGCTCGCGCCCCGCGAAGCGCAGCTTCGCAAAAGCATAGCCCGCACCGACGTTGAACGCCAGCGACAGCATCGTCGCGGCCATCGCCAGCATCAGGCTGTTGAGGAAATAGCGGCCAATGCCGGCCTGCGCGAACAGTTCCATGTAATTGGCCAGCGTGGCCTGGCGCGGCAGCAGCGGCGGCGGGAAGTGGCTCGCTTCGCCGTGCGCCATGAACGAGACGGACGTCATCCACAGCAGCGGAAACATCGCCAGCAGCGCGCACAAGACCAGCAGCGCGTTGACCCACACTCGCCGCGGTAGCGTACCGCGCGCGCTCATTCTTCCAACCCGCGGCCGGCCATGCGCATCTGCAGCATGGTCACGCCGAACATCAGCAGGAACAGGATGAAGGCGACTGCCGTCGCGCTGCCCAGGTTCCACCATTTGAAACCCTGCTCGTACATGAAGTACAGCACGCTGACGGTGCTTTGCAGCGGCCCGCCTTCGGTCATCATGTACGGTTCGGCGAACAGCTGGAAGTAGCCGGCCATGGTCAGGATACTGACCATGAACATGGTCGGCGCCAGCGCCGGCAGGGTGATATGGCGCAGCATGGCCACGCTGCGCGCGCCATCGAGTTCGGCCGCCTCGTACAAGTCGCCCGGTATGCTTTGCAGGCCGGCCAGGAAGATGATCATGTTGTAGCCAAAATTCTTCCAGACCGCGAACAGGATAATCGAGGGCATCGCAAAGCGCGGGTCGCCCAGCCAGTCGACCGGTGCCAGCCCCACCAGATCGAGCCCGTAGTTGATGAAGCCATAGCGCGAGTGGTACAGGTAGCGCCAGATGACGGCAACGGCCACCATCGACGTGACCACCGGCGCGAAAAAGGCGGTGCGAAACAAGGGCTTGAACCAGGCCAGCTGGGAATTAAGCAGCAGCGCGGCGCCCAGAGAGGCGGCAATCGAGAGCGGCACGCCGGCCACCACGAAAAACAGCGTGTTACCGAGCGCCTTCCAGAACAGCGGCGTTTGCAGCAGTTCCGCATAATTGGCCAGGCCGACGAAGCGCAGGTTGTTCAGGTCCGCCAGTGCATACAGGTCGAAGTCGGTCATGCTCATCGCCAGCGCCGCTAGCACCGGCACGAAGAAAAACACGCCGATCACCAGCAGCGGCGGGCCCACCATCCACCACGCGGCGCGGCCGGTCTTCATGGCCTGCCCCGCTGCTCGAGCATCCAGCGGCGTTTTTCGAGAATGCGGTCGGTGCGCGCGTCGAGCTCCGTCACGGCTTGCTCGATCGTCATGCGGCCCGCCACCAGCGCCTCGGTCACGATGCGCATTTCGGTGCCGATGCGCTCCCATTCCGGCACCTTGGGCGGCGACTTGGCGCGTTCGAGCTGCTCGCGAAAGGCCGCCGAATACGGATCGCCCTGCAGCGCCGGATCGTTCCAGGCGCTGCGGCGCGGCGGCAGGTTGCCGGTCATCTGGTAAAAGCGCCGCTGCACGTCCGGCTGCGACAGGTATTCGATCACCTTCCACGCTTCTTCCTTATGCTGCGACGCCTTGAACACGACCAGGCTGGCGCCGCCGGCCACCGAGGCGCCCGCGCCGTGCGGTCCCGGCAAGGGCGCCGTCATCCAGGTGTGCTGTTTGTCAAGCGGCAGGCGGCGTTTGAATTCGCCGATATTCCACGGACCCGAGATATAGAACGCAAAAAAGCCCTTCGCAAATTCATCCCACACGTTCGAAATGGCCGTGGCCGACAAGCGCGGCGCCAGTCCGTTGTTGAACAGGTCGAGGTAAAACTGCAGCGTTGTGCGAAAATCGGCATGGCGAAAGTCACCGAAGCGCCCTCCTTCGCGCAGCAGCGGCGCGTCCTGCTGCAGCGCCAGGGACAGCAGTTGCTCGTACTCGTTCAGGGGCAGCAGCACGCCGTAGTTGTGCGGGCTGCGCTGCTTTATCGCGCGCATGGCGCCGGTCCATTCAGCCCAACTCGCGGGCGGTTTGGCAAAGCCGGCGTTCGCCAGCAAGTCCTTGCGATAGTAGATCAGTCGCGTGTCGACATACCAGGGCACGCCGAACAACTGCGCGTCGATCTTGTTCGATGCCCAGATGCCGGGAAAATAGTCGGCGCTGGTCACGCCGTCGGCACGGTCGATACGATCGCCCAGCGGCTCGATCGCGCCCAGCGCCGCGAACTGCGGTATCCACGTGTTCCCGAGCTGGCACAGGTCGGGCGTGACGTCGCCGGCGAACGCGGTCAGCAGTTTTTCCTGCGCCGACAGCCACGGCAACTGCTGCACCTTGATGCGGATGCCGGGGTTGAGCTTTTCGAAGTCGGCCAGCAGTTCCTTGACCACCTCGCCCTCGCGCCCCATGGCCCACAGCCGCAGCTCCACCGGGCCGTCCTTGCGCCGCTCGCAGCCGGCCAGCAGCAGCGCCAGCGCCGAACCGGCGACCCAATGGCGCCGCCGCAGATTCATGGCGCGGCCCCGCTCTCGAGCCACCCGCCCGAAAAGCCG
The DNA here is from genome assembly GCA_036386755.1 of Telluria sp. GTDB lineage: Bacteria > Pseudomonadota > Gammaproteobacteria > Burkholderiales > Burkholderiaceae_D > Telluria_A. Next base: position 78,543 of record DASVVC010000161.1, read on the forward strand.
GCGCGGCGCAATCCGGTGCGGATTACGGGATTGCCGCGCATGACGCGCCACACCGATTCGTCGCGGTGGTTGGCGATCATCGCCAGGATCGGACCCTGGTCGATGCCGAGGTAGTCGGTGTCGATCCAGCCGAAGCCCGGCACGCGCCGCCCATTGGCCAGCTTGATGCCGAAGTCGAAGCTCGGATTGAAGGCGTCGAGAAAGCCGTATTTACCGTAGATCTGTTTCCCGTAGCGCGCGTGCATGTCGGTGATCGCGGGAATGGCGATCTCCGGCGCGAAGGCGATCGAGGCCGCCGCGCCGGTCGGGGCGATGGTGCAGTCGTCGTAGTGCTCCTTGCCCATGCCGCGTCCCGCGTAGCTGCGGAACTTGCGCCGTTTGCCGCCGTCGGTGACGGTGGCGTCGGCCGGCCCGTCGCTGGCGGTCACGCCCCACAGCTTGGCGCCGTAGCCCTTGCAGCCGAGCGGGTTGGCGATGGCGTAAGCCTGCTGCGCATAGGTGGCGCGCCGGCTGTTCTCGAAATAGTCGATGCCGCGCTTGCGCATGTAGGCATCCTGGATGCCGCGGAAATCGATCCACACGTGCGAATACTGGTGCCCGAAGTGCGAAGCGAATGCCAGGTGTTCCTGGCCCCACGAGGTGCCCCAGGTCTTGTCGTAGGTGCTGGTCCACTCGTCCCACGCGGTCGGGTCGACCGGGTAGGTGGGTGAGGCCAGCGCCAGTACGTACACCAGCATCGCTTCGTTGTAGCCGCGCCAGTCGTAGGGCAGCATGCCGGTTTCCGGATGCCAGCCGAGGACGATGGCGGGCGGACGCGCCTGCGCCCACTGCCAGTCGACGCGCTGATACAGTTCGTCGGCCAGGCGGCGGATTTCGGCCTCCTGTTCGTCGGCGCCGTCGAAATACGACTGCATGTGCAGCACGCCGGCAATTAACAGGGCCGTGTCCACCGTCGAGAGCTCGGAGTTGGAACTGCGCGCGCCGGTTTTCATGTCCAGGAAGTGGTAGAAAAAACCCTTGTAGCCGCTCATGCCCTGCGCCGCTTTGCCCTGCGGCGCGTTGCGGAAGAAACGCAGGGTGGTCAACACGCGCTCGCGCGCCTGCGCGCGCGTGATGTAGCCGCGCTCGATCCCGATCGGGTAGGCCGTCAGGCCAAAACCCACCGCCGCGATGCTGGAGAACGACGGCGACGGATAGCGGTCGGGCACCAGCCCGTTGGCCGGATTGGCGGTCTCCCAGAAGAAGCGGAAGGTGCGTTCGGACAGGTCGTCCAGCAGCAGCGCCGCCGGGCTGGCGTCCGCCGGTGCTGCCTGGGCCGGCGCCAGCGGCATCGTCGCGATGGCGCCAACCAGCGCGGCCATCGGCATCAAGCGTTTTCTCATCGACTTCCCTTATTTAAAATGCATAGCGCGCGGTCAGTTTAACTGTTCGCATCGGGCCGGTGATGGCGCCCGGGGTTCCCAGCTTGACGTTGTCGCCCCCAAGGTAGTTGGGATTGTTGGTGGTCGGCCCGCCGCCCCAGTCGTCGTAAGCGGCATAGTTGACCGTGTTGAAGATGTTCAGGATGTCGACGCGGACCGAGACCTTGCCGAAGCCGACGCCGATGTCCTTGCCCATGGCCAGGTCGACCTCGCGGAACGAGCCGCCATCGCCTTTGCGCGAAACGCAGTCGTTAAAGCCTTTGGCGCAGTCGGTGATCCGGTACGGCAGGCCGCTACCCAGGGTCAGCTTGGACGATAGCATGATCCCGTACGGCAGCAGGCGGTCGCTCATGCCGGCCACCACCAGCCGGTGGCGCTCGACGTTCTCGGATGGATTCCAGCTGCGCGCGTAGCGTCCGTGGGTCCAGTTGAAGATATCGTTGGTCCACTCCTTGTTCGTGGTCTCGCCTTCGGAGTAGGTGTAGGTCGCGGCCAGGCCCCAGCCCGATGCGGTGGAAAACGGCTTGTCGCCCTTCAGGTAGGCCGACGAGGTTTTCGCCTGCGAGATGAAGTCGCCCAGGATCAGGGTGCCGTAACCGGGCACGGAGCTGAACATCGGGTCGATCGGGCTGGCATTGCCCCAGCCGCCGTTGACGTCGCGGTTACCGCCGAACCAGTTGAACTGGTTGCGGCTGCGCGAGACCGTCGCGCCAAGCTCGGTATTCCATGCCCCGAGCGCCTGGCGCACGCCAAGGCTGAACTGGTCGGTGTAGGGCAGTTTGTGTTCGCTGCGGATCAGCCAGATTTCGCCGCCGGCCTGCGAGTTCTTTTGCAGCTCGTCCAGCGCCGCGTTGGCGATGGTGCGGTCGTAGGCGCGCCCGGCGCCGGCGAAAAAGACCGTATTGCTGTCGCCGAAAACGTCATACGACATGCCCACGCGCGGCTGCCACGCATCCTTGAACGACTTGCGGTTGGAACCCGTGCTGATGTAGTCGCCGATGGTCACGCCGCCCTTGGCCAGCGACTGCGCGTAGGTCTGGCCGGCAGGCGCGCCAGCGCGCGGGTCCTGCTTGCCGAACAGGCCCGCGCGGTCGGCTGGCGTGACATAACTGTCGTTGAGCATATTGGTCTCATAGTCCCAGCGCAGGCCCAGGTTCAGTTCGAGCTGCTTCGTCACCTTCCAGTCATCCTGCAGATAGACGCCGTACTGGCGGTCGGTGTAGCTCACGCCGGTCGGCGCCAGCGCGCGCGAAATTTCGAACACTTGCGGAATGCCGGTCACGTTGTCGATCATCTCGCGCCGGATATCGACGCTGTTCGAGGTGCCGTACAGGTCGAAGTCGACCTTCTTGATCTTGGCTCCGCCCTTGATCGTGTGGCCGGCCAGGCCGGTCCAGGTCAGGCTCTCGCTGAACGAGAGTCCTTTTTGCATGCGGTCCTGGGCGTCGGGCGAGCCGCCGGTAAACAGCACGTCGACCACGTTCTTGGTCTCGTTGCTGGGCGAGACCACGTATTTCACGTACGGCGTCGATTGCAGCGCGCTCGGATTCCAGTGGAATTTTTCGTAGCCGATGCGCGCTTCATTCAGGAAGTCGCCGCGCGAAAATTCGTGTTTCAGGTCGAAGCGCGTTTCGTCGTTCTTGCGGTCCTTCTCGTTGCCCGGCACCGACAGCTTGAAGTCCTCCGGCACCAGGTCGTTTTCACGGCGGATGCGGGTCGTCAGCTCAAACAGGTGGTCTTCGCCGATGCGCGTGGTGAGCTTACCGAGCACCAGGTCTTCCTTGAACTTGGCGGTAGCCGATCCAGCCTGCGCCAGCAGCGACGGCACGATGCCGGCGTTGGGCAGCAAGTCCTGGCGCTGGGCGACGACCTGGCGCGGTGTGTCTATCCGCTTGCCTTCATACGCGATGAAGTAATGCATCACGTCTTCCTTGATCGGCCCGCCGAGCGTGGCCCCGTACTGCTTTTGCGAGTAACGAGGACGTTCCACGCCGTCGGCCTTGTTCTTCTTCTGGAACGGATCGTAAGCGGTCAGGTTGGCGCCGGTGCGGTCGAAAAACACATCGCCATGCAGCACGTTGGTACCCGACTTGGTGATCGCCGTGATCGCGGTCGAACTGACCTGGTCGAATTCGGCCTTGTAGTTTTGCGAGACCACCTTGTACTCGGCCACCGCCGATTGCGGGAACGGATTGCCGCGCGATGAGTCGAGCCCCGACATGCCGCCGCGCAGGATGTAGTTCTTCTGGCCGACGCCGTCGATGAAGACGTTCACGTTATCCTGGTTCTGCGCCCCGCCCTGCAAGGTGCCGTAGCCGGTCTTGGCCTCGACATCGAAGCGCACGCCCGGCGCCAGGTCGGCAAAGGCGAGGAAATTGCGCGACACCTGCGGCAGGCTTTCGATCTGCGCGCGCGACACGCTGGTGCCCACTTCGGACGTCTTGACGTTGCGGCGCTGGGCCGAGCCCAGAATCACCACCTGCGCCACGTTGGCCTGGTCGGCGGCGCCCACTGACAGGTCGAGCGAGGCGGTCTGGCCGATCGCGAGGGTGACCTTTTCGGTGCTCTGGCCACCAACCTTGATCGCATATTCGCCCGGCGGCAGGCCGGTGAGCACGTAGCTGCCGTCGGCGGCCGTGGTGGTGCGGTAGTTGTAACCCGTGGCCGTATTGCTGGCGATGACCAGGGTTGCCGGCGCCGCGGGCGCGCCGCTCTGCGTGATTTGTCCCTTGATGGTGGCGCTGCTCAACTGCGCATGCGCCGGCGCGGCGGCCAGCATGGCCACCGTCGACAGTCCCACCAATGCCCTGCGCAGTTCGCGCACGCCTGCTTTCATCTTCATGCCTAGCTCCAGTTTGTAGTTATTTTTTAGATTATTTTTGAGGTTTTTTTTAATGTTGTTGACTGCCGTTTTCCGTCACAGCCTGCGCATGCGCGCCGCACGAGCGCCGCACCACCAGTTCCGTTTGCACCACCTGCACGGTTTTCTTCGTTCCCTGCGGGTTTTCGATTTCAAAAGCGAGGCATTCGAGCGCGCGGCTGCCCATTTCGGTGATCCGCACGCGCACGGTGGTCAGCGGCGGCGTCACAAAACGCGCCGTCGGCACGTCGTCGAAGCCGACCAGCGCAATATCGCGCGGGACCGCCAGGCCGCCCTCGCCCAGCGCGAACAGGCAGCCGATCGCCATCATGTCGTTGGCGGCGAACACCGCGTCGGGCAAGCGTTTCAGGGCGCGCAGCTGCTGGCCCGCGCGGTAGCCCGACTCCTCGCCGAAGTCGCCGCGCAGTACTTCCGGCTCGAACGACGGCGCGCCGGGCAGCAGGCGCGCCATCGTCTCGCGAAAGCCGCGCAGGCGTTCCTCGGCGTCGAAGTTCTCGGCCGGCCCGGCGATCATGACGATGCTGCGGTGCCCCATCTCGACCAGGTGCTGCACCATGTCGGCCGCGCCGCCGTGGTTGTCGACCGCAAGGGCCGAACAATCGTGGCCGGTGGCGCGCGTATTGACAAGGACGATGGGCAGGTTGCCTGCCAGGTTGTCGGCCAAAAAACCGGCATCGACATGCGGCGACATGACGATCAAGCCGTCGACCCGGCCGCTCATGGCGCGCATGGCCAGCGCCGCTTCGCCTGCGTCGCCGTGCGAACTCGATACCAGCAGATGCAGGCCGCGCCGGTGCGCCGCCATGTCGATGCCGCGAATAAGCTCGGAGAAGAATTCGCCATGCAGATCGGGCAGCACCACGCCGATGGTCTGGGTGCGGCTGGTCGACAGGCTGCGCGCGCCGCTGTGCGGAATGTAGCGCAAACTGCGCGCGGCAGCCAACACCAGCTGGCGCGTTTCGTCGGTGACGGTGTCGCTGCCGTTCAACGCGCGCGATACCGATGCGACCGACACATTGGCCGCCCGCGCCACATCCTTGATCGTTACCGCCATGAAGACACCACGCTTTCATCCCTTCCGCATAAATTCCGGTAACCGATTACATTTTTTCTAATGTACCGCAATCGAGCTCAGCACATCGTGGTTTTTATGTAAATTTTCCACCAAAAAAAGCATGACTTTTGGTCGAAATTTTATTTTTTTAACAAAGATGTCGGGTAAAATTTATCGCGATGTAACCGCTTACATCGTGCCGTCCCCTATGCAAACCACCGTACCCTGCCCATGACTCCGATTCCATTCAGTCCCGCCGCCGGCGCCCGCTTCCTCTCCAACGGCCATCTGCGGGTGCTCGTCACGGCCGCCGGCACAGGCGCCACGGACCTCGGCGAGCATGCGCTGACGCGCTGGCATGGCGATCCGGTGGAAGACGGCGACGGCTACTTTATCTACCTGCGCGACATCGACAGCGGCGAATTCTGGTCGGTCGGCGCGCAACCGTGCGCGGTCGCGGGCGCCCGGTATGGTGCCGGCGGCGACGATGGCGGCGCGTGGCTGTCCTGCCGCCACCTCGGCATCGAAGCGCGGCTCGACATCGTCGTCGCCACCGAGGCAGATATCGAGCTGCGCACCCTGACATTGCGTAACACCAGTGCGCGCGTACGCCGCATCGAAGTGACCAGCTACCTGGAAGTGGTGCTTAACAAGCGCGCCACCGAAGCCGCGCACCCGGCGTTCTCGAAGCTGTTCGTGCAGACCGAGTCTGTCCCCGACGTTGGCGCGCTGCTGGCGCGGCGGCGTCCGCGCGGCGCCGACGACGCCTGTATATGGCTGGTGCACGCCGCGACCGGCGGCGAGGAAGCCGGCATCGAGACCGACCGCAAACGCTTCATCGGGCGTGGCCGCAGCCTGGCCGCCCCAAGCGCGCTGGTGGCAAGCACGCCGCTGTCGGGCACCGTCGGCAACGTGCTCGATCCGTCGTTCAGCCTGCGCCGCAACGTAACGCTCGAACCCGACACGAATGCCGTCATTGTCTTTACCCTCGGCGCCGCGCCCGAGCGCGACGCCGCACTGGCCCTGCTGGCAAGTGCGCCAGCGTCCGAACTGGCCTCGCGCATGGCGGGAGAACGGCGCGCCGCCCTCCTCACCGCGCTGGGGCTCGATGTCGAACAAGCCGCCTACGCCGAAGCGCTGGCCGCCGCCATCCTGTATGGCGAAAGCGCACTGCGCGGAGCAGGCGAGGCGCGCCTGTCCGCCGGCAGCCTGCCCGACACCCTCGCCGACACCCTCGGCCTGCCCAAGGACCGGGTGCTGTGCGTGGTCACCGCCATCGGCCCGCGCGACCCGCACGCGCTAGCCCTGCTGGGCGCGGCGCGCTACTGGGATGCGCTGGCCCTGCCGCTGCACCTGGTGCTGGTCGGCGCGCAGGCCGACTGGCCCGGTCTGCAAGGTCCCGTCACCCTGCTCGACCCGGTGCTGGTCGGCAGCGCCGACCTGGAGCAGGTCGCCGCGCAGGCCCGCATGGTGGTCAAGGGCGAGCTGCCGGTGTTCGCGCCGCGCGCCAGCATCCTGCGCCCGCCCCGGCCGCCGCACCGCAAGCATCCGCAAGACGATGCCGAGCGCGCGCCGCTGCAGTTCTTCAACGGCGATGGCGGTTTTTCCAGCGACGGAAAGGAGTACGTGATCCGCATGGAATGGGACGGCGCCGAAGGCCTCTCGCGCCCGCCCCTGCCCTGGACCAATGTGATCGCCAACGAACAGGTGGGCGTGCTGGTGAGCGAAACCGGCGCCGGCACCACCTGGAGCCGCAACAGCCGCGAACACCGGCTCACGCCCTGGTTCAACGACCCGGTGCGCGATCCGCACGGCGAAGCGCTGTATCTGCGCGATGAAGACGACGGCAGCTGGTGGTCGCCCATGCCAGGTCCCGCGCCTGCCGCAGCCGGCTACGAGGCGGTGCACGGCTTCGGCTACACCACCTTCCGCCACGCCAGCTACGGCCTGGAACAGGAGTGCACGGTGTTCGTGCCGCGCCACGACCCGCTCAAGATCGTGCGCATCCGCCTGCGCAATACCGAAGCGCGCAGCCGCACCGTGTCGCTGTTCTCCTACCAGCAGCTGGTCTTGGGCAGCACCCCGACCGACAGCGCGCGCCACGTGTGCACCACGTGGGACACGGGCGTGCTGCTGGCGACGAACCGCATGGCCGGCCCGTTCGCCGACGGCGTCACCTTCGCCGCGCTGATCGCGCCGCCGGCCAGCGCCAGCTTTCACAGTGCCGACCGCGCCGCCTTCATCGGCACCCACGGCACCACCGCCCGCCCGGCGGCGCTGGGCGAAGCGCGCCTTGACGGACGCACCGGTCCAGGACTCGATCCATGCGCCGCGTTCCAGGCGCGCCTGACGATTGCCGCCGGCGAAGAGGTCGAATTTGCCGTGCTGCTAGGCGAAACCACCGCCGCCGACGACGCCCAGGCGCTGGTGCGGCGCTATCGCAGCGGTGCGGCGATCGAGCAGGCGCTGGCCGAAGTACGCCAGTTCTGGAGCGACACCGTCGGCGCCATCGAGATCGACACGCCCGTGCCGGCGATCGACCTGATGGTCAACGGCTGGCTGGCCTACCAGAACCTGAGCTGCCGCATCTGGGGCCGCACCGCCTTTTACCAGTCGGGCGGCGCGATCGGCTACCGCGACCAGCTGCAGGACGCCAGTGCCCTGATCTACACCCTGCCCGAAATGACGCGCAAGCAGATCTGCCTGCACGCGGCGCACCAATTCATCGAAGGCGACGTGCTGCACTGGTGGCACCCGGCCCCGCTCGAAAAAGGGCTGCGCACGCGCTTCTCGGACGACCTGCTGTGGCTACCGTACATTACCGCCTTCTACCTTAAGTCCACCGGCGACTGGAGCGTGCTCGATGAAGTCGAGGGCTTCCTCACCGCGCCGCTGCTGGAGGACGGCGAAGACGAAGTCTTCCTGCACCCTGAACCGGCCGGCACCAGCGCCGACGTGTACGAGCATTGCTGCCGCGCGCTGGACCGGTCGCTCACGAAAGGCGCGCACGGCCTGCCGCTGATGGGCACCGGCGACTGGAACGACGGCATGAGCCGGGTCGGACGCGAAGGCCGCGGCGAGAGCGTGTGGATGGGCTTTTTCCTGTTCCGCATCATCAAGGACTTCTTGCCGGTGTGCGAGCGGCGCGGCGACAGCACGCGCATCGCCGCCTACAGCGCCTACCGTGACCACCTGGCCGTGGCGCTCAATGGCGAAGGCTGGGATGGCCAATGGTACCGGCGCGCCTTCTACGACAACGGTGCGGTGATGGGCTCGAGCGAGAGCGACGAATGCCAGATCGACGCGCTGGCCCAGGCCTGGTCGGTGATCTCGGGCGCGGCGCCGTTTGACCGCGCGCAGATGGCGCTCGACGCCATGGAACAACGGCTGGTGTCGGACGCGGATGGCCTGATCCGCCTGCTCACGCCACCGTTCGTGCACACCGTGCAGGACCCCGGCTACATCAAGGGCTACGTGGCGGGCGTGCGCGAAAACGGCGGCCAGTACACGCACGCGGCCTGCTGGGCGGTGCGCGCGGTGGCCGAAGCGGGCCGCAACGAGCGCGCCGCGCAACTGCTCGAAATGCTCAGCCCAATCAGCCACGCCTTGAACCCGGAGGCGGTGGCGCGCTACCAGGTCGAACCGTACGTGATCGCGGCCGACATCTACGGCGCCGAGCCGCACGTGGGGCGCGGCGGCTGGACCTGGTACACCGGCTCGGCCGGCTGGGCCTACCGCGTCGCGCTCGAATCGGTGCTCGGCTTCACGCTCGAAGGCGGCGCCGCGATCCGCATGAAGCCGGTGGTGCCGGCCGCCTGGCCGCGCTTTGGCATCCGCTACCGGCTGCCGGACGGCGCCACCAGTTACCACATCGAAGTGATCAACGATGCTATCGGCGACGGTTCGCTGGTGGTGGCCGCCTCGCTCGACGGCCAGGAAGCGCCGATCGAGGGCGGCGCGGCCATGATCCCGATGAAGGCCGACGGCGCGCAGCACCGCGTGGTCATCGTGCTGCGCGCGGCCTGAGATGGCGCGGGTCAAGCTCACGGGCATCCGCAAATCGTACGGCGCACAGGCGGTGCTGCACGGGATCGATCTCGATATCGGCGATGGCGAGTTCGTGGTCTTCGTCGGCCCGTCCGGCTGCGGCAAGTCGACCCTGCTGCGCGCGATTTGCGGGCTGGAAGACATCGACGGCGGCGACATCGACATCGACGGCGTGCGCGTGAACGACGTGCCGCCGGCGCAGCGCGGGCTGGCCATGGTGTTCCAGAGTTACGCGCTGTATCCGCACATGAGCGTGTACGAGAACATGGCGTTTTCCCTGAAGCTCGCCGGCAAGCGCAAGGCGGAGATCGAGGAGGCAGTGCACAAGGCCGCGCAGACCTTGCAGATCGAAGCGCTGCTGCAGCGTCGGCCGAAGGAACTGTCGGGCGGCCAGCGCCAGCGCGTGGCGATCGGGCGCGCCATCGTGCGCCAGCCGGCCGTGTTCTTGTTCGACGAGCCGCTGTCGAACCTGGACGCCTCGCTGCGCGTGCAGATGCGCATCGAGCTGGCCCGCCTGCACCGCAGCCTGGCCAGCACCATGATCTACGTCACGCACGACCAGGTCGAGGCGATGACCCTGGCCGACCGCATCGTGGTGCTGCGCGCCGGCCGCGTGGAACAGGTGGGCGCGCCTTTGGCCCTGTACCACCGGCCCGACAACCTGTTCGTGGCCGGCTTTCTGGGCGCGCCGCCGATGAATTTTCTGCGCGGCGAAATCCGCCAGTGGAACTTGGGCCAGGCGGTGGTGGCGCTGGCCGGCGGCACGCAGCTGATGGTGTGCGTGGCCGAGAAGATGGCGCCGGGTGCGCGCGTGACCCTGGGCATGCGGCCGGAGCACATCGGGCCGCATGTCGTCGATGGCATTCCGGCCACCGTGTTCGCGGTCGAGCGGCTGGGCGACGGCACGTATTTGTACGCCAGCGTGGCCGGCAGCGGCGAGCAGGTGGTGGTGCGGGCCGACCCGGATGCGAATTGGGAGGTGGGCCAGTATTTGCTGTTTGGGGCGCCGCTGGCGCGCATTCACGTGTTCGGCGAAAACGGCAGGCGCTGTGCGCCTTAGACCCGGGACGACATCTTCACGGATCGGCTATGTCGTGGGATCGCGCCACATCTCCTCGTAAAGCTGCTGTATTTCGCGTGCAATGAATTCCCATGCCCATGCTTTTTCCTCATCACTGGCATTCCACATGATGTTTTCAGCATACGCTACGGCGACGATCTCCCATAGCGCGTCCGGGGCGGCGCGGTACTGATCAGCCAGGAAACCGGTCTGGTCCCGGATTCCCGCGACATCCCTACGCTTGATGGCGTCGGTGATCCAGTCGGCAAACGCCTCCACCCACATGTAGGGTAAGTCATTGTGGTCTTCTATTTTCCAGCCGCGTTGCGCGAGCCATTGGTCAGTCAATGCCGCCTGACTCGGAAAACGCACGCGAATGTTGCTTACAAGGATTTTTTCATCAATACGCACATTCATCTATCAATGATGCCATACCGGGAAGGCCATCGCAAAACCCAGTTTCTCTAGCCTATCCATCAAAGCATTGACGGCCCGTCGTTCGGCCGACGCGGGAACATCGATTGCGTAATGCTTGAATTGAGGAAGATATTCAATCCCGAGGCCCAGTGCGAACAGCTCATGCTGATATTGATCAAGGTCGGGGCCAGCGTGATCGCTGATCCAGACCAGGGAATGCCCTGACGATTCCAACAGGGTGAATGCGAAGACGCATCCGTTAACCGCATCCGGTTCGGCGCTAAACCAATCGCCGCAAGCCAAGCCCTTAATAAAGAAGGGGCTATTTTTCAATCGGAAGATGCCATCGGTCTTTTCACACCACACGTGCTCAGTTGCCACCGGTGGCCAGCCATCGACGACATTGAGCGCAAAAGCGACCTTTTCCATTCATTCCCCTTATTGGTCGTGCAGGCTGATGGTAACCAAACCGCACGTAGTTTTTGCCTGCTCCGCCAGTGCAGCAGAAAGCGCTTCGTGCCACACTGGCGAACTTGGCAATTTAATGCATGACAGGAATATAACCGATGTGGACTGGCGTACTGTGCGGCCTGCTGGCCGGCGCGATGTGGGGCATGGTGTTTATCGTGCCGGAATTGCTGCCCGCGTTTTCACCGGTGGAGCTGGCCGTGGGCCGCTACATCGCCTACGGGGCGATTGCCACCGGGCTGATGCTGCCGCGCCTGCACACCCTGCTGAAGCGGCTCGACCGCAGCGATTGCGGCGCGCTGGTGCGTCATGCGCTGGCTGGCAATATCGTCTATTACATGCTGCTGGCGCTGGGCGTCAAGCTCGCTGGCGTGGCGCCGACCTCGCTCATCATCGGCTTGCTGCCGATCACCGTGACCCTGCTCGGGCGCAAGGATCACGGCGCAGTGCCGATGTCGCAACTGGCCCTGCCGCTGCTGGTGGTGGGCGCCGGCATCGCCTGCATCAACGTCGATGTATTCCTGCACGCGCGCGCCAGCGGGGCCGCTCCCGGCACTACCTTGCTGGGCGTGCTGTGCGCGTTCGGCGCCCTGCTGTGCTGGAGCTGGTACGCGCTCGACAATGCGCGCTTCCTCAAGCGCAACGCGCATTTCAGCAGTGCGGAATGGTCGGCGCTGTACGGCATGGCCAGCGGCCTGATCGCGCTGGCCGTCGGCGCGTGCGCGTTCGCCATCTGGCATGGCGACGTGACCGGCGCGGCGGGCGTCGCGAGCGGGCGCGACTGGACGGCGTTCTGGATCACCAACGCCCTGCTGGCGCTGGGCGCGTCGGTGATCGGCAATCATTTGTGGAATATCGCCAGCCGGCGTGTGCCGCTGACCCTGTCGGGCCAGCTGATCCTGTTCGAAACGCTGTTCGCGCTGCTCTACGGCTTTGTCTATCACCGCCAATTGCCGCGCACGCTGGAAATCGCGGCAATCGTCTTGCTGGTGACTGGCGTGGTGTGGGCGGTGCGGATGCATGCGCTGCGGCCTGTACCCGAACAGGCTGTGGCGCACGGGTAGCGCCGCAGCTTGCCGCCCGCTCGCGCTAGCGCCGCTGCTGGCTCTGCTGCTGCACCGACAAGCTGAGCGCGCTTAAGTCTTCCTTGCCCAGCATCGGCAACAGCGCCATCAGATGCGACAAGGTCGAGCTGCCGCTCAGTTCCAGCTCGGACGACTGCACCAGCACCGTGCCCGCGCCGGTAAAGTCGACCTGCTTTTCCTCGCCCGACAAGGTAAAGCCCGTCACCGCGCCCACCGCCGATACGAAGCCCCTGACGTGTTCGTAATCGTAGCGGTACGACGGACTCGGACAATCGGCCCAGCCCAGCACGGCCTGCTCGTCGACCCGGCACGGCAATTCCAGGAAGTGCACCGGCCCGTTGGATGAGGCAATCACCTTGCCGGTGCCGAGCAGGGTCAGGTAGCCCGGCAGGGTCGATTCCTGGCAGATCACGTTCTTCGTAAAGCCCAGCAAATTCTTGGCGCGGATCGTCATGTTGGCCGCGTCCAGGTCGTAGCAGGCCAGGTCGTTGCCGTTGTCGCCCAGGATCAGCTGGCCCTGCCCCTGCGCGACCACGAAGTTGTGGATGTACTTGGGCGCATTGAACGCGTGGCGCGCCAGCATGTCGACCACGCTGCTGCCCATCGCTTCGAAGCTGAGGTTGCCGTAAAAGGCGATCATCTTGCCCTTGCGGATGAAAATCTGGTCGGTGACGTCCACCACGAAGGCGAAGCGGTTCAGGTTATCGTTCTTCGGCAAGTTCGCTGGATTGTAGATTGTCATGACTTACCTCTCGCTCGCTTGGATGTAGACCGTGCCCTGGCCGGAAAATTTGACTTGATACGACTCGCCCGAAGCCTGGCCGACGAAGGTCTTCCAGTTCACGTCGGTGATGATGGACGAACTCAACTGCCCGGTATGGCCGATGTAGGCTTGCGGATCGACGCAGACCGGCACGTCCGGCGTGACCGGCAAGCCGATCGCATTGCCGTCCGACAGGATCGCCACTTCGCCCGTGCCCTGGAAGGTGCTGGTGAACAAGCCCTGGCCCGACACGGCGCCGCGCACGATGCCCTGCAAGCCGCCCTGGTTGCCGAGAAACATGGTTCCGGCGCTCAGGCGGGCGTCGAAGGCGAGCACGTTGTCGCTTTCCACGTACAAGGTCTCGCCACGCACCGGGACGATGGTGACGAACAGGCCGTCGTAGGCGTAGTAGACCGAGCCGCGGCCCTTGGCCAGCATCAGCGAGTAACCCTCGTTGGTGGCGGCGCGCATGGCCAGGGACTGCACGCCCTGCCCCGCGAGGAAGGAACGGCTGAAGGCGACCTCGCCCTGGTACGAAATCATCGCACCCTTCTTGGCGAAGACTTCCTCGTTATTGAGTTTGACCTCAATCATTTTTTCATTGATTTGCTGGTACGCCGGCATGGCATTCTCCCACTACATTCGATTGTTCAAGCGCGCTCGGCGCGGCCCTGTCAGCGTTCCGCAGGCTGGATATAGACCACGCCCTGGCCGCTGAACTTGTGCTGGTAAGATTCCCCCGACGACTGGCCCACCATGGTGCGCCAGTTGACGTCGAACACGAATTCCTGGGTGATATTGCCCTTGTAGCCGACAAACGCATCCGGGTCGACGCGCAGCGGATTGGCGGGCGTCACTTCCAGCATGATCAGGTTGCCGCGCGAGATGACTGCGATGCTGCCCTGTCCCTCGACCGTGGTGCTGAACAGGCCCTGGCCCGAGACGGCGCCGCGCAGGCCGGCGAAACTGGTGCCGGTCTTGAGCGAGGTATCGTAGGCGAGCAGGCTGCTGCTTTCGATGGTCATCTTTTCGCCGGTCATCGGAATGACGGTGATTTCTGCCGCGTTCTGGGCGAAAAACACGGTGCCGGTGCCCGACGCCTGCATCAGCTGCATGCCCTCGTTGGTCACCTTGCGCTTGAGCGCGCCGAAGATGCCCTCGCCGCCCAGGATGGATTTTTCGAATTTGATGGTGCCGGTGTAGGCGACCATGGCACCGGCGATGGCAAGCACCTTCTCGTTTTGAAGGGACACTTCCAGCAGGCGGTCGGTATTGTTGCGGAAACGGGTCACGGCTTACTCCTGACAAAGGCGGTCGCGGCGCGACAGCCGACAACCAGAACGTCTTATTCTGGTTGGGTCAGGCGGTAGTGTCAAGGCAGCAATTTGCCAGGAAATTTGCCAGCAGCACGGCGGGCGGCCGGCCCGGGGTCAGTAGTAGCGCGAGCGGGAGCGCTGCAGGATGCCGGAATCGCTGCTTTCGCGCGCGTCCTTGATGCGGAAATCGGACGCCGGGCTGATGCCGGAACGCTCGTCGTCGTTCTTGTGGCGCTGGTCGCGCTCGCGCTCGATTTCGCGCTCGATGCGCGACGCAGGCTGGGAATCGGGTTTGATGGTTTTCATGTCGGACTCCGGTGCGACGGCGGTGGCGTTACGGTCAGGACTGGAAACAGGCAAAGCGCGGTTTTCATGATTTCTTTCGGATAAAAAGTTGCTGCATGAATCCAGTATGCGCACCCGAGGCCGCTGCGTATGTTCGATTCTTAACATAAGGAATCGAAACTTTACAGCCCGCGATCCTAATAGGGCTTGCCGGGCAAATCCAGCCGGATCTGCCAGAGCGCGCCGGCGCCCGTCATGAACAGGGTTTTGCCGTCGGCCCCGCCGAACGCGGCATTGGTGATGTTGGCATCGACCTTGATCAGGGCCAGTTCCTTGCCGGCCGGCGAGAACACACGCAGGCGCTGCGCCGTATGTTCGGTCACGTAGATATTGCCCTGGCAATCGACCGTCATCCCGTCAGGTACCGCCAGGGCGCCGACCAGGTCGCGCCCCTTGCCCGGCACGCCGCGCACGATGGGATACGCGCGCAGCACGCCATGTTCGCCGCCGCCGTTGACGTACAGGATATCGCCCGCCGGCGACAAAGAAATCCCGTTCGGATTTGCGATGCCGCCGTCAACCACCGTCACCTTGCCCCCGGGCGCCACGCGGTACACGCGAGTGGCGTCCTGTCCGCCCGGTGCGGCGCCGCGCTGGAAGGAGGGATCGGTGAAATAGATCGTGCCGTCGGCGCCGATGGCGACGTCGTTTGGCGAATTGAAAACCTGGCCCCGGTAGGTGCCGGCCACCAGGCTGCGCTTGCCGCTGGCAAGGTCGAAGCGCGATACGCCCTTATATTTGTGCGTGCCAGCGACGATGTTGCCGCGCGCGTCGACCGCCAAGCCGTTGCTGCCGCTATCAGGAATCGCCGTGGAGAGCTTGCCATCCGGGCCGAGGCGCTGGACGCGCGAGGGAAAACCGGGGCCGAACGTGAAATCGGAGAAATACAGTGCGTCGCCGATCCAGACCGGGCCTTCGTACAGGCCCGCTTCCGCGCTGGCAGGCGCGCTGCCCGGCACGCGCGTGGCCGTCAGCTCGCCGCTGGGGGCAACGCCATTGCAGGCAGCCGCAACCGGCCCTGCGGACACCTGCGCCAGCGCCACGCCGGACAGCGCCGCACAGGACAGCGCGGCAGCCAGCAGGCGCAGCGTCCGCGCGGCAGCGCGGTGTGGAGATAAACAGCTTTGCGTGGTCGGTATCATCAGTCGCATCCCTGGCAATGTTAGCGCTATCAAAGCGGAAATTGTAGCAGCCTTCCGCGCGCGCGGGCCGGCTTTGCGCACCTGGCCTATACTCCACCCAATCGCCCTGCCGCACCGTGCGCAGCGGCATTTGACCAGTGAGGAAATATGCAACGTCCATCCCCGGCCGGCGCCGGCGCCGGCGCGAGCTTGTCGCAGGAGCACCTGGCCGAATTGAAGCAGGCCAGGCACCTGCTGGAACATCCCGGCTACGTGGCCCGCATCACCGACGTGATCGGCATGCCCCTCGAAGCGGCGGTCAAGGCCCTGCCCGCTTCGTGGAGCGGCAAGATCGCATCGGTCACCAACGCGTCGCTGACCAAATGCCTGAAAGTGGCCAACGCCACCCTGCGCCCGTCGGGCACGTCGTCCTTTCCCAAGCTGCACAGCGCGGCGGTGGCGTTGAGCGGCGCGGCCGGCGGCGCTTTCGGCATTGCCGGCCTGGCGGTGGAGTTACCGGTGTCCACCGTCGTCATGCTGCGCTCGATTGCCGATATCGGCCGCGCGCACGGCGAAAATCTCGCCTCGGGCGAAGCGCAGCTCGCTTGCCTGATGGTATTTTCGCTCGGCGGCAAGACGGCCGCCGACGACGCCTCGGATTCGGGCTACTACGCGGCGCGCATCGCGCTGGCGCAAGCCATGTCCGAAGCAACGGTATATCTGGCCAAGCATGGCATGGCGAGCGAAGCGGCGCCGGCGCTGGTGCGCCTGATTGCGCAGATCGCCGTCCGCTTCAACGTGCACGTGTCGCAGAAGGCGGCGGCGATGATGGTGCCGATCATCGGCGCGGCCGGCGGCGCCCTGGTCAACACCTTGTTCATCAACCACTTCCAGGACATGGCGCGCGGGCACTTCACGGTACGGCGGCTGGAACGGCTGTACGGTCCGGAAGCGGTCAGCGCCGCCTACCTGCAGCTGCGGGACTGATCCGCAGGCAAGGTGCGCACACTGTTGACTGGCGCACAGACCGGAAGTGATAGCAAAAGGCATAGTACGTCCACGACAGCCCTTCATCAACCTGCCGCAGGACATACCATGCCTTACGACCGCACCGCCATGCCGAATCGCCTTTCCACCCACGCCGACCAGGGCACGCCCGGCTGGGGCAGCATTGCCATGCTCGCCGCCGCCGCCGGCCTGGCTGCCTCGATGGTGTATGTCCACGCGAAAAAACGAGAGGCCGAACAAGCCAATCCCGCCCAGGGCAAGGTCATCGAGATCGACGGCGTGCGTCTGCACTACCTCGAACGCGGCGAAGGCGCGCCACTGGTTCTGCTGCACGGGAACGGGCTATATTCGGATGACTTTGCCCTTAGCGGCCTGCTCGATGCCGCAGCCGAGTCGCACCGCGTGATCGCTTTCGACCGCCCGGGATTCGGCCACAGCGATCGGCCGGGCGAGACCAGCTGGACGCCGGAAGCGCAGGCGCGCCTGATCTACAAGGCCTTGCGCGCGCTGGGCGTGGAGCGGCCGGTGATCGCCGGCCACTCCTGGGGTACCCTGGTGACGCTGGCGCTGGCGCTGGACTATCCGCGCTACGTGCGCGCCATTGCGCTGGTGTCGGGCTATTACTATCCGAGCGTGCGCCTCGATGCGCCGCTGGCGTCGGCGCCGGCGCTGCCGCTGATCGGGCGAGTATTGCGCAATACGGTATCGCCGCTGCTCGGACGACTGCTCTGGCCGGTCCTGACGCGGCGCATGTTCGGTCCCGCTCCCGTGCCGGAAAGCTTCCGCCAGTTTCCCAAGTGGATGTCGTTGCGGCCGGCCCAGCTGGGTGCCAGCGCCGCCGAGAGCGGCATGATGATTTCAGCGGCGGCGCGCCTGTCGCAACGCTATGGCGAGCTGCGCCTGCCGATTGCGGTACTGGCCGGCTGCGGGGACCGGGTTGCCAGCGCCGAGGCGAACGCGGTGCGCTTCCACAACGAGGTACCTCATAGCGACCTGCAGCTCGAATCGGACTGCGGGCACATGCTGCACTACGCCCACCCCGACCTGATCATGGCTGCCGTTGCCAAGCTCGAAGTCGGGACACGCGCCGGCTACGCGCGCGTGACGGCGTGGGCCCAACAAGATACGGGCGCGACGCTGCACTAGGCAGCGGCGCGTCGAACAGTTTTTTTCACTGCCACAGGAGATTTACCATGACACAATCGAAAACGAGCGACACCCAAAACAAACAATCCGGCGGCCATGAAACCGAAGCGGACGTCAATTCGGCGGCCGGCAAGAAGGATGACAAGAGCAGCCACGATGCCAAGAGCCGTGTCAAAGCGGGCAAGGATGAAGGTGCGGGTGGTGGGGCGAAGCAGAAGCAGAACCACTGATTTTGGCTTCGTCGTCCCCGCGAAGGCGGGGATCCAAGTTCGTGCCGAAGCTACAGGCTCATATACGAACTTGGGTCCCCGCCTT
>DASVVC010000162.1:0-2615 GCA_036386755.1 Telluria sp.
CGTGCCGAAAGCCCAGGCCCAGCTGATGGCGGTAGCCCAGCGTCCGATCGCCGAAGCCGCCCTGACCGAAGCGTCCGGCGCCCCAGCCTGGAAAAACCTGCCGTCGTACTTCATCTACGGCACCGGCGACAAGAACATCCCAGCAGCCGCCCTGGGCTTCATGGCGGAACGCGCCAAGTCGCGCAAAACCGTCGAAATCAAGGATGCCTCGCACGTCGTCATGACATCGAACCCGGCCGCAGTTGCGCGCCTGATCGAAGACGCAGCGCAGTCCAGATAAGCCAATCCAATATATAGCTCGCTACTTAATAGACATCAACCAAAAGGAACCACCATGAAATCCGCTCTCGCCCTGACCCTGCTCGCCGCTTCCCTCTCGACCGTTCACGCGGCCAGCCTGCCCGGCGTCGAACGCAACACCGCGCAATTTCTGAAAGCGATCGAAGGCGGCAAGCCGCTCAACCAGATGACGCCCGACGAAGCGCGCGCCGTGCTGGTCGGGGCGCAGGCAGGCAGCAAGGTGACGCTGGCGCCGGCCGATGTAAGCGAAAAAACCGTCACCCTCGACGGCAAGCCGGTCAAGCTGACCATCGTGCGTCCGGCTGGCGCGAAGGGCAAGGTCCCGGCCTTCATGTTCTTCCACGGCGGCGGCTGGGTGCTGGGCGACTATCCGACCCACGAGCGCCTGGTGCGCGACCTGGTGGCCGGTTCCGGCGCGGCAGCGGTGTTCGTCAACTACACGCCCTCGCCGGAAGCGGGCTACGGGGTAGCAGTCAGGCAGGCGTATGCGGCGACGCGCTGGGTGGCCGAGAACGGCGACGCGATCAATGTCGACGGCAAGCGCCTGGCGGTGGCCGGCAACAGCGTGGGCGGCAACATGGCGGCGGTGGTCAGCCTGATGGCCAAGGATCAGGGCGCACCCAAGCTGCGCGCCCAGGTGCTGATGTGGCCCGTGACCGACGCCAACTTCGATACGCCGTCGTACAAGCAGTTCGCCGACGGCCACTTTTTGACGCGCGACCTGATGGTCTGGTTCTGGGATCACTACACAAAGGATGCCGGTGCCCGCAAGGAGATCTACGCTTCGCCCCTGCAAGCGACAACGCAGCAACTGCAAGGCCTGCCGCCGACCTTAATCCAGACCGCCGAATTCGACGTGCTGCGCGACGAAGGCGAAGCCTATGCCCGCAAGCTCGACGCGGCTGGCGTGGACGTCAAGAGCGTGCGCTACAACGGCATGATCCACGACTTTGGGCTGCTCAATGCGCTGGCCACCTTGCCGGCCACCCGCAGCGCGCTTGAACAGGCGTCGCAGGAACTGAAGCTGCGCCTGAAATAAGCCAACTTCGGCAAATAAATGAAAAATAGCTTGCTATCCGATAGCGCACTATATATACTGCTTCACATGGACGACAAACAAACACCGAACGACCAGGTTCCCCAGCTCGATGGCCAGTTGTGCTTCTCGCTGTACTCGACTTCCCTGGCGATGAGCAAGCTGTACCGCAAGTTGCTGCGCAAGCTCGGGCTGACGTACTCGCAATACCTGGTGTTGATGGTGCTGTGGGAACAGAACGAGTTGACGGTGTCGGAGATTGGCGAGCGCCTGTTCCTGGACTCGGCAACCCTGACTCCCCTGCTCAAGCGGATGGAACAGGCTGAACTGCTGACCCGCACTCGCGCCGCCAGCGATGAACGCCAGGTCATCATCTCGCTGACCGAAGCAGGCAGCGCGCTGCGGGAAGAAGCGAAGAAGTTTCCGTCGCAAATGTTGTCCACCTTTGGTTGCGGGCTGGACGAGGTTGTCAGCATGAAACAGCAGCTCGACACACTGCGCAGTAATTTGAACAAGAACACGTAGTACCCGACCGCCGGGGCAGACAGTCACCGTCTGTCCTGTCAGAATAAAAATGTAGTGCGCTATATAATCGTAAGCTAACCTAAATCTCTTAAAAGGAACCACCATGAAAGCCATCAACACCATCGCCCTCGCACTGTCGATCAGCACCGCCGCAGCAGCTCCCGCAATGGCCGCGCCAAGCACGGTGGCCGCCGTCAAGCCGACCGTCATCCTGGTGCACGGCGCCTTTGCCGACGCCGGCAGCTGGAACGGCGTGGCCGCCAAGCTGCGCGCCGATGGCTACAGCGTGATCGGCGCGGCCAACCCGCTGCGCAGCGTCAAGGGCGATGCAGCCGTGGTGTCCGACATCGTCAAGAGCGTCAAGGGTCCGGTGGTGCTGGTCGGCCACTCCTACGGCGGCGCCGTGATCTCGACCGCCGCCAACGGCAACCCGAACGTCAAGAGCCTGGTCTACGTGGCCGCATTCGCTCCGGACCAGGGTGAAACGGCGCTCGAGCTGTCCGGCCGCTTCCCCGGCGGCACCCTGGGCCAGGCGCTGGCCGAGCCGGTGACGTTGGCTGGCGGCGGCAAGGACTTCTACATCCAGCAAGACAAGTTCCACCAGCAGTTCGCCGCCGACGTGCCGAAAGCCCAGGCCCAGCTGATGGCGGTAGCCCAGCGTCCGATCGCCGAAGCCGCCCT
This sequence comes from Telluria sp., assembly GCA_036386755.1. Classification (GTDB taxonomy): domain Bacteria; phylum Pseudomonadota; class Gammaproteobacteria; order Burkholderiales; family Burkholderiaceae_D; genus Telluria_A. The sequence goes on from DASVVC010000162.1 coordinate 2,543, forward strand.
GACCGAAGCGTCCGGCGCCCCAGCCTGGAAAAACCTGCCGTCGTACTTCATCTACGGCACCGGCGACAAGAAC
>DASVVC010000163.1:0-2570 GCA_036386755.1 Telluria sp.
TATGCGCACCATACGCGGCCATGAAGCGGTGCGTGCCAGGCGTGACCAGATGGGCCGATTTGCTGTGCGTGGGGAGCATGGACAGCAGGGTCATGTCGGCGCCGGTAACGTCGTAGACGGCGACCGAGGCGTGCTCCAGGAACAGGTTTTTCGGCTGCAGGAAGATGACCTGCGCCTTGTCCGCCGGCGGCGCCGACAGGGTCGTCGTCGTCGCTTCGACGTAGTTCAGCGGTGGCGGTGGGCCGGACGATGCGCATGCGCTCAGCGCCAGGATGGCCGCTGCCATGATCAGTGTTTTTTTCATTGTATTAAAGGCACGCTGTACCGGTGTGATAAAGACGGATTTTAACTGAACAGCCGCCCCAGCTCCACGCCCGGTTCCGGGGCGCGCATGAACGCTTCGCCGACCAGGAAGGCGTGCACGTTGGCGTCGCGCATGCGCTTGACGTCGCTCGGCCCCATGATGCCCGATTCGGTCACCACCAGTTTATCGGCCGGAATACGCGGCAGCAGGTCGATGGTCGTTTGCAGCGATGTCTCGAACGTGCGCAGGTTACGGTTGTTGATGCCGACCAGTTTCGTATCGAGCTTGAGCGCTGCCGTCAGTTCGTCGCCATCGTGCACTTCGACCAGCACGTCCATGCCCAGTTCGTGCGCGCAGGCTTCCAGTTCGGCCATCAGGCCGTGGTCCAGCGCCGACACGATCAGCAGGATCGCATCGGCGCCCATCGCGCGCGCTTCGTAGACCTGGTACATATCGATCATGAAGTCCTTGCGGATCACCGGGATCTCGCAGGCGGCGCGCGCCTGCTTCAGGTACTCGACCTGGCCCTGGAAGAACTGCACGTCGGTCAGCACCGACAGGCACGCCGCGCCGTGACGCGCATAGCTCTCGGCGATGTTCGCCGGACGGAAGTCCGCACGCAGTACGCCTTTCGAGGGCGAGGCCTTTTTCACTTCGGCGATGACGCCCGCGTGGCCGGCGGCGATGTGCTTGCGCAGGCTCGCTTCGAAGCCGCGCAGGTTGGCACGCAAGCTCGCGTCGGTTTCGACCTCGCGGCGCAGGCTGGCGAGGTCGCGGTGTTTTTTGGCGGCGGCGACTTCGTCGGCCTTGACCGCCAGGATGTTGTTGAGGATATCGGACATGATCAGGTTTTTAGTGTTGTTTGGAGAGCGCGAGCTTGATGCCGAGCCAGATGAACAGGCCGCCGGTCACGCGGTTAAGCCACAGCGACGCGGTCGGGTTGACCTTGATGCGGGCACTGGCCTGCGCCGTGAACAGCGCCAGCGAGGTACACCATAGCATGCCGTTCAGGTTGAAAATGCAGCCAAGGATGACAAAGGCGAGCGCCTTGCTGGACGCATCGTGTGCGATAAACTGCGGCACGAACGCCAGGAAGAATACCGCCACCTTGGGGTTCAGGACATTGGTCAGGAAGCCCTGGGCGAAGATTTTCGCATACGGCAGCGGCGGCACGTTGACGGGAGCGGCCGGATCGCGCCGTTTGCTGCGCAGCAGGCCGATCGCCATGTAAAGAATGTACGCCGCGCCGATGTACTTGACGACCATGAAGGCGGTTGCCGACGTGGCCAGGATGGCGGACAGGCCGAGTGCTGCCGCCAGCACGTGGATCATGGTGCCGGCGCCGATGCCCAAGGTGGCGGCCACGCCCGCGCGCCAACCCTGCGTGGCGCTGCGCGTCATGATCAGGAGCGAGTCGGGGCCGGGCATGATGTTGAGCAGCAGGCCGGAGAGGATGAACAGGGGGAGGTCGTGGATGCCGAACATGGGGCGAAATCCTATCCGTCATTCCCGCGCAGGCGGGAATCCAAGGCACAGTTGATTAGCGTAGGCGTCTTGGATTCCCGCCGAGGGCCGCCTTGGCGCGGGAATGACGGTTTTGAGGTTTGAGGCACAGGGACCTTCCAGTCGATACTGCGACGTTCAAGCACCTAACTGCTGCGTCACCTGTACGAACTGATCGATCTTTGCCCGCGCCGCGCCCGATTCGATCGCCTCGCGTGCCTTTTTCAGGCCATCTTCGATCGAGCTGGCCACGCCGGCCGCATACAGCGCCGTGCCCGCATTGAGCGCCACGATATCGTACGCCGCACCCGGCTCGCCATTGAGCGCTTCCATCATCTTGATCTTCGACTCTTCCGCGTTCGCCACCTTCAGGTTGCGGCTGGCGATCATCGGCATGCCGAAGTCTTCCGGATGGATTTCGTATTCGCGGATTTCGCCATTCACCAGTTCGCCGACCAGGGTACCGGCGCCGAGCGAGACTTCATCCATGTTGTCGCGGCCCCAGACCACCACCGCATGCTGTGCGCCCAGGCGCTGCAGCACGCGCACCAGGATGCCGACCAGGTCGGGGTGGAACACGCCCATCAGGATGTTCGGCGCGCCGGCCGGATTGGTGAGCGGCCCGAGGATGTTGAAGATGGTTTTGACGCCAAGCTCTCTGCGGACCGGCGCGGCGAACTTCATTGCGCTGTGATGATTCGGGGCGAACATGAAACCGATGCCGGCGTCACGAATCGTCTTCGCGACCTGTTCCGGCGGCAGA
>DASVVC010000164.1:0-4895 GCA_036386755.1 Telluria sp.
CGCCTCCAGTCTGGAGGAAATCGCGGCAGGTCTATAGCAAGAGAGAGGGCATCTGAGAACATAGCTCAAGAAGTTAACACTTCTTGAGCTTGTTTACAAGAAGCGACAGTCAAGGGCTTAACTTAACGGCATTAGGGTCTGTCCCCGGTTTTGCAACAAAAAAGTTGCGAATCAGAGGTCAGACCCTGGTTGAGGGGGGGATTGCTTTTGGTTATTGCGTCGTGAGGGTCACGTCGTCGATCAGGAATGCCGTCGGGATCGTCGAGCCTTCCACGCCTTCGAAATAGATCCGCACCGTCTGCCCTTTGTAGGCCGTCAGGTCGAAGGTTTTTTGCACGTAGCTCGTTCCCTTGTTCAGGTTGGAGTACGTGGCCAAGGTCGCCAGTACGGCGTTGCTGCCGCTCCTGACTTGCACCTTCAGCTTGTCGTAGGCGCTGCTGGTCGTCGTTTCGCTCGACACCACCTTCAGCCAGAACTCCAGCCTGGCACTCGTCACCGTCGATGGAATCGCCACTTGCTGGTACACGGTATCGGTGTTGGCGGCGCCCTCGCCGTTGAGCGCGGCCTTCCAGACGCCGCCATGCGCCGCCTGCCCCGCCGACATGATCACGCCGCTCGGCGCTACCCATCCGCTCACGCCCGATTCGAATCCGCTATTGATAAGCAGTTGCTGCTGGGCGGTGCCGCCATTGCTGACGCTGAAACCCACCGGCGCCGACACCGCGCTGTTGAGCGCCACGTCATACGCCTTGGCCGTCAACTGGTGGCTGCCGTTGCTCAAGGCCGCGGAGTCGAAGCTGAGCGCGTACGGGGCCGTGGTGTCCACGCCTTTGAGCACATTGTCGACATAGAACTCAACCCGGCTGATGCCGCCGCTGTCGCTCGCCGTCGCCGCCAGGGTGATGTTGCCGGTGCTGCCGCTCTGGCTCGCACTGACGCTCGGCGCCGTGGTGTCGCCTCCGCCGCCGCCCGCCGTCTGCGTCACCCAGATCGGCGCCGACCACAAGATCTTGCCGTCGTCCTGGGTCAGCTTGGCGTAGTAAAAGTGCTCGCCGACCGATGGGGTAATGGTGGTGCTGGCCGTGCTGGCAAGCTGGCTGACCGTGCCGTTACGCCCCGGCACGCCCTCGACGATCGATACCGTCGACGCCAATCTGCCGCTGGTGCTGGCGAAGTTGGCGATCAGGTTGAGCGGCCCGCTGTTGGTGAAGCGCTCGCCCATGACCTTGCCGTTGGCGGTCAGCACCAGTTGCGAGGTCTTGTCCATGGTGGCGAACACGCGCCGCGCCTTCAGGGCCTCGATGAAGCTCGCTTGCGTCAGCGGCGTGCCGTTGGGAATCAACACGCCGGTGCGGTTGGTGTAGGACGCGCCCCAGTTGGCGCAGTGATTATCCTGATTGGTGGAAAACGCGACGTGAAAGCCAGCCTCCAGCGCCTTGTTGCAGGCGCCCTCGAAGCTGCTGCGCCCGGTTTCGGTCTCGCTGGTGTTGGTCGAGAACGCCGAGGTGTTGAGCACTTCGCACAGCGCCATCGCCTGGTCGCCGTCGGCGCTGTAGCCGAGCGGTACGCCGCCGACCAGGAATTGCCCGCTCGACGACGGATGGTTGAACTGCCCCACCCAGCCGCGCTGGCGCATCAGGCTGTACAAGCCGCTGTAGTCGCCTTTTGGCGTGAGCGTGTCGCCGATCAGCTGGCCGCTACTGTTGAGTTCCCACTGCAGCAGTTCCGGCGTGTTGAAGATGTTCAGGTGGCCGCCATTGTTGATCACACCCCATTCGATGCCGTACACGCCCAGGAAGTCGGGATTGGCGGCATTGAAATCGGCCGCGGCCGTCAGACCCGATTTGAACAGCGCCTTGGCCGTGGCCGGGCTGGCGGACGTGTTGGTGCCGTCGGAGCCGTCGAACATGTGGTTGTGCTCGGACGTGGCGAGGATGTCCAGCCCCTTGTTGCGGGCATAGGCGAACGCGTCGGCCGGTCCGAAGGCGGCGCTTTGCGGCGCTTGCGAGCCGCTGCAACTGCCAAGGGCCCCGCCGCCGTCGCTGTGGTTGGTCTGGCTGTGCAGGTTGGCAAAATAGACGGTGTACGGCAGCGCGCCCGGCGCGGGCGCGGCCATCTGCACGGAAGACAGTTCGCCCGCCTTGCCGCTCACCTTGTTGGTCGGCAAGGCCCGGAAGGCCGGCATGGCGGGCTGGGCAGTCTTGCCGATCGCCAGGTCCCAGCGTTGCTCCACCAGCTCGTCGGCGCCCGCCGCCAGCAGGCGCTCCACGGACTCTGGCGACTGGTCCGGCGCGCGGCCGCGCTCGGCAGCATCGTTGGAGACGGCCTGCATGCGCACCTGGTAGACCCCGTCAGGCAGGCCGGCTTTTGCCGCCCAGCGCACCTTGACGTCGACGGGTTTTTGGAACATGCGCTGCACGCCGTGCCATTGCTGGACCACCTGGCCGGCCGGGCTGATCAGCTCCAGCTTCCAGTTCACCTCTTGCTGGCGCTCGGCATGCGGGTAGTCGAAGGCGAGCGTGAAGGTGCGCGCCGCGTTCGAGGCGGCATACGGCACGTGCAGGGTGGCTTCGAATTCCTGATGGTCGGCTTCGGACGCCATGACGGTGTGGCTGGCGGACAGGGCCAGGGCGATGGCTAGCGGGCGGAACAGCTTGAATGTGGTGAAGTGGCGCATAGGAATCCCGGTTACATGAATAGGTACAGACAACTGAATTCTCGCAACTATGCATGACGTTCCTGTGACAAAGTATTTACATTTAGAAATCTAATTCTTGAGTAAAGGGAATTTCGTTAGGTGAAGCAACACGTGCATTGCCGGCCGTCAATGCAATGATGGCGGACTTAGCAGGGAAGGAGGGGTTTATTGCCGACAAGCAGCACGGCACGGCTGTGGAAAACTAAATAAACCGTTTGTTGCGCGAAACATGAAAATGTCCAGAATGAGACACCCTGTTCCGAATCTTTCGCTGTGCAGGCATGCAAAACCGGAGTAAACAGTACGCGCGCCAATGAAAAACCGCCGCCGCTGCCAAGAGCAGGAATCACTCCTGCCCTTGACGGCGACGGCGTTTTTTTGACGAGGCGCGCTTAGCCTGGGCGGCGTACCTGCAGTTCGACCTTGTGCAAACGGCCGTCATCGACCATCTGGATCACGTTCGCTTCCTGCGCCACGCCGTCCACCGTCATCGCATCGACGTCACCGGCCTGCACCGACATCGCATACACCGTCTCGCGATAGCGGTACTGCAGCTGGAATCCCGGCCAGTCGGCCGGCAGGTGCGGCGTCAAGGTGAGCTTGTCGCCGGCCAGGCTTACGCCCAGCAGCGACTCGACGATCAGGCGATACATCCAGCCCGACGAACCGGTGTACCAGCTCCAGCCGCCACGCCCGATGTGCGGCGAGACCGCATACACGTCGGCCGCCACCACGTACGGCTCGACCTTGTACAGGGCCGCGCTCTCGGGCGTGCTGCCATGCCGCACCGGATTGATCATGCGCAGCAGCTCCCAGGCGCGCTCGGTGTCGCCCATCTTGGCGAACGCCATCGCGGTCCAGATCGCGGCGTGCGTGTACTGCCCGCCGTTTTCGCGCACACCCGGCACGTAGCCGCGGATGTAGCCGGGATTGAGCACGCCATCGTCGAACGGCGGATCGAGCAGCTGCACCAGGCCGTAGTCGCGCCGCACCAGGCGCTCGTCGACCGCCTTCATGGCCGACGCCGTGCGCTCCGGATTGGCCGCGCCCGAAATCACGCCCCAGCTCTGCGAGATCGAATCGATCTGGCATTCGTCGTTGGTGTGCGATCCGAGCGGGGTGCCATCGTCGAAGTAGGCGCGCCTGTACCACTGGCCGTCCCAGGCGTTCGCTTCCACGTTGGCCGCCAGGGTGGCTGCCTCGCTCTTGCAGGTTTCGGCAAACGCGTGGTCGCCGTACACCACCGCCACTTCCGAGAAGCGCTGCAGCACGTCGTACAGGAAAAAGGCCAGCCACACGCTCTCGCCCTTGCCTTCGTTGCCGACGCGGTCCATGCCGTCGTTCCAGTCGCAGGTGCCGATCAGCGGCAAGCCATGCTCGCCGAAGCGCAGGCCGCGCTTGATGGCTCGTACGCAGTGCTCGTACAGGTCGCCGGTCTGGCTGGAACGCCCCGGCATGTCGTAGTAAGACTCTTCTTCCTGCTTGAGCGGGCGCCCTTCGAGGAACGGCGCCGGCTCGGTCAGCACGCTGCGGTCGCCCGTGCCGATGACGTAACGGTGCGCCGCCAGCGGCAGCCACAGATAGTCGTCCGAGCAATGCGTGCGCACCCCACGGTCCGATGGCGGGTGCCACCAGTGCTGCACGTCGCCTTCCACGAACTGGTGGGCCGCGCACATCAGCAGGTGCTCGCGCAGCAGGTGCGGTTCGGTGTGGATCATCGACATGGCGTCTTGCAGCTGGTCGCGGAAACCAAAGGCGCCGCCCGACTGGTAGTAGCCGCTGCGTGCCCACAGGCGGCAGGCGATGGTCTGGTACATCAGCCAGCCGTTGGCGATCACGTCGAGCGATGGATCGGGCGTTTGCACCTGGATCGCGCCGAGCGTGTGGTTCCAGTGCTTGCGCACCATCGCCAGCGAGGCCGCGGCGGCAGCGCTGCCGCTGTACTTCTGTACCAGGCCGCTGGCGTCCGCATTGCGGCGCCCGCCGACACCGAGCATGAATACCAGCTCGCGTTCCTGGCCCGGCTGCAGTTCCATCATCACCTGCAGCGCGGCGCACGGATCGAGCGCGGCGCCGATTTTACCGGACAGGCGCGCGCGTCCCATCGCCGCCGGACTGGCCAGCGTGCGGTTGCGGCCGATGAATTCGTTGCGGTCGGCGGTGAACGACTTTTGCTGCGCGTCGACGTGGAAGAATC
>DASVVC010000165.1:0-27820 GCA_036386755.1 Telluria sp.
AAGGAATGGCAGCACAACAAACCTGAGTTATTTGTTAAACGCGTTTATGACCAGACGAGACTTGACACCTAGCCGGGGAGACAGTTTGGTCTGACGTTCTAAGTACTCACCCAAAAATAAATGTGTTTTTGGCTGCCACAACCGGCGCGTTGCTGCGTTGGCGCCTGCTTGCAGTGCGCGCACTGCGGCGCACCCACCGCCTTGCACCGCATCCGGTTCTGTTTGCCAAAATTCACATTTATTTCCGGTCGAGTACTTAGGACCGGAACTACCACTATTAGCACCAACTCGTGCGCACTAAGGTGCGAGTGGGCGACCGCCAGATACGCTTCCCGTACTAAAGTCCCGAAACTCGACCAACGTATTGCACGAGATAACCACCCAGCAAAGCTACGGTTTAGGAAACGGGGCGGATCGCCGAAACCAAGCGAAATCAAGACTAACTCTATTCGTCGACTGACCAATACCACGGGAGATCCAACGAGGTAAAAGCTGGCATCGCTTTGTCCGGCGAGATAGAGCCCTCTTCAACAGCCGTTTGCCAATAATCTATAAAAGCTAGCCGAATGGCTGGCAAAAGCCCAGCATCTCGCTTCAAAATTCCCGTTAAGACTCGGTTCGGAGCTTCCGTTAAGATCGAGTCGCGTACTTGCCTTCCCCGGTTATGCCTATTTTTCGCCTTACCCTCCCTGGTACTGTAGTAGGCATCGGCAATACTCCCCATCAAAAGCCCGACAACTCGTCCGTGCAATGTAATAACGACTTGGTGATCTGCCTTGCCCCCCGCTCCACTGGAGGGCGCATTTAGAAGGGGAGCGAAGAACGGATGATTGACGTTCAAGACCGGATATTCGAAATGAATAGAGTCAGAGGAGCGATCGTGGAAGATTGCCGGTAACTCTTTATGCCCTGAAGACTGCAGCCCGAACGTTACCTTTGCAACACCTTGAACATGCGAATCATCCGGCGCATTAACATTGCGCTCAATTAAATCGAGGACAACCCCGGTTGTAGACAAAATTAAATGACCATTGATATTCGAAAATAAGTGACGATACATGCTTTGCCGATGAAAGTCGCCAACATTGTGATCAACAACGATAGGATATATATTGCCAAAGTGGGAGTCAACCTCGCGTCGAACAACATTAGCATCTATGTTTGTTAGCCATCCGCGAGGGTCTGCGAAGACTATTACGTCGTTAGCCGCTAAGACGCGACCTAAGATTCTAGTAACCATTCCGTTCGCGCCTATACATTTAAACGGAATATAATCAAGAAAAAGATTGCACGCCTCTAAACTTATTGCAAAACCAATGTAGGTTTCCGCTTTCAGCGTTCGTTGTTCGATCAATTCGTCAATATAATCAGCATATTCCTCATCTGTTAGCGCCGCCATTCGTTCAGCAAGATGTTCGCGAATCCTATTAACTGCCAACCTATCGAGTGCACTTTTAATTTTAAAAAACTGCTCGTCACGCACAACATTTGCCCGGTCTGGAGTAAGAGCTAACCGCGCAGGCGGTCTAACATCCAAGTTCGCCGCGAATTGAGTCCATTCGGGAAAAAATTCGCTAGCAGGATTTCGGTCTGAATGCTCGCGATCAAGCGCGAGAACTGCGAATCCGCATTGAGCAATGATGGACTGGTCAGCAGAATCAAACATCCTCGCAGTCTGCGAGCCGATAATATTTATTTCCCCAGCAACCCCTACAAGACTCGCGTCGACCGACGAGTCGACAGCAATTTTTAGATGTGCGGTCCAATTAGCCGCACTGCGCGGCCGAACATTGTGAACATTGTGAGCTGCATAAAAAAAACGTTCGTCCTCAATTTGAATCGCAATGGGGTATTCGCCGAACGGCACCATCTGAGATATTAGTTCTTCAATTGAATTTCCGGAAAAAGGGTGCCCGTCTTTTAGAGTTAGATCGATCTTGGTCCCAATTTTAATTCTGCTGCTCGGTCGTTGCACAAAATATCGATGTGCTGTTGGAATTTCAACCAAAATTGACTCGGGCGGAGAGAAAGGATTTTCAGGACGTCGTCGGCTCTCGACAGTCAATCGGTTTGCAACCATGAATGCTGAAAGAATCCCAATACCAAATTCGCTTACAATATCAAGCGCAAGCGCTTGGCTTCGAAATTGAGGACTTGTGTAGTAGCTGCGGCCGACCTGCATAAAAAATTTCTTAACTATCTCAGCGTCCATACCGATACCGTTATCTTCAACGGATAGTTGGTCGCCTTTCAAAGTAATGGAAATTTTAGGGGAGAATTCGACGCCTTCACGCTTTTCAAGCGCTTCACGATAACGCACTGCGTCAAACGAATTCTGGATTAATTCACGCAAAGCAACTGCCGGGTTACGATACAAGCGCTCACCCATCAAAAGATTGATTACTCTTTCATGATCCACATCGAAATGCAGTGTTGAAAATATGTACGTTCCATTTGAACGAATGCGCTCTGGCGTTACGGGATCGGTCAAGTCGAGATGATATGCACTTGCTATCTCATCGCGGTAACTGGACGCCAGTGCAACGCTGTCCCGACGCTCAATCTCTATCCAACCAATAAATTCTCTGAGTGCTCGCTCATACACCGCATCGGTGCATTCTGCTTCGAACTGAATTCTCTCTGGCGTAATCTCCCACCCAATAACGGAACGGTGTTTATTCCACTCAATAATGCTAATCGGGTCTGTAGGGTTAATAAAATCAAGCAACACCTGTGGGGTTCGTTCTGGATCAAGATCCAAGATATCGCCTAGTCGCAACACAAGCGCGAGGTACTGGACATTTACCCGCACATTGCGAACTAGTGCATCGCGAGGCCATCGGAGGGTATCCCGCAAATCACGAACAGGTAAGGCATGACTATCGCAAACAGATAGTACCCATCGCCAATACGGCGTCCCTTTCCAAGCTATTTCTAACGGTCCGTTTGCTAGCTCAGTCTCAATGAACTGCGCCGAGCGTTTCACGTGATGTTGGCGAAGATACTCAGTAAACACTTGATCTTCGATATGAGTGGCACTGCGGTAATCACTCGCCAATCTAAAGGCTTCGATTTGTTCCGAACGACGCAAGTCTGATGCAAGCAACTGGGCAAACTTCACGTCAGATCTGATTATTTGTTCGCGCTCAGCTGTAGAGCACGTCATACCCAAATCATGAAGATATCCTGCAAATATTAATATTGACAACTCAATGGTATTCAGAATATTTAATGTACTTTTTGGTATAATAAGGACCATCAGTTCCACTACCTTCGCGCCATGATTGGGATCGTGAAGAGTATATTCTGGCATTTTATCGGGAATTCGTTGCATTAGTGGAGCAACGTGAGCTATGACAGCCCTCACTCGCTCGGAAATTTCATGGTCCAGTCCTGCCAGTTTTTCCTTCGCAACAAGAAGTTCGAATAATATAGTTCTCTCGAGTCGTAAAATAGCATCAATGGACATGGCGTTAAATCATCCTCAATTATATGTTTAAGTTTGATGATGCATAAAAGCATACATCCGTTGACACTATCAGTGGAATGATTATCAACTTCATATAAGCATGCGTTCCATGATTTAAGAAGCCCACTCCTAGAGCAACTAGAGCTTTCGAATTCGTCCCTCGCCGTTGTAATATATATGACGACTAACACGGCGAGGGGGTACGATCGGTTTTACTGCGCCGCGACCTTGGCCGGCTCGTTCATCCGCAGGGCGCGGCTCAGGAAGCCCCAGCGGTCCGCCACTTCCTCGATCTGCTTGGTGGTTGGCTTACCGGCGCCATGGCCCGCCTTGACGTCGATGCGGATCAGGATCGGCGCGCTGCCCGCCTGCGCCGCCTGCGCTGCGGCCGCGAACTTGAAGCTGTGCGCCGGCACCACGCGGTCGTCATGGTCGGCCGTGGTGATCATGGTCGCCGGATAGCACGATCCCGCCTTCAGGTTGTGCAGCGGCGAATACTTCACCAGCGCCTTGAATTCGTCCGCGTTTTCCGACGAGCCGTAATCCGAGATCCACGCCCAGCCGATCGTGAATTTATGGAAGCGCAGCATATCGAGCACGCCCACCTGCGGGATGGCCGCGCCGAACAGCTCCGGACGCTGCGTCATCGCCGCGCCGACCAGCAGGCCGCCGTTGCTGCCGCCGCCGATGGCCAGCTTGGCCGGCGAGGTCACCTTGTTCGCCACCAGCCACTCGGCCGCGCCGATGAAGTCGTCGAACACGTTCTGCTTTTGCAGTTTTGTGCCCGCCGAGTGCCACGCTTCGCCGTACTCGCCGCCGCCGCGCAGGTTGGCCACCACGTACACGCCGCCCATTTCCATCCACGCCAGGTTGGCCGGCGAGAAGCCCGGGGTCAGCGACACGTTAAAGCCGCCGTAGCCGTACAGGTAAGTCGGGTTGCTGCCATCGAGCTTGAGGCCCTTCTTCGAGACGATGAACATCGGCACCTTGGTGCCATCGCGGCTGGTGTAGAACTGCTGGCGCGTCTCGTAGGCGTTCGGATCGAAGTCCACGGTCGGCTTGCGGAACACCGTGCTGGCGCCCGTTTTCATGTCGAGGCGGTAGATGGTGGTCGGATTGGTAAAACCGGTGAACGAGTAGAAGGTCTCGCTGTCGCCAGGTTTGCCTTGAAAGCCGGACGCCGAGCCGATGCCCGGCAGCGCGATTTCGCGTACCAGCTTGCCCTTGCGGTCCATGATCTTCACCATGCTGCGCGCGTCGGCCAGGTACTGGACGATGAACTGCTTGTTGACCATCGATGCGCCAACCAGGGTTTGCGCGGTCTCCGGGACGATCTCTTTCCAGTTTTTCTCGGCCGGCTTGCGCGTGTCGATGGCGACCAGGCGCGAACGGGTGGCCTTCTTGTCGGTGCTGAAGTAGAACACCGGGCCGTCGTTGTCGATGAAGTTGTACGACGCCTCGAACTGGTCGATCAGCGGCACGACCTTGGAACCCTGCTTGGTGAGGTCTTTATAGAAGATGCGGTACTTGGGCGCGGTGCCCTTGGTGGCGGTGATGATCAGGTATTTGCCGTCGTTGCTGACTTCACCGGCAAAGCCCCATTCCTTCTCGTCCGGACGGTCGTAGACCAGCGTGTCTTCGCTCTGCGGCGTGCCGACCTTGTGGAAGTACAGCTTCTGGAAGTAGTTGATGCCGGCCAGCTTGGCCGCTTCTTCCGGCGCGTCGTAGCGGCTGTAGAAGAAGCCCTTGCCGTCCTTGGTCCAGGACGCGCCCGAGAACTTGACCCACTTCAAGTGGTCGTCCAGGTCCTTGCCGGTGTCGATATCGCGCACTTTCCACTCGTTCCAGTCCGAACCCGATGCGGCGGTGCCGTAGGCGAGGTATTTGCCGTCCGGGCTCACGGCGGTGCCGGCCAGCGCCACGGTGCCGTCGGCGGCCAGGGTGTTCGGGTCGAGCAGCAGGCGCGGTTCGTCGCTCAGGGACTTCATCGTGTAGAGCACGGACTGGTTCTGCAAGCCGTCGTTACGGCTGTAGAAATAGCGGCCGCTTTCCTTGTACGGCACGCTGTAGCGCTCGTAGTTCCAGAGCTTGGTCAGGCGCTCCTTGATGGCGCTGCGCTCGCCGATCTGGCCCAGGTACGCTTGCGTGACCTTGTTCTGGGCGTCGACCCATTCCTTGGTCTCGGCGCTGTTGGCGTCTTCGAGCCAGCGGTACGGATCGGCGATGCTGGTGCCGTGGTACATATCCTGCTGTTCGACTTTTTTCGTGACCGGATAGGTCGCCGGCGCGCCGCCGGGCGGGCAGGTCCGGGTCTGGACCTGGGCCAGGGCTTGTCCGCCGAATGCGGCGAGCAGGTTGGCGACGAGGACTGCATGTCTCATTTGCATGGTTCTGTCTCTTGGTGATATGGGCAACTTTGCCGGGGACGATGATAGCGCGAAACGCGGGTCGTGGCGATGGCCGCAAGGCAGATTGCCGGCCGGCGCAGCCGCGGCGCGCCGATTACATTGATTACGTCGAGCCGACCGGCTCCGGACAAGGCAGCGCCGGCCTGGCCGGCGGCGTCCAGGCGGCGATCCAGCCAACCAGCTTGTCGGCCGGGATCGGCCGGCTCATGAAATAACCCTGGCCCTGGTCGCAGCCGAGCGCGGCCAGCAGGCGCCACACTGCTTCGCTCTCGATCCCTTCGGCCACCACGCGCAGGCCCATGTTGTGACCGAGGTCGATGGTCGAGCGCACGATCTTGGTGTCGTCGATATCGTTTTCCATGTTCAGCACGAAGGACTTGTCGATCTTGAGCTCATCGACCGGCAAGCGCTTGAGGTAAGCCAGCGACGAGTAGCCGGTGCCGAAGTCGTCGATCGACAGGTCGGCGCCCATGGCGTGCAGACGTTCCAGCGTCTGCTGGGCGCGCACCGGGTCGTCCATGATCGCGCTCTCGGTGATCTCCAAGCAGAACGCGCCGGCGGCCAACTGGTGGCGCGCGAGGATGTCATTGAACTTGGCCGGCAGGTCCTGGTCGAGCAGGTCGCGGGTGGACAGGTTGACCGAAATTTTCAGGTAAATGCCTTGCCGCTGCAGCTCGCTGCACAGCGCGGCCGACTGGTCCAGCACCCAGCCGGTGAGCACGCGGATAAAGCCGGTCTGCTCGGCGAAGGGGATGAATTCGTCCGGGAACACGTTGCCGCGCTCGGGATGAACCCAGCGCACCAGCGACTCGGCGCCCACCACCTCGCCGGTGTCGAGCCGGATCTTGGGCTGCACGTGCAGGCGGAATTCGTTGCGTTCGATGGCGTTGCGCAGCTCGGTCAACAGGCTCAGACTCTTGGCGCTGGCCTTGTCCATCGCCGCGTCGTAGGCCACGGCGCCGTCGTTGCGCTGCTTGGCCGCGTACATCGCCACCTCCGCCATCGACAGCAGCGACTCGGGGTCGGCGCCGTTGATCGGAAACGCGGCCATGCCCAGGCCGGCGCCGATGTCGACGGTCTGCTCGTCGAGCGAGAGCGGCACTTCGAGCGCGCGCAGGATGCTGGCGGCGACCTTGTGCGCATGGTCGATCGAGGAGGCCGGCAGCAGCACCGCGAATTCGTCGCCGCCCAGGCGCGCCAGCTGGGGTTGCAGCTGGCCGTTCGGCTGTCCGCTCGCCTGTTCGTTCGGCTGCTGGTTCGGCTGCAAGCCGGCCAGCAGCACGCGCAGGCGTTCGGCCACCTTTTGCAGCAGGGCGTCGCCGAAGGCGTGGCCCATGACGTCGTTGACATGCTTGAAGCGGTCCAGGTCCATCATCAGCACGAACAGCACCTGCTCGTTCTGGCGCGCCTGCTCCAGGGCGTCGCTCAGGAGGCGCACGAACTGGGCGCGGTTGGGCAGGTCGGTGAGCGCGTCCCAGTACGCCAGGCGGCCGATTTCGTGCTCGCGCTTGGCGATCGACTCGCGCATGCCGGCAAAAGCCTTGGCCAGCGCCCCGATTTCATCCTTGCGCTGGACGTCGATCCGGCCGTCGTAGTCGCCGCGCTCCATGCGATGCGCGGTGGCGGCCAGGTGGCGCAGCGGCTGCGCGATGCGCATCGCGGTCAGCACCGCCGCGCCGCCGGCGACCAGGGTGGCGACGACGGTGAGGATCATCAGGGTGCGCTGCAGGCCCTTGTATTCGGCGGTGGCGTCGTCGATCGAGCGTGCCAGCAGCACGTCGGCGTGGCGCGCGCCATCGAGGCCGAGCGGCAGCAGGCGCGCGCTGTAGCGCATGCCGCCGGCATCGAGGTCGAACGGGCGCGCCCGGGTGGCGGGCAGCGCCTGCAACGCGCGTGTGACCCCTTCCATGGCCGCCGGCGGCAGGGTCGATTCGAACGGCACGAACGGCCCGTCCTCCCGGCGCGTGAAGATCGCCACGTCGAGCTGCGACAGTTCGCGCATGTCGAGCACCAGCTGGCGGTCGAGCGCAAAGCCCATCACCACCCAGGCGATCGTGATCGGCGCCTTGACCGGCATGACCACCACCTGCATCGGGCGCTGGTCGACAATGGCGACGGCGCTGGCGCCATCGTGTTGTTCGGCCTGGTCGAGCAGGCCCAGCACCAGTTTTTCCAGCGAGCCGTTCTTGACGATCCCGGTTTCGACCGTGACCCGGCGTTCGCCGTCGATCAGCATGGTCATGTCGGCGCGCGCGCGGCGCCCGCTGTTGGCCAGCGCCGAGGCGATGGTGGCGCGGTCGTCCTCGTCGCCGTTGCCGATGGCCTGCACGAAGGCGGTGTCGCGCGCCAGCACCTGGGCGGAAAAGCGCTGCTTCTGGGCGTTCTGCTCCATCAGCTTGCGAAAGACTTTTTCGCCGTTGATCAGCTCGGTCGCGATGCTGGAACGGGCATTGACATTGATGCCATGCTCGATCACCAGCAGGCCGATCGCCTGCACCGCCACGATCAGCACCAGGAACAGGCTGACGATGCGCCCTTCGAGACTGTTGAAACGCAACCTCATGCGGCTAAGGCGCGGCGCCCGGCGCGGCGGCGTCAGGCGCGGGCGGCTTCATGCCCAGCTTGACCTTGGCCGCGGTAGCGCCCTCGCCCTTGACGGCCACGCTCTGCTCGACGGCGGCGCCGAGCATGTTGAAATGCCAGGACGAGAGCGTGTAGGTACCGGCCGCGGGCAGCTCGATGCGGGCTACGCCGGCGGCGTCGGTCTTGGCGAAGAAAGGCGTATCGACGACCTTGATGTACGCCAGCATGCGGTCGTGGATATTGCAGCCCAGTACGACGATGCCGGCCTTGTCGAACACCTGTGGCGCGGCAGCCACGCCGGAATACAGTTTCTGGTCGAATTTCTTGGCCGGCGAGAAGGAATAGATGTGGTGCTTGACCTTGTCGAAGTTCGGGAACGAGACTTGGCTTCCGGTCTGGATCACGGTCACGAGCGGCAGGAACTTGAGGCCGCGCTGTTCGATCTCGGCCGGTTTCGTCGGCTGCGGCACGCCGGCGTTGCCTTCGGGCGCGGCGCTGACGACAACGTCGGCCAGCGGCTTGCCGCTGCTGTCAAGGACCTGTACCGCGATGGCGGCGGCCGCTGCGGTACCGGCCAGTGAGATACCGGCCAGCGACAGCATGGCCAGGGCGATCGGGCGAAGCAAGATGTTCATGGGCACGATTCCAGGGTGGACGATAATCCCGCCAGGCCGGCGCGGCAGCTGCGGCCTGTGGGCTGACCTATTGTAGCGTCTGGAAGAAAGTTCCGAATAGAACTTTCAACCGGGTCGGGGCGCTTGGGAACGAAAGCATACGGCGGGCGCGGCGCGGCGTTACCAAAATGAACAGACGCAAAATGAACAGACGCGGCGGCGCCGGCCGCTACGGCGTGGCGCCCGGCTCCTTGCCGCCCTGGGCGTGGGCGAGGCGCCACTGCTGAGACTGGTCGACGGCCGCTCCGATCTGGTCCGGCGTCAAGCGGCGCGCCACGATGCTCTTGTTGGCATTGGCCGTCTCGTCGCCGGCCTCGGCCGCCAGCAGCATCCACATGTAGGAACGCACGGCGTCGCGCGCCACGCCGCGCCCGCTGTTGTACATACCGCCCAGGTTGTACTGGGCCAGTGCATGGCCCTGCTCTGCCGCCTGGCCGTACCAGTAGACGGCCATGGTGTCGTCCTGCGGCACGCCCTGGCCGTTGGCGTACATGACGCCGAGGTTGTTCTGGGCGCTGGCGTCGCCCTGCTCGGCGGCGCTGCGGTACCAGTGCACGGCCTGGGCATCGTCGCGCGGGATGCCCTGGCCGCTGGCGTAGATGACGCCGAGGTTGAACTGGGCGATGGCCGCGCCCTGCTCGGCGGCGCGGCGGTACCATTCGAGCGCGCGGTACTCGTCGCGCGGGGTGCCGCGCCCGTTCGCGTACATGCTGCCCAGGTTGTACTGGGCCAGCACGTGGCGCTGTTCGGCCGCGCGCGCGTACCACTGCAGCGCACGCGGTTCGTCGCGCTCGACGCCCTGGCCGTTGGCCAGCATCACGCCCAGGTTGAACTGGGCATCCTTGTCGCCCTGTTCGGCGGCGCGCTGCAGCCAGGCGACGGCGCGCAAGGGGTCGGCGCGCACGCCCAGCCCGTCGGCATAGGCCACGCCCAGCTGGCGCTGGGCCATGGCGTTGCCCTGGGCGGCGGCCTGGCGGAACCAGCACAGCGCCTGTTCGTCGTCGGTCTCGACGCCCTGCCCGCGCTTGTACATCAATCCCAGGTTGAGCTGGGCCGCGGCGTCGCCGCGCATCGCCGCCTTGCGGAACCAGGCCATGGCCAGCGCATAATCGACCGGCGCGCCCTGCCCCGACAGGTAGCACTCGGCCAGCAGGGTCTGGGCGCTGCACACGCCCTGTTCGGCGGCGCGGTAGAACCAGGCCAGGGCCTGCTCGTGGCATTGCCCCACCCCGCGCCCCTTGCGGAACATCAGTCCCAGGTTTTGCTGGGCCGAGGCGTCGCCCTGCTCGGCGGCCTGGCGGAACCAGGCGGCGGCCTCGATATCGTTCTTGGGAACGCCGCGCCCGTGGTAATACATGGAGCCGAGGTGGTTCTGGGCGAACGCCAGTCCCTGCTGGGCAGCCTTGCGCAGCCAGCCGACCGCGCGCCCGTATTCGCCATCCTTTTTGTACATCAGTCCCAGGTTGAACTGGGCGTACGCATTGCCGCGCTCTGCAGCCTGGCGGAACCACACGTAGGTTTGATAGTTCTCGCGTTGAGTATTCTGGCGGTCCATGCTTCATCCTTCGGCGCCAAGGCCGTTGAAACTACAGAAATTTTGGGCTGCAACAGGCAACAAGCGACCTGAGAAGTATTGCTAAAATTTTAATAGAACAAGAGTGCTGGAGTTTGACTGGGCACAAGTGCCATCGCAGGTGGGCACGTTAGGGACCATGAAAAAACCCCGCTGAGATCGCTCTCGGCGGGGTTTGGGTTCATCCTGAAACAAATTTGTACTTGCGCTTGCTTAAAACTTGGTGCGAACGCCGAACAGGAAATTCCGGCCGGGCAGTGGCGAAACATCTTTCAGCACGGAAGTCGACAGGCGGATATCTTCGTTCAAAAGATTGCGCGCGATCATGAACCAGGTCAGGTCGAGCGTGCCCATGCGCTGGGTATAGGACACGTTGGCGCCGAGCTGGGTGTAGCCCGGGGTCGCATTGGTCTCGAAACTGGCGAGCCGATCCTGGCTCTGGGCGCGCACCACCGACAATCCGGCGCGCAGCGGGCCGCTGCGGTAGCCGGCGTCAAAGCCGATGCGCGTGGCCGGCTGCAGCGGCAGGCTGCCGCCGTGATCGAGCTTGCCGCGCGAGGTGTCGGCAAAGCCGCGCAGGGACAGGCCTTCGCCGTGCTGGTTGTACGTCACTTCGGCTTCGGCGCCGCGGATGCTGGCGTCGGCCTGCTGGTAGATGCGCTGCAACAGATCGCCGTCCGCCCCCGCGTCCGCGCCCGGATTGCCTTCCTCGTCGACCCGGGTGCCGTTGATATTGCCGTAGATGAAGTCCTTGACCTTGTTCTGGAACACGTTCGCCTTCCAGCGCACCAGGCCCGTGACCTTTTGCAGCGACAGCTCGATGTTGCGCGACGTTTCCTTTTTAAAGTCGGCATTGCCGATGTCGAAGGTCTGGGTGGCGTCGTGCGGGCCGCCCGAGTACAGCTCTTCGGTGGCCGGCGCGCGCTGCGCCACCGAGACGGTCGCGCCCATGCTGTAGCCCGGCGCGAACGGCCACTGGGCGCCGGCCGAGTACGATCCGAGGTCGAACTTGCGCTCGACGTTGCCGAGCGGTTCGCGCTTGACCGATTCCAGGCGCGCGCCGGCGTTCACGCGCACCGGCCCGAAGTCGCGCTCCTCGACAACGAACAGCGCGCTCGTGCGCGAGTGCGTGACCGGCACCGTGTCCGGGCCGCCTTCACCGCTGAGCGCGCTGAAGTGGGCGTTTTCGGTCTGCATGCCGACCGTACCGTGCCAGCCGGCCAGCGGCGCGTGAGTCAGCTCGGCGCGCGTTTCGAGGGCGCGGTTGGCAAACAAGACTTCCGGTTTGTTCTCGTCGTCCAGTTCGGCGTGCTCATAATCGGTGTAGCCGAACTTGACCTTGATGGTTTCGATGCCAGCAAACGGCCGGTTGAACAAGGTGTCGACATCGTAGCGGATCTGCGACTGGTCGATCTGCGAGCCTTCCAGGGTCGGGATGCCGTAGCGGTTGTTGAGCGTGGACACCGACGCGCCGGCATGGCCCCAGTCGCCGATGAGCGAGGCGCCGGCGCCCAGGGTATCCTGGCGCGTGAACGATTGCGGCAGGCGGCCCGCGCCTGACGTCGGGTCGCCCAGCACGCGGTTGTCGGGAATCTTATAATCGTCGGAGCGCCGGATATTGCCATCGATGTGCAGGCCGATATTGCCGACCGCGCCATCGACCGAACCGGAGGCGCTGCGCCCCTTGTCGACCGTGCCGTAGCGCGTTTCGAGCTGGCCGGCCGGCTTGGCTTCGAGCGCGGCCGGGATGCGTTCGTTGACCACGTTGACCAGCCCGCCGATGGCGCCCGAGCCGTACAGCAAGGCGGCCGGGCCGCGCAGGATTTCGATCTGGCGCGCCACGGCGCCGTCGGCCGAAACCGCATGGTCGTTCGACAGGCCGGACACATCGGCCACGGCCATGCCGTTTTCCAGCATCTTCACGCGCGAGCCTTCCAGCCCGCGGATGATGGGGCGCGAGGCGCCGGCGCCGAAGCCGGATGCGGACACGCCCAGTTCCTGCGACAGCGTTTCGCCCAGCGAGCCGCCGAGTTTGTCGCGCAATTCGTCGCCCGACAAGATCTTGGTGGGGGACAGGATCTGGTCGCCTTCGGATTTACCGAACGGATTGGCGGTGACGATCACCCTGGGCACGACGGGATCGGCGGCCGTAGCGGACGCCGTGGCGACGGCGCTAGCCACCTGCGCGTTGGCGTAGTTCAGGGTGGACAGGGCGGACAGGATCGCGCTGGCAAGCAGCGTACGTTGGACATTCATGCGAAAACCTCGGGCAAACTAAAAGTGACAGACAGGCGCGCGCGGGCCGGAGCAATCCGGGAACAGCGAAGCGCAAATAATTACAGGGGATGGAACTGGCTGTCAGGCCCGGGGTGGAGCGCGTGGTTCGAAGGCGCGCAGAGGGAGCGCGCGGGCTGCCTGGGGAGCGATTGCCGCCAGCAGCGTGATGCCGGGATCGGTAAAGGCAAAGCCGCGCGCATGGCTGGCCAGGGGACCGGCCAGCTGGGCGAAGGCCAGGCACTGGTCGCAGCTCTGGTCCTGGGCCACCGCGCGCGCGAGCGCACTGCGGTCCTGGTACGACGTTGCCTGCGCATGTCCGCCTTGCAGCGCGCTCCAGTGCGACATCACGTGCGAGGTCGCCATCTGCTGCGACATCAGCAGCAGAAGCGACAACAGGATGCGAATGAAGGACTGGCGGGTCATGATGCCGGTATTGTAAAGCGATCAGGCGCCTTGTGGCGGATTTTCTGCCAACAGTGCCGCGTCCGCCATCTGGCGCAGCCAGGCCGGCACCTTGGCCGCGCTCAGTTTGTTCATCGACACCAGCAGCTGCGGCGCGACCGAACCGAAGCCGTAGGTCTGGCCCAGGTGGCGCGCGATGTGGATCAAGAGGTCGGCCGCCACTTCAGCGTCGGCCTCGGCCCGGTGGGCGGCGCTGCGAAAGCGTATTCCCAGCTGGCCCGACAGCAAACCGAGCTTGTAGCTCGACAAGCCCGGAAACACGCGGCGCGACAGCTTGAGCGAACACACCAGTCCCTGGTGTCCGGGCACCATGCCGAGCCGCTCGGCCTCGGCGTGCAGGAACTTTTCGTCGAAGCTGGCGTTGTGGGCCGACAAGGCATCGCTGCCGATGAATTCCAGCAGCCGCGGCAGCACCTGCCCGACCGGCGGCGCGCTGTCGACCATGGCTTGCGAAATGCCGGTCAGCTGGGAAATGAAGGCCGGAATGTAGGCGCCGCAATTAACCAGTGAAACGAAACGCTCGGTCACCCGGCCGTCCACAATGCGCAGGGCCGCCACTTCGGTGATGCGGTCGCCGTAGGCCGGCGACAAACCCGTGGTCTCGAAATCGAGCATGACGATCGGTTTCTCGAACACCGCGCGCCCCTAGCCGAACTTGCGCACGGCGTCGAGCGCGAGCCCGGCGCCGATGCTGCCGAACAGGTCGCCTTCGACCTTGCGCGCATTCGGCACCAGCGCGCCGATGCGCTCGCGCAGCATGCGCACCCCGCTCGAGCCGCCCGTGAAGAACACGGTGTCGACCGCGTCGGGCGCGACGCCGGCGTCGCGGAGCAGCTTGAGCACGGTCTGGTCGATATTGCCGACCAGGTGGCCGATGGCGTCGTCGAACTCGCTGCGCTGGAGCAGCAGGTCGACCGGCGGCGACAGGCGGTCGAGCGCGAGCGTGTAGCTGGCCGCGTCCGACAGCGCGATCTTGCCTTCTTCGACCTGCATCGCCAGCCAGTGGCCGGAACGCTCTTCGATCAGGCGCTGCAGGCGGCCGAGTTTGTCCGGCTCGCGGGCGTCGCGCGCCACGTCGGCCAGCTGCGCCGCCGCTTTCTTGGTGTAGGCCAGGTTGATGGTGTGCCAGGTCGCCAGGTTGAAGAAATAGCTCGACGGGATCGCGCTGTTGTTGTTCAACAGGGTCTGGTAGCCGAGCAAGGGCATCACCGAGGCCAGGCTTAGGTATTTATCGAAGTCGGTACCGCCGATGTGCACGCCGCCGGTGGCCAGGATATCGTCGCGCCGCTCGGCCTTGCTGGCCCGCTCGGGCGAGAGGCGCACCAGCGAAAAGTCCGAAGTGCCGCCGCCGATGTCGGCAATCAGGACCAGTTCCTCGCGCCGGATCTGCGACTCGTAGTCGAAAGCGGCCGCGATCGGCTCGTACTGGAAGGCCACGTGCTCGAAGCCGACCGAGCGCGCCACCTCGGCCAGGGTATCCTCGGCCAGGCGGTCGGCGGCAGCGCTGTCGTCGATGAAGAACACCGGACGGCCGAACACGGCCGAGGTGAAGCTGCGCCCCGCTTCGCGTTCGGCGCGCCGCTTGACCTCGCCGATGAAGTGCGACATGAGCATGCGGAACGGCAAAGCGCGTCCGCCGACCTCGGTCTGGCCGTCGATCAGGCTGGTCCCGAGCAAGCTCTTGAGCGAGCGCATCAGGCGCCCTTCGTAGCCGGCCAGGTAGCCTGCCAGGGCCGCGCGGCCATAGCTGACCTCCTCGTCCTCGGCGTTAAAAAACACCACCGAGGGCAAGGTAGCCTTGCCATCCTCGAGGGCGAGCAGGGACGACTGGCCGGGGCGGACCCAGCCTACTGTTGAGTTTGACGTTCCGAAATCGACGCCGCAAGCATTCGCCATGGTACCCTTTAGATTAAGGGGCGGTATTATACCAGACTGTTCCGCAAGCGGGCATCGGCCTCGCAATGTCGTCGCGGCGCAACTGAAAAGCGCGGATTCCCTTGCAGTTATATTTCTCGGAAGTAAGTTATTGCCACATGGCAAGTTAGTGGGCTACACTGGGCGATCCGGTAAGGATTGTTATCCAGAAGAACAATGACCCACACACCACCGCACAGTACCAGCATTGCCGACGTCAAGGAGCTGCTCCACAGCGAAGCGCGCCGCGTCACGTCCTACGATGTGGCCAGCGCGGCCGGGGTGTCGCAGTCGGCCGTGTCGCGCTGCTTCAAGCCGGGCGCCAGCGTGTCGAAGGCGACCTTTGCGCGCGTGATGCACGCTGCCACCGAACTCGACTACACACCGAACGCGGCCGCGCGCAGCCTGATCACGCGCCGCTCGAACCTGATTGCGGTGGTGCTGTCGGACATCGTCACCCTGCACTATCCGCAAATCCTGTCCGAACTGAGCCGGCAATTCGGCCAGCAAGGCATGCGCGTGCTGCTCTTTTCGCTGGCGCGCGAAGGCGATATCGGCGCCACCCTGGCCGATATCTGGCAGCACCAGGTCGACGGCGCGGTGCTGGCCGCCACCTTGAGCGCCGAACAGGCGGGGGAATTCGAGCGGCGCCGCATTCCCTTCGTGCTGTTTAACCGCACCCTGCGCGACGGCGCAGTCAACGCGGTCGTGTGCGACCAGGTGGAAGGGGCGCGCCTGCTGGTGTCGCGCCTGGCCGCCGCCGGGCACAAGCGCTTCGCCATGATCGACGGCCCGCCCGACTCGGCCATTGCGCAGGACCGCAAGCGCGGCGTGGCCGCGCGCCTGGCCGAACTGGGACTGGCCGCGCCGCTGATCGTGAGCGGCGACTACGACTACGCCAGCGGCGGGCGCGGCCTGCGCGAGATCATCGCCGGCCTGGGCGGCTTGCCGGACGCGGTCATGTGCGGCAACGACATCATGGCCATCGGCTGCCTCGACACGGCGCGCCACGACATGGGGATCGACGTGCCGGGCCAGCTCTCGGTCACCGGTTTCGACGGCATGGCGCCGGCCGGCTGGCTCAGCTACAACCTGACCACCCTGCGCCAGCCGGTGCAGACCATGACGGTGGCGGCCAGCGCCATGCTGACCGGACTGATCTGCTCCGGCACCGGCTGCTCCGAGCGGCGCGTGTTTTCCGCCGCCGTCGTGGAAGGCGCCACGGCGCGCCTCGGCCCGGGCGCCTGAACCGGCCCGGCCAGCGTTCATGCATCACGCCGCCTAGCGCAGCAAAAAGTTCCCTTAAAAACGCGCCTTCTTGAGCCGCGCCAAGGCCCGCATGCCTGGCAATCGTGTGTCGTGCGCGCCTCGTTATAGTCATCCGCGACATTCATGCACGGAGACCTTGATGAGCGCAACCACCCTTCCCGGCCAGGGCGAACAGGCCCATGACGAACCGCATACCCAGCCGCACGGCTGGCGGCGCTGGCTGTACGCGACCAACCACAAGGATATCGGCACGCTGTACCTGTGGTTCTCGCTGATCATGTTCATGGCCGGCGGCGTGCTGGCCCTGCTGATCCGGCTCGAACTGTTCCAGCCGGGACTGCAATTCTTCTATCCCGAGCTGTACAACCAGTTCGTCACCGTGCACGGGCTGGTGATGGTGTTCGGCGCCATCATGCCGGCCTTCGTAGGCTTCGCCAACTGGATGATTCCCCTGCAGATCGGCGCCTCCGACATGGCGTTTGCGCGCATGAACAATTTTTCGTTCTGGCTGCTGCCGCCGGCCGGGGTGCTGCTGCTGGCCGCCTTTTTCAGCGCCGGCGGCGCCACCGCGTCGGGCTGGACGATGTATCCGCCGCTGTCGCTGCAGATGGGCCCGGGCATGGACCTGACCATCTTCGCCATCCACCTGATGGGCGCCTCGTCGATCATGGGCGCCATTAACATCATCACCACCATCCTCAACATGCGCGCGCCGGGCATGGTCCTGATGAAGATGCCGATCTTCTGCTGGACCTGGCTGATCACCGCCTACCTGCTGATCGCCGTCATGCCGGTGCTGGCCGCCGCCGTGACCATGATGCTCACCGACCGCCACTTCGGCACCACCTTTTTCAATGCGGCCGGCGGGGGCGATCCCATCCTCTACCAGCACATCTTCTGGTTCTTCGGCCATCCCGAGGTGTACATCATGATCCTGCCCGGCTTCGGCATCATTTCACAGGTCATTCCCGCGTTTGCGCGCAAGCCGCTGTTCGGTTACGCCTCGATGGTGTATGCCACCGCCGCCATTGCGATCCTCTCGTTCATCGTCTGGGCGCACCACATGTTCGCCACCGGCATGCCGATTACGGCCCAGCTGTTTTTCATGTACGCCACCTTGCTGGTGGCGGTGCCGACCGGGGTGAAGGTGTTCAACTGGATCGCCACCGTGTGGCGCGGCTCGCTGACCCTGGAAACGCCCATGCTGTTCGCGATCGGCTTCATCTGGGTGTTCACCATCGGCGGCTTGTCCGGCGTGCTGCTGGCGGTGGTGCCGATCGATATCCAGGTGCACGACACCTACTACGTGGTGGCCCATTTCCATTACGTGCTGGTCGCCGGTTCGCTGTTCTGCCTGTTCGCCGGCTTTTACTACTGGGTGCCGAAATGGACCGGCCACATGTACAACGAATGGCGCGGCAAGTTCCACTTCTGGAATTCGCTGGTGTGGGTCAACGTCACCTTCTTCCCCATGCATTTCCTGGGACTGGCGGGCATGCCGCGCCGGTATGCCGACTATGCGACGCAGTTCGCCGACTTTCACATGCTGACCTCGGTCGGCGCATGGCTGTTCGGGCTGACCCAGGCCTATTGGCTGTTCGCGATCGTGCTGCCGACCGTGCGCGGCGGCGAAAAGGCGGCGGCCAAGCCCTGGGATGGCGCCGAAGGGCTGGAATGGACGGTGCCCAGCCCCGCTCCCTTCCACACCTTCGAGACGCCGCCGCAGATCAAATAGCACGGCAACATCATGAAACAGGAATGGCTGCTGAAGAAAAATTGTTCGATGTCGCCGCGCCAGGTCGGCGTGGCGTACGGCTCGCTGTGCGGTTTTCTGCTCCTGATCGCCCTGGCCTTCGCGCTGCATGGCGCGTGGTTCGTGTTTGCGTTCGTGGTGCTCGAAATCGGCGTGCTGGTGGCGGCGTTGCTGTACTACGCGCGCCATGCCGGCGACCGCGAGTCGGTCGCGTTCAGCGAGGGTGGCCTGATCGTGGAACGGGTCGAAGCAGGCAAGGTGCAGCGCATCCGGCTTGAAGCGTGCTGGACCCGCATCGCCATGCCCGACCGCAAGCGCAGCCTGATCGCACTCGAATCGCGTGGCGTCAAGGTGGAGATCGGCGGTTTTGTGGGGGAAGAGATGCGCCAGCAAGTGGCGCGCGAGCTGCGCCGGGAACTGCGCAGCCGCGCGTTTGCGCGCTGACTTTTCGCGCGCTGACTTAACCGGGCAGCGCGCAAACGCGGCCTTGTGGCCATACGGCGCGTGGCCGCAGAGCCGCGCAGAGCCCACCTCGCGCCACGGGCGTTCAGAACTCGTCCCACTCCTCGGCCGCATGCGTGCCCGCCGCCTTGACCGGCCTGGCCAGCGCGGGCCGGGCTGCGCGGCCGGCCATCGTCGACGATGGCGTGGAACGGGCCAGCGCCTGCGGCGCAGTGCCGTGGGTGCGCTCGTCCAGCTTGAACGTATTGACCGCTTTGGCCAGCTGCGCGGCCTGGAACTGCAGGCTTTCCGCCGCGGCGGCGGCTTGTTCGACCAAAGCTGCATTCTGCTGCGTCACGCCGTCCATCTCGGCAATGGCCTGGTTGACTTGCGAAATACCCTGGCTCTGCTCGTCGGTGGCGACCGTGATCTCGGCGATGATGGCATTGACCCGGCCCACGCTGGCGACCACCTGCTCCATCGTGCTGCCGGCCTCGTCGACCTGGCGGCTGCCGGTCGCCACCTTGCCCACCGAATCGGCGATCAGGGCCTTGATTTCCTTGGCCGCCGCCGCACTGCGCTGGGCCAGGTTGCGCACCTCGGACGCCACCACCGCGAAGCCGCGCCCCTGCTCGCCCGCGCGCGCCGCTTCCACCGCCGCGTTCAGGGCCAGGATATTGGTTTGAAAGGCAATGCCATCGATCACGCTGATGATATCGACGATCTTGTTCGACGACTCGTTAATCGAAGTCATCGTCGCGATCACCTGCGACACCGCCGCCCCGCTCTTGCGCGCCACGTCCGAGGCCGACGCCGCCAACTGGTTGGCCTGCCTTGCGTGCTCGGCATTGTCGCGTACCGTCGCCGTCAGCTGTTCCACCGATGCCGCCGTTTCTTCCAGCGAACTGGCCTGTTGCTCGGTGCGCGCCGACAGGTCGTTATTGCCGTGCGCAATTTCGGAGCTCGACTGGGCCACGTTGTCGGCGCTCTCGTGCACCTGCAACAGCACCGTATGAATCCTGGCCACGAAGGCATTGAACCCTTCGCCAATGACTGCGAGTTCATCCTTGCCGCGCACGTCCAGCCGCACGCGCAGGTCGGCCTCGCCCGAGGACAGGTTGGTCATCGTCTCGCCGAGGATGCGCAGCGGGCGGGTCAGGCGCGACACCACCATCACCAGGATGCCGGCGGTGGCCAGGGCGCACACCAGCGCCACGATCAGGGTGTAGAGCAGCAATTCCCGCGCGGATGCGGTCGCCACGGCCTTGGGAAAACTCAGCTCCACGCTCCACGGCGCGATATCGGCATGGATCGACAGCGGCTGCAGCAGCCGGATATTGCCGCGCCCATCGTCGAATTCATAGGCCTTGCCCTGCCGGATGCTGTCGAGCGCGGCCGCCGGCAAATCGTCGGCCGGCTTGCCCAGGCGCGCCGCGCTTGGGTGGCTGGCGTACAGGCCGCCATTTGAAATGAGCGCCAGTCTGCCGCCCTCGATCACCTTCAGCTCGGCCAGGATCGTCGTCAGGCGTGGCAGCATGAAATCGGCGCTGGCCGTGCCCTGGAACTTGCCATCGACGATGATCGGCGCCACCAGCGAGGCCATCAGCACGTCCTTGCCGCCGATCGGATACACATACGGCTCGGTAAAATAGATCTTGCCGCTGCGCTTGGGGATGTCGTACCAGTCGTTCGCTCCAGCCGTCGTGCCGAAGACGATCGGCTCGATACTGACCTCATTCTTGGCGTTGCGCGTGAAGTAAGGCATGTAGCGGCCGGTGGCGTCGTAGTGCGGCTTCTTGTCGGCGAACTCCGCATCCTTGCCGTCGAGCGCATTCGGTTCGAACGTCACGGCCGCGCCGATCAGGTCCTCGGTGCCGAGCAGCGTGGCGCGGGCCAGCTCGTTGACCTGCTCGCGCTGCAAGGGCTGGTTGATGGCCTTGGTCGAGCGCATGGCCGAACCCAGGCTGATCACGCTGACCAGGTTGCTCGACAGCCGGCTTTGCAAGGCGCCGACCACCTCGCGCGAGGACGTGCGCGCCAGCTCCATGGCCGCAGCTTCCGCGCTGGCGCTGCTTTTCACGCCGATCACGACCGCCGTGACGGCCAGGCTGAGCGCCACCAGCGTGGTGGCGGCGATGCAAATCTTGCTATTGAGGGACAGCCCCGATCCGAATGCTGGCATGGTTTTTTTATCCTCTCCGGTGTCATCGAACATCAAAATGTCTTGGTCAGCGCCACCACGAAAGTGCCGACGGCCGGATTCGACACCGCGACCTTGCCGGACGAATCGGGAATGCCGAGCGTATAAGCGTCATAGGCATTGGTCGCGCCGCGCGCCTTGGTGTACGCCCCGGACACTGCCCAGCCGCCGTCGAACGCCTTGCTCACGCCCACCTTGGCATCGCGCCAGTTCCAGATATCGTTGCCGGCGCCATCGACCCGGCCGTCGCCCGCGTGCAGGTTGAGGGTATAGCCGGAGCCGAGGTCGACGTTGGCGCCGATGTCCAGGTAGCCGGTGCCGCGCGCGTTCGTGATGCCGAAAAATTCCTTGGTGTAGGTGCTGTTGTACTTGGCGTAGAAAAATTTGTAGGTCATGCCCAGCGACAGCTCGCCGTAGTCGTAGGTGGTGGCGGTCGCGCGGTATTCGGCGCCCGGGTATTTGTAATAGTAGAGCAGCGCGCTGTAGCCGATCGGCCCGGCGCTGCCGGTGTAGCCGCCATACAGGTCGATTTCGAGCGTGCCATCCTCGATGAAGCGGTTGCTCACGGTCGACATCCAGACCCCGGCCGACCAGCCGCTTGGGTGCCCGACGTCGAAGCCGCCTTGCAGCGCCGGCTTGCCCCAGGTCTGGCGAAAGCCGCGCGAGATGTACTGCGAGGCCAGGGTGACGTTGGCGGTCATGGTGGTGGCCGGCGCGGCGGCGGGCGCAGCACTATCGGCGCCTTGGGCAACTGCCTGGGAAACGCATGCGAGCAGGCCGGCGAGAGGGAGAACGATACGTTGCTTGACGTTTGAAGGCATCTTGAGTTTTCCGTAAGGTTACTGGACGCGCAGGGACAGCCGCACCAGGTACATCTTGAGCGAAGAGTCAGACGAGGGTCAGGTCGAACGTGCGGCAAACTCTGCCGGCTAGGTTGGGGCAGGCAGCGGCGCCCGGTCATGTTGGAGCTGAAAAACACGCAGACGCGCGCGCATGTGCGAGCCCATGCATCAAGAATAGGCGCGAGCGTGCGGAGATGTCAAACGTGTCGCATGACGAGAAGAAAATCCGTTGTATAACGGAGAGAACGCCGACAATCGGGCAAGCATGTCCCGACCGGGCTCACCGTCGCGCTGCGCCATGGATAGCGACAGCGACTCGCGCTCGCAGGGAACCGGACTTCAATAACGCTGTCTATCATCTGCATGCGCCCATCGGGAAGCAGCCGCGACGAGGAAATCTTCACCATGGATGCCGAGCTATCGCAACAGATGTCTTGCCTGCTGGGCAGGATTCAATACAAATGGTTCCGCGAGTTTCATCGTAACGAATCGCTGCCGGGCAACGCAGAAATTCGCCACCGCCTTCTCGAAGTCCATCGACAAAACCCAGGCTACGGCGATCACTTGCGCAGACTCATCGGGTGTCAGATAACGTCAGTTCGCCAATTTAATGAACTGCAGTTTGGCTTCGATATGACAGGCCTGCTGGACCGGCTTGAAAAAGAACCGTGGAGCAGTGCCAGATTTCTCGAAATTCAAGGACTGCCACCGCCGTTTGAAGCATGCCAGGGCATCTTCATCTATCAGCATACGCTCGCCGGTTCGGGCAAAGTCTACGTGATCACGCTGTACGACGAGGCGAATTTTCCCAATGGCGGCAGGATGAAGGTCAGGGCTTCCCAGGCCGAACCCGAGCCCTTCCTTTCCGTACTGACAAAGTCTGGCTATCATCATCTCTCCCTTGAGGAAGTTCAAACCGATTTCGACGACATCCATCCGCAGATAAAAATAGGCTTGTTAGCCCTTCACTGTCTTGATCAAGAAAAAACGACCATGTCACAAACGCTTGCCGAAGCGCGCAGGGCGGACATGCCGCGCAGGTCACTTTTTCCGCCGCCAAGCGACCCCATTTGCGATGGATTGATTGCCGGGGTAGAAAACGGTGCGGTGCAGTGCACAAAGCTGACCATCCCTTCGGCGGATATCGAACCCGCCGATTTCGACCACGCACTTCTCTATCCCTCCGGCTTGATAAAACCGGTCATGCGGGAATTGAAGGCGGGGAACAGATACGAAATACTGTTGTATTGGAAAGAGTCATCGTTCAAAATGAGCGACGACTATGCCATGTATCTTGCTTATCGCGCATTGGGCATGCCGCAAATACCGGCGGTCGTCATGGGCTGCTATCCGGAATACGTTTACGGCAGCGGCCTGAAAGGTGGAAAAGAACTGTTGCCCAATATTGGCTATCAGTTTCAGCCGCGTGCACCGGACGATAAAAAAACGCGGCTCCGCATTCTCGACGCCCGCTTGCATCGGGAACTCGGCCCCACCAGACTTGACCGTTTTTATGACCTGATATTCCAGTTTCACCGCCTTCTCGACAATCCGCTCACGCTGGAAAAGGCGTTGCACAAGCTGATCCTCAGCGGCGCCAAAATGTTCGAGTCGAACCATATTCGCGTGCATACGGAAGTAAGATTCGCGCGCCGCCATCGTGCCGACCTGGCACTTCAATCGGATAAGGAGAACCGGGGAACCGTACTAATTGAACTCAAGCGCGCGAACCTGCCGATCTTTACTAAAAACGGATCGCAGTATGCCCACGTAACCCGTGCATTTCAACAAGTAGAGGACTGGATGCGTTTTTGGCGGGAGCATCCATCCGACGTGCCCGCACCGCTCGACCCGACTATCGCGCCAACCGGCGTGGTGATCATGGGGCGCTCCACCTTCTTGACGGAAGACGAAAAGCGGCGTTTAACCAGTCTCAACTCAAACCGGCGAATTCAACTATTTACCTACGATGACTTGCTGGCCCGGGTCGAGCAATATGTCGCCATGATGTCCTGAGCACGTTTCCTTCGCCGCGCACTGACGGGCGTTGGACGAGCTCCGTTGTGCCGCGCCCGTCTGCAACAGGCCGGCCTTGAAAGCCCGGCCGCCCGGGTCATCAGCTGCCGGCCGGACAGCACTCATCAGGAAATATTGCCTACCAGACTATTCGACCGGCGATCCTTGCTGATAGACTGCCAGCCGCGCACCAGCGGCCCCATCCCTCACTTTATTCGACGCCAATGACAACATCACGCCTGCCAACCCTGCCCGCGCTTGCCGCTTCCTGCATCCTGGCTGTGGCGGCCGCCAGCGCCCAATCGGCAGCGCCCGTGCCGGCCACCGACGCCGAGATTCTCGCCATGATGAAAGCGCGCGTCGATATCGATAAAAAAGGCAGCGGCATGGTGGTTGGCCTGATCGATCCGCGCGGCAGCCGGGTGATTTCGTACGGCACCGTGAGCATCGGCGGCGCGCCGGCCGGCGCCGGGTCGGTCTATGAAATCGGCTCGATCACCAAGGTCTTTACCGCGACCTTGTTGAGCGACATGGTGCTGCGCGGCGAGCTCAAGCTGGACGATCCGATCGGCGCCCATCTGCCCGCCGGCGTGAGGACGCCGCAGTTCAAGGGCAAGCCGATCACCTTGCGCGAGTTGTCGGCGCAACTGTCGGGCTTGCCCAGCATGCCGTCCAACCTGGCCCCGGCCAATCCGGGCAATCCGTTTGCCGATTACACGGTGCCGCAACTGTATGCGGCGTTGGGCAGTTTCGAACCCAAGCGCGCCAGTGGAGAGGTGTATGGCTATTCCAACTTCGGCGTCGGCCTGCTCGGGCATATCCTGGCCCTGCGCGCCGGGAGCGATGTCGAGACCCTGGTACGCCAGCGCATCAGCAAGCCGCTGGGCATGGACAGCACCGCCATCGCCTTGAACCCCGACATGCAACAGCGCCTCGCGACCGGCTATGGCATGCCAGGCAAGGCGTCCCAGAACTGGGATATGCCGGCGCTGGCCGGCATGGGCGCGCTGCGCTCGACGACGTCCGACCTGCTCAAATTTGTCGGCGCCAATGCGGGCCTGATCCCTTCGCCGCTATATCCGGCGATGCAGGCCACGCACAAGCCGCAGCACCTGCTCGGCAAGCCGCCGGGCGAATACATCGGCCTGGGCTGGCACATTCTCGACAAGTTCGGCTCGCACATCGTCTGGCATAACGGCGGTACCGCCGGCTACCGCACGTATATCGGCTTCGATCCCGACACCCAGCGCGGCGTGGTGCTCATGTCCAATTCGCACAGCGGCTCGGACGATATTGCCCGCCGCGCCCTGAACCGCGCCTTCCCGATGACCATCTACACCGTACCGCCGGCGCTGATTGATGCGCTTGAAAAACGCGGCTACGAGCAGATCGGCGCCATCCATGGGGAGCTGCGCGCCAACGATCCGCAGTTCCAGCTCGGCGAAGTATTGGTCAACCAGTGGGCCTACGAGATGCTCATGCAGGGCAAGCTGAAGGACAGTCTCGCGGTGTTCAAGTTCAACGCCTTGCAGTACCCTGCCAGCAGCAATGTGCACGACAGCCTGGGTGAAGCGTATGAAAAGAATGCACGCCTCGATGACGCCATCGCCAGCTACCGGCGCGCGCTCGAACTCGATCCGGAAGCGAAAAACGCCCAGGACAACCTGAACCGGCTCAACGCCCTAAAAGCGGGCAAGTAAAGCGCGGGGCGTTCAGCCGCCCCGTCTAGCCAAGCCCCGCAGCCGCACCGACATGCTGGTCGACATCCATACTGCCAGCGCCCAGCCGTGGGCTTGCCTCGATCCGGCAATTGCCCACTTTTCCCAGTTCCCACGGAAGTCAGGCAATACCGCTTCCTGACCGGTTGCTCCACCAGGCGTCGTCAGCCTGGTGGTGCCAGCCCACAGTAAGCGGTTCGATCAGGCATTCTCGACCAGCGGCGCCGCCAGCGCTGCGCGGCGTCCCGCCGTCATCAGGAACATCGCGTAGCCAGCCAGCAGCAAGCCGGCAAACACCAGCGACATGACGAAGTTGTAGTACACCATCGTCCCCAGGCACACCACCGCCCCGAGCAGGGCGAACAGCGGGAAGAACGGATACAGCGGCGCGCTGAACGGCCGTACCATATCCGGCTCGCTGCGGCGCAGCTTGAACAGCGCCAGCATGCTGACGATATACATCGTGATCGCCCCGAACACCGACATGGTGACGATATTGGCCGTCAGGGTCTGGCCGCCGATCTTGATCAGCTCGTCGCTATAGATCGCTGCGATCCCGACCACGCCGCCGGCCAGCACGGCCCGGTGCGGCGTCTTGAAACGCGGATGGATCTTGGCGAAATAATGCGGCAGATAGCCTTCGCGGGCGAGCGCGAAGATCTGGCGCGAATAGCCGAAGATAATGCCGTGAAACGAGGCGATCAGCCCGAACAGGCCCAGCCACACCAGCATGTGCAGCCAGCCGCTGCTGCTGCCGACGATCATCTTCATGGCCTGCGGCAGCGGATCGTTGATGTTCGACAGCTTGGTCCAGTCGCCCGCCCCGCCCGCGAACAGCATCACGCCCAGGGCCAGCGCCACCAACGTCATGATGCCGCTCACATACGCGACGGGAATCGAGCGGCGCGGGTCCTTGGCCTCTTCGGCCGCCATCGCCACGCCCTCGATCGCGAGGAAGAACCAGATCGCGAACGGAATGGCGGCGAACATGCCGGGAACGGCGGCCATGCTGAAGCTATCCTGCCCGGCCCAACCACCCTTGGTGAAGTTGGCGAGCGAAAAGCCCGGCGCGACCACGCCCATAAACACCAGCAATTCGAAAATGGCCAGCAGCGCCAGCATCAGTTCCAGGGTCGCCGCCACCTGCACCCCGATGATGTTCATCGTCATGAAGATCACGTACGCGCCGACCGCGACCAGCTTGGGGTCGAGCGCCGGAAACTGCACATTCAGATAGGCGCCGATGGCCAGGGCGATGGCGGGCGGGGCGAACACGAATTCGATCAGGGTGGCGGCGCCGGCAATATAGCCGCCCAGCGGCCCAAAGGCGCGCTTGCTGTAGGCAAACGGTCCGCCGGCATGGGGAATCGACGTGGTCAGCTCGGTAAAGCTGAAGATGAAGGTGGTGTACATCGCGGCGATGAAGATGGCCGTCACGGCAAAGCCGAGCGTGCCGGCCGAGGCCCAGCCGTAGCTCCAGCCGAAATACTCGCCGGAGATCACCAGCCCGACGGCGATGCCCCACAATTGAAAGGTGCTTAATGCTTGCTTGAGCGCGGGCGCGCCTGCGGTGTTCGCGTTCATGAGTCACTCCAGTCCGGGTAAGGTGGGGAAACGTGATACGAAGATGCGGCCAGCGCACTCGCGCTCGCAGTGGTGACACTAGACGCGCAAAACGATGCTGACGAGTTAAGTATGCCGTTAAATCAACGGTTTTGGGGAAGAGATCGCTCGACAATGCGCAAGAAAACGACCGCCGCCCAAGGATGGACGGCGGTCGACGCCAGGCCCGACGAATTCGACAGCTTCACGCTGGAAAAGCACGTGGGCCGTCCCAGCGGCGCACCGATGCCGGCGGATCGACCAGCCCGACACCGCCGTCGTGCACCTACGCTCGGGACCGTTGCGGAACTGCCCACGTCGCTTCCTCGCGCTCCATGCCGGCTGCGGCACTGTCGAGCATGATGCATATCGCGCGGACCGACTCCTTGGTGGGAAAGCACGTCGTTTTATCCACCCCTTCCGCGTACGAACGCGTGATCAGCGTACGGTAATGGCTGGCGTTGGGCACGCAGCCGCGCAAGTTCATCACGGCATGCACAACGGTGGCGTGAAGTTCGCGGTGATGGACAGGTCCGATGGTCAGGGCCTCGGGATCGCGCTGCGACGACCGTGACACGATATCGGCCAAGTGCTTGCTGCACTTGACCAGGACTGCATG
>DASVVC010000166.1:0-14463 GCA_036386755.1 Telluria sp.
CCGACGCGCATACAAACCACGGCATCTTCCCTCATCGTCACGGTCGAGCCGCTTAAATAAATCCGGCGCCCTTGGCCCGTGTCCCATCGCTCCCCGCGGTCATGGCCGGTCTCCCCGTCGGTGCCTCGTTTTTACGCACTGTCGGGTATCTCCGTGGTTGTTGCGTCGCAACGAAAGCGTGTTTTCCCTTGATTGCGGCAGCCGCATATTGCGTGCAAACTTGGAATTGATCGTGACCGTTTCACCGAATGCCGCAGGACTTGCGAATTCTCATGTCCGAAGTATTCCGCTAAAGTAATCTTGCTTTGAGAATTCGCTGTGCTGTCATTTTGGGGGTGACTTGTGGGAACGATAGAGGATGATTTTCCGGAAAAGGACGCGGGGGGCGAGCATGCGCCCGATGCGCAAGCGGCCCCGGTGCGGCCGCGCCAGACCCTGCCGCCGAAGGGCTCGTGCTGGTACTGCGAAAAGCCGCTCGACAGCGTCAAGCGCTTTTGCGGCAAGGCGTGCGCCGATGCGTTCGACGAGGAAGCCGAATACACGCGCTGAGGCGTCCTGCCTGAATTAGCTCGCCGTTTTCCTCAGCGCGCGCAGGGCGCCATCGAAATCGAAATCATTGACCGCCTTCGTGACCTGTGCCAGCCGGGCCTCGCCGAGGATCACGCGCAGGCTCGCTCCCGACTCTTCCAGCAGGTCGACCGCCGCGCCGTCGGCGTCGATCAGCAATTGCACCAGCCGCGCCAGCAGCACCGGGTCCTGCATCAGGGTGCGCTGCGGCATGTCCAGCACAAAGCCATCCGGCGCGCTGCCCGCCAGCACCTGGTCGAGCAGGCGCAGGACCTGGTCGAAGGGAAGCACGAGCGCCGCCAGCGCCGCCTGCTGCGCCGGCGGGTCGGTACGGATCGCCAGCTCCAGGGTGCAGGCATGCTGGTGCAGGCGGTGGGCGCCGATCAGGCCGGCGGCGCCTTTCAGGGTGTGGGCCATGCGGTGCGCCAGGATCACATCGCCATCGGCCAGCGCCACGCCGATCGGCACCGCCCCGTGCGCATAATCGCTGCGAAAGCGCTTGAGCATGCGCGCGTACAGGTCACGGTTGCCCATGATGCGGTCGATGCCGTCGGCCATGTCGATCACATCGCGCGTGACGGCATCGGCGCGCAGTTCGACGGCGGGTGACTTCTCTTTGAGCGGCATGGCCAGGACTTCTGTTCATTATCTAAGAAACCACACGATAGCAGAATTTAGTGCCCGAACCGCCGCGATCGCATCCTATTTGCTGGTAAAAGACCAGCTTTTCGTGACCGGCACGTTATCGATGGTGCCGGTAAAATTCACGTCGTACACCGTGCGCGCCGCCAGTACGGTAAGCGGAATGATCGCCGCGGCCGACTTGGGCGTGTGGCTGTCCACCCCGAGCTTGAGCAGCTTGACGTTGAGCACTGTGCCGCCGCGCGGGCGCACCGTGAAACTTTGCACCGT
The DNA here is from genome assembly GCA_036386755.1 of Telluria sp. Lineage (GTDB taxonomy): Bacteria > Pseudomonadota > Gammaproteobacteria > Burkholderiales > Burkholderiaceae_D > Telluria_A. The sequence continues at coordinate 1,480 of DASVVC010000166.1, forward strand.
CAGGGTGGCGTCGAGGTCGGCGTGCACGCTGATCGGGTAGCCCACTTCGTTCAGGTTCTCGACCGGGTCCGGTTCTTCATAATTGCTGAAAAAGTTAGGCGTGACGCCGGTCTGGCCATCGCTGGGCCAGGTGGCGATATTGCCGCGGCCCATGCCCGGGCCGTAGCCATTGTTGGCGGTAAAGTTGCTGGTGAAATAGACGTAGCCGCTGGCGTTGGCCGCCGCGCCGGTGCCGATTTCCTTGAATTTGGGTTCGAACATCACGAAGCGGTGATAGATCGCCGTGATCAATTCTTCCGCCAGGTAAAAGCCGGATGCGTTCGAGGTGGCCGAGATCACCTCGCCATACGCGCGCTCGGTCGGCGCGAACAGGTAGCCGGCGCCGGTCAGGCGGTCGATCAGCTGCGTACCGGTGAAGCCGGCGGCCCCGTTGGCCTGGTCGTGCGTCACCTTGTTATTGGTCTTCTGGTAGTCGGAGTGCCCTTGGGCGGCGCGGTCGATACTGGTGTTGTGCACCAGCGCCGGCATGCCGATCTGGGTGCGGCGGAAATTGATCCAGTTCAGGCCGTCGATGGCGGTATTATTGGTCGCCAGCGGCGCGCCCGCTACCTGGGCCAGCGCGGCCGAGGCGTTGCTCTGGGGCGGGGTGCTGTTGTTGCTCTTGCTGTCGCCATCGCCGCCGCATGCGGACAGCAACAGCGCGCATGACAGCGCCGCAGCCATGCTCGAGCGTTGAAATCCCTTCATCCTGAGTTCTCCGTGCAGAAAAATCCGCTAAAAATTGATTCTAGGGGAATTTGAAAATCGGTGAGATTTGTTTGCCCGGGATTGATCTGGCGCAGACAGGATGACGCTGTAAAATACCAACACTATTCCTGATGCGATTGCGAAACCACTTGAAACCCACCCGCCAGCAGCGCCTCGCGCGCGCCAAGTTTGCCCTGCCGAGCTTTGTCACGCTGCTATCGATCGCCTGCGGCTTCGGCAGTATCGTCATGTCGGTCGACAATGCCCACGTCGGCCTGGCTGCCGACTACCGCATGTCGGCCATCCTGCTGGTGCTGGCCGGCGTGTTCGACGCGCTCGACGGGTTTGTCGCGCGCGCCACCAATACCTCGTCCGACTTCGGCATGCAGCTCGACTCGATCGCCGACGTCATGAACTTCGGCTGCGCCCCGGCCATGCTGCTGTACTGCTACGGTTTCGTGCAACTCGGCGTCGACCACCCGACCCTGCTGCGCGCCGGCGGCCTGGCCTGCTTCGTGTTCGTCGCCTGCGGCGCGCTGCGCCTGGCGCGCTTCAACGTGAATGTGGGGCGCACCGATCCGCGCTACTTCGTCGGCATGCCGATCACGGCCGGCGCGGCCTGCGTGGCCGCCGTCGTGGTGGCCTGGCCGGCGCCGCTGACCACCACCGTGCAGGCTTACCTGGTGATGGCCCTGATGGTGGGCGTGGGCACCTTGATGGTCTCGACGGTGCGTTTTCCGAGCTCCAAGCAGCCGAAAAGCATGGGGCTGTTCGTCGTCATCGGCGTCGGGCTGGCCTTGCTTGCCTGGCTGCAAACGCGCTTCTTCGTGCTGTTTTTCGTGCTGTACATCAGCTTTACCCTGCTGCTCAATATCGCATGGCAACTCGGCTGGCGCGGCGTGCCGGCTCCGGCCGTGTACGAGGACTGATCAGGCGAATTTGTCGAGCATGGCCGCCAGCCTGGCGGCCGCCGCTTGCGCCTCGGCCAGGGTGGCCGCGTTGGCGCCCTGGGTGTGCATGGTATTGGTGAGCAACTGGACGAAGGAGCGGTCGAGCGCCTTGCGCGCCGCCGCCATCTGCTGGGCCACGGCATCGCAGTCGGCCGGCGTGGCCGCCAGCGCGACCAGCTTCTGCACCCCGCGCAACTGGCCTTCGATGCGCGCCAGGCGGTGCAGCAAGTCCTTTTTTTGCAAGGCCGTCAGGGCGCTGCTTTCGACGATCTCGGGCATGCGTTGCTCCCGGGCGGTCGCTTAGGCCACTTCGTGGCCGCGCGCGGCGCGCAGGATGGCGAACCAGTCACTGCGGCTGAGCGTGAAGCGGGTGCCGGCCACGGCCACCGCGATGGCTTCGATGCGGCCGGTGCCGGTCAGCGGCAGCGGGCGGCATGGCAACTGCATGATCCACGCGAACACGACGCTGGCGAACGGCTGGTTCAGCTCGTCGGCGATGCCCTTGATCACCAGGCGCAGGCGGTCGGCATGGTCGTCGCTGCTGGCGAACAGGCGCCCGCCCGCCAGCGGCGACCAGATCATCGGCGCCACGCCCAGGTCTTGCAGGCCGTCGAAGGTTTCGTCGAACATCGGCGTGGTATGCAGGGGCGAGAACTCGACCTGGTTGGTGGCCAGCTCGATGCGCCGGTTGAGCGACTCGAACTGGTGGCGCGAAAAATTCGACACGCCGAAGTGCAAGACCTTACCGGCCTGGCGCAGGCTGTTGAAGGCGGCGGCGATCTCGTCGAACTCCATCAGCGGATCGGGACGGTGGATCAGCAGCAGGTCGAGGCGGTCGGTGTGCAGCTGGCGCAGCGATTGCTCGACCGAAGCGACGATGTGGGCGGCGCTGGTGTCGTAGTGCTGGACTGTATGTTGGGGGCGCAGCGGCGAGAGCAGCTTGATCCCGCACTTGCTGATCAGCTCGATACGGTCGCGCAGGGAAGGCTGCAGGCGCAGGGCCTCGCCGAATAAGCCCTCGACGCCGTAGTTGCCGTAGATATCGGCATGGTCGAAGCTGGTCACGCCGAGCGCGATGCACTGCTCGATGAAGGCGACGCGCTGCTCGGCCGACATGGCCCACTCTCCCATGCGCCACATTCCGGCCACGATGCGCGAGAGCGCGGGGCCGTGGGGGCGGGTATGGACGCGCGGGCAAAACAGGTCGGCGGGCAGGGCTGTGGTCATCGGGTTCCTTCTTGTCTATGTCATTGTCTTGCAAAACTGGGGTCTGTCCCCGGTTTTGCAACTTTTGCCGGTTTTGCAACTTTTGCGGATTATTTGAGCCAGAGGCGCATCGAGTCCCAGGCGCGGCCGAAGATCGACGCTTGCGGCACTTCTTCCAGCGCCACCACCGGCAGTTCCAGTACCGGCTTGCCATCGACCATCATCTTCAGGGTGCCGACCTTGCTGTTGAGCGGCAGCGGGGCCACCAGTGGGTCGTTGCGCTCCAGTACCGGCTTCATCTTGCCCGCCACGCCTTTCGGCACCGTCACCAGCACGTCGCTGTTAAAACCGATCTTGACCGTGTTGGCCGCGCCTTTCCACACTTCCGGGGTCTGGATCGCCTGGCCCTTGGCATACAGCTTGACCGTGTCGAAGTTCTGGAAGCCCCAGTTGAGCAGCTTCTGGCTTTCCTGGGTACGGGCCTGGTCGGAATTGGTGCCGAGCACGACCGAAATCAGGCGGCGCTGGCCGCTGCCGTTGGGACGGCGCGCCGAGGCGATCATGCAGAAACCCGCCGCTTCGGTGTGGCCGGTCTTCATGCCGTCCACCGTCGGGTCGAGCCACAGCAGGCGGTTGCGGTTCGGCTGGGTGATCTTGTTGTAGGTGAAGCTTTTGACCGAGTCGATCTTGTAGAACTCGGGATAGTCGGCGATCACGCGCGCGGCCAGCACCGACAGGTCGTGCGCGGTCGAGAAGTTGTCCGGGTGCGGCAAGCCGTGCGGATTGGCGAAGCGCGTGTTTTTCAGGCCCATGCGCTGGGCTTCGCGGTTCATCAGGAACACGAACGCGCTTTCGTCGCCGGCCACCGCTTCGGCCAGGGCCACGGCGGCGTCGTTACCGGACTGCACCATCAAGCCGTGCAGCAGGTCGTCGACCGAGACCGGCACCGCCGGATCGATGAACATCTTGGAACTGCTGGCGTCGACCTTCCAGGCCTTGACCGAGACGTTGATCAACTGGTTCAGGGTCAGCTTCTTTTCCTTGAGCGCGGCAAAGGTCAGGTAAGCCGTCATGATCTTGGTCAGCGACGCCGGTTCGATGCGGGCGTTGGGGTCTTGCGAGGCGATTACCTGCCCGCTGGTGGCGTCGAGCAGCAGCCAGGAGCGCGCGGCAACGGTCGGCGGGGGCATGGTTTGCGCAACGGCGCTCGATAGCGCCAAAACACTGGCAGCCAGTGCGGCAATAAGTTTTCTCATGGGAATCAGTACTCAAAAAAGTGGTGCAAAAAAAGGGCGCCCAATTATAGTGGCTATAGTGGAGTTGCACCCTCACGCCGCCACAGTTGGACCACCAGTGTCTTGATGTGGGCCAGCTTGCGGTGGAAGAAATGATCGGCGCCGGGAATGACGATGACCGGAATGTCTTGCGGCCGCGCCCAGTCCAGCACCTGCGTCAATGTAATGGTGTCGTCGACTTCGCCGTGGATCAGGATGGTGTCGGCCGGCACGTCCGGCATCGGCCATTTGCCGGCGGCGGTGCCGACCAGCACCAGGCGCTCGGCTGGGCGCCTTTCGGCGATCAAGCGTTGCTGCAGCTGGGCTTGGACAAAGGTGCCGAACGAAAAGCCCGACAGCGCCACCGGCAAGCCCGGGTACTGCGCTTGCATGTGCGCCAGCATGAGGGCCATGTCGTCGGTCTCGCCGACGCCGTCGTCGTGCACGCCGGCCGAGGCGCCCACGCCGCGAAAGTTAAAGCGCGCCACCACGTAGCCGAGCGCGACGAAGGTGCGCGCCAGGGTCTGCGCGACCTTGTTGTCCATGGTGCCGCCGTACAGCGGATGCGGATGCGCCACCAGGGCGATGCCGCGCGGCGCGCCTAGGGGCAGGTCGAGCAGGCATTCCATCGGTCCGGCGCCGCCGGCCAGGGTGAATTTTTCGGCGTTCTTGTTCAGGAGATTATGCGTGGCAGTGTTCATGGAACTAACTAATCAGATTTTGAGGCGGTCGACGACCTTGCCGCCCACCAGGTGGGAGTCGATGATTTCATCGATGTCGCTGGTGTCGACATAGGTGTACCAGGTGCCTTGCGGATAGACCACCAGCACCGGTCCTTCGTCGCAACGGTCGAGGCAGCCGGCCTGGTTGATGCGCACTTTGCCGTGCCCGTTCAGGCCCAGTTCCTTCATGCGGCGCTTGGCGTGCTTCTGCGCAATTTCGGCGCCGAGCTTGCCGCAGCACTGGCGTCCATCCTCGCGCACGTTCATGCAGATGAAGACGTGCTGCTCGAAGTAGGGGGTATCGCTCATGGTGGTTCCCGTTTCTGTTATGGCTGGCGCAATGATACGCGTTCTTCGCGCCGATTGAGTTTATGCGAGGGCAGCAGCAGGAACCAGATCGCAAAAAACGGCCACAGCAAGGAGAGGAATTGCGCCGCACCGTTGAAGTTCAAAAACTTGCCTTGGACCCAGCCTTGCAATGTGGCACTAAAGTAGGGGTTGACCGGGATCGTGTTCACCACCAGCAGGCTGAGCACGAGGGTCACGACCGCCAGCCGCCGCTGCGCCTTTTCGGGCGCAAACGCCAGGCCGGCCAGCATGATCAGGCCGATCAAAAAGCCGCCCTGGGCGCCGGGGGTGATCCAGGCCAGCGCATTGTCGGGCTTGAACAGCAGCGAGCTGGCCAGGGTCTTGGTCAGCAGCGCCGCGCCGAGCATGGCGCCGACCAGGAACAGGCGCGGGGCGCCGCGTCGCAGCAGGCACAGCATGGTCAGGACGGCGCCGGTCATGCCGCAGGCGGTGATGATGGTTTCGGACAGCCAGTATTGTTCCACGCTCATGGCGGCGCCGGGGCGCAGCATGGTCACCAGGTCGATGTCGGTGTCGAGCCAGGCCGACAGCCATTCCGAAAAGATCGGCAGCAGCTGGCCGTGGCCGAACATATAGCCGAGCGGGTAGATTTGCGCCAGCGGCCACAGGGCCAGCAGCACCAGGCCCTGGCTGGCGTGCGCCGCGAACCAGCGCTGGCGCAGCTTGTACAGGCGGCTCTGGTCCAGAAAAGAACGCGCGCCCAGGGCGCCGATGATGGCTCCGGCCAGCGCGCCCGCCGAATTGGTGATGAAGTCCAGGCTCGACGGCACGCGGCTGGGCAGGTAGGTCTGCACCGCTTCCATGGTGCCCGACACCAGCACCCCGAGCACGGCGGCCAGCAGGATGGCCCAGATGCCGCGCACGCGCGGGTACATGGCCAGCACCAGCAGGGTGCCGAGCGGGATGTAGCCGATGATGTTGACCATCACGTCGAAGCCGGTCCAGTACTGGGGCATGGACAGGGTCAGGAAAATGAACGGCGACAGGCCGCTGCCGCGCCAGCCCGAAAACGGAAACCAGCTGGCGTACACGATCAGCAGCAGGTAGGCCAGCAGCGAGGCGCGCGAGACGGGCGAGCCGCGCACGGCGGCCGTTACGGGGGGTGGTGCGGGCGGTGGTGCGGGAGCAGGCCCTGGCGCGTCCGGCGCGTTCATTCTTTTTTGAGCGGCAGCGTGGCGAGCCAGGCGATGACGTCGGAGGCGACCGTGTCGGTGGCGCCGGCCAGCGCGCGCGCGCCGCCGCCGGCATCCGTGCTGGTGGCCTCGGTCTTGCGATCGAAGGTTTTCTGGTCGATCAGTTTATGGCCTTGGAACAGCGAGGCGCGCAGCACCAGCTGGCCGTGGCTTTTGGCCGGGCTCTCGAAGTGGTGGCTGAAGTCGTCGATTTCCAGGCGCAGGATCGGCACGCCGTCGGAGGCGTCGCTCACGCTCAATACCTTGGCGCCCGACTGCGCGATGCGCGATTTTAAGCGCTGGGTCACCATCTGCAGCGGCGTGGCGCTCCAGCGGCTGTTGGCGTAGGCGCGCGCCTGCAGCGGGTCGCTGTAGTTCAGGCGGTAGTACATGCGCTCGCTGTCGAGGGCCGCCGAACCTGTGACCTCGCCCACCACGACGGCGGCCATCGGCGCACGCACCGCTAGAGCGCCGCTGGCGGCCGGGCCGAAGTCGAAGGTGGTGTTCAGGGCCGGTTTTTCGCTGGCGCAGCCGGCCAGCAGCAGGGCGGCGCCGGTGCTTGCCGCCAGCAGCAGGCGGCGCACGGTGGTGGAGCGGGGCAGGGTGTGGGTCGGGATGTAGGTCGGGATGTGATGCACGGTGGTCCTCATTTGGTCGGTGCGGTAAAACCTGGTTCACCCGGCCCCGGGGTCGGGGGCGCGGCGCCGAACAGCAGGCTTTGCGGACGGTCGTTGAGCGAATTCATGGTGCGGCGCACGGCCCGCAGGGAGGTGCGCGCTTCGTCGGTCATGGCCACGAAGTGCGGCAGGGTTTGCATTTCAAGGTCGGTGGTGACCGCCTCGAGCGAGCCGCCGACCCGGTCCACGGTGCTGTTCAGGCGCGCAATGGCGCCATTGGGCGACTGCAGGTCGTCGGCCAGCTTGGTGTAGCTGCGCGTCATGGTGCTGGCGTCATTGCTGAAGGTGTCGAACGCGGCGATGCTTTGCTCGGCCTTGGCGGTCAGCTGCGGCAGGCGCGCCAGGGTCGGTTCCAGCTTGGCCGGGATCTCGCCGTAGGCGATCGCCGCCTTGCTCACATTGGCGAAGGCGTCCAGGATGACCTTCTGGTTCTCGGGCGAGGCCATGGCGTCCAGGCGCGTGGCCAGTTCCTCGGCTTTGTCGAGGATGACCAGGCCGCGTTTTTCGAGCTGGTCGAGCAGGCCCGGACGCAGCGGAATGCGCGCCAGTTTCTCTTCGGTGCTGGCCATCAGGGGCGAGCCGGTCTTGTCGTCGTCGAGCTGGATAAAGGCGATTCCTGTCACGCCCTGGTAGCCGAGGGTGGCAAAGGTGGTGCTGGTGACCGGCGCTTCGGCGTCGACCGCCAGGTGGATCAGGATCTGGCCGGGGATCTTGGTGTCGAAGCTGATGGCGTCGACCTTGCCCACTTCCAGGCCGCGGTAGCGCACCGCCGCCTGCGGGTTCAGGCCCGGGATCGACTGGATGGTGGCGATCTGGTAGGGCACGCGCTCGACCCGGTCGCGGTTGAACCAGATGCCCGCCAGGACCGTGGCCACCAGTAGTGCAATCGTGAAGAAACCTGTCATCAGGGCGTGCGATCTGTTTTCCATATGCTAGTGCTCCGGTGCGTGCTCGGCGTCGTATTCGTCGAGCACTTCGAGGGCGCGCTGGCCGCGCGCACCCAGGAAGAATTGTTTGATGAAGGGATGGTCCACTTTCAGCACGTCGCGCGTCGGTCCGATCGCGATCACGTGTTTTTCGGCCAGCACCGCGATCCGGGTCGACAGCGCGAACAGGGTGTCCAGGTCGTGCGTGACCATGACCACGGTCAGGCCCAGTTCGCGGTGCAGCGATTGAATCAGCGCGACAAACGCGTCCGACAGGTCGGGGTCCAGGCCCGCGGTGGGCTCGTCGAGGAACAGCAGTTGCGGTTCGAGCGCCAGCGCGCGCGCCAGCGAGGCGCGCTTGATCATGCCGCCCGACAGATCCGACGGCATCTTCTTGGCGTGCTCGATGCCCAGGCCGACCATGTTCATTTTGAGGAGCACGGCGTCGTGGATCACGTCTTCGGGCAGGGCGCGCAATTCGCGCAGGGGCTGGGCGATGTTGTCGAACACGGTCAGCGCCGAGTACAGCGCGCCCTGCTGGAACAGCATGCCCCAGTGGTTGCGCATGCGCTGCAGCTGGTCGGCGTCGGCTTCGCTGATGTCTTCGCCGAACACGCGCACGCAGCCTTTGGACGGCGTTTCGAGGCCCAGCATCTGGCGCAGCAGCACGGTCTTGCCGGTGCCCGAGCCGCCCACGATCGAGAGGATCTCGCCTTCGTAAATATCGAGATTGAGGTCCTGGTGCACCACGGTGCGCCCGAACTTGGTCCACAGCTTGCTGATCTGGACCACCGGCGGGCCGACTTCTTCCTCGGGGCGCATGTTCAGGTGCTGGCGTTTGACGAGCGCTGCTTGTTCTTCCATCAGAAACCGACCCCGCTGAAAATAATGGCAAAGACCGCGTCGGCCAGGATCACCACCGTGATCGCGGTCACGACCGAGGTGGTGGTGCCGCGCCCGAGGCTTTCGGTATTGGGCTTGATGCGCAGGCCGAAGTGGCACGATACCAGCGCGATCAGCATGCCGAAAGTGGTCCCCTTGAGCAGGCCAATAATGTAGTTCGACAGCGGCACCGCGTCCGGCAGCTTTTGCAGGAAGTAGCGCGCCGACAGGTTCAGTTCGACCTTGGCCGAGACCATGCCGCCGATCAGGGCCATGGCGTCGGTCCACACCACCAGCAGCGGCATCGAGATCGCCAGCGCGACCACCTTGGGCATGATCAGGCGGTAGCCGTGCGAGATGCCCATGACCAGCATGGCGTCGAGTTCCTCGGTCACGCGCATCACCCCGAGCTGCGCGGTGATCGAGGAACCGGAGCGGCCCGCGACCAGAATCGCCGCCAGCAGCGGCCCCAGTTCGCGGATCACGCTCATGCCGAGGATATTGACCAGGTACATATCGCCGCCGAACATGCGCAGCTGCTGGGCCGACAGGTAGGACAGCACCACGCCGATCAGGAAGCCCACCAGCGCGGTGATGCCGAGCGCCTGGAAACCCGAGTGGAAAATATTGGCCGACACTTCGCGCCACGGCCCGGTCATCGGATGGCGGATGAAGCGGCCGATATCTTGCACCACCTGGCCGATCAGGCGAATGAAGCCTTGCGTGTGCTCGAAGAAGTTGAGCATGCCGGCGCCCAGCGTCATCACCCAGTTGAAGCGGCTCTCGCGCGTGCGCGGCAGCTGCAGCTTGCCGGCTTCTTCGATGCGGTTGAACAGTTCTTCCTGTTTTTCGGCCAGCTGGAGCTGCTGGGGGCGCTTTTTGCCCCAGGCGTTCCAGAACATCTGGGCGCCGATGTGGTCGAGGCGGATGATCTGGGTCAGGTCCCATACGAGCGCCGGCTTGTCCTTGAGCGAGGCCAGGGTGGCGTTGATGGTCTTGATCGCGCCGCACTGGGCCAGCGCGTGGACCTGCCAGGTCCCGCTGGCGACGACCGATTGGGGCGAGCCTGCATCAGGCGGTTTTAGGGTTAAAGTTGGCGCATTTTCAATCTGCATTGCGCCAGTGTAAAAGAGAATCGCCGCGACCGCTACAGGAGTTCGTGCGGGGGGCGCTGCGGCGCGTGTCGTCGCCCGTTGACGGCGCCCCTGTATGCACGCCGCTTACGCCGCCGGCGGCGCGCATGCCGTTCATGCCGCCAGGTGGCGCGCCTGGCGTTGCGGCACGCTCGCCACCGGCCTGGCTTTCTCGGCCGGCGCGTCGACGCGGCCGGCGTAATCGCTGCCGACCAGCGCTTCGGCGTCGGTACGGGCCATGCCGCGCGTCTCGAGCCACTGCGTGACCAGCTTGGCCAGGCGGTCGAGCGCGATGCGGTGGGTGGCATCGGTTTTGGCGTAGATCCAGTCCGAGAAGGCCATGAAGTTGGCGAACGGCGCCTCGCCCAGCACGTGCGCCAGCGTGTTGGCGAAGCGTCCCGAGTTGGCCACCAGGTCCCAGTAGCGGGCAAAGCGCACCAGGCGCTGCATGGTCGCAAAATCGATCAGTTTGGTGGCCAGGATGGTGTAGGGCGGGTAGGGATCGAACACCAGGCCGTGTTCTTCGGTGTGGCGGATGATCGGCGTGCCGCGCAGGCGCTTCAGGATGCCGAACTGGATCTCGTGCGGCTTCAGAGCCACCAGCTGGTCGAAGCCGCGCGCGAAGCTGTCGATATCCTCGCCCGGCAGGCCGGCGATCAGGTCGACGTGCAGGTGGGCGTGCGATTGTTCGCACAGCCAGCGGATGTTCTCGGCGGCCTTGGCGTTGTCCTGGCGCCGGCTCACCAGCGCCTGCACCGCGGGGTTGAAGCTCTGGATGCCGATCTCGAACTGCAGCGCGCCGGGCGGGAACTTGCGGATGCCCTCCTTGAGCGCATCGGGCAGGTGGTCGGGCACCAGCTCGAAGTGGGCGTAGACCGGGTCGTCCGGGTTCGCTTCGAGTTTGTCGAGGAAGAACTGCATGATCTTCAGGCTGGTCTTGATATTGAGGTTGAAGGTGCGGTCGACGAACTTGAACAGGCGCGCGCCGCGGGCATGCAGGGTTTCGAGCTCGCCCAGAAAGGTGTCGAGGCCGAAGGGCCAGGCGGTCTTGTCGAGCGCCGACAGGCAGAACTCGCACTTGAAGGGACAGCCGCGCGAGGCTTCCACATATAAGGTGCGGTTGGCGATGTCGTTGTCCGTATATAAGGAGTAGGGCATGGCGATCTCGGCCATCGGCGGCTGCACCCCGGCGTGGATCTTCATCAGCGGCTTGGGGCCGTGCAGGATCTCGCCGCACAGCTTGGGGAAGGTGACGTCGCCCCAGCCGGTCACCAGGTAGTCCGCCATCTGCACGATGGCTTGCTCGCCCGGCTCGTGCGACACTTCCGGCCCGCCCAGCACGATCGTCACCTGCGGCGCGACACGCTTGAGCATGGCGACGACCTTGGTGGTTTCCTCGACGTTCCATATATAGATACCGAAACCGATGATGCGCGGCGACTGCGCCAGCAGGCGTTCGACGATTTCGGTGGTCTTGGCGCCGATCACGAACTCGTGCAGGCTGGTCTGCGCCTGCAGCGGTCCCATGTTTGCCAGCAGATAGCGCAGCCCCAGCGATGCGTGGGCGTAGCGGGCGTTCAGGGTAGAGAGCAGGATGGTCATGGCGGGGCAGCGTTGGCGAAAGCTGCCATTCTACCCGCGCGCGGAGCTGGCGATCGGGACGGCCCAAGGTGATGTTGCTACCCTGTAACGTTCCTAGGCATAAATCTTGCATCACAGTGGAGTTGAAGAGCCATGGTGTTGTGTTCTAGTTCAGAAACGTGCGTTTAGGAAATATGTTTACGCACTCGGCCCCAATGCTACGTTAGTATATGAATCGACCGCCACCGCGTGGAGTATTGCGCCACTTTTTGTCATATGAATAAACTACAGCCCATTTTTGTCATCGCTGCTGCCCTTATTTGCTGCGCCGCATCCGCGCAGCAAATGTACAAGACCGTCGGTCCGGATGGGAAGATCACGTTTTCCGACCGTCCGCAAAACGGCGAGAAGCTCAAGGTCAGCGTGATGAAGGGTTCCGTGCTGCGCGCGGTGGAGGGTCCCGTGCCGGCCCAGCCGAAGATCGCGTCCGCAAAAGCGGGCGGCGCCGATGCGCCCGGCAATGGCATCTCGGCCGCCGGCGTTCCGTCTGCCGAGCTCCAGCATGCGCTCCTGGTGGTATCGCTGATGTCCGAAGTGGCCGTCAAGTTCGAGCCCGTGTGTTCCAAGGCGGCGCCGCACAGCAAGAAATTCGTGACCGCCGCCAATGGCTGGACGCTGCGTAACGGCAGTTTTATCGAGAAGCAGCGGCGTGCCATGGCCGATATGGCGCCCGCCAGGCGCACTGCATTGCAAAATGAGGTGGCGGCCAAGATTCAGGAAGCCATGACCGAGGTCCTGGCGCAAAGCCAGGCGGGCCAGATTAAATGGTGCGACAAGGCAATCATCGACATGTCGGGCGGCAGCAATGATGTCGTCAATAATGCGGACGTCGCCATGCCGCTGATCACCTACAAACCGAAGTAATTTGGCGAAGGTGGCTTGTGGAAATCCCGCCGCTTTGCTATAGTTCGTCTCCCCGCTGAAACGCTAGCGAAATCAAGTAGTTGGCAGGCAGTTCAGGGGCGTTTCGAAAGAAACGAAGTAACAAAAAGAGGTTGACGAGAAACGCGAAACGCTGCATAATCTCACCTCTCTGCTGCAACGAACACAACGCTTCGTACCATGCGGCAAGATAGAAATACAGAACAAGTTCTTTAACAATTAACAGTCGATAAGTGTGGGCGTTTGATGAAGGTGCCAACAGAGCGCAAGCGATGTTGAATACTTAAATTATCAAATGTTCACAAAAAAGAAATATAGGCGCTTCGCAAGAAGTGGCCTGTCAGTATTTTGAGTGAGCGATCTGTCCGCAAGGACATTAAACAGAGATTGAACTGAAGAGTTT
>DASVVC010000167.1:0-16646 GCA_036386755.1 Telluria sp.
CGTTCTGTTTCTTTTCTTCGGCCGCCTGTTCGGCCGCCAGGCGCGCCAGCAGCTCGCCATTGCTGCGTTTGGTCGACCAGGGCAGGAAGCCGGCCGGCCCGCCGCAGGGTTTGCTGCCGACCGGCAGGGTGCGGCACTGGCCGGCGTCGTCGCAGGCGGCGTCGCCGATTTCTTCGGTGATACGCGCGCCCAGCGAGCTGCCAGGTCCGCTTGCGGCAACGGGCTTCGGCACAGGCTTGGCCGGTGCAGTCGACGCGGCCGGCGTGGGCGTGACCGCGGCGGATGTGTTGGACGGTTCGCTGCAGGCCGTCCCGGCGGCTATGAGGGCGGCTGCGATGCACAGGCGCAAAAGGGAGGAGGTAGGTGTTTTCATGCCCCATCATCGCGGATCGATGCCAGCTTGGCAAGCGCGATACGATGCGCGTTTGGGTGATCTCAACCGTGTGGGCGCCGCCCCCGCGTCAAGCGCGTCCGGCGGGCGCGATCGGCTGCAGCTCCGGCAAGGCGGTCAGGCGCGGCGTCAGGAAATCGATGCAGGCACGCAAGCGCGGCGCCATGTGGCGCGCGCTCGGCACCAGCAGCTGCACCGGCAGCGGCGCCAGTTCGTAAGCGGGCAGCAGGCGCACCAGGGTGCCGTCGGCCAATTGCTCGGCCACTTGGTAGGACAGCGGGCGGCCGATGCCGCGTCCGGCCAGCACCGCCAGCAGCATGGTGTCGATTTCGTTGACGATCAGGCGCGGGGCCAGGCGCACCGCGAATTCGCGTCCATTGTCGAGAAAGCGCCATTCGGTCCCCGAGCGCTGCTCGCTGAAGATGATGTCGTGCGCGTCCAGCTCGCTCGGGGTGAGTGGGCCGCCGCGCCGCGCCAGGTACGCCGGGCTGGCCACCAGCACGCGCCGCACCTGGCCCACCTGGCGCGCCATCATGCCGGTATCGGGCAGGGGGCCGATGCGCAGCGCCAGGTCGAGTCCGTGCTCGATCATGTCCAGGTTGCGGTCGTTAAATACCAGCTCGACCTGCAGGGCCGGGTGCAGGTCGAGGAAGTCGATCATCGCCGGGGCCACGTGGCGCCGCCCGAACACGGTGGGCACGGTGATGCGCAGGCGCCCGCGCAGGGGCGCGTTATCGTCCTCGCGCACGGCATCGTCGTAGTCGGCCAGCACGCGGCGCGCCATCTCGGCCAGGCGCAGGCCCGCTTCCGTGGCCGCCAGGCGGCGCGTGGTACGCTCGACCAGGCGCGTGCCGACCCGTTCCTCCAGCGCGGCCAAGGCGCGCGTGACGGCCGGGGCCGAGCGGCGCAGGCGCCGTGCCGCGCCGCTCAGGCTGCCCGCGTCGAGGATCGCCACGAAAATCTGCAACTCATCGAACCGGTCCATGCATTCTTCCAGAAATTGAAATAATAATTTTCAATTTATCACTATTCTCATCATGACGTGCAAGCGATAGCATGGTTTTCCTTTTCTTCCTTGAAGCGAGACGCCATGCAAACCACTTCCCTGATCCTCCACGGCCTGCCGGTGTCGGGCCACGTGCACCGCGTCGAACTGCTGCTGCGCATGCTGGGGCTGCCCTTTACCTTCGTGCCGGCGCCGCCCGAGGTACGCGCCAGCGCCGCCTTCCGCGCGCTCAACCCGCTGGGGCAGATCCCGGTGCTGCAGGATGGCGAGCTGGTCGTCAACGACAGCAATGCGATCCTGGTCTACCTGGCCAAGCGCTACGCGCCCGGCAGTAACTGGCTGCCCGAGGATGCGGCCGGTGCGGCCGCCGTGCAGCGCTGGCTGTCGATCGCGGCCGGCGAGCTGGCCTTCGGCCCGGCCAAGGCGCGCGCCAATGCCCTGTGGAAGGTCCCGGCCGACCTGGCGCAGGCGGGTGCCGTGGCGCAGCGCCTGCTGGCCTTCATGGACCAGCATGTGACAGCGCACGACTTCCTGGCGGCCGGGCATGCCACCGTGGCCGACCTGGCCTGCTACAGCTACGTGGCGCACGCGCCGGAAGGCGGCATCGCGCTAAGCCCGTATCCGGCGCTGCGGGCCTGGCTGGTGCGGATCGAAGCCTTGCCCAGTTTTGTGGCGCTGCCCGCCTCGCCATTGCCGGCGGCGGCATGAGTGCGCTGTACCACGAAGGCGAACTGCGGGCGCAGGAGCTCGCCGGCGAGATCAGTTTCGGCAACGGCATCCGCCCGTTCATGCTGGAGCAGCACCGCGACTTCTTTGCGGCGCTGCCGTTCGTGCTGCTGGGGACCGTCGAGGCCGATGGCCGTCCGCGCGCACGGGTGCTGGGCGGCGCGCCCGGCTTCATCGGCAGTCCCGATCCGACTACGCTGAGGATTGCCGTGGACAGCGGCGGCCTGCGCGCCGGGCAGGCGGTCGGGCTGCTCGGGCTCGACTTCGGCACGCGCCGGCGCAACCGGGCCAATGGCGTGGTGCGCAGTGTCGCTGATGGCGAACTGGTGATCGATGTGCGCGAGAGTTTCGGCAACTGTCCGCAGCACATCGTGGTGCGCGACGTGCATGCGGTCGCGGCCGTGGAGGCGGTGGTGCGCGAATTCAACGGGCTGGACGAGTGCGCCATGATCTCGCGCGCCGAGACGTTTTTCATCGCCACCAGCGGCGGCCGGTATGGCGTCGACATCTCGCACCGTGGCGGGCCGGCCGGATTCGTGCGCATCGACGGCGACACCTTGACCGTGCCCGATTATGGAGGCAACCGCTACTTCAACACCTTGGGAAATGTGCTGATCGACCCGCGCGCGGCGCTGCTGTTCATCGATGACGCCAGCGGCGACATGCTCGAACTCGAAGGCCGGGTGGAGATTGTGTGGGAAGACGTCGCGGCAGCGCCGGGGCAGCCGGGCGGACGGCACTGGCGCTTCAAGGCCGAGCGCGGTCGCATCACGCACGGCGGCCTTGCGTTGCGCTGGACCCGGCGCCAATAGCAACGAAACGGCACAATCACGACCTGGATGCGCGCGCGCCGACTGCGATGCCGAGCACCGCGATTGCCGCGCCAATCCAGTGTCGTGTTTCAATGGCCTCGCCAAGCACGCCTGCCGACAACAAGAGCCCGGCAACAGGATAGAGCGCCGTGAACAACGACGCCTCGGCGCCGCTGGCTTTCGACGCCCCCTGGTACCACAGGTGAAAACCCAGGACCGTCGGCACCAATGCGTAGTAGATAGCAGCGCCGACGGCGCGGGCCGACAGTACCGGGCCGGCTGCGTGTATCCACTGGATTAACGCCGGCAGCGCACAGAACGCCATCGACAGCACGCACATGAGCGTCGCGACCAGCAGCGGATCGATGGGCGTTTTGATGGTCTTGTTGAGCAGCAGGAAGACCGCCTCGCAGGCAATGGCGCACAAGACCAGCGCATTGCCTGTCCAGCGCTGCGCGTCGTCACCGCCAGCGGCAAGATTGCCCAGGCCAAGCACGGCCACGCCCAGCGTGGCGAGCACGATCGCCAGCATCGTCCATCCTCCGAGCCGTTCGCGCAAGACGACAAACGAGAGGAGCGCCGCCACCGCCGGCAGCGTTCCGGCAATCACGCTGGCGTCGGATGCGCGCGTGAGCGACAGTCCCGCGATCAGCAGCACCGAATAGCCGACACTGCCCAGGCCAGCCTGGACGCAGAGCGTGGCCCACTCGCGCCACGCCAGCCTCGGCAGGCGTTTTCCGGTGAACCACACGATGCCTGCCAGGACCGGGCTGGCGACGGCAAACCGCAGGAAGGCGGCGATGAAAACCGGCATCTCGCCCATCAGCTTGCTGGCGACGATGGTACTGCCGACGGTGACCATGGCGGCCGCCATCATGAGGTAAGCCGTGTATTTTCGCGATTGCATGTGGGAAGTCGCCGGTAGCGGAAGGAACCGCATTGTCGGGCAGCCTCAGCTTGGCGTCTTGAACGATCTTGCTGCTCGGGCTAGCTCCGGGCCCGCCACTGCGCGGGGGTGATCCCCAGCACCGCGCGGAACTGGCGTGTCATGTGCGGCTGGTCGGCGAAGCCCGCGCGCGCGGCTGCATCGGCCAGGGCGGTGCCGGCCTCGATGAGCTGCCTGGCCCGGTGCACCCGGCGGTTGCGCACCCAGGCCCCCGGCGGCATGCCATGGGCCGACTCGAACACGCGGCAGAAATGGAACAGGCTCAGTCCCGTGACGGCAGCCAGCGTGGCCAGCGAGATGGACTCGTCCAGATGGGCTTCGATATAGTCCTGTGCGGTCCGCACGGCCGACGGCAGCTTGTCGCTGCGAATATCGTCCGCCGCGATCCTTTTGCAGCCCATGAACAGGCCAACGAGCCCGTCAACCACCGCCTGCTCGCGCGCCAGGGCGGTGCCGGCATGGGCAAAGGAGGAAAACAGGCGCCGGATCGCCGCGACGGCCGGGGCGTCGGCGACCACGGCATCGTGCAGGAATAGATTTTCAGGCGGCGTTTCCGGAAATACCCGCGCCAGCAGCGCGTCGCTCGGCATCAGGTTCCAGTACGTCATCGCATCGCCGCCGCCGGTGTGGACTTCGCCGGGGTTGACGACGCAGACCGTGCCGGCGCCGGCCTCCCAGTCTGTGCGGCCGCGACGGAAGCGGTTGGCGCCTTGCTCGACCCAGCCGATGGTCCAGGTGTCATGGGTGTGCGGTGCGAACGAGCGCTGCTGGAAGTTGGCGTGGATGATTTCGCTGCCGCACAGTTCATCGAACCGTTGCAGCGCACTCGTGGCGGAACGCCCGGGGGCCTCGTCGATCTGAATTGCCGGAAAGGACGGAGCTGATTGGATGCGGGGCCGCAGGCGCGTCGGGTCGGAAAACATCAGGGTCTACCTTCGAGTAAGAGAACCGGACGCCGGGAGTCCAGGCAGGTTCTATCTTAACCGACTGTCATGATGGTCTTGAAGGACCGGGGAATTGCCCTGGCCCGTATGTTGCAAAACTGGGGTCTGTCCCCGGTTTTGCAACATAGCGGGCGTGCGGTCAGAACTTGTAGCGCAGCCCGGCCAGCACTTCGCGTCCGGTCACGTTGTTGACCACCACGCTGTTGCGGGCGCGGCTGGCGAACTGGTCGTTCTCCTCGTTGGTCAGGTTCACGCCTTCCAGGGTCAGCTCCAGCTTCTCGTTGACCTTGTACGACAGCGACACGTCGACGTTGAAGGTCTTGTTCTTGCCCTCGACATCGTTGTTGTTCTGGCCCGGCACGCGCGTGACGAAACCCGAACGCTGCGAGGTCGATACGCGCGCGCTCAACTTGCCGTCATCGTAGTACAGGGTGGCGTTCCACGACTTCGGCGACAGGTTCAACAGGTCGTCGGTCACGGTCTGGTTGCTGTTCGGCGAGACCACGTAATCCATCTTCGACTTGACGTAGGTGTAGTTCAGCAAGCTGCCGAAGTTGCGGCCCCAGCCCGGCAGGAAGGTGAACGGTTGCTGGTAGTTCAGTTCCAGCCCGCGCAGCTTGCCGCCTTCGGTATTGATCGGCGCGGTGAACTGGAATATTTCTTCACCCGTCATGTTGGTGGGCAGCAGCGCCAGCGGCAGGCCGGTATCCTTGAATTTCACATCGTTGCGGATGCTCTGGATATACGTCGCAATGTTTTTCTGGAACAGGCCGACGCCGATAAACGCGTTCTTTTCAAAGTACCACTCGAAGCTGGTGTCGAAGGCCTTGGCACGGAAGGGTTTGAGCATCGGGTTGCCGCTGGTGATCGACAAGGTGCCGGTGGTGGCCACGCTGCCGCCCGGCGTCAGGTTGGCAAGCTGCGGACGCGACATCACCTTGGCGGCGGCGCCGCGCACGATGAAGTTCTTGGTGATGTTGGCGGCGATGTTGAACGATGGCAGCACGTCGTGGTAATCGTTGTCGATCGTCACAGCCGTGCCGTTGCCGACGGCCTGGTAGCCCGTCGAACTCTGCTGCGTTTCGACGTAGCGCACGCCCAGGTTGCCGCGCAGTGGAATGCCGCCCAGCTCGCTCGTGAACTCGCCCATCAGGAACAGGCCGTTGTCTTCTTCGCTGACCGAGCGGTTGTTGCCGCGCGCATTGGCATTGGTGATCGAGGACAGGGTGAAGTCACCGGGCCCGCCCGCCGGGCCGCTCTTGATGCAGTTGCAGTAGATGTCGTAGGCCTGGGCGATGGCGTTCAGGTTGGGCAGGACCCAGCCGCTCGGGGTGCCGGCCGGCATGCCGAGACCCTTGCCGAAGCCGTTGATCTGGGTCGTCAAGCTGGCCGCCGACACACCCGCCGGCGGCGCGAAGATGGTATCGCCCTGGTTCACGCGGCGCGATTCGTAGGAGTCGAATGCGAACTTTTTATAGTCGGCGCCGGCTTTCATGGTGAACTTGTCGGGCACCACGTCCCAGGCGAAGTCGACGTGGCCGACGTCGTTGCGGTTGTTGGCCCCTTGCGGACGCATGCGGATTTCGCTCGGGCTGGTATTGGCGATGCTCGACGGCTGGGCGCCGCTGGCCACTTGCGGCACGCCGACGATGCCGAGCGCGCCGCCCGGCTGGTTCACATTGAACGGGTAGCTGATCGCCGGCAGGCGGTCGTTGCCGCGAAAATCGATGCTGTAGCCGTTGACGTTGAGCGCGTCGAGCGTGGTGGTGGTCTGGATCGGATTGCGGAACTTGGAGGTGGCGCGGCCGACCCGTGCGTTCAGGCGCATGGTGTCGTTCAGCTCATGCTCGAACGTCAGCGTCGGCTGGGTGAAGGTGGTGTTCAGTTCGTCGTAGCGCGATTCGGCGCGGATGTCGACACCGTTGTAGGTGCCGTAGAGCAGGGCGCCGTTCGGTGCGTAGGCGGTGTCGATGACGCTGGTCTGCGGCTTGCCGCCTTGCGTCGCGCCACGGCTGAACGAGGTCGCTTGCAGATAATCTTCCTGGCGCGTGGCGTCGAGCCTGGAGTAGAGCATGTCGAGCGTCACGCGTGTGCCGGCGGCCGGGCGCCACTGGACCGAGGCGGTCAGGCCGAGGCGGTCCTGGTCGTGCGTCAGGCGCCCGTAGCGCGGAATGCGCGGGGTGAAGTTGTTGACGTTGCTGGCGGCGTTGTAGGCGGCCACGTTGCCCGGGTTATTGGGCAGGCGCGCCACGCCCTGGGCCGCGGGGCCGCAGGTGGTGGCGCTCGAGTTGGCCGGGTTGGCGGCCATCCCCATCGGCGCGCACCAGCCGCCCGAGGACGGGCCGTTATCCCAGCGCACGGTGGAAAAGCCTTCTTCGTACACCTGGCGCTTGGAATAGGCGCCCGAGACCAGCACGCCGAGCTTGCGGTCGGCGAAGGTGTTCGAGACCAGGAAGGCGACGCGCGGATCGGTTTTTTCGGACAGGTCGTTGTAGCGGCCCTTGAGCATGACGGTGGCGTTGAAGCCCTTCAGGTCGAACGGGCGCATGGTTTGCAGGTCGACCGTGGCGCCGAGCGAGCCTTCGTCGACGTCGGCCGAGGAGCTCTTGCGCACCGTGAGGGAGCTGAACAGTTCGGCGGCGAAGACGTTGAAGTCGAAGCCGCGCGAGCGGTTGGCGCCGCCGGAGCTGTCGGTGCCGCCGGTGGTGGCCAAGCCTTCGACGCCATTGATGCGCACGCGGGTGAAATCCTGCCCGAGGCCGCGCACGGTGATGTTGCGCCCTTCGCCGGCGTCGCGGTCGATGACCACGCCGGGGACGCGCTGCAGGGACTCGGCCAGGTTGGTGTCCGGGAACTTGCCCATGTCTTCGGACTTGATGACGTCGACGATGCCGAAGTCTTCCTTTTTCTTGTTGAGCGCGCTCTCCAGGGATGCGCGCAAGCCGGTGACGACGACGGTTTGGGCTTGTTCTGCTGGCGGTGAGCTCGGTTGCGCGCTGGTCTGGGCATAGGCCCCGCTGATGGCCAGGGCTGTGACGGACGTGCTGCCCACGAGGCGCACGGCGAATTTGCCGAGCGCGCGGGTCTGGTCGGTGATGCGCATGCTGCTGTCTCCTATCGTTATTATCGTTTTTGGAATACGCAGCCGGATGTCGCGCGGTCTTGATGCCGCTGATCCAACAACCGGCCGGGTACCGCGCGCCGATTTTGGTCAACTCGAAGAACGTGTAGCCCGTCGTCCCCGCGAAGGCGGGGATCCATAGCACCTCTGATCAACGGTGCAATCGATCCCTCGCGCGGGCGGCTAGCCCTTCGCAGGGAAGACGGGATAGCAGTCAACGTGCATTTCCCAACCCCCGTGGCGCCTGGCTTATTGCTGCCAGTTTATTAAGCGGTTGACCAATTCTAGGCCGCTTTACAATTTTGCACAATTGGTCAGACCAGAATCTTTTTATGGTCAGACCGCTTTGTGGTTTTTATGGCGTCACCGCCACACTCACGCTGACCGGATTGCCATCGCGCGCAGCCGCCGCGACCAGGTAGCGTTCCCAGTCCTGGCCGCTGAGGATGTCTCCGGCACGGCTCCACGCCGCCCCGGCGTAGTAGCGCAGCGGTTTGCCGCTCGCCACCGGCGCCACCACGAGGTGATTGAGCGGATCCTCGGTAAAGCCCGTGGCCGACGGCAGGATCACCGCCGTGCCCATGGCGCCGTTGCTGGCCTGCTCCACCCACTGCATCAGGATGCCCGGCGCCTTGTTGGCCACCTTGATATTCGGCGTCTGGCCCTTGTCGGTCGGGGTCTTGTTCAGGCCTACGGCGACGTCGATGCCCGGTTTACCGCCAAAGGCGAAGGTGCTGTCGATCCGGTCCAGGTAATGCCCGGCGTCGACCGTGAATCGCTTGACCTCGGACACGGCGGTCCCGCCCGCATCCCAGCTGTCGTAGCTGAGCTCGAACACGGCGCGCACCGGGCCGTTGGCCAGCACTTTCCAGCCGCTGAAGTTCTTGCTGGTGAACAGGACCGTGCCATCCCACACCCCGGTGCCGCCGGCGCCGCGCGTCTTGCCGACGTTGTACATGTCCATGCCTTCGCCTTCATCCTTGTGATAATGGTCGTGGCCCTTGTTGTACCAGCGCTCGACGATCGGATACGGCACCCGCTTGAACCACAGGTCCAGTCCGCTGGTGACCAGCACTTCCTTGCCACCGCCCGCCGGGGCCGGCGCACCCAGGGCCGGGCCGTAGGTGCGGTGCGCCAGCTTGTCGTTTTCCCAGGCGAAGTCGTCCAGCCGCTCGGGCACGAAGCGCGCAAACGCCTTGACCGGAAACGGCGGCGCCACCGTGTCGATTTTCTCGACCGTGAAGATGGCGCGCTTTTCGCCGGCCGCAAAACTGTGCTGGAAAATCAGCTCGCCGTAGGCGATGCCGACGTTTTTCGGGTCCTTGGCCAGCGGCGCGATATTGGTCACCTGGTACGGCAGCACGCGGCCGGCCGCATCCTTGACGGCGATGCGCTGGATCAGCGCGCCGGGCAGGGCGCGGTTGATCTCGCTCCACGGCAGGACGATGGTTTCCGACGGCCGGGCGATGTCGAGCTCATGGCTGACCGTGATGGTGGCGGCCGGGCCGGCCTGCGCCAGCGGCGAGGTTGCCGCTGCAGCCGCCGCGGCGGCCAAGGCGAAAAAAGCGAGTGATCTGGTCATGGCGTTCTCAGTGATGTTCGCGGTAGTTGGTCTGGCCGGCGCCCTTGGGCATGTAGTGATAGGTGCGCACCTTGTGCTGGACTTCGATGTTCGGGTTATTGATCAGCTTGATCATTTCGGCGCCGGCCAGCAGGGTCGGGCCGTAGCCGTGCAGCGCGAACGGGCTGGTCGGGCGGTTGTAGTAATACACCTGGTCGCTGGCGAATGTCGTGCCGACGCAGGTGCCTTCCACCTGGCCCTTGTCGTTGATGCGGGTCGACAAACCGGCCCAACCGGCCTGGGCGATGGAGCCGTAGGTCGTCGGGCTGATCCAGCCCTGGTTGATGGCGTGCGCAAACACGTAGACGAACATCGCACTGGCCGAAGTTTCGAGGTAGGAATCGTTACGGTCGAGCATCTGGTGCCACAGTCCGCTGCCGGACTGGCGCTCGCCGATGCTCTTCAATGTCGTACGCAACTGCGCCAGCACCTGCGGATAACCCGGATGGTCCTTCGGCAGCACGTCGAGCAGGTCGGACATGCTCATCACCGCCCAGCCGTTGGCGCGCGCCCAGTAAAAGTTGGGTGCGTCGGGGTTGTTGGCGTTCCAGCCGTGGGTGTACAGGTTCTGCTGCTTGTTGAACAGGTAGCCGCTCATCTGCATCACGTTCTTCACGGCGTCGTCAAAATGGGCGCGCTTGCCGGTCATGCGGCCCAGTTCGGCCAGGGCAGGCACCGACATGTACAGGTCGTCGGCCCACAGCGAGACCGCCTGCGGGCGCTCGCGCGCCATGGTGCCGTCGGGCAGGCGGAACTGCTTGTTGACCACCCAGTCGCTGCAGGTGGCGATGACGTTCGACAGGTCCGGACCGATTTTCAGGGCGCGGGCACGCATCATGGCGGCGCACATGGAGCCGGCGTCGTCGAGCGCGCGCGGGTCGAGAAAGCGCGAAAAGCTGTTGGCGCGTTCGAGCTTGAACTGGTTTTCCTGGGCGCGGAAGTAGGGCAGTTTGTCGGCGAAGAAGTTGAAGTGGCGCGCGGTCAGGTCGGTGAAGCGCTTGTCGCCGGTTACTTCCTGCGCCTTGTACATGCCGGCGTGGACCACGCCCATTTCGTAGACCATGATGCCCATGTCCGAATGGCTCGCTTCGGTGATGGCGTTGGCGTTCGGTTTGCTGAAGTCCGTTATCGGCGCACCGGTTTTCTTGTCGACCACGCGGGTGGGGGTGGCCGTTTCCATGAAGGCGCGGATGCGGTGCAGGGCGGCGGTGATTTCTGCCACGACCGGCTTTTTGTAGGGGACCGGGTAGGTACCTTCGCCCGGGTCTTGCAGGTTCTTGTTGTCCGGATTGCGGAATGGGCCGTCGGCGTGCGCCGGGCTGCCCAGGCAGGCCACCGCGGCGATGGCGGCAAACAGTTTAAGTGCTGTATTCACATTGTCCCCTGTTATTGGTGATGATTTTTTAAGCGCTATTTGGTCAGGCCATTCTAGTTTGGTCAGACCAAATGTGCAAGGCGGACTAGCCACCTGCCTCGGCCCATGGCATACTTTATCGACACGTGGATGAACTGGGAAGGTCGGCGATGGGTAATGCTGTGCGGGGCTGGGGAGTTGTGTTTACGGGGGTGCTGCTGGTGGGGTGTGTTGCCGGCTCAGGCTACGACACGTCAGACCGTCATTCCCGCGCCAAGGCGGCCCTCGGCGGGAATCCAAGGGATGTTTGCGACGCAACGATGCCTTGGATTCCCGCCTGCGCGGGAATGACGGAGCGGAGTGCGCAGGCCGCAGTCCCCTACAACGCCGCGACTACCTACGCCAAGCTGGTGAAGGCCTATCCCTTCATTAAAATCGCCGCTGTCGATTCAAACGCTGCGATTGTTACTTTCACGGGCATCGGTTATGCCCAGCGCGGCACGCATCTCCTGCAACTGGACCTGTACATCCCGGCCCAAGCGATGCGCAATCAAGCACCGGTGGCCGCCGTGGTCCTGGTCCACGGCGGCGGCTGGCGGTCCGGTCAGCGCACCAACATGGCGCCGCTGGCCGCCCGCCTGGCCGCGCGCGGCATCGCCGCCGCCGTCATCGACTACCGCCTGGCCGACGAAGCGCGCTATCCGGCCGCCATCCACGACGTCAAGGCGGCCCTGCGCTGGATGCGCGCCAACAGCGCCGCCCACGGTATCGATCCGCAGCGCATCGCGGTGGCGGGCGGCTCGGCCGGCGGGCAGATCGCCAGCCTTGTCGGCGTCACCAACGGCATGGAAAAATTCGATCCCGACGGCGCCGGCGACGCCGTCTCCAGCGACGCGCAGGCGGTCATCAACATCGACGGCCTGTCCGACTTCACCTCGCCGGCCGCGCGCGCGAATGAAGACGACCCGAAGAAAAAGCCATCTGCCGCCGGCTTCTGGTTCGGCGGCAGCTACGCCGAGGCGCCCGACCGGTGGCGCGAAGCCTCGCCCATCTTCTACGTCACGCCGCGCACGCCACCGATGCTGTTCATCGGCAGCGCGCAGCCACGCTTTGCGGTCGGGCGCGATCAGATGGTCGACAAATTGACAGCGGCCGGCGTGGCCACCGAAGTGGTCATGCTGCCGGATTCGCCGCACTCCTTCTGGCTGTTCGAGCCGTGGATCGACCCGACCGCCGACGCCATGGCGGCTTTCCTGCGCATCCATCTCCCTATTCCAACAACAACGAGACAAGCACCATGACCTCAACCGATTTGCTGCACCGGGCCGCGCTCCTGATCCTGCCGCTGGCGCTTGGCGCCTGCCAGAGCACGCCAACGACCCCGCAGCAGCCGGGGACGGCCGACCTGGGCAACGGCCAATACCAGAACCCGATCCTGCACGCCGACTATTCCGACCCGGATGCGATCCGCGTTGGCGACACCTATTACATGACCGCGTCGAGCTTCAGCAACACGCCCGGCCTGCCATTGCTGCAATCGAAAGACATGGTCAACTGGGAACTGGTCGGCCACGCGCTGCCCAGGCTGGTGCCGGAAAATGTCTTCGCCACGCCGCAGCCTGGCAAGGGCGTGTGGGCGCCGTGCCTGCGTTTTCATGACGGCAAATTCTGGATTTTCTATCCCGATCCCGACTTCGGCATCTACGTCATCAGCGCCACCAGTTTCACCGGGCCATGGACGGCGCCGCACCTGCTGGCCGGCGGCAAGGGTCTGATCGATCCGACGCCGCTGTGGGACGACGATGGCAAGGCTTACCTGCTGCACGGCTGGGCCAAGAGCCGGGCCGGTTTCAACAACGTGCTGACCCTGCGCAGCATGGCGCCGGACGGGCGCCGCCTGCTCGATGCCGGCGGCCAGGTCGTCATCGATGGCAACAAGCTGCCGAATTACAAAACGCTGGAAGGACCGAAGTTCTACAAGAAGGATGGCTACTATTATGTGTTCGCGCCGGCGGGCGGGGTGGAGGAAGGCTGGCAGTCGGTGTTCCGCTCGCGCAGCATCAACGGGCCGTACGAAGACAAGATCGTCATGGCGCAGCAAAAATCGAACATCAACGGTCCGCACCAGGGCGCGTGGGTGACGGCGCAGGATGGCAGCGACTGGTTCTTCCACTTCCAGGACAAGCGCGCGTACGGGCGCGTAGTGCACTTGCAGCCGATGCGCTGGAAGGATGGCTGGCCGCTGATCGGCGAGGAAGTCGACGCCAGCGGCGTGGGCCAGCCGTTCGCGCGCCATGCGAAGCCGCTGTCGGCCGGGCCGGTGCGAGTGCCGCCGACGGGCGACGAGTTTTCAAGCGCGGCGCTGGGGCTGCAATGGCAGTGGAGCGCGAACGGCAAGCCGGAGTGGATGTCGCTGGCGGCCAGGCCGGGCCAGCTGCGCTTGCAGGCGCAGCCGGACACGAACCTGCGCGAGATGGCGTCGGTGCTGACGCAGAAATTGCCGGCGCCGGCGTTCACGGTCGACACGCGCATCGAACTGTCGGCCACGCAGGAGGGCGACCGCGCCGGACTGGCGCTGCTGGGGATGAAGTATGCGTGGCTGGGGCTACGCCGCGCCGGAACCGGCTCGCAGCTGGTGCTGGGGGTATGCGAAGGCAATGAAAACACGTGTACCGAGAAGGATCAGCTGGTGGTGCCGGTCGATGGGAACGTGGCGTATCTGCGCATGACGATGGCCGACGGCGTGGCCAGGTTTGCGTACAGTGTCGATAACAGCAAGTTTATCGAAGCGGGGCAGCCATTCAAGGCCAGCATGGGGCGCTGGGTGGGGGCGCAGATGGGATTATTCAGCGCCGGCGGCGCGCAGGCGCATGCGGATGTGGATTATTTCCGCGTGAGTAAATAGCCCGGTCCGTCTTCTGCGTCGTTCCGCCTTGGCCGACAGGACGCAGGGTGGCGGAGCGACGAGACAGGATCTTTTCTAAAACGCCGGATCGTTGGCCGCCATGCGCGAACGGCGCCAGCGCCAGACGTTAAAGGCGGTCAGCGCGGCGGGCACGCCGATCACGACCAGCCAGGCGCTCGGATCCATGTCGCGCGTGACGACCACGCCGGCGCCGAGGGCGAACGCGATCAGGCCGCGCAGCAGGATCCAGTTGAGCTGGGCTTTTGAATTTATTTTTTGCATGTGTCGAGGTTCGTTTAAAAGGCGCCGCAGGCGGCTGAAACAGTCCGCTAGCGTATCACGAACCCCGTTCACGGCGCCGCTTGCCCCGCTTCCGGGTGCCATCCACGGCCGCTGTCGAAGCCGGCAAACACCGCCGCCCGGCTGGAGAGCGCTGCCGCTTCCTGCGCGCTGAGGACGTATCCGCCGGCGCGTTGCGACAGGTCCAGCGGCTTGCCGTCCAGGCCGGTACTGCCGAACTCGCGCCAGCCGCTGCTTGCCGTCGCGCTGGCCGGATTGGGCGCCGGCTCGCGCTGCACGCCTTTGCCGGCCCAGCCGGCGGGCGCGATGTGCTCGCCCATTTTGCAGTTGATGTAAGCCACGTTATCCCAAGTGGCCGCCGTGCCCGGGCTGCGCGCCAGATAGGTGGCGCCGCGCGCGATCTGGTTGGCCAGCGGACCCGGTCCCGGCCCGTGGGTCAGCGCGCTGTTGAGGAACACGAAGCCGGGGTCCGTCGCGTTCACCGTGCGCGCCTGCACCACGTAGCCGCCGCTGGACGGATTGGCGCTGTCGCCCACCGAGCGCAGTTCGCTTTCTTCGAACAGGGCTGCGCGATTCGCGCCCCAGATGAAATCGACGTTGCCTTCGATAAGGGTGCGGTAGAACCACGAATAGCCTTTGACCTGGATCGTATCCTGCTCGCTGAAAAAGCTGGCGTTGCGCGCGATCAGGCGGCCGCTGTCGTTGTTGAAGTAGACGGTTTCGGCCTGGCCGGCCACCTTGTCGGAGCGCAGGGTGGTGTTTTTCAGGGTCAGCGTATCGAGCGTGAGCAGGTCCGACGTTTCGACCATCAGCAACGCGCGCCCGCCGGTGAACGATGGCGACCGGGGCGTTTGGCTCGCGCCCGAGCCGGGGTTGTAGCCATCGTTGTTGCCGTTGTAGATGACGACGCCGTCGCGGCTTTCGCCCTTGATGGTCAGCTTGTCCTTGCCGCGGATGAACAGCATCTCGTCGTAGCGGCCGTTGCGCACGGCGACCGTGACCGGCGTGGCTTGCGCCGCGTGCTGCATCGCGTGATTGAGCGCGCCCTGCACGGTGCGGAAATCGGCCGGGCCGTCATCGTCCACGCTGAGCAGGGTGCCCGATGGCGCCGTGGCGCGGGTGCGGAAGGTCCAGCCGGCGGCGCGGCCGACACCCGCGAACGGCACGCCGTTGATGGCCGCGCCAGCGAACACGCCCGGCTCGATCACCACGACGTAGGTGCTGCCGTAGGCGAGGCGGTTGGCGTGCGGTCGGATGGTGGCGCTGTTGCCGTCGATGGTGATCGGGGCGCGGCGCGTGTAGCGCAACTGGTCCTGGCCCGGGTAGCCGATGGCCGCGACGTCGTCGCCCGGACGGATGATGTCGACCAGCTGGTGGTCGGCCTGGCGGTAGATGCGCACCGAGCCGGCGTTGCCGAGGCGGGGGGGCTGGTCGAAGCGCAGGCGCAGCAAGGTGTCGGGCTGGACCGCATCGGCACGCGCGGCTGGCGAGATGGCGCCGGTCAGGTCGATCTGGTAGGCGGCGGGCGGCGCGAAGGCGGGCGCGATGCTGGCATCGATGATGCTCTGCACGCTCGGATCGGACGCGCTGGCCACGATCAGGCTGGCGCTGCCGGCTTTTTTTGGCGTGACGACGATGCCGCTGCCGCGCACGGTGGCGCTGGCCACGGCCGGGTTGCTGGAGCGGACCGTGAAGCGTAGCGGCGTGACGCCATCGCCGGCGAAAGCGCTGATGGCCACGGTGGACGGCGCGTCGCCCGCTTGCGCGGTGAAGCTGCTGGCGGCGACGGCGGGCGCGATACGCATCGGTTTGTCGGCCGGGTCGCCCACGCGGAGACCGTCGAGCTCAAAACCCTTGCCGCCGCTGTAGATGCCCACCGCGCCGGGGATGGCCGAGCCGGGCACGGTGGCGGTGGTGAGTTTTTCGCCGTTGAGGTAGACGCTCAGTGCCTCGCCGATCATCTCGAAGCGGACGGTGAGGAAGCGGCCTGCGCTGGGGATGGCGCGCCTGACCTGTTTCAGGCGGCCGAGTTTGCCGTCCTGCCGGCGCACGATGTCGGCCTGGACGGTCGGGCTGCCATCGCTCATCTGCAGGCCGGCGCCGAACCAGTTGTCGGCGTCGACATGGCGGCCGAGCAAGTACAACTGGCCGGGCGGACCGGGCAAGGCGCGGATGCGTGCCTCGACAAAATAGTCGGCGGCGGGCGCCACGTGTGCAAGCAGCGCGCGCACCGAGGCGGGACCCTCCTCAAGCCGAAGCGCCTTGGACGCTGTTGTCGCAGCCCCCGGCAAACCGGGGTCTGACCTCTGATTCGAAACATTGCTAATTAAAGCTCTGACGCCGGTTGTAGGAGCTTTTACCTGTGTTTCAGCCATTGTGGCAGTTGGCAGCAGCATGGCGAGGAGCAGAGGGGAGGTCAGACGCTGGGACATGGCTCGGGACTCAGAGTGAAAAGGGATACGCGACGCTTGCAATCACACCGGGGTCTGACCTCTGATTCGAAATGTTTCGAATCAGAGG
>DASVVC010000168.1:0-19024 GCA_036386755.1 Telluria sp.
TAGCTGGCCGAGGCGGACACCTTTTCCTTGATGACCGTATCCTGGCCCGGTGGGCAGTTGCCGCCTGGGTTGAGGCAGGCGTACGACGCCGTGACGTTGCCCTTGGCGACATAGCTGACTGGCTTGTACTGCTTCAACCCAGTTTCTTTGAAGCAGATTTTCACGTCGCCGGTCTTAGGATCGATCGACGAGGTGACTTTGCCGGAGAACTGTGGCCCGGATGGCTGCGGATTGGCCTGGGCCGCCCCGACTGCGCAACAAAGCGCTGCGCTCACTGCCAGTGTGCTTGCGTACTGTTTGATTGAGAGATTCATGGTATTGCCCCTTAAAATTCCCGCTGTGAATACTGCTTTACGGCTACCTCGCGCAGACGTTTCTGGCGACAAACTCACCGCCAGGGGCGTTGATGCGCACTCTCAGGGTAGGCCGCTGGGACAGGGGATCTTTGTGCAGACGCAGACCTTATGGTTGATTCAGGCGAGCCAAGCCGCACTATGGGGGAGGCTTATTTCATATAGACACCACCGCAGACGACCACGTCTTCATGAGGCTGGCAATACATGGCCTTCGGTTCGGTTTTCCTGCTCACCGGATTGGTGAATTTGTATTCCTGCCAGAACGGTTCTTTCTTGCGCGCGAGTTCTAGCCGTTCGCGCACGAATTCCTTGCCGTCCACATCCTTGATATCCATGAGGTTACGGTTGATCATCTTGAGATTGGCGCCGTGCGCGCGCACCACGCCGTCGGTTCCGTACACGGTGATGTAGAGGTCGCGGTCGGTGAACGGGCCATCCTTGCGGTTGACTTCGGCGTAACTTTTTTCCCTGCCGTTGGCCTTGATGTAGGCAACGGTTTTTTTCACCATCGCCTCGGCTTCCGCTTTGGTAACGAACTCGGCGGCGGCAGTGGGCAAGGCAAAGACACAGAGCAGGGTCAGCGGCAATAACGTGCGCGCACGCAAGGATTGAACGATGTACATTGAAGCTCCTTGGAAAGAGCGCCCGGGTGGCGCAAGATCCACGCTAGCATTCGCGCGGGTGCGGCGGTACACTCTGCACTGCTAGTTGCCAACCCTGTCATCGTCCCGAAAGACCGAATGAAAACCTGCTTGCGCCTGTTGGTGCCCGTGCTCATGGCCTGCCTGGCCCTGCCATCCGCGCGCGCGGCCGACGACCAGGCCTTTTGGGATTTGCTCAAGGAAGGCGGGAAGGTCGTGCTGATGCGCCACGCCCAGACCGATGCGGGCATCGGCGATCCGCCCGGTTTCCGGCTGGAGGACTGCGGTACCCAGCGCAATCTGTCGGCGCAGGGCCGGTCCGACGCGGTGCGCATCGACGCGCGCTTTCGCAACGAGGGGATCGCGCTGGCCGGAGTGCTGTCGAGCCGCTGGTGCCGCTGCCTCGATACCGCGCGCCTGGCGTTCGGCAGGGTGACGCCGGCGCCGATGCTCGATTCGGTCTTCGACCAGGATGCTCCGGGCGAGGCGGCCAGGACGCGCGCGCTCGTGACCTGGCTGGCCGGCCGCGCCGGAACGGGCAGCCGCGCCAACGTGGTGCTGGTCACCCACGCCGTCAATATCGATGCGCTGGCCGGCGTGTCGCTGGCCGCGGGCGAAATGGCTGTCGCCACGCTCGACGGCCCGCGCAAGCTCAAGGTGCTGGCGCGGGCCACGCCCGGACGTTAATTGAAGCTCAAGCCACCGGGATTGGCGTTGGTGACTGTCTGCGCCTTCAGGTCCACCGTGAAGTGGTCGCTCGGCTTGGCCGAACCGAGTCCCTTGAAGATCGAGAACACCTGCTTGAACTGGTCCTGGAACAGCGCCTGGACCGGATTCTGGTCCGATGGCTGGGTGCCCACCTTGAGCACCGCCGCCGGCTTGGCTGGAAAGGCCGCCATCAGCACCTTGTACATACGCACCCGCTCCGCGCCCATGTCGCGCAGGGCCAGTTCGCCCGCGTACACCGTGCGGTGGAAGTCGCCATGAAAGTCGTAGGCGGTGACGTTGGCAAAGTCGTCCAGTTTCAGGCCCGCCGCTGCCGCCAGCTTGCCGGCGCGGGTGGTGGCGTCGGCCCAGTCGGCGGCCAGCTGCGTTGCCGGCACCGGTGTTCCGGCCACCGTCCCCTTGGCCGCGCATGACGCGGTGATCGGTACGATGCCCGGCGCGTCCTTGAGCTGCGCCAGCGTGACCTTGGTCTCGAGCTGCGACAGGATCAGCATCTGCTTCGCGTTCAGGCTCGTCGCCGCTTCCTTCATCTCGCACGGCCAGTATTCATCCATGAAGCGCAGGCGCGACAACTCGCCGAAATAGTAGCGCGTGAATTCGCCGTACGACCTGGTGTCGAGGATGGCGTGATTCCAGCGCTTCTTGATATCGGCTTCGGCGCTGCTGCCTTGCAGGTAAGCGTATTCGCTCTCGTACAGTGGAAACAGCTCGTTAAAGCGCGGCACGCTGGTCAGGGCCACGGTGTTGACGTCGACCGTGTCCGCATCCTTGTAGGTGACGATCTTGTACGCGGCGCCGTACACGGCCAGCGATGGCGACTGCACATTGACGAGGAAGTTACCCGCCGCATCCTGGAAGTCGTTGGTGCCGTTGAAGTGCATGTGGCCTCCCACGTGCAGGCGCAGGCCGGTGGCGGCCAGCGCCGCGGTGGTGGCCGCCGCTGGCACGCGCGCGGTCTGGAACGCGCCGGGCTTGAACACGGCCTTCATGGCGTCGGTCTGGTTGGCGTAGAAATCCATGGTCGGATAGTGCGAGAACGCCATCAGCTGCTTGCCTTCGGCCCTGGCGCGCGCGGTGACCGACTTGATCCACTCCATCTGGTGCCGCTTGTGGGTCAGTACCTTGTTCCAGCCCGCGTTGCCGGCGCCATCGAAGCCCTTGAAGACCTTCGGATTGGCGGGGTCGAACGACGCGTTCGGAATATACACGTTGGCGTCGATCGACAGCAGCCACAAGCCCTTGACCGGCTCCACCAGGTAGCTCGAATCGATGATGTCGCTGCACTTGGTGTACGGTTTGCCCAGTGCCTTCTCGCCGTCCGCCCGGTACATGCCGCCTTCGCCTTCGGCGCACATCTCGAACTGGCGGTTGCGCACGTCGCCACTGACCATCGCCTCGGCGTAGCTGTATTTGCCGCCGGGGTATTTGCTGAACGGGGTTTCCCAGTGCAGGTCGGCCTTGTTCGGCATGTAGCCGAAATCGGCCAGCTTGGTGATCAGCTTTTCGTAGCCCATTTCCAGCAGTTCGTTGGTGCAGATGACGCCCGGGTCCCTGGCCTTGCAGGCCGCGTTCCCGGTGGCGAAGACCTTCTGCTCCTTGCCGTCCCTGGTCAAGAAGTCGCTCTTGCCGGCTTCGTCATCGTCATACGGCTCGTTGGGGTCGTGGTTGCCCGGCGCGATAAAGAAGCGCATGCCCTTGGCCTGGTACTCGTGCAGGATGGCGCTGATGCCGTTGATGTTGATCGGCTGCGCATCGTCAGAGTAGTCGCCCGGCAGCGCGACCAGGCGGATGCCCTTGGCGAAAGCGTCGTCGAGCGCGGCGCGGAAGGCGAAGTAGTTTTCGTTGAACAGGCGCGTCGAGGTGAGCTGCGCGTACATCGTGCGGATCGTGGCGTTCTTGCCGTCCTTGGTCGCAATGCCGCTGAACTGCGCGTTCTTGAAGTCGCCGTACACGTCTTCGAAGTGCACGTCGGTCATGAAGGCGACGCTCGGCATCGCGGCCGGCGCTTCGACCGGCGGCGCCGTGGGGGTGGGCGCTGGCGCGGCGGCAGGGTCGTCGTCGCTGCTGCAGGCGGCCAGCAGCAACAGCGAGGCCGCGGCCAGGCCAAGGGACGGGCGAACGAAAGGCGTGATTCTCATGCATCGGCTCCAGGGGTGCGGCACGTGGCCGCGCGGGGTGGGGAAGCGCGCATTCTTGCATCGCTAAATGACCTGCTCATGACAGCCGCATAACGCAAGCGCGCTCGTCAAGCGCGACTGCGCGCCGCTCTGACGCCGGTTGGTGGGCTACGAGAGTGTTTGCTCACATTCTGTCTCCGAAAACTCACGGGTACGATACAAACGCATCGCCTTCCGGAATGTTTACTTTCTTCCGCGACATGAAAATGTTACCCTACGATATTATGCTAAATACATCATTGCCTTCGGCGCCAGTCACCATCCACACACCATGAACAAGAAAAAGTTGGGAATCATCGCCGCGGGCGTCGCCCTGTGCGCGGCCGCCGTGGCTGGCTACGCCATGTTCGGCTGGAAGAAAGCGCACCACGGCAAGGGGCTGGACCTGGATTTGTCGCAGCCCGATGCGCTGATCGTTACCAAAAGCCTGTCCTCGCTGCCGCGCGACCTGCTCACCATTCCGCTGGCGCGCGACGTGCTGCGCGAGGATTTCGTGTTTTATTATGAGCAGAACGGCGACAAACTGGGCCTGCAGGGCACCTTGCGCCGCATCGCCTACGAACATGAACTGGGTTGGGGCGACCAGTTGATCCGCACGGTGCTCGACGAGCCGGCCGACGTAGCCCTGTGGCGCGAGGAAGATGGCTCGCTCAAGCACTTTGCCATCGCCGTCTCGCGCAACAGCATGACGCGCCTGCTCGAACAGGCGGGCAAGGTCGCGCTCAAGGACACGCAAATGACCTTGGCCGGCGAGATCCGCGTCGACGGCGACAAGGTCGCGCTGTATGCGCTCAATTACGCCCACAAGCGCACCTTGCTGATCGGCGCGCGCGGCACGCGCATGGTGATCCTGTCCGATCCGGCCATGCTGTTCGACGCCGACGGCAAGGCCGACGGCAAAGCCGAAACCACGCTGGCCAACCTGCTCGGCGCCGATCCGGCAAAGCAGCAGGCGTTGCGCCAGCAGTTCCACCTCGACGGCCTGCATGCCGACGGCCACAGCGTGGCGGTCAAGGCCGACGTGCTGGCCTTCGGCTACCAGCCGTTTTTCGGCGCGCTCGACGCGCTGCGCTTCGACTTCACCAAGGGCCAGTGGCAGACGCGCGCGCTGGTCGACGCCGGCAAGCTGGCCGCCGGCGGCTACGACAACCGCGCCCTGTGGCCGGTGCTGCCGCATAACCCGGCCGCCTGCTTCGCCTTGCCTGCCGATTGGGCCGCCATGAAGACGGTGCTGGGCGACGTCGATGCGTCGTCCGACGTGGCGCCGCTGTCCGAACAGTTGACGGGACCCGCCGCCGTCTGCTGGTACGGCAGTTCGCGCCTGTACACGCCGCTCGTGGTGGCGACCCGCAAGGCCGGTGGCAGCGACGACCTGTATGGCGCGCTGTTCGCAGCGGCCATCGGCAACAAGAAAAGCGGCGCGGTGCAAAAGTCGGCCGGCCCGAAAGGCGCCACGCTGTGGCAGCGCGAAGTGGCCACCGGCATCGACGCCCAGCATCCGACCCTTGCCGTGAGCGGCCAGACGGTGCTGTTTTCGCCCGACCGCAAGCTGGTCGAACAGGCGCTCGCGGTGAGCCGCAAAGAGGCTCCGGCAATTGCCGACCGCCTTGCCGATCCATCGCGCACGGTGGGCCTGATCGCGCCGGCGTCGCTCGCGGAGTTGATCCGCAAGGAAGCCTTCGACGCGCTGCCGTCCGCGCGCGAGCCGGTGCTGCGCGCCGCCGCCGACGCGCACCTGGTCCCGCGCCTGAACGCGCTCAAAAAATATCCGCCATATCGTCTCGTGCTCAAGTCGCTGCCCGCCAGTGGCGTGAGCTGGCAGCCGGTCGAATGGCAGGCGCTGGAGAAGTGATGGTAGTCACCCGACGCCACCTGCTGGGCCTTGCCGCCGGTTGCGCCGTGCTGCCATGGGCGCGCGCGCTCACCGGGGCGCCCGCAGCCAGCATGCCGGCCTACCTGTCCAAGGCGCAGAGTCGCGCCTTCCAGGCGTGGATGCTGCGCATCGTGAACGCGCAGATGGAGCAGGGCCCGTCGCCGCGCTGGCAGCACCGCGACTGCGCGGGCCTGGTGCGCTTCGCCGTGAACGAGGCGCTGACCGTGCACGACGCCAGATGGATGCGCGCCAACGGCATCGGCAGCGACAGCCAGCTGCCGCCCGAACTCGAACTGACTCCCGCCCAGCAAGTGCTGCGCAACCGCTGGGTGCAGACGGGCGGCACGGTCGGCCACTACGTCTCGGCCATTGGCCTGGTTCAGAACAACAGCCGCTTCATCGGGCGCGACGTCAATCAGGCGCAGCCCGGCGACCTGCTGTTTTTCGACCAGGGCGACGAACACCATCTGATGGTCTGGATGGGCGCGCGCATCGCCTACCACACCGGCACCGTCACACCGAACGACAACGGACTGCGTACCGTTGATGTCCCACAACTCAAAACCTGGAAGGACACGCGGTGGCAACCAGCGGTCGACAATCCCAATTTCGCCGGCATGTTCCGGCTGGCGTTTTTAACATGAACAATCCGATCACGCGCGCCATGGCGCTGCTGGTGCTGGTGTGCGCCCTGGTGCCCGCGCTGGCGCCGGCCCAGGAGGCCGAGGCGGTCGAGGCCAAGCCGGCCGAGGCCAAGCCGGTCGAGGCCAATACCGGGGAGGCCGGCAGCCACTACACGAGCTTCAAGGGCGCGCCGTTCTTTTTGCTCTCCGACGCGGCCTACGGCAGCGGCGAGGTGGCCAAGGTGCGCCTGGAAGTACCGGGGCGCGACTTTGCGCGCTCCGACCTGGAGCAGTACGGCGGCGTCGACGTGCTGGTGTACCGCGTGCCCGAGCCGCTCGAATTTTTGAAAAAGCAGCGCAACCTGCACCGCGTGCAGGTCAGCGGCAATTACAAGGGCGAGGGCCTGCTCAATACCCTGACCATGCTGTGGGACCGCTGGTGGAAGCAGTCGCGCATGGCCTGGCGCAAGCTGTTTTCGAGCGAGGCGCGCGACGCCGTCACCGGCGCCCAGCCCAAGCTGGCCACCAGTGAAGCAATCACGCGCCCGGTGCTGCTGCGTCAGCAGCCGCAGTACGAGCCGCTCAAGGGCTACGACCTGGTCGACCGTTTCCGCTATCCGGTCTGGAAGGCGCAGATCATCACGCCGCCGGCCGGCATCAAGATGGAAGGCTCCAGCAGCGAATTCACCACCAGCAGCGCCGGCAACGTGATGATTCCGATCGGCCAGCGCAAACCGGGCCTGTATCTGGTCGAGGCGATCATCGGCGAACACCGCGCCACGACCCTGGTGTTCGTGTCGGACACGATGGCCATCACCAAGGTGTCGGCCAACCAGATGCTGGTGTGGGCCGCGCGGCGCGACAACGGCGCGGCGGTGCCGGATGTCGACGTTACCTGGACCGACGGCAGCGGCGTGCTGCAATCGGGCCGCACCGGCGCCAACGGCGTCGTCTCGCTTGATCGTGGCAGCCCTGAACACACGTATGTGATGGGCGAAGACCGCAGCGGCGGCGTGTTCGTGTCCGAGAATTTTTACTACGACAGCGAAATCTACAACACCAAGGTGTACGCGGTCACCGACCGTCCGCTGTACCGGCCGGGCGATGAAGTGAGCGTCAAGTTCATCGGCCGCGAATTCACCGGTGCGCGGGCCTCGCAGGCAGCCGTGACGGCGCCGCTGGCGCTCGCGGTGTTCGATCCGAACGGCACGCCGCTGCTGACGCAATCGCTCCAACTGAGCGGCGACACCGGCAGCGACACGCGCTTTCGCCTGCCGGACAACGCCGGCGCCGGCGGCTACGAGCTGCGTTTCACTTACCGCGACACCCAGTACGGCGCCGCTTTCCGCGTGGCCGACTACGTCAAGCCGCACTTCGAGATCAACCTGGTGCCGGCCAAGGCCGACTTCAAGACCGGCGAAGACGTCAAGGGCCGCATCGAACTGCGCTACCCGGACGGCACGCCGGTCGCCAAGGCCACCTTGTCGCTCAACCTGCGCGCCCAGAAGAATGCCATGGTCGAAGGCGAATTACGCTACAGCGGCGCGTTCCCGGTCGAATTGAAGACCCAGGAACTGGTCAGCGACGGCAAGGGCAATGTCGACTTCGTCCTGCCGCAGGCCAAGGACCCGTCGCGCTACATCTTGACCGTGCTCGCGTCCGACGGCGCGGCCTACCGCGTCCGGAGCACGCGCGAATTGATGATCGAGCGCTCCGCCAGCCAGTACACGCTCAAGGCGCAACGGCGCTTTTCCGCGCCCGGCGAGACGGTGCGCTTCGACGTGGCGGCCGACGGCACCGCTGGCGCCACGGCGGGAGCCAAGCCGGTGCGCTGGGAGATGCTCCAGTTGGAGAAGCAGACCAGGACCGAAGGCATGTTCGACGCAACTAAATCGACCTGGGATGTGAACTTCCCGGCATCGGGCTCGTATCAACTGAGCCTGCGTGACGCCCAGAACAACCTGGTCGGCGACACCAGCCACTGGGTCAGCGGGCAGGGACTGGCGGCGACGCCGGGCAGCATCGAAATCGTGCTTGACCATGAGCGCTACCGTGCCGGCGACACCGCCGAAGCGTTGATCACCTTCGCCGACCCGGTCGACCAGGCCTTGCTGACGCTGGAGCGCGACAAGGTCGAACAGGTCGGTTTGCTCAGCGCCGGCGCCGACTGGATCAAGCCGGTGCGCGTGGCGCCGAACCAGTGGCGCGTGAAGATTCCCGTCAAGGACGACTACGGACCGAACATCACGTTCTCGGTGGCGTACACGCGCAAGGGCGACTTTGTGTTCCAGAACGCCGGCATCCAGATCGTCGAACCGCGCATCGCGCTGCAGTTCAAGACCGACAAGGAAGTCTACCAGCCGGGCGAAAAAGTCACCATCGACGTCACCGCACAACTGGACGGCAAACCGGTATCGACGCAGGTCACGCTCGCCGTGGTCGACGAAATGATCTACGTGCTGCAGCCGGAGATCGCCCCCGACATCGGCGACTTCTTCTACCACCCGCGCCGCAACAACGTGCGCACCACGGCCAGCCTGTCGTTCATCAGCTACGACCTGGCGGCCGGGCGCAGCGCCGGCGCCCCCGCGCGCCACAACTACAACGAGCGTGGTGTCAAGGTGCTGGAACGCCCGCGCCGCGACAATGTCGACACGGCCCTGTGGGCGCCCGCGCTCAAGACCGACGCCGACGGCCGCGCGCGCGTCACCTTCACCATGCCCGATGCGCTGACGCGCTGGCGCATCACCGGCCGCGCCATGGATGCGCAGGGCCGGGTCGGCCAGCGCAGCAGCTATCTGCGCTCGGACAAGAACTTCTTCGCCAAGTGGACCGCGCCAAACTGGATGCGCGTGGGCGACGCGCCCCAGGCATCGGTTGCGGTGTTCAACCAGAGCGCCGGCGACCAGGCCATCGAAGTGACCCTCAGCGCCGGCACGTTTGTGAAGACCGAAAAAATCACCGCCCGCCGTGGCGTGAACTACGTGCAGTTCGCGCTGCCGCCAAACAGCGGTCCGATGCGCCTGGAAGTCAAACAGGACGGCAAGCTGGTCGACGCGCTCGACACCGACGTGCAGGCATTGCCGGCCGCCTGGAACAGCCCGCGCACCCTGAGCGTGCCGCTCACCGGCGCCATCGTCCCGGTCTCGCTGCCGGCGGACGCGCGCAATATCCGCGTCTCGTTCGCCAGCGGCGCGGCCAGCCACTTCGCGCGCATCGCCGACGACCTGATCGCGTATCCATACGGCTGCGTGGAGCAGACCTCGAGCCGCCTGATCCCGCTGGCGCTCGGATTGCAGAACCTCGGCCCCGAGGCCGGTCCGGTACAACTGCGCCTCCTGAACACCTTGCAGGCGCAGCGCCTGCGGTTGGTATCGATGGCCGGTCCGGAAGCGCAATTCGGCTGGTGGGGCAACGCCACCGCCGGCAATTCGCTGATGACCGCCTATGCCTATTACGCCGACTGGTACGCGGCGCGCGCGCTGCGCATCGAGATGCCGCCCGAGCACTGGCAAGGTTTGCTGGCCATGTACGGCAAGGAGGGCCTGAAGGAGCCGGTGCTGCACCGCGCGCTCACCCTGTGGCTGGCGCAGGAAATGGGCTTGCCGGTCAAGACGCTCGCTTCCGGCCTGGCCGACGAACTGGCCAAGACGAAGCTGGACGCCAGACCGGCCGCACTGGCGCCCACCAGCAGCATGCTGCTCACCGCCGAAAGCGGCAACTCGCAGGCATTGACGCTGGCCCTGCTGTCGGTAATCGCCACCAATGACAGCGTGACGCTGGCGCCCGAACTGCAGGAGCAGGCCGGCGCCGCATGGACCACCTTGCGCGCCAATCCGGCGCCGCTGGCACAAGCCTTGCTGATGCTGGGCGGGCAAGTGCCGGCCAGCCAGGCCGACTTGGTGCTGGGCGCGGTGCGCGCCGACATGCCGACCCTGGACCGCGCGCTGACGCTGGTGTGGGTGCAGAAGAAGCTGGGCGGCCCGCCGGCGGCGAAAGACGCAGGCATCACGCTCACCGGCACCTGGCAGAAAACCGCCAGCCCGCTTGGCCGGGCCATGTTCGGCTGGCAGCCGGCCAAGGGCGTGCCGACCCAGTTGCAACTGGCCGAAGCGCCGCCGGCCAACACGGTAGCCATCATCCAGTACGACAGCCGCGACGCGGAAACGCATGCGCTGCC
Source organism: Telluria sp. (assembly GCA_036386755.1). GTDB lineage: Bacteria > Pseudomonadota > Gammaproteobacteria > Burkholderiales > Burkholderiaceae_D > Telluria_A. The sequence continues at coordinate 10,577 of DASVVC010000168.1, forward strand.
GGTCAAGATCGAACGGCGCCTGATGCGCATGGAGCAGAAGGACAACACCTTCAACCCGGTGCCGGTGAAAAATGGCGAGGCGCTGCGCACCGACGCGCTGTACATGGATGAAATCACGCTCACCCCGGCCGCCGGCGCGAAGTACCGCTATGGTTTGCTGGAAGTGGCGCTGCCGCCGGGCGCCTCGGTCGAGGCGACCACCTGGGGCATGACGCTGGCCGGCGAGAAGAAGCAGGAGCTGGAAGCGGCGCGCCATGAATCGCGCCGCGAAGGCTACGTGGTGCCGGTCGAGCCGCTGGCCGAACCGCTGCGCGTGCGTCACCTGCTGCGCTTTGCGCAAAAGGGCAGTTACGTGCTGCCGCCGGCGCGCTACTACCGCATGTACCAGCCCGAAAACAAGGCGCTGGAAGGCGAGGGCAAGACCATGCGCACGCTGAAGGTCGAATAATGCCGGCAAGGCTGGCACGCGGATGCGCGATGGCGCTGGCGCTGGCGCTGGTTCTGGTGTTGGCGCTACCTGCGCCGCTGGCGCAGGCTGCCACGCTCGATGTGGCGTGGTGGCGCGACGGCCAACTGACGGCGCTGCAGCTCGACGAGAACGGCGCGGCCCGCCGCGACGCGTTCGACGGCGCGCGCCAGGTGCCGCTGGGCAGCCTGTGGAAGCTGTTCGTGTACGTCTACGCGATCGACAAAAAGGTGCCGACGCCGGACTACACCTGCGGCGGGCAAAAGAACGAGGAAGTGTACTGCTGCACCGCCGGCAAAAGCATCGCGCGCAACCTGGCGCTGGCGCAGTCGTGCGGGCTGTTTTTCTCGCCGGCGCGGCTGATGCTCACGCGCGGTCCGTGGCAGCAGTACTGGAGCGAGCGGCTCGGGCGCGCCGCGATCGGCGAATACGCATGGCTGGCCGACCCGTCGCACCTGGCGCCGGAGCGCCTGGTCAGCCTGCGCAGCCTGATGGTGGCGCTGGCCAGCGTGCCGGCCGAAAGCCGAATGGATGCCGAGTCGGCCCTGCTGCACGTGGTGCTGGGCGCGCGTGGCGTCAACACGGCCAGCTGGTTCGGCAGCCGCCTGCGCGTGAAGACCTATTCTTGGCATCACCCGCAGCGCACCACGGAGCGGCTGGGCGGCGCGGCCGGCTGGCTGGCCGACGGCACGCCGCTCTGGTTCGGCGGCGCCGACACCAGCAGCCGCATATTGGAAAAGTGGGCGCCGCGCCTGGCCCGCACCTTGCCGCCGGCGGCGTCGCCGGTCGATGCCGGCTGCGTCGTGGTCGACTACTTCGCGCGCTACCCGATCAGGAGCGTGGCGGCAGGGCGCAGCGCCGCCGTGCCGGGGCTCCTGAACGGACCATATCAGGTGCGCTTCGAGAATGGCCGCAGCCTGGCGTTGTTCAGCCAGAACGACATGGTGCTGGAGCGCGACCCGCAGGGCCGCACGCGCCTGACGGGCCGCTTCGGCGTCAACGAATACGTGGCGCGCGTGATCGACCGCGAAGGCGGTACGAGCGCGCCTGAAGCCGCCAAGGCGCTGGCGGTGGCGGCGCGCACCTACCTGCAGCAGAACGCGCGGTGGGCCGAGGGCTGCCAGCGCATCGCCGACAGCAGCGCCACGCAGCGCGTCAGTCCGCAGCCGGCCAGCGTGGCGGCGCGCGCCATCGCCGGCTGGACCGACCAGCTGGTGCTGTCCGGCGTGAACGTGCGTTATCACGCCGATACGGCATCGAAAGACACGATGGCGTGGAGTCAGGCCGTGGCCCAGGCAGGGCAGGGCATGCGCTTCGACGCCATCCTGACGGCGGCCTATCCCGGCGCCGACCTGACCACGCTCGCGGGCGGTGACTCGCAGCAGTGCGTGCGCCTGCCGGGCGCGCAGGCGTGGCTGGCGCGCGAACTGCCGCAGTGGGAGCGCGTGCTGCGCAAGCAGGCCGGGTACGAAACGCCGTTCGAGTCGCCGGCGGTATGCCACCTGGCGCGCGGCACGCCGTATTCGGAGCAGTCGCGCAACCGCATTTATGTACGCGGCCTGGCCAGCCGCGAAGACCGCATCACCCTGGCGCACGAATTCCTGCACCTTGGCCTGCGCAATCACCCGAGCGGACAGGATGAAGTCCTGGTCGAGCAACTGGCGCGGCGCCTGGTCGATGCGCGCCTCGAAGTGCATCAATAAACTAACTGAATCCGATCATGAAAATACTGTTGATACCCGCACTGCTGCTGTCCACCGCCGCCCTGGCCCAGGTGAAGATCGATTCGCCCAACAGCGGCTGGCGCAATTCGAAGGGTGCCAAGGAAGCGTACACGCAGGACGTGAACTATCCGGCGGCGTCGGTCAGCGTGCAGGACGGGCAGAGCCCGACGGCGGAGATTCGCGGCCGCATCGCCGCCAGGGGAAAGGGCAAGCCGGCAACACTGGTGGTCAACGGCGTGGCCATGCCGATGGCGGTGCAGGAAGACGGCAGCTTCGCGCGCCCCTACGCCTTCGGACGCGGGTCCAACAGCGTGGAAGTGCGCTCGCCCGACGGCAAGGCGCGCAGCCGCAGCCAGTTCCTCGACTCCTATGCCGGCAAAACGCAGTCGCGCCTGCGCGTGGTGCTGTCGTGGGACAGTGACGGCACCGATGTCGACCTGCACGTGGTCGCGCCGGACGGCGGCCACTCGTGGTACGGCAACCGCGTCATGCCCAACGGCGGCGCGCTCGATGTCGACGTCACCACCGGTTACGGTCCGGAGATCTTTTCGAGCGCCGCCCCGCCCAAGGGGAATTACCACGTCTACGTGAACTACTACGGCGCCGGAGAGAAAATCGGCATCCTGACGGTGGCGCAGGTGGCCATCATCACCAACGAAAATTCACCGAACGAGCGCCAGGAAGTGGTCCGCGTGCCGCTGCGGGCGCCGGGTGAGCTGACGCTGGTAAAGTCGTTCGTATTTCCCTGATTGGAGTTTGAATCAACCTGATGCAAGACGCCGACTACGACGCGCTGGATGACGTCATCGCGCCGATGAATCCTGACGAGGTACTGGCTTTTCTGCTGCCGCTGGCCGAATCGGGCAACGCGGCTGCGCAGTGCCTGCTGGCCGATGCGTACGACCTCGCCGATGTCGGTCCGCGCGACTCTGTCCAGGCGGTCCACTGGTATCGGCAGGCGGCCGCGCAAGGATTTATGCGAGCCGAATACTTCTTGGGCAGCATGCTTGCATCCGGCATCGGCACCGAACGCGATGTGGCCGAGGCCATTCATTGGATGCGCATCGTCGCCGACAAAGGCGACAGCGCCGCGCAATACAGCTTGGCAGAGCTCCTGCTGGTCGACGGCAGCGATGATGCAGTGCGCGTGGCAGAGGCGATAGCGTGGTTAACGTTGTCCGCCGCACAAGGCAACGAGCTTGCCATCGTGCGCCTCGCCACGCTCCGAAAACAACGACTCTCATCGGTGCTTTGACAGTTCTTGAACGTCATGCAAAAATGTCGTGAGGAAATACGACCCTGGCCGGGCACCGAGCGTGACGGCCATTCTGACGAATGGGAGTGCAAGTGAGTACTGCAGCATGGATCTACGATGCCAGCATCGTTATCAGGAACGCCAGGCAACCGGCGGCGTTCAACGCGATTCGCACATCGTTCGAGAATTGCGACTCCTTCTTCGCCGAGCGCGCGCGCGCGGAACGCGATTTCCCGGCATTCCTTGAGTCGATCGGCTTCACCAGCCAGCGCCAGGAAGGCGCGCTGCTGATCGACGGCGGCGACATCGAGATCATCACCAACTGGCTCATTCGCCTGTTCGACGCGCTCGGGCCCTTCGTCGAAGCCGGCGGCGTGCTGGAGATCCGCGATGAAGAAGGCGAGCAGATGATGTTCTGCTACGACGGCAAGCAGATGGACATCGAATTTAGCGAGTAACTGTCAGCGAAGGGCGGCGCGGCGACGCATGGCATGGGCTGATCGACACCGAGCAGCGCGAACAACTGTGCGATAGTTTCATCATGGCCGCGCGATGCCGGCCTGGAAGCCGACGACGACATCACCGAACAGTGGCGCGAGTGGTAAATAGGCGTCGCGCGCGCACGCCCGGCAGGGCAACCTTGCAATTTATATAGTCCAGACCTATACTTCGCCGGTAGTCAAGCTTCTGGTTCTGGCAAACGATCGTTTGCCCGATTAAATGGGAAGCCGGTGCGATCCTCCAAACGGGGGCAAAGCCGGCGCTGCCCCCGCAACGGTAAGCGAGTCAAGGATGTGCATCACGCCACTGTGCTCAGCATGGGAAGGCGCCTATCCCGGAAGTGGGCTTTCGCCCCGCCACTCGCCAGCCCGGAAACCAGCCGAAGCGGTAAGTCGTTTGTATCGCGGAGGGCGATCCAGGTGGATCGCTGCGTTTCGCACCCCATCTCACGTTCCTTCTCCCCGTACAAGCCCCCGGTTGCCGGCCATGGCAAGACGTGCGCGTCTGCATTGGCCCGGCTCTATGCGCAGTGCTTTAGGAAGGAATGCCATGTCGTCGATCCTCAGCGTCATCACCACAGCCGATGAACAAGTCCCGTTTGCCGCCATCAAGGAGCGCATCGTACAAGCCATGTGCGCCGCCAGCCTGGGCGCCGTGCTGCTGTTCGGCGCCGGCTTCGCCTCGATGGAAACGCTGCACAACGCGGCGCACGACAGCCGACACTCGGCCGGCTTTCCATGTCACTGATTCGCACCGCGCCCGCAGCGGGCCTGGGTACCTTTAACCGCATCCTCGCCAGCGCGGCGGCGGCCGGCATCCTCGCCGGCCTGCTGCTGACCGGCGTGCAGCAGGTGCAGGTGGCGCCCATCATCCTGCAAGCCGAGGTGTTCGAGAGCGCCGCTCCAAAAGTGCTGGAAACGGCCGCCCCGCACAGCCACGCCGACGCCACGCAGCACGAACATCCGGAAGGCGCGCATGAACATGGCGGCTGGCAGCCGGACGATGGCCTTGAGCGCACCTTCTACACGGCGGTCGCCAATATCAGCGCCGGCGTTGGTTTTGCGCTGCTGCTGGTGGCGGCCATCAGCCTGTACGGACGCACAAGCAACTGGCGCGCGGGCCTGCTCTGGGGCGCGGCCGGCTACACCGCGTTCTTCGTGGCGCCCTCGATCGGACTGCCGCCCGAGCTGCCCGGCACCGTCGCCGCACCGCTGCTGGCGCGCCAGCTGTGGTGGACCGCCACCGTCGCGGCAAGTGCCGGCGGCCTGGCGCTGCTGGTCTTCGCCAAGAACTGGCCGCTCAGGATTGCCGGCGCCTTGCTGCTGTTCGTGCCGCACCTGATTGGTTCGCCGCAGCCGGCGATACATTCGAGCAGCGCGCCGCCCGAGCTGGCGCGCAGCTTTCTGTATGCGACCTTGCTGGCCAATTGCGCCTTCTGGCTGGCCATGGGTGCGCTGGCGGGTTACTTCTACAAGAAATTCGGCTGACCGATGCGCACCCACGACCGGCACGTGTTCATGTGCGTCGGCCCGCGCTGCACCGAAAACGGCGTGCAGGCGCAGGCCGTGTTCGAGCACATGGGGCGCGAGATCGACGCGCACCCGGACTTGTGCGTCAAGCGTACCCGTACGCACTGCATGGTCGCGTGCCGCAATGAAGGGCCGATCGTGGTCGTCTACCCGGAAGGCGTGTGGTACCGGCGCGTCGACGAAGCGGCGGCCGGGCGCATCGTCAACGAGCACCTGATCGGCGGCGCGGAAGTGACCGACCTGATTTTCCATCGCATCGGCGAAGGCGACACACTCGTGGCGGACAATGACACCTGATTTTCCTCAAGGCCCGGCGCCCATCGCGCTGCTTACCCATGCATCGAACGACCTGACGGTCCTGCACCACGCAGTAAGCCAGTTGCCGCCGGAGTTCGGCGCGGTGGCGGGCGTGAACCTGCAAGGGTTGGACGCCGACGGCGGCGCCACGGCGCTGCTTTCGCGCGAAGTGCAGGGCGCGCGCATCGTCATCCTGCGTGTGCTTGGGCGACTCGGCAGCGTGCCCGGTTTTGCCGACCTGGTAAGCCACGCGCGCCGCACCGGCCAGCACCTGATCGCGATCAGCGGCACCGGCGAACCCGATCCGGAGCTGGCCGCGGTATCGACCGTCGCGCCGGACGTGCTGCAACAGACCCTGAATTACTTCCATTGCGGCGGCAGCGGCAACCTGGCGCAGTTGCTGCGTTATTTGTCCGACCATCTGCTGCTGACTGGTTTTGGCTTTGAGGCCGCGTTGCCGCTGCCGGAACACGGCATTTATCATCCCGACCTGGCGCAGGGCGCGACGATTGACGACTGGCTGGCGCTGCGCAAGGCCGGTACGCCGAGCGCCGGCATCGTGTTCTACCGCGCGCACTGGATGAGCGGGAACACGCGCTTCATCGACGCGCTGCTCGACGCCCTGGAAAAGCGCGGCATGAACGTGCTGCCGGTGTTCACGTCTTCCTTGCGCAGCGGGGCTGGTGGCGGTGGTGGCGGTAGCGACCTCCCCGACGCGCTGCGCTACTTCAGCGATGCGCGCGGTGTGCATATCGACGTCTTGATCAACACCACCTCGTTTGCGATGGGCGAGATCACGCCTGGCGGCCCCACGCCGGCCGGCTGGTCGGTGGGTGTGCTGGAAACGCTCAACGTGCCGGTGCTGCAAGCGATCACCAGCGGCATGACCCTGCCCCAGTGGGAGCAGTCCGCACGCGGTCTCAATCCGCTCGATACGGCCATGAACGTCGTGCTGCCCGAATTCGACGGGCGCATCATCACCGCACCGGTGTCGTTCAAGTCGCGCGCCGCCGGCCTGCAGGGCGACGCCGTCGAGTACGAGCCGGTGCCGGACCGCGTTGCGCGCGTGGCCGGCATCGCCGCGCGCTTCGCACGCCTCAAGCATGTGCCCAACGCCGAAAAGCGCGTCGCCTTCATGTTCACCAATTCGAGCAGCAAGGCCTCGCAGATCGGCAATGCGGTCGGCCTGGACGCCCCAGCTTCGCTGATGCGTATCCTGGACGCCATGCGCAATGCCGGCTACGACGTCGGCCAGCCGCCCGCCGACGGCACCACGCTGATCCACGACCTGGTCGCACGCTGTTCGTACGACCAGATTTACGTGACGACCGAGCAGTTGCGCAACGCCGCCGGCCGCGTGCCGGCAGCGCAGTACGCAACGTGGTTCGCCGAGCTCACGCCCGACATGCAAGAAAAAATGAGCACCCAGTGGGGCGCCGCACCCGGCGAAGCCTACGTGTGCGACGGCCACCTGGCGCTGGCCGGCATCGAATTGGGCAATACCTTCGTGGCCCTGCAACCGCCGCGCGGCTACGGCATGGACCCGGACGCGATCTATCACCAGAGCGACCTGCCGCCGACCCATCACTATTATGCGCTGTACCGCTGGTTGCGCGATGTATGGCGCGCCGACGCCATCGTCCACGTCGGCAAGCACGGCACCATGGAATGGCTGCCCGGTAAAGGCGTGGGCCTGTCGCAGAACTGCTTCCCGGACGCCTTGCTGGGCGACCTGCCGCTGTTCTACCCGTTCATCATCAACGATCCGGGCGAGGGTTCGCAGGCCAAGCGCCGCGCGCACGCGGTCGTGGTCGACCATCTGACGCCGCCGATGACCACCGCCGATACCTACGGCGCGCTGGCGCAGTTGACGCAACTGGTCGACGAGTATTACCAGGTCGAAGTGCTGGACCCGGCCAAACTGCCGCTCCTGCAGCAGCAGATCTGGGAACTGGTCAAGCAGACCAACCTGAATGCCGACCTGCAGGCGCGCCTGCTGCATCACGATCACGATCACGACCATGACCACGATCATGGGCACGGCCATCACCACCATCATGATCACGACCACGACCATCACCATGAAGAAGACGGCGAACTGCCGGCCGCGCTGGCGTCGATGGGCGGCTCCGACGTGGCCCACCTGATCGAGGACCTGGACGGCTACCTGTGCGAGCTGGGTTCCGCCCAGATCCGCGACGGCCTGCACATCCTCGGTGGCGGCCCTGACGCCGAACAGATGCCGGCCATGCTGGTATCGCTCACGCGCCTGCCCAACCTTGATATTCCGGGCTTGCAGGCCGAGGTGTCGAAGCTGTTCGGCCTCACGATGGACCTGCTGCTCGACCAGAAAGGGCGCCGCATCAACGTGGTGCCCGCGCTGGCTCGCCTTGCGCAATGCGCCGTGGTCACGCGGTCCGATGCGCTCGACGCCATCGATGCGCTGTGCCTGCGGCTGTTTACCGAACTGTCGGCGCGCGATTACCGGCCAGGCAGCATCGATGAAGTGCTCAACCTCGTTTTCGCCGATATCGACGGCGATGCGGTGGCAGCGCCGCTGCTCCAGCCGGCCCTGCGCGTCAAATCGAGCATGCTGTCGCAGATGGGAAAACCGCGTCCGGCAGCAGCGCGCGCTGCTGTTTTACCTGTTGCTCCCGTCGCGCCGGCATTGAATCG
>DASVVC010000169.1:0-24181 GCA_036386755.1 Telluria sp.
CTTACCCTTCGTCTGTTGGCCCCAAGGCGACACTGGATGACGACCAGCTGCGGTTTTACCTTCACCACCACCGTGCGGGTGATCGACCGGGTTCATGACCACACCGCGAACGGTAGGACGAACACCGCGCCAGCGCATCGCGCCAGCTTTACCGATCTTGCGCAGGCTGTGCTCGGCATTACCGACTTCGCCAACCGTTGCACGGCATTCGATGTGCACGCGGCGTACTTCACCCGAGCGCAGGCGCACTTGAGCGTAGGTACCTTCGCGCGCCATCAGAACAACACCAGCGCCGGCGGTACGTGCCATCTGGGCACCTTTACCTGGCAGCATCTCGACGCAATGCATCACGGTGCCGACTGGGATGTTACGGATAGGCAGGCAGTTGCCCGACTTGATCGGCGCTTCCGAACCGTTCATCACCGAATCGCCAACGGACATGCCCTTGGTTGCGATGATGTACTGGCGCTCACCGTCTGCATAGCACAGCAGGGCGATGTTCGCGGTACGGTTTGGATCGTATTCGATACGCTCGACCTTTGCCGGAATACCATCCTTCTGACGCTTGAAGTCGATCAGGCGATAGTGCTGCTTATGACCACCGCCGATGTGGCGGGTGGTGATGTGGCCGTTGTTGTTACGGCCGGCAGTTTTCGATTTCTTTTCAACCAGGGCTGCGAACGGACGACCTTTGTACAGGTCCGGGTTCACAACCTTCACCATGCCGCGACGGCCTGGCGAGGTTGGTTTCATCTTTACGAGTGCCATTATTTAGCCTCCTCGGAGAAGTTGATTTCCTGGCCGGGCTTCAGGCACACGAAAGCACGCTTGGTATGGTTGCGACGGCCATTGAAACGGCCCGAACGCTTTTGCTTACCTTGGCGATTGGCTGTCTGCACCGACAGCACTTCAACCTTGAACAACAGTTCAACGGCTGCCTTGATTTCAGGCTTGGTCGCATCCGGCAATACGCGGAACACGATCTGCTCGTTCTTTTCCGCGACCATGGTGGCCTTCTCGGAAATGACTGGCGCCTGGAGCACCTTCATCAGGCGCTCTTCGGAAAATTTGATTACGCCGCTCATGCGAACATCTCCTCGATCATGGCCAGTGCTGCTTTGGTGACCACGATTTTTTTGTAGAACACCAGCGACATCGGATCGGCGTGCTTCGGCTCGACAACCAGCACGTTAGGCAGGTTGCGCGATGCCAGCAGCAGGTTTTCTTCGAGCTTGTCGGTGATGATCATGACCGATTCCAGGCCCATGCCCTGCAGCTTTTGCGACAGCAGCTTGGTCTTTGGCGCATCCAGGTTCATGCCTTCAACCACGACCAGACGCTCTTCGCGTGCCAGTTGCGACAAGATCGAGCAGATACCTGCGCGGTACATCTTCTTGTTCACTTTGTGGGTGAAGTTTTCGTCAGGCGAGTTCGGGAAAATCCGACCGCCGCCGCGCCACAGTGGCGAGGACGACATACCGGCACGCGCGCGGCCGGTACCTTTTTGGCGCCATGGCTTCTTGGTCGTGTGGTGAACTTCTTCACGATCCTTCTGCTTGCGGTTACCGCTACGTGCGTTGGCAGCGTAAGCGACGACGATCTGGTGGATCAGCGCTTCGTTGTAGTCACGACCGAAAACGGTATCGGCTGCGGCGACGTTCGAACCTGCTTGACCTTGCTCATTCAGAAGCTTGAGTTCCATGATTAAGCTCCCTTCTGAACTTTGGATTTAATAGCTGGCGAAACGATCACCTGGCCATTTTTCGCACCTGGTACCGCGCCTTTGACCAGCAACAGCTGACGGTCGGCATCGATACGGGCGATTTCGAGATTCTGTACGGTACGATTCACGTCACCGAGGTGACCGGTCATGCGCTTACCAGGGAAAACACGACCTGGATCCTGCGCCATACCGATGGAACCTGGAACGTTGTGCGAACGCGAGTTACCGTGCGTTGCGCGGCCCGAAGCGAAGTGGTAACGCTTGATGACGCCGGCGTAACCCTTACCGATCGTGACGCCCTGGACGTCGATCTTCTGACCGACTTCGAACAGGGAAGCGGCGACAACATCGCCAGCTTTCAGTTCGGCTGCTTTACCAGCGTCGACGCGGAATTCGCGCAACATGGTGCCAGCTTCGACGCCAGCTTTGGCGTGGTGACCCGCAACAGCTTTGGTCACGCGGGAAGCGCGACGTTGACCGAATGCGACCTGGACAGCGGAATAGCCATCTGTTTCAGGGGTTTTGATTTGTGCGACACGGTTGTTCGACACGTCCAGAACGGTGACAGGGATCGAGTCCCCTTCATCCGTAAAGATGCGCATCATTCCAACCTTGCGACCGAGAAGGCCTAGGCTCATTTTTTCTCCATTCCCACCTGCGATTGGGCGGGGCTGACTGTTTAACTACCAAGTAAAGGACAGATTCAAGAACACACGAATCCATACCGAAGCCGGCTAGGATAGCACGCAAAAAGGCTTGACGCAATAACTTAGTTGGAGGTATGTCGATGTGTTGTAGCGCGGGAGAGTGCGGGGTAACGCGCAGGATGATTTGCGGCGTTCTGCTTGGGTGTCTCTAGCCCAAAAGCCGTCGTTCCCGCGCAGGCGGGAACGCATGCGTTCCCCCCAAGTTTTCTTGGCGGATCGACGATGCCTTGGATCCCCGCCTACGCGGGGATGACGGCGCTTACGGTAGCGCTCGGTGCGCACCGGTGGCTGTTCGTTCAGCGTGCCAGCGGCTGCCCGCCCGATCCGATCCGCAGGCGCGCCCAGAACTGCGCCAGGCGCTCCCACAGCCCGCGCCGCACCTTGCCGGTGCGCAGGCGCGTCTCGCCCGCCATCGGCACGGCCATTTCCCAGCGCACCGGATAAATATTGACGCGCTTGGTATACCTGCTCAGCAGCGCGGTGGTCTCGACCCCGGCGAAATCGAGGTGGCGGTCCAGCAGGAACACGAACATCGGCTCCACATGCTGCTTCTTGCCGCGGGTGCTGACCTCGACGCAGGACGGCAGCACGACGCCGTCGCTCAAGGTGGTGTTGGCCGCGACAATATAATGGCCGCTCGGGTCCAGCGGCACCGCGTCCAGGCTGGTCGGGCGCACGAAGGATTCGCCATTGCCGAGATTGACTTCCTCATCGATCGCCCATTCCCAGATAGGATAGGCGGCAAAGTCGGCATGCGTGACCTTGCGGATGGAACGGCGGATAGCAAGATCTGGGGTCATGGACAGGGCGGCAAAGCTTGGGGGTAACCTCGCCAGTTTATGTCCCGCGCTGATTTCTGTCCAGCAACGCTCCGCCTTGGCGTGACGCGAAAACCTCAAAACCAAAATTTAATGCTTGCCTCCTCGTCAAGTGCGCCCATATACATCCTGGCAAGCGCGTTGTATATTACGACCGGAAATTGCAACACTGTAATTTTGTTATCATCGCCAGCCGACTGGCGTGAAAGTGTCCCTCAACCCGTTACAAGGAGTTATACATGGCAATCAGTTTGCAAAAAGGCGGCAACGTCAACCTGAGCAAGGAAGCTCCCGGCCTGACCAAGGTCGTCATCGGCCTCGGCTGGGATCCGCGCGCGACCGACGGCAGCGCGTTCGACCTCGACGGCAGCGCTTTCATGCTCAAGGCCGACGGCAAGGTCCGTGCCGACGCCGATTTCATTTTTTACAACAACCTCAAGTCGACCGATGGTTCCGTGGTGCACGCCGGTGACAACACCTCGGGTGCGGGCGAAGGCGACGACGAGAAGGTCAATGTCGACCTGAGCGCCGTGCCGGCCGACATCGACAAGATCTCGTTCTGCGTGACCATTCACGAAGCCGAGTCGCGCAAGCAGAACTTCGGCATGGTCGGCAAGGCCTACATCCGTTGCCTGAACGCCGACGGCGACAAGGAACTGGCGCGCTACGACCTGTCCGAAGACGGCTCGACCGAAACGGCCATGATCTTTGGCGAACTGTACCGCGCCGGCGCGGAATGGAAGTTCAAGGCCATCGGCCAGGGCTTCCAGGGCGGCCTGGGGCCGCTGGCCAAGTCGTTCGGCGTCAACGCTTAACACGCGACCCGCACGACCCGTTTGTCCTCGCCCGCAAGGATGGCTGCCCAAGGGGCGGCGCCTTGCGGGCGTTGTGACGTGTGGAGGGTGCGTATGTATAAACGCGTTTGTGACCTCTGGCTATAAAGCCGTCATTCCCGGCCTCGGCGGCCCCCTTGGCGGGAACGACGGCGAAGCCGCCCATCATTCCAGATATCGCCTTTTCTCGAACGGACACCATGGAAAACTTATCACGCGGGCAGCGTCTGCCGCTGGCCACCATCGCCCCCAACGGCCGCATCGACATCGGCCTGTCCGCCGCCGGCCTGCGGCTGGACTTCGCCTGCTTCGGCCTGGGCGCCGACGGCAAGCTGCTCGATGAGTCCTACATGACCTTCTTCAACCAGCCGCGCACGCCCTGCGGCGGTGCCGAACTGATCGACATCCCCGGCGACCTGCTCGGTTTTTCCATCGATACCCGCCTGCTGCCGGCCAGTATCGACCAGCTGGCCATCACCGCCAGCGTCGACGGCGATGGGACCATGTCGCAACTGGCCAGCGGCTACCTGCGCCTGCTCGCCGGCAGCGATGAAAAAGCCCGCTTCGCCTTTTCCGGCGCCGATTTCGCCCAGGAGCGCGCCATCATGCTGGGCAACCTGTACCGCAAGGACGGCCAATGGCGCTTCATGGCGGTCGGCCAGGGCTTCAACGGCGGCCTGGACGCGCTGGTGGCCCACTTCGGCGGCGCCGTCGCCGCGCCCGCCCCGGTAGCCCCGGCGGCGAGCCGCCCCGCCCCCGAGCCCGGCCGCGTCTCGCTCGACAAACGCATCGCCAGCAGCGCCCCGCACCTGGTCAGCCTGGTCAAGCAAGCCACCGTCTCGCTCGAAAAAGTCGGCCTGTCCAACCACCGCGCCAAGGTCGCCCTGGTGCTCGACATTTCCGGCTCGATGGGCATGCTTTACCGCAAAGGCCTGGTGCAGCAGTTCGCCGACCGCATCCTGGCGCTCGGCTGCAAGTTCGACGACGACGGCGAAATCGACGTGTTCCTGTTCGGCTCGAAAGTGCACCAGCCGGCCCCAATGAACCTGGGCAACGCGCGCACCTACGTGCGCGACGTCGTCGAAGCCCATCCGCTCGAAGGCGATACCCGCTACGGCCGCGCGATGGAAGCGGTGCGCCGCTTTTATTTTCCGGACTCCCAGGGCGGCGAGCGCAAGAGCGCAATCAGCGCCCCGCTGCCGGTGTTCGTCATGTTCGTCACCGATGGCGGCACCTCCGACAAGCCGCTCACCGAAAAGCAGCTGCGCTGGGCCAGCTACGAACCGATCTTCTGGCAATTCATGGGCATCGGCAAAGGCCGCAAGTCGAAAAGCAAGAAACTGTTGCAGTTCGCCGATTCCGACTTCCCCTTCCTCGAACAGCTCGACGACCTGCCCGGGCGCCTGGTCGACAATGCCGACTTCTTTTCGGTCAGCTCGCCGGACGAACATTCGGATTCCGAGTTATACGACCTGCTCATGGCAGAATACCCGGGCTGGATAAAACTGGCGAAACAGCACCGCCTGCTGGCCTAGAAAAATAGCAATGGCAACAATAGCAACGATAGCAACAATCACGATTCAATAAGAAAGCAACTCATGCGTGTCTGGTTCAACAGGACGTTCTCGTCCGTGTACGCGGCAATCGGCCTCATTCGTGAAGCCGATCTGGAAGGCCGTTTCCACCTCATCTACAGCAATGCCAATCCCCATGCCCTGGCCGCGCGCGTGGCGCACGAATTCTTCGTCGAGCCGACCGGCCTGGACAACGAGCAGTACATCGACTGGTGCTTGGCCTTTTGCCGCGAGCACCGGGTAGAAATCTTCATCGCGGGCCGGCTGTCGACCGAACTGGCCAGCGCCCACGCGCGCTTCGAAGCGCAAGGCACGCGCGTGCTCAGCGCCGCCACCCAGGAGCAGCTCGAACTGATCCACGACAAGGCACGCTTCTACGCCACCACCAAGCTGGCGGGCGCGCCCGTGGCCGAGTTCCGCGTGTTCGAGAACCTCGCCCAGTTCGACGCCGGCTATGCCGAACTGCGCGCGCGCTATCCCAAGCTGTGCATCAAGCCGTCGCGTTCGGTGTACGGCCTGGGTTTTGCCATCCTCGACGAAGAGCGCAGCAGCGCCGCCCTGCTGCTGGCCGGCGCCGAATATCACATCGGCCTGCACGACATGCGGCGCGGCCTGGCCGAGATGGGCCAGTTCCGCACCATGCTGCTGATGGCCTACCTCGACGGCCATGAATACAGCGTCGACTGCGTGGGCGACATGGGCCGCCTGGTGACCGCCGTGGCGCGCAAGAAACCGATGACGCCCGGGCGCGGCCAGCTGATCGACATGCGCGACGACATCCTCGCCGCGACCGCCGAACTGACCCGCATCCACGGCCTGAACGGCGCCTTCAACGTCCAGTTCCGCGAAGGCGACGGCAAGCTGCACCTGCTGGAAATTAACCCGCGCATGTCGGGCGGCATCGGCATGGCCTGCGTGGCCGGGCCCAACCTGCCGTACATCGCCCTGAAGGGCTTTGCCGACGGCTTCGACAAGGTCGTGGTGCCGCCCGTGCGCGATGGCATCCGCGTGGCCGAACTGACCGCCCCGGCCGAGCTGTATTCGGTGGACCTGCTGTGAGCGATATGCAAGCACCCGAGCGCCATCGCCTGAGCCTGCCCACCGGCGAACTCGAACTCGACATCCACGACAGCGCCTTTGCGCTGGACGAGGTGATGGGTTTTGCCGCGCGCGCCAACGCCAAGCGCGGCTTCCTGTTCCTGAGCAAGGTGCTGGGCAAGCACTGGCCGGTCACGCCATCCATGATGCGCAGCGTGCACCAACGCTTGGCCGACACCGTGCCCGAGCTGCCCGGCCCGGTGGTCTTCATCGCCATGGCCGAAACCGCCATTGGCCTCGGCCAGGGCGTGTTCGAAGCCTGGCTGGCCGCCCATCCGGCACGCGCGGGCCTGTTCCTGCACACCTCGCGCTACCGGGTGGGCGAGGCCCCCATCATCGAATTCGAGGAAGCGCACAGCCACGCCCCGCGCCAGTTCCTGCACATGCCGCCGGACGCGCACACGCGCGAGCTGCTGCTCTCGGCCCGCGCCCTGGTGCTGGTGGACGATGAAGCGAGCACCGGCAACACCTTCCTGAACCTGACCGACGCCTGCCGCAAGCTCAATCCCGGCATCGCCCACGTGCACCTGGCGACGATTACCAACTTCATGGGCGCCCCCGCCACGGCCGCCCTGTCGGCGCGCTTCGGCCTGCCGGTGACGATGGGCGCGCCGGTCAGCGGCGAATACCGCTTCACGCCCGGCCAGCTGGTAAGCAGCGCAGCCCCGGCGCAATTGTTCGATGCATCCGCCGACCGCGGCGCCAGCGGCGCGTTCGGCCGCTACGGCCTGCACCGCGCGCTGGCCTTGCCCGCCGGCCTGGCCGAACGCCTGGCCGCTGACGTGAAGCCCGGCGAGCGCGTGCTGGTGCTCGGCACCGGCGAATTCATGCACCCGTCCTACCTGCTCGGCGCCGCGCTGGAGCAACTGGGCGTGGACGTTGTTGTGCAATCGACCACGCGCTCGCCGATCCTGACCTGGGGCGCGGTCGGGGCCGCGCTCACGTTCCCGGACAATTACGGCGAAGGTGTGGCCAATTTCCTGTATAACGTCACCCCCGGCCAGTACCAGCACGTATTCATTTGCCACGAAACGGCCCCAAACCAGGCGCTGCGCGACCTTGCAGACACGCTCAAAGCGCGTCTTTTCCACTTTAAGACCGAGACCCACATTGAAGAAGTTTGAGAAATTCCTGTTCGCCGACCTGGACGACACCCTGTTCCAGTCGCTGGAAAAGTGCGAAGGCCGCGGCGCGCCGATCGAAGCGGCCGCCTTCCTGAAAGACGGCAGTCCGATTTCGTACACCACGCCCGGCCAGCGCGCCTTTCTCGCGTTTGCCCAGGATGGCATGACGATGATCCCCACCACGGCGCGCAACGTCAATGCGTTCAAGCGCGTCGGCATCGACTTCCACAGCTACGCCGTGCTCGACTACGGCGGCATCGTGCTTGAACCTGACGGCTCGGTCGACCAGGAATGGCTGGAGCACATGCGCAGCGCCATGCAGGCCGCCCTGCCCGGCCTGCAGCAACTGGCCGGGCTGATCGACGCCTGGGCCGAGCGTACCGGTTTCGGCAACCGCGCGCGCCTGATCGAGGATTTCGATACGCCCTTCTATCTGGTGGTCAAGGACCCGCAAAAAATCGCGGCCAACCTGGAGCCGATCGAGCGCGACGTGGTCCAGCCATGGATCGCCGCGGGCAACCCCGACTACTTCATCCACCGCAACGGCAACAACTTGGCGATCTTGCCCAAAGCCCTGAACAAGGCGCACGCGGTGGCGCACGTGAGCGCACGCCTGCGCGCCGAGCATGGCGACATCCTCACCTTCGGCATGGGCGACAGCAAGTCCGACGCGCGCTTCATGGCCGCCTGCGACTACGCCATCGTCCCGAGCCGCACCCAGCTCGCCGGCCTGACCCTGGAGACCCTATGAATTTTTCCGGCAGTTACCGTTCGGACGACGTCAGCTTCCTGCTCAAGCCGCTGGCGATGCAGGACTTCGTCGATGTCCCGGAAAAAGAATTCCTGATCCAGTCGGGCCAGCGCCACTACAGCGAAATGCTCTCGCCAGAATCGTTGCCGTCGGAGCGCTACCTGGCCGTGTTTCGCGAAGCGTGCGCGGCCAACACGGCGCGCATGGCGCGCGACTGCCTGACCCTGGCCGGTTTGATTGCGCAGCGGCGCAGCGGCCCGGTGACCCTGGTCTCGCTGGCGCGCGCCGGCACCCCGGTCGGCGTGGTCCTGAACCACCTGCTGCCCAAGGTGTTCGGGCGCGCCAGCACGCATTATTCGGTCTCGATCATCCGCGACCGCGGCATCGACCAGGTCGCGCTCGACCACATTCTGGCGCAAGGCCACGCCCCCGAATCGATCGTCTTCATCGACGGCTGGACCGGCAAGGGCGTGATCTCGCGCGAATTATCCAGCGCCATCGACGAATTCAACACGCGCCGCGGCACCGCGATTGACGGCGGCCTGTACGTGCTGTCCGACCTGGCCGGCAGCGCCGCCTGCGCCGCCTCCTGCGACGACTACCTGATTCCGTCGAGCATACTGAACGCCACCGTCTCCGGCCTGATCAGCCGCTCGATCCTGAACGAGGCAATCGGCCCGGGCGACTTCCACGGCTGCGTGTACTATCAGCAGTTCGAAGCGCACGATCAGTCGCAAAGCTTCGCCGACGCCCTGGTGGCGGCCGCGCTGGAGATCGACGCCGCCGACGGCACGCCGCAGGAACAGCAGGCGGTCGACCGCGAGCAGGCCGGCGCGGTCTCGCGCGCGTACATGCTGGCGGCGCTCGCGCAGCATGGCATCAGCGACGTCAACATGATCAAGCCCGGCATCGGCGAAGCGACCCGCGTGCTGTTGCGGCGCAGCCCGCGCCTGTTGATCCTGCGCGACGCCGGCGCGCCCGACGTGGCGCACCTGGTCCTGCTGGCCCAGGAAAAAGCAATTCCCGTGATCGTCGACAGCACGTTGCCGTATCACGCCGTTTCATTGATCAGGAGTGCACTCGATGGTTAAGTCGATGGGAGCGTCGCTGTACGTACCGGCGAATCATAAATACCTGATGGACGTGGCCAACGGCGAGCGCATGGGACACGTGCGCTCGCTGATTTTCTGCACCGAGGACGCGGTCGCCGACGCCGACCTGAGCTGGGCGCTGTTCAACCTGTCCGTGGTGCTGGCCAACATGAAGACCGAGGGCGCGGCCGAGCGCTTCGTGCGCGTGCGCAATCCCGAGGTCATGGCGCGCGTGCTGGCCATGCCCGGCGCCGACAAGCTGACCGGCTTCGTGATCCCGAAAGCGACGCGCGCCAACTTCGATGCCTACTTCAAGCAGATCCGCAACACCGATCACATGCTGATGCCGACCCTGGAAACGGCCGAAGTATTCAACGATTGGGAAATGCGGCAATTTCGCAAGATGCTCGAAGCGCCCGGCGTGCGCCACCGCATCCTGGCGCTGCGCATCGGCGGCAACGACCTGCTGGCCCTGCTGGGCCTGCGCCGTCCGCGCACCATGACCTTGTACCGCACGCCGCTGGGGCCGGTCATCGCGCGCCTGGTGACCATTTTCCGCCCCTACGGTTTCGTGCTGACCGCGCCCGTGTTCGAACACCTCGACCTGCCCGAACTGCTGGACCAGGAAGTGGCCGAGGACATGGCGCACGGCATGGTCGGCAAGACCGCCATCCACCCGAGCCAGATCGCGCCGATCGAGCAGCACTACCGGGTCAAGCCGAACGACCTGGCGGCCGCCCGCGCCATTCTCGACGTCGATGCGCCGGCGGTGTTCAAGATGCATAATTCGATGTGCGAAGTGGCCACCCACCGCGCCTGGGCCGAACGCACCATCGAACAGTCGAAAGTATTCGGCGCTCATCACGACCTCCCGCCGATGAGCCCGGCAATGCCACGGGAACGCTGACCTGACTTGAGTGATAGAACGAAAGGTGACTACGGTGACAAATTTTTCTCGCGGACAAAAAGGCAAGCTGGCCGACCTGGGCCTTTCCACCCCCTTCAATGTGCTGGTCGACATCGATGCGGGCGGATTGGTGATCGATATCTCCTGCTTCGGGCTCGACGCCGGCGACAAGCTCTCGGACGAGCGCTACATGGTGTTCTACAACCAGCTGGCCAGCCCCGCCAATGAAATCAGGATGACCCTGGCAGGGCGCGCCGCCAGCTTCGCCGTGAACCTCGACGCGCTGCCGGCCTCGATCGCCAAGCTGGTGTTCGTGGCCGCCATCGACGGCAACGGCAGCATGCGCAGCGTGGGCGCGAGCAGCATCAAGCTCGGCGACAGCGTGCAGTTTCCCTGGTCGGGCGCCGACTTCCAGGATGAAAAAGCCGTCATCGTCGGCGAAATCTACCGTAAAGACGGCATCTGGCGCTTCGGTGCCGTCGGCCAGGGTTTTAACGGCGGCCTGTCGGCCCTGCTCAAGCACTTCGGCGGCACCGAGGTGTCGCCAAGCGCAGCGCCAGGCAACGCGCCGCCGCCGGCAGCAGTCCCGATGCCGGTCCCGCCGCCGCCACCACCGCCCGCCCCACCACCGCAACAGCCAGTATCGCTGTCGAAAGTCACGCTCGACAAGCGCGGCGACAAGGTCTCGCTCGACAAGCGCGGCGGCAGCCGGGGTTTCGGCCGCATCCACGTCAACCTGAACTGGAACCGCGGCGCGGCCGGCGCGACCGCGCCCAAGCCAGGCTTTTTGTCGCGCCTGACCGGCGGCGGCAACGCCAGCAAGGGCATCGACCTCGACCTGGGCTGCATGTACGAACTGGCCGACGGCCGGCCCGGGCTGGTGCAGGCGCTGGGCAATGCCTGGGGCGACTTCGACAATCCGCCCTACATGCGCCTGGCGGCCGACGACCGCACCGGCCAATCGACCGACGGCGAAAACCTGAGCATCAACGGCGACCACTTCAGCGACATGAAGCGCGCCCTGATCTTCGCCTTCATCTACGATGGCGCGGCGAACTGGGCCGCCACGGACGGCGTGGTGACCATCAACATGCCCGACCAGGCGCCGATCGAAGTGCGGCTCGACCAGGGCGGCAACCAGATGATGTGCGCGATCGCCATGATCGAAAACCGTGGCGGCAGCATGCAGGTAACCAAGCTGGCCGAGTATTTCTCGCAAGTGGGGCGCGAAAGCGCGCACGAGCTGATGGACCGCCGCTTCGGCTTCGGCCTGCGCTGGACCACCGGTTCCAAGGACTAGATAGCGACGCCGCCGGACCTGCGCCATGCAGGCCCGGCGGGAGTTCTTCAGGACACCACCTCGACCGGCTGCGCGTCGGTCTTGCCGATCTGGTACCAGTCCACCTTGCGGGTCGCCACCATGATCGCGCCAAGCACGGCGAACAGCAGGATACTTCCCATCAGCAGCGCATTACTCTCCGAAATCAGCAGGCCGTACAGGGTGCCGTACAACATCGTCAGTCCCACGCCGAAGCCCATTCCCCGCATCCAGTTGCGCAGCACAAAGCTCAGGTAAAAGCCCAGCAGCAAGATGCAGCCGGTACTGGCGATCAGGTAGGCATACAGGAACAGAATGCGTTCCGACAAGGCCACCAGCAGCAGGAAGAACAGCACCAGCGCCAGCCCGACCAGCAGGTACTGGACCGGGTGGACCGGCAAGCGCTTGAGGACCTCGAACAGGAAGAAGGCCGCGAAGGTCAGCGCCACGAACAGCAGGCCGTACTTGGTCGCGCGCTCGGCCAGGGAATAGGCGTTGACCGGCTCGATGAAGCCGACGCTGAAGCGATCCGGGCGCGCACCGGCGGCGTCCTTGCTGCCTTCGTGCTCGACCGCGGCGCGCAGTTGCTGCTGGGTGGAAGTCGACAGCGCCGAGATCGACCAGGTCGCCGTAAAGCCCCCATCATTTGGGATCTTGCCTTTGGTCACAGGCAGGAAGCGGCCGCTGTATTGCGGATGCGGCCAGGCCGAACTCAGGGTGATCTGGTTATTTTTGGCCACCGGAGAAAAATGCTGGCGCTCGATGCCGTCCAGGCCCAGGTCGAAGGCGAACTTGACGCGCTGCGCCCGTGTCAGGTCCAGCTCCGGCAGATCGGCATGCAAGCCGGTGCCGAGGGCGTTCAGGCCCGTGCCCTGCTGGAATTCGATGGATTGCTCGCCCCATTTAATGCTGGGAATATTGCGGATGCCGCGCACATCCTCGATGCCGACCGCAATGCTCGGGCGGCCGATGGTGATGCGCGAGAGCGGGTTGGCGCGCGGCAGGCTCGACGCCAGCGGCAGGTCGAAGTCGCCCGCCAGCTTGTGCTGGCCGCTGTAGACCAGCACCTGATGGATGCCGCGGTAACGGTAATCGGTGTTGAACACGCCGTTGACGGTCAGCAGGTTCGGGAACACCAGATGCACCCGGTTGACCGAACGGCGCACCGTGGCGGGCTTGGCGGCGGCATCGGTCTCGGCGGGAACGGCGGCATCGAACTCGTCGGTGTAAGGAATGACCATGACCGGGCCGACGATCGACTGTTCGCGCACCGAATCGGCGGCGATGCTCGCTACTGCTTCGGCGTGGTAATCGCTGCGTTCGCGGATGGTGTGCTGGATCATCGATAACGGCAGGCAGATCAGCACAGTGAGCGCCAGGATGGCGAGTATCTTGTACAACAGTGTTTTTTGCATGGGGGCTCCCGATTGATGATGGAGCCAGTGTAGGGAGCGTGTGTGCGCTGGGTATGCGCTACGTGTGAAGTGGAGGTGCGAATCCGCCGTTCCGGCTCACGGTGGCGCCATGCGATCAGCTCAAGGTTTGGAGGCGGTGGCACTGCAGGCCAGCGGATCGGTCGTCTGCGGCAAAGCCTCAAGGGGCATCGCGGTCAAGGCACTTTGCATCTGGCCGAACAAGCCACCGACCGACGAGGCCAGGTAATCGTCGTAGCCGGCGACGTCCAGCGTTCTGGCGATCGTCGACGCATCGATGAAGCGCGTCATCTGCGCCTTGAATTGCTGGCTCTTGACGATCTGCGGGATCTGCTCGATTGCGCGCGCCAGCAGCCCGGGGTAGTCCACCACGCCATAATCCTTGATCTTTGCAACCACGAGCTCCGGAGCTAGCTTGGCGCCACGCGTTGCCATCCAGGCCAGATCCCATATGTCCCGGTGGCGGATCCTGGCAGAGTCAGGCCCGACCTGCCGTCCTTCATTGTCCAGGAGCGAGGTCGGGAAGGCCAGTACCTTGTCCGCCATGATCTCGTCGAGCGACTCGGCGTTGACCATCACCATCGGCATGCCGCCCAGCACATCGTAGTTGGCCTTTAGCGGCACAAGCTCGCGGGTATGAGCAGGGATGTTCGTAATTTCCAACTTGATTTTCTGCCTCGGCATCGCAGGATTTTCGGGGGCGGTCTGAATCGAGATCCACCACTTGTCGACTCGGACATGCTTGATGCCATTCTCGCCGACCTTGGCCGGCTTGTTGCTGACCATGACTTTCAAGCCGAAACGTGCGCCGATGCGCTTCTCGATGCACTCCTTGATTTTCTGCATGCTTCCTGCGGAGAAATTCACGCCGCCGGCAAAGTCGAGGTCTTCGCTGAACCGATCCGATCCGCGGCACAGCCGCAGCGAGGTGCCGCCTTGGAACACCAGATCTTTGAGAAGACCCTCGGCGTCGAGCGCCTGGAAGATTTCGTAATGCAGAAGTTCTTTCTCTACCACCGGCCTCATGACCGACAGTCCCTGGTTGGCCATGACCAGGTCGACCAGCTCGCTGAAATCGTTCATGTCCACGCTCATGCATCTTCTCCTTGCGACGCCTCTTCCAGCTCGTTTTGATCGATCATGTTCGCATTACGCCCGACGCGCAAGAGGTCGCGGATGGCCGCGTGCTTGGTGGCAATGCGAAGCGGCCGGCCCTTGGCCAGCATGGTGCGCTGGATGATCTGCGCGACGCCACGTTTGGTGTGGGTGAACTCGATCGTCCCAAACGGGGTGTCGACCACGCCGCTCTTCCCGGTCGTCATTACGGTCATCCGGTTGATCGGTATCTGCGAGATTGCCCCGTACTCTGACAGGATCGACTCCAGGCTGACATAAGAGAGGCAACCTGGACGCAGGGCTTTGGCGATCTCTTCGGCGACCCAGCGGTTTTTGCTCGTCGCGGCCGGGTTCAGGTAAAGCCCCTTGGCAACCCGCTGCAGCAAGCCGTCGGCGACCATTCGCTGCAGGGATTTCTCCATCGCCTTCTCGCCCTCGTCGGGAAATAACTTCTCGATATCGCGTCGCGCCACGACATACACGCCGCGTCGATCAAGCTCAGAAAGCTTCCGCATCAGTTCGATTTTTTTCATTAAGTATTCTCTAACCCTATATTAAAGTAGGGAATTGGCATACTTAATGTAAGCTCCTATCGATCCAAGGTCAAGTTCACGCGTTTGCAGCCGACTCGGTGGGGCGCTACGTCGTTGGGGGAGCCGCCGTTGTTGCCGCCAGGACGGCGCTGATATCAGCATTCTGCGTGCCGGACCAAGTCAAGAAACCAGCACCATGGGCAGGTGCAGCACGGCGCGCACCCCCTGCGGTTCGGCATTCTCGACCGTCACCGCGCCGCCATGCAAGGCCATCACCTCGCGCACGAACGGCAAGCCCAGGCCGGTGCTTTTGGCGCCATCGGGACGCGGCAGCGAGTAGAAACGCTCGAACAGCCGCTCGCGCGCGAACTCGGGAATGCCGGCGCCGCAGTCGGTCACGCTGACGACCACTTCGTCCCCCACCTCGCCGGCGCGCAGCACGATCACGCTGCCCGGCGGCGAAAAATCGATGGCGTTGTCGAGCAGGTTGCCCACGGCCTGGCGCAGCAGCAGCGGGTCGCCTCTGACAATCAGGTGGTCGATGAAGGTGTCCAGGGTCAGGCTGCGCGCCAGCAGGCGCGCCGCGACATCGGCGCGCACCTCGTCGGCCAGGGCGCGCAGCGCGACCGTCTCCGGCGCGCTCAGGCGCTGCTGCTTTTCCACGCGGATCAGGGCCAGCAGCTTGTCGATCAATTGCTTCTGGCGCAGGTTCTGGTTCAGGATATTGTTCAGGAAATGCCGGCGCTCGGCGGCCGGCATGTCTTCCTGCATCAGCTCGGCCGAACCCTGGATCGCTGCGATCGGGCTCTTGAGCTCGTGCGCCAGGGTGTGCATCAATTCTTCCACGTATTGCTTGCCTTCGAGCTTGTTGCGCATCGCTTCGAGCGCGCGCCCGAGCGTGCCGATCTCGTTCTTGCCCAGCGCCGGCAAGGTGGCCTTGCGGCCCGCCTCGACATCGGCGATGTAGCGCATCAGCACTTGCAGGGCGCGGTTGAGCCACCAGGCGAAGGCCATGCCGATCAGCAGCGACAGCCCCAGCAGCACAGCGCCGCGTGTCAGGATGATGCGCTGGCTGCGCTCGACGAAGGGTTGCACGGTCGAGACCGGCTTGGCGACGGTCAGCACGCCGATGATCCGCTCGCCATCCATGATCGGCGCGGCCACGTGCATCACGGCGTTGGTGTCGTCGGAGGCGGCGTCGCGCGTGCTGCGCGCGCCGTATTCGCCGCGCAGGGTGAGGTAGACGTCGTTCCAGCGCGAATAATCCTTGCCCACATCCTGCCCGCTGGAGTCGAACGTGACGCGCCCTTGCACATCGGTGATGTAGACGCGGTAGTTCAGGCTGCGCTTGTTCAAGCCATCGATGGCGACGTCCACATGGCGCCGTCCGAACGACTGCAGGCGCGCCAGGATCCTGGACTCATCCAGCCGGCCGGCCTTGACATCGTCGGCGACCACCTCGGCCAGCAGGTGGGCGGTGTCGACCAGGGTGTCTTCGAGGGTGGAGCGCACGCCCGGCTTGACCTGCGCCACGAACACATTGAGCAGGAACCACGCCGCCAGCCCGACAATCAAAAAGTAGCCGAGCAGGATGCGCAGGCCGATTCTCATGTGCTTGCCAGGCTGTAGCCCATGCCGCGATGGGTCTGGATCGGATCGTCATCGGCGTCGACCAGGCGCAACTTGGCGCGCAGCGACTTGACGTGGGCGTCGACGGTGCGGTCGAGCGTATCGGGGGCGTCGGCCCAGACCCGGTCCATCAGCTGCGCGCGCGAGAGCACATGGCCGGGACGCTCGCACAGGGCCTTGAGCAGCAAGTATTCGTAGCGGGTCAGGTCGAGCGCCTGGCCGCGGTACAGGATGCGCGCTTCGGCGTGGCGCAGTTCGAAACGCGCAGTGGAGATGGGCGCGGCCGGCGGCGCCAGGCGGCGCAGCACGACCCGGATGCGCGCCACCAGTTCGCGCGGCGAAAACGGCTTGGTGACGTAATCGTCGGCCCCGATTTCAAGCCCGACGATGCGGTCGATCTCGTCGCTGCGCGCGGTCAGGAAGATCACCGGGGCATTGCAGAACTGGCGCAGCTGGCGGCACACTTCGAAGCCGTTCATGTCGGGCAGGCCGACATCGAGCACGACCAGGGCCGGCAAGGTGCCAGGGTCGGCGCCGCGCATCGCTTGCAGCGCCTGCGCGCCCAGGCTCACATGCTGCGGCACGAAGCCGTCCGTGCGCAGGGCATAGGCGATGCTGTCGGCAATGGCCAGCTCATCTTCCACAATCAGGATCGTTACAGGCATGCGGGTTCGTTCATCGTTGTCATGCCGAGAGTATCCGGGGTGGGCGCGGCCCAGTCAATGCACTGTCGGGCGCCTCGATGAAAGCAGCTTGCGGGCGGTCCAGGTGCCGGGATGTTTTACAGTTTGTCGGGGATTTTTACGTCAAAAAACCTTAAGCCGATGAAACTTAACATTATTTCAATGTTGGCATGCGGTTTGCTACTACTGGTTCACCTTTATCTACTTACGGGAAACAATATGTCGCCAATAAAATCCTGCATGGCAGTTGTCCTGGCCTCGGCCATGATGATATCCACCGCGCACGCCGCGATCATTACCACCAAATCGGGCGGGACTATCGTCTCGTCGTACGAAAACACCCTGGATCTGTTCGGCCCCAGGCTGGAGGGCAATTCCTATGAAATGGTGTTCACCTTCGACGATGCGAACGCGAACTACCAGTCCTCGCCCCATTCATACGACATTCTTCACGGCGACCTTCCTTTTACAGCGCGCATCACGGTTGGTGGGCGTACCCTCACCTATTCGTCGACCGGTTCAATCACCATGGAGATCATTAACGGCTACAGGCCGGATGAACCCTACGATGGTGGATGGAGCCCCGATTCCGTGTATGCCGGCATCGCCGGGTCTCATGATGGGCTGACAATGATCCAGGCGTCCTATGGTTTGCATTCAAACTACGACGATTTTGTCGGCGAGAACCCGAGTATCCGCACGCCAGCCTGGTACTGGACATCGAACGGGATGGATGAGTACCCCAGCAGGCGAGCGGAATTTTTCTACACCGACGGAGTCGGCGGACGGGTAAATTTCCTTGGGCAAGCTTCGTATATGTCAGTCGATACGGCCGCCACCGTGCCGGAACCGGTCAGCCTCGGCCTGCTCGGCCTGGGCGCCGTGGCCATGCTGGCGGCGCGACGCCGTTCGCGCAAGGCGCAGGCCTGATTGGCGGGACGGCGCGGATGCTGATCCTCGCTCCGGTGATTCAGCCGTGCCCGCTGGCGGCGCCTTTCTATATGCAGCGGGTGGTCGATGAAGTCCTGCTGCCGGCCGGCCGCGACCTGCTGACGGTGCCCGGCTGCGGGTTCCTGCTGCTGGTCCTGCCGCTGGTCCCGCTGCAAACGGCGGTGCGCGCCGGGTAGACCACGGTGCTGTCCACCAATCTCACTTTGCAGTGGCTCAGCAACGCCTTCGGCCATCTGATGAAACTGCCGCTGTCCTATTTTGAAAAGCGCCACACAGGCGACGTCGTCTCGCTCGCGCGGCAAAACGGCTTGGTGACGTCATCGTCGGCGCCGTTCGGGGGTAGAACCGGGCCAGTCAACCGGCGCCAGGGCGGCGCTTGCATGCTTGTCGGAAAATCTTACACCTGCTCGTGAAATTTATTCACGGAAAATCATAAGTCGATGATACCAAACAACAATTTCCAAATGGCATGTTATTTGCTTGATAAGTATGCCACCTTAAACAAAGTATAAGAAAGAATATCTTGTCCTCAAAATCATTCTTCGCAATCGTCCTGCTCGCCTCGGCCTGGGTCTCCAGCGCCCACGCGACCATCCTCACCACCACCTCACGCGGCGTGGTCAGCGGCATGTACCAGAACACGCTCGATGAGTTCGGTGCTGGCAACCTGGTCGGCAAAAAATACCAGATGACGCTCACCTTCGACGACAGGACGGCCACCCGCGACAGCTACCTGAACCAGTATGAAGCCCTGTACGGCCTGAACCTGTTCAGCGCGCGCATAACCGTCGATGGGGTGACGCGCGACTACCGCCGCATCGGACGGTTCCAGCAGCAGACCGCCAACGGCGCCTCGGCCAGCAACCAGTGGGGATCGGACCAGGCGTTTGCGGGCGTGGACTGGCGCACGCGCGAAGAAACCATGTATGCGTACCACGGCATCGAATCGGCGAATCACTTTTTTGCCGGTGCCAACGCCAGCCTGACGAAGCCGTTCTCGGCGAAGGTGCGGCCCGACCTGTACGAGTACATGATGAAGCAGGCGCAGTTCGGTCATACCGACATGCTGACCGGGCGCTCGACCATTTTCCATGGCGAGATCGAGGAGTTTTCGATGAGTACCGTTGCGGCGGTACCGGAACCGGTCAGCCTGGGTTTGCTGGGCCTCGGCGCCATCGGCATGCTGGCGGCACGCCGCCGCAAGCGCCCGGCCTGACCGGACAGAGGCGCGCAGTAGCGTACTTTGCGCGGCCTCAAACTTCCGGCGGAACAGTGTTGGACTTGCGTGAATGTGGCCGCGCTTAAATTGCCTTAAGTAAATATGCGTGCAAGGATGGCGACTCCCTCACCGGAGTTTCCATGCCCAATCCACCATTGCCCGACACGGCAGCATCGCCGGCCGCCCGCCCGCTGTTCCGGCTGGAAGCGCTGGAATACGCCGGCGCGCGCCAGTACGGCAAGGTCATCCTGGCCAGCGGGCCCGGGCACCGCGCCCTGAGCCTCCTGTTCGCCGGCGCCGCGCTGGCCATCGTTGCCTTCTTCCTGTGTTTCAGCACCACGCGCAAGGCGCAGTCCCAAGGCTTGTTGCTGCCGACCGGCGGCGTGATCCGCGTCATTCCCGGGCGCGTGGCCGTGATCATGGAGCGCCGCGTGCGCGACGGCCAGACAGTCGCCGCCGGGGACGTGCTGTTCGTGTTGTCCGGAAAACGCACGATCGCAGCGGCCGGTTCGACCGAGCAGACCGTGGCGGCGCTGCTGCACCAGCGCCGCGACAGCTACCGCGCCGAGCTGGACAAGGTCATCGGGCAGGCCGCCCAGCGCAGCACGGCGGCGCAGCGGCGGGTGGACGATATCGAGGCCGAACTGGCGCGCGTGGCCGAGCAGATCGCGCTGCAGGAAGACCGGCTGGCGCTGGCGCGCGAAGCGTTCGGCCGTTACGAGGACCTGGCCCGGACCAACTATATTTCGCCCAACCAGTTAAGCGACAAGCGCGCCGAGCTGCTCGATCAACGCCAGCGCCTGGCCGAACTGGTGCGTATCAAGACGGTGACCGAACGCGCCGCCACCGATGCGCGCGCCCAGATGCAGGACATCGCGCCGCAGGCGGACCGTGAACGCGCCGCCCTGGAGCGCAGCATGCGCGCACTCGAACAGGACCTGGCCGAGAACCAGGCCCAAAGCGACATCGTGCTGCGCGCGCCGATCGATGGCGTGGCCACCGCCGTTACCGGCGACATCGGCCAGAGCGTCACCCCCGAGTCGACCCTCGCCGCCGTGCTGCCGGCCGGCGCCCAGCTGGAGGCGGAAATCTACGTGCCCTCGCGCCTGATCGGCTTCATCAAGCCCGGCATGGCCGTTTCGCTGCGCTACCAGGCCTTTCCGTACCAGAAATTCGGCCAACACCTGGCGCGCGTGCGCGACGTCGCCAGCACCTCGTCGCGCCCAGCCGACACCGCCCTGGGATCGGCGGGCGCCGCCGAACCGATGTACCGCCTGCGCCTGACCCTGGACCGGCAGTCGGTCCAGGCCTACGGCAAGCCGGTGCCGCTCAAGTCGGGCATGCTGGTCGACGCCAGCATCGCGCTCGATCATCGCCGCCTCTACGAATGGGTGCTCGAACCGCTGTTCACCATTTCCGGGCGTTGAGGGCCGCGCCTGACCGACCGTATTTCCACCTTCGCCTTCCTTTCGATATCGGAACCACCATGCACTTCCACGACCGCCTGCAACAGGCTTTCTGGCCCGGCAAATCGATTCCCATCCTGCTCCAGACCGAGGCGGCCGAATGCGGACTGGCGTGCCTGGGCATGGTCGCCAGCTATTGGGGGCACCGGGTCGACCTGGCCAATATGCGGCGGCGCTTTTCGGTCTCGCTCAAGGGCGCCACCCTGCGCAGCCTGATGACCATGGCGCAGGCGCTGGCGCTGCAGCCGCGCCCTCTCAAACTCGATCTGGAGCAGCTGGCGCAGCTCAAACTGCCCTGCATCCTGCACTGGGACCTGAATCACTTCGTGGTGTTGAAGTCGGTCTCGCCGACCCACGCGGTCATTCACGACCCGGCGGTCGGCATGCGGCGCTTGCCTTTGACCGAATGCGGCAAGCACTTTTCGGGCGTGGCGCTGGAGCTGCTGCCGTCGCAGCAATTCAAGCCCCAAAACGAGACCCAGCAATTTTCGCTGTACTCGCTGATGGGCGGCGTCACCGGCCTGAAGGGCGGCCTGGCGCAGATCCTGGTGCTTGGCCTGGTGCTCCAGGTATGCGCGCTGGTGGCGCCCTTTTACATGCAATGGATGGTCGACGAAGCGCTGCTCTCGGCCGACCGCGACATGATCACGGTGCTCGGCTGCGGCTTTTTGCTGCTGGTGCTGCTGCAGACCGCCGTCGGTGCGGTGCGCTCGTGGGTGACCACGGTGCTGTCGACCAACCTGAATGTGCAGTGGCTCAGCAACGCCTTCGGCCACCTGATGAAACTGCCGCTGTCGTATTTCGAAAAGCGCCACACGGGCGATATCGTTTCGCGCTTCAGTTCCATCCGCGCGATCCAGGAAAGCCTGACCACGCAATTCGTCGAGGGGATCATCGACGGCTTTCTGGTATTGGGAACGTTGGCCATGATGGTCGCCTACAGTGCCCAACTGTCGGCGGTGGCCTGCATCGCGGTGCTCATTTATATCGCCATGCGCTGTGCGATCTTTCGCAGCCTGCGCGAAGCCAACGCCGAACAGATCATTCACGCTGCGCGCCAGCAGACGCATTTTCTCGAATCGGTGCGCGGGGTGCAGAGCATCCGCCTGTTCGGGCGCCACGACGCGCGTCACGCCGGCTGGCTCAATACCCTGGTCGACCAGGTCAATGCGGAACTGCGGATCGCCAGGATGGCGGTGTCGTACCAGAGCGCGAATACCTTTTTGTTCAATACCGAACGCGTGATCGTGATCTGGATGGCGGCCCTGCTGGTGCTCGAGAACCGCTTTTCGGTCGGGATGATTTTCGCCTTCATCAGCTACAAGGATCAATTCAGCAGCCGCATGGCCAGCCTGGTCGACAAGGTGTTCGAATTCGCCATGCTGCGCCTGCACGGCGAGCGCGTGGCCGACATTGTCCTCACCGCGCCGGAAGAAACCACGGTGGAATGCGAAATCGATCCGCAATCGGTGTCGCCCTCGGTCGAGATGCGCAACCTGTCGTTCCGCTATGCCGACGGCGAACCGTTCGTCCTGCATGACCTGAACCTGACCATCCCGGCCGGCCAGTGCATCGCCGTTACGGGGCCGTCCGGCTGCGGCAAGACGACCTTGATGAAACTGCTGCTCGGGCTGCTGGAGCCGACGGCTGGCGAGATCCTGGTCGGCGGCGTCAAGCTGGGCCACCTGGGCTTGTCGAACTACCGCCAGATGATCGGTACCGTGATGCAGGACGACCATCTGTTCGCCGGTTCGATCTCCGATAACATCAGCTTTTTTGCCGAAACGCGCGACGACGAGCGGGTGCAGGGCTGCGCCCAGGCCGCCGCGCTGCACGCCGAAATCATGGCCATGCCGATGGGCTACAACACCTTGGTCGGCGACATCGGTACGGGCCTGTCGGGCGGACAGAAGCAGCGCCTGCTGCTGGCGCGCGCGCTGTACAAGACGCCGCGCCTCCTGGTGCTCGACGAAGCGACCAGCCACCTCGACGTGTGGAACGAAGTGGCGGTCAACGCCTCGATCCGGCAACTGAACCTGACCCGCATCATCGTCGCGCACCGGCCGGAGACCATCGCGATGGCGCAGCGGGTGGTGGTCTTGCAGCAAGGGGCGGTCTGCCAGGATATTGTGCAGGGGAGCGTGCAGGAGGGCGCGCAGGATGATGCGGACAAGATGTGCGCGTAAACGCATCAGGGCCGGGTCCGTTCGCTAACAGCGAACTCGCCCGGCCCTGACTCGCCCGCGCACATCAATGCGCTGGCGGCAACACTGCAATGATTATTGCAGTTTGATTTCGACGTCGACGCCAGCTGGCAGATCCAGCTTCATCAGCGCGTCAACGGTCTTGTCCGTTGGGTCCACGATGTCCATCAGACGCTGGTGCGTACGGATTTCGAACTGATCGCGCGAGGTTTTGTTGACGTGCGGCGAACGCAGGATGTCAAAACGCTGGATGCGGGTTGGCAGTGGGACTGGGCCTTTGACAACAGCGCCGGTACGCTTGGCGGTCTCAACGATTTCCAGTGCGGACTGGTCGATCAGCTTGTAGTCGAACGCTTTGAGGCGAATGCGGATTTTCTGGTTTGGTGCGGACATGGTAATTCCCTTAAAAAGAACGAACCGGCATGGAGCCGGCGATATGAATTTTTTGCTTGGGCACATCAGGCAAGAAAGCAAGTATACCTGCTTTCCTGCCTTTGACTACGAATTACTTACCAGCGACTTCGCTGAGAATCTTTGCAACAACACCTGCACCAACGGTACGGCCACCTTCGCGGATCGCGAAACGCAGACCT
Source organism: Telluria sp. (assembly GCA_036386755.1). Classification (GTDB taxonomy): domain Bacteria; phylum Pseudomonadota; class Gammaproteobacteria; order Burkholderiales; family Burkholderiaceae_D; genus Telluria_A. The sequence goes on from DASVVC010000169.1 coordinate 23,772, forward strand.
TCTTCCATCGCGATCGGGTTGATCAGCTTGACGGTGATCGACACGTTATCGCCTGGCATAACCATTTCTTTGTCCGCTGGCAACTCGATCGAACCAGTTACGTCCGTAGTACGGAAGTAGAACTGTGGGCGATAGTTGTTGAAGAACGGGGTGTGACGGCCGCCTTCGTCTTTCGACAGGACGTAGATCTCACCGGTGAAGTGATTGTGCGGCTTGATCGAGTTCGGCTTGGCCAGAACCTGGCCACGCTGGACATCTTCACGCTTGGTACCGCGCAGCAGCAGGCCGACGTTGTCGCCAGCTTGACCCTGGTCCAGAAGCTTGCGGAACATTTCCACGCCGGTGCAGGTGGTCTTGACGGTGTCGGAGATACCAACGATTTCGATCTCTTCGCCGACTTTGACCACGCC
>DASVVC010000170.1:0-10152 GCA_036386755.1 Telluria sp.
GGCGGCAGCATGAATTTTTCGGCCGGTCAGTTCGGCTACACGGCCAATACCATGCAGCAGCCGGTGATGATACCCGCCAATCCGGGCATCAAGTTCACCCCGCCGCCGGTGTTCAGCATGTCGACCGGACCGCAGGCTTCCACCGGCCTGGCCAAGCCGCAGGCGGTCGACTGCGAAGTGCGCTAGCGCGCCGCGCCTGCCTGCTCGCTGCGCAGGCGTGCCAGGTTGTAGGCGCGCGCGGCCGGCATTTCCTGTTCCGAGTACAGGCCGCGCAGCAGGCTTTCCATATCGGTACCCGGACGCGCGGCGGCGAGGAAAGCTGCGCTGCGCTGTTCCCAGTCCGCTTGCACCTGTTCCGTGTCCTGCAATTGCTGCGCGCGCTCAGGGCCGAGCACTTGCAGGCGCAAGGCGGCGACCTGCGCTTCGGGCGCGCCGGTTTTGCGTAGGGCGGCCACGCCGTCGCGCAGGCGTTCTAGCGCGGGGTCGGCGGCTGCCGCAGCTTGCTCGGGTGCGCCCGGGCGTGTCGCGGCCAGGTCGGCGCGCATCTGTTTTTCTTCTTTCCCATACAGTGACGCGGCCAGCCGCTCGCCGAAGTGCCCGGTGCGCAGCGCATGCAGCTGGTCCAGCGCCTGATCGGGCGTGAGGGCGGCGTCGGCGCGCTGGCGTTCGGCCAGCTCCGTTTCGAGCTCGCGGTAGGCGACGTAATTGCGCAACAGGTGCGCCAGTTCGCGCGCCGCGTCCGGCGGCAGGCCGGCCGCGAGGTCTTTTTCAAGCTGGTCCATTTCGGCGCGGTCGGGATGGCGCGGCAGGCTTGTCAGCAGGACGTCGAGCAGGATGCTGGTGCGTTCGTCGATGGCCAGCTTGCCGTCCGCACCGAGCCGGAACGCTGGCTGGGGAGCCGGCTGCTGCGGCAGTGCGCCGAACCCCGCGCTGGTCTCGGCCAGCAAGGTCAGGCTGCGTTCGACCGCTCGCTCGGTGCGCTGCTCGGGCGTCACGGGCGTGACGGGCGCGTCGTTGGCGGGGGCGCGGTACAGCACCACGCCGGCGATCAGCACGGCCGCGATGCCGGCCAGCGCTCCCTTGATGTTCATTGCCCGGACTCTTGCCGCGCCACGCGCTCGGCCGTCAGTTCGATGCCGGCGCGCGTCTTGAGCGCGTCGATGCGCTGGCCGAGCCGTTCCTGCATGATCTGGGTGCGCAAGCCGAGGCGCAATTCGGCCAGCGCCGGCTTGGGCAGTGGTTTGGTGGCGAGCAGTTGCACCACTTGCGAGCCGCCCTGCGGCAACGCGTGTTCGATGGCCTGGCCCGCCGTCATGCCGGCGACCTGCTGCGCCAGGGCGGTATCCATCTGCGCCGTCATCAGCCAGCTTGGCGCGGGCGGATTGGGCGTGCTTGAATAACGCCTGGCTACCTGCGCAAAGCGCTTGCCGTCCCGCAGTGCGGCCAGCGCGGCGCGCGCCTGCTTTGGCGTGGCTACGTCGACAGTGGCAAGCTGGAACTGGCGCTCCGCCGGCACGCCCTGGTAGCGCTGGGCGATCTCTTCTTCCGTGACTGACATCGTGGACAGCATATGGCGCACCAGGTCGCGCTGCAAGAGGGTCTTGTAGGCCAGTTCCGCTTCCGCCACGAGGTCGGGCGCTTGGTGCAATCCGAGTTTGACCGCTTCCTGCGCCATCAGTTCCATGGTCACCAGTTCGCCGAGCACGGCGTTGCGATCGAGCGCGGCACGGGCGTCAGCGCGGTCCTGCCGCTCCTGCGCGCTTTCTTCGTCGAAGGGATTGGCCCGGCCGGCGTTGGCGTCGAGCAGTGCGTCGAGCAGTGCGCGGCGCACCGGCTGGCCGCCGACCTGCGCCACCGTTTCCGGGGCCGCTGGCGTTGGCGGGGGCGCCGCGTGCGCCCCCGGCAACGCCAGCAGCAGGACCAGGCAGTGGCGGCGCAGAACGGCCGTTGTACGATAATAATCCATGACTGATCCTTGTCTGATCCTTGGGCTGGTCTGTCGTGTTACGGCAGTTGCGCGCGTACCTGGTTGTAGACGCTCGCGTCCGACAGCAGCGCAATGTGCCCGACACTGGCCGTCTGCACGTTGGTGCCGCACTGCGCATTACGCGCCGGCAGGATGACGCCGTCGTTGGCCGACCACAGCGAACGGTCGCAGCCTGCGCCGGCCAGCTGGGTGATGAAGGACGAGCCGGGCCGCATGTCGAAGCAGGCCGGCGAGGTGCAGCCGTAGGCGCTCGTGGTGCCCTTGTGCGGCGTGCCCAAACTGATGAAGCGGCGCATGCCGGCCTCGCCGCCCAGCTTGACGCGCTGCCAGCGCACCACCAGGCCGCCATTCGAGTGCGCGATCACGGCCACGGGCTGGTTGCCGTTGTTGGCGCGCACGGTGTTGATGAAACTGTTAAGCGAAGCGGCGCTGGTCTTGTCGCTGCTCACCAACGAGCTGTAGTTAAAGCCGTACAGCTTGGCGCGCGGATAGCCGCTGGCGGTAAAGCGCGCGATCATGGCGTCGAAGTTCGAGGCCGAGCCGCTGTACCCGTGCACGAAAATGACCGGTTCCTGGGCCATGGCCGCGCCGGACAGGCCGAGTCCTGCCGCGAACAGGCCGAGGGCGAGCGCCGACTTGGCGGCTTGGTGGAATGAATGTCGCATGAATGTCTCCGTTTGTTGTGGATCAGTGGTTGTAGATAAGAACATCGGGCTTTATCGCGTAGTGCAAGGGACAGTACGCATTTCCACCCTGGGATGAGACCGGCTGACTTTGCGCTGTTCTTGCGACAACGTTGTCAACCACTATAAGCGGCGTGGTCTGACCACGCATTCTCCGGACAGGCCAATCCGCTCGCTTTCCGGGCCATGCGGGACCCTTGTGGCGCCGCTGACAACACATTAAAAGAGTTGTTTTCGTGACAATGGATTCATAGTATTATGCGAGCAGGGCGGCTCAGCGCCAAGGCGCGCCGCAGCCGTTTCCGCAGGCCAGACGACGAGGTTCCCATTTCCATGACGATAGCCAGGCCGACCGTGTCCGCAGCGTGGGTGAAAGGGATCGTCGAGATGATCGGCGGGCTCGGTCTTGAGCCCCTGTCCTTGCTTGAGGAAGCCGGCTTGCCGCTGGACGAGCTCGACGACCCCGACGGCCGCTTCGACAGCGGCGCCGTCTCGGCCTTGTGGTCGCTGGCGGCGCAGCAGTCCGGCCACCCGCACCTTGGCCTGGCGCTCGACGGCGCCGCCAAGCCGGCGTGCTTCGGCGCGGCCTTGCATGTGATGATGTCGTGCCCCGATCTCGATGGCGCGTTGCGCCGCATGGCGCAGTACGTGCCGATCATCAGCAGCGCTGCCACGGTCGAGCTGGCGTTCGACAGCCAGGGGTGCAGCCTGACCCTGACCCTGGCGCTGGGCGACGCCGTGCCGGGCGAGCGCTACGATTTCGCGCTGCTGATGTTCATCAACCTGTGCCGCTGGATGACGGGGCGCGACCTGCGCCCGCAATCGGTGGAACTGGGCCACGCGCGGCCGGCCAACCTGCTGCCGTACCTGGCGGCGTTCGGCTGTCCATGCCATTTCGGCGCCAGGCGCTACCGCCTGTGTTTTGCCCAGGCCGACCTGGGGCTGGCGCTCATGACCGGCAACCCCTTGCTGACCGAGCTGCACGAACGCTTTGCCAACGAGCGCCTGGCGCGCCTGGGCGACGCGCGCACCACCCGGCGCGTGCGCGAACTGGTGCTGGCCTGCCTGGCCGAGGGCGAGCCGGCGCGCGGCGACGTGGCCAGGGCGATGTGCATGAGCGAACGGACGTTGCACCGGCGCCTGCAGGACGAAGGCACGTCGTATGTGCAGCTGGTCGATGCGGTGCGGCGCGAGCAGGCGGCCCATTACCTGGACCGCACCAGCCTGTGTTTCACCGAGATCAGTTACCGGCTCGGCTTCGCCAACCAGGGCACCTTGTTCAGGGCGTGCAAGCGCTGGTTCAATGCGTCGCCGGGGCGCTACCGGGACCGGCACCGCTCCAGCGTGCAGAGTTAGGCGTAGCGCCCGCCGATAGTGACCATCGAGATCGTCAGCTGGCCGGCGATCAGCATTACCGTGTCGAGGCGCCCGGCGCTGAAGGCACCGCGCATGGCGCTGTTCTCCAGCAGCAGCACGGCGTGCAGCAAGTGGTGCGCGAAGATCGGCACGGCCAGCACGGCGCACTGGCCGTACCCGGCAAAATAAGGATCGCGCGCGAAGCGGTCGTCCTGCAGCGCGTCGTCGAGCAGCAGCACCTCGCGCGTGCGCTCGACATGGCGCAGCAGCGACATCGGCAGGGCGGGTGAGGCGGCCGGGCAAAGCGGCAGCTTCACGGCAGTCGCACCGGCCAGCGCACAAAGCAGCTCGCTGGCGCGCTCCTGCAAGCGCGCCAGCGTCGTTTCGGCACTCAGCGCTTGCGAGGCACGCAGCACGGCCAGCAGGTCGACCTTGTCCAGCGGGGCCTTCACGGCATCGGCTGCGCGGCGCGCCGGCGCGGCCGCGCGGCGCAGGAAAGCGTGCTCCTCGCGCATGGCGCCCGCCTTTGCCGACGCGCCCCACGCCTCGTAATGGCGCAGCGCCTCGGCCAGCAGCGACGTGCCCAGGTACCGCAAGCCCTGCGCCAGGAAAAACAGGCCGGCGCGCTCGGCCAGCGCGGCGCGCTGCCACGGCCGCCGGTGCGTGCGCAGCGCCAGCAGCGCCTCGTCGAACAGCCTTGCCGCCGTGGCGGCATCGCTCGTGGCCCAGGCGCGTTCGGCATCGATCCACGTGACCAGATGGGCGAAATTGCGCGGCGCGTCGACGGCGCGCAGCGCCATCCAGTCGCAGCAGGCATCGAGTTCGCGCAGCGCGCCCTGGTCGGCGTGCGCCTGCCGCGCCAGCGCCAGCGCGCGGAACAGATAGCCCAGGGCCGCCGGATAGATGCCGGCAAAGGAAGCCAGTAACGGCAGGGCTGCGGCCGAATGGCGTGCCAGCGCGTCGCCGTCCCCAAACAGCAGCGCCGCATGGGCGCGCACCAGGCAGGCCGTGGGCGTATCGAGGTCCCCCGCGGGCGCCGGGAAATGGAGGTCGATCTCGCCGCGCAGTACATCGAGCAGGTAGCGGTAGCTGCGGTGGACGCGGCTGGCGGTGACGTTGCCGGCACGCCCGGTGCTCGCTTCGGCCTCGGACAGGATCGCCGCGAGCAGGTCCAGGGTTGGCGCGCAGTCGAGCTGCGCCACGATCTCGGTGTGATAGCTGTGGGTGGCATATTGCATGTCGCCGTGTTGCAGCAGCACCCGGCGCGCCTGGCGCGCGTGGCCGATGGCGTTTTCCAGCGGCTCGACCCAATGCAGCGACGCCAGCGCGAACACGTGCTGCAGCCAGGCTGCCTCGTAGTCGTAGCCGCGCGCCTTGCCGATCGCCTGCGCCTTGATCAGCATCGCGTGCCCGAGGCGGTAATCGCCGCGCTGCTTGAACAGGATCGGCAGCGTGCCGAAGGTCTTGAGCAGGGCCGCGCAGGGGCCATGCTCGATCCACATCTGCTGGTAGCGCACCAGCAGCGGCACCAGGCGCTTGTCGTCGGCGTAGTAGCTGGCCAGCGTGGTCAGGTGCAGCAGGGTGCCGACCGCCAGTACGTGCGGATCGGTTGGCGCGGCGCGCTGCAAGTCGGCGTCGAGCGCGCCGCTGTAGGCCCAGGCGGTGATGGCGTCGAGCTGCGGCGCGCCGTTGCCGGCTTCACTGTCGTCCAGCACGATGCCGGCCCGGGCCAGCAGGGCGATGCCGAGATCGATCGCCTCGGGCAGCAGGCGGCGGCTGGTCAGGCTGTCGATCTGCACCGACGCCGCGTCGATCAGGCCCGTGAGGCTCGCGTCGCCGGCCGCGATCTGCGCATACACGTGGTCCGCTTGCGCATGGCGCCCGAGGCTGTACAGGCAGGCGTGCCAGGCGCGCATCAGGTCGGGCGCGGCGCCATGCAGGCGCACGGCGGCGGCCAGGAAGCGCTCTTCGAGCGCGTAGTCGGCCTGGTTCCTGGCGTGGGCAGCGGCTTGGCGAAACAGCGTGGCGACGCGCTGGCGCTCGGCCGGGCCGGGCGGGCCGTCGGCCAGCGCCAGATATTGTTCCGAGGCGCCGGCTTCCTGCCCGCTGCGCGCCAGCAGGCGGCGGCCGATGGCCAGGTGCAGCGCCTGGCGTTCGTGCGGCGGCATGCCTTCGTAGACCACCTGCTGCACGCGGTCGTGGCAAAAGTGCATGCCACGCGGAGCTTGCACGACCAGTCCATCGGCGAGCGCCGGCGCCAGGCTGCCGGCGTCGCTACCGAAGTCGCTACCCGCGGCCAGCGCCAGCACCTGCGCATCGACCACGCCGCCGAGGCAGGCCAGCACCTGCAGCATCCGGCGCGGTGCGCCCGGCAGGCGGGCGATGCGCAGCGCCAGCAGGCCGCCCACATCGCGCTCGGCGATGAAGGCTTCGATGCCGGCGGTGCCGCCATCGGCGCTGAGCATTCCTTGCTTGCGCAGGGCGTCGACAAGCTCGATCGTGTCGAAGGGATTGCCACGGGTGCGTGCGCCGATGATACCGGCCAGGGCGGCGCAGCGCTGCGCCTCGACGTGCAACAGCTGGCCGAGGAATGCTTGCATGCAGGCCGGCGCCAGGTTGTTGACGTCGAGCGTGGCGCAGGCGCGCCAGCGCAGCAGCATGGGATGGAGCGGATGCGCGGCGTCGACTTCATCGTTGCGAAAGGCGCCAACCAGGAACAGCCCATGCAGGGTCGCATCGTGCAGCAGGGCGTCGAACGCGGCCAGCGCGGCCGGTCCCGCCCATTGCAGGTCGTCGATGACGATCACCACCGGGCGCGAAGGCGACACCACCGCGCGCAGCAGGTCGAGGAAGGCGTTGCGCATGCGCGCCTGGTGCCGCGCCGGGTCGCTGTCGGCGGCGTCGATGCGCCCGAGCAGCAGGGCGAATTCGGGCAGGGCGGCGGCCACCAGGCCGGCGTTGCTGCCCAGCGCCGCCAGGATGCGCTCGCGCTGCTGCGCCAGCGCCGCCGGCGGTTCCTTGAGCAGCAGGCGGCCGAGCGCGCGCATGGCCTGCACGATGGCCGACGGCGCATCGTGCCGGTACTGGTCGAATTTGCCGCTGACGTACCAGCCGCCTTCGCTGGCGGCCATCGGAGCCAGTTGCGCCACCAGGGCTGACTTGCCGGCACCGGCGGCGCCGCCAACGAGCAAGCCCCAGGCCTTGCGCCGGCAGCCGGCGGCAAAGGCGCTGCGCAGCGCTTCCATCTCGGCGGCGCGCCCGATCAGCGGCGCCGGTGCGCCATGCGGCAGTGTGTCCATTGCGTCCTTTGCAAAGCACCGAAATAAAAAAACGGCCTCTGTCCAGATGACTGGAGAGAGACCGTTTCGACTGAACTAGTCTGCGGTAGACGTGTTACAGCACTTCGCTCGCGTGGTCGGCCAGGCGCGAACGCTCGCCGCGCGCCAGGGTCACGTGGCCGCTGTGCGACCAGCCCTTGAAGCGGTCCACCACGTAAGTCAAGCCGCTCGAGCCTTCGGTCAGGTACGGCGTGTCGATCTGCGCGATGTTACCCAGGCACAGGATCTTGGTGCCGGGACCGGCGCGCGTGACCAGGGTCTTGATCTGCTTGGGCGTCAGGTTCTGCGCTTCGTCGATGATCAGGAACTTGTTGACAAAAGTACGGCCGCGCATGAAGTTGAGCGACTTGATCTTGATGCGGGAGCGGATCAGGTCTTGCGTTGCCGCGCGCCCCCACTCGCCGCCATCCGAATCGGACTTGTTGAGCACTTCGAGGTTGTCGTCGAAAGCGCCCATCCACGGCCCCATCTTCTCTTCCTCGGTACCCGGCAGGAAGCCGATGTCTTCGCCCACCGGCACCGTGACGCGGGTGACGATGATTTCGTTATACAGCTTCGTCTCGAGCACCTGCGCCAGGCCGGCCGCCAGGGCCAGCAGGGTCTTGCCGGTACCGGCCTGGCCGAGCAGGGTGACGAAGTCGCATTCAGGATTCATCAGCAGGTTCAGCGCAAAGTTCTGCTCGCGGTTGCGTGCGGTGACGCCCCATACGTTGTTCTTGTTGTGGCTGAAGTCGCGCAGGGTCTGGATCACGGCGGTCTTGCCGTTCAGTTGCTTGACCTGGCCGTAGAACGGCGCTTCGCCATTTTTCGGTTCCAGGTACACGAACTGGTTCACCAGCAGGGTCAATATGGTCGGGCCGGTGACGCGGTAGAAGGTCGACGAGACGCCGTTCTTGTTCTCCTGCCAGGACTCCATGTCCTTGCCGTTCTTGTTCCAGAAGTCGTCCGGCAACTGCACGATGCCCGAGTACAGCAGGTCGCTGTCTTCCAGCACGTGGTCGTTGAAGTAGTCTTCGGCAGGTAAACCCAGCGCGCGCGCCTTGATGCGCATGTTGATGTCTTTCGACACCAGCACGATGGCGCGGCCCGGCTGCTCGGCTTCCAGGTTGCGCACGACGCCCAGGATCTGGTTGTCGGCTTTGCCCACAGGCAGGCCTTCCGGCAGGGTCGGGCCGTTTTGCAGGCGCGTCTGGAAGAACAGGCGCCCCTTGGCGTCCTTGTTGCCCAGCTTGGCCAGCGGGATGCCGCTTTCGATGGCGCCATCGTCGATGCTGCCGACCAGCGCGTCGAGCGTGCGCGACACTTGGCGTGCATTGCGCGCCACTTCCGACATGCCCTTCTTATGGTCGTCGAGCTCTTCCAGGGTCATCATCGGCAGGTAGACGTCGTGCTCTTCGAAGCGGAACAGCGACGATGGGTCGTGCATCAGCACGTTGGTGTCGAGCACGAACATCTTGGTCTTGCCGGTCTGGTCGGCATTGCGGCTGGCGGAGGACTTGACCACCATCTCGACGGCCTTGTGCTTGGCCGGGTGCGGCGCTTCCAGGTCGGCCGGCTGCTTTTCCTTGCCGCGTGCGGCAGGCTTGGCGAGCGGGGTTTCCATCACGGCGGGCGAGGTGACCAGCGGCGCTGGCGCTGCCTGCGGCGGGGCGGCGACCAGGGCGGCCTGCTTGGCCGGCGCCTTGGCGCGCGTGGTCTTGGCCGGCGCTTTTGCGACCGGCTCGACCGCGATCTCGGCGACCGCGCTCAGTTTCGGCTTGGCGACCGGCACCGCCTGCACGGAGGCGGGCTTGGTGCGGTCGGCTTTTGGATAATCTTCGGCCAGCAGCAGGGTGGCTGGCTTGGTGGGGATTTTTGGCAGTGGCATCAGGGTCTCAATCTAAAAAGGTGCAGGAGGATAGCCCGGAGGCGTCGGCGCAGGCGGCGCTTGTGGCGGCGGGCTCGATGCGGCTGTGCGAACTAAGGGGGTGGTGGTCGGGCCCGGCATAGTGGCCGGGCCGGCAGGCCGCCAGATTGGGATGATGCTGGAAACGGAAGGTGTGACTCAAAATGGCTGGTGCAATCGGTTCTGCTGCGGGTTGATCGACAGGGTCCCCTGGAATCGAGCCGTCCCTCTCAAGGTTGGCTCTTAACAAATTCCAGCACGTCCTCGGCGTGATCAGGGACTTTCACGCCTCTCCATTCTTTCATCAATTTACCATCAGCGTCAATTACAAACGTGCTGCGCTCGACGCCGCGCACTTGCTTACCGTACATATTCTTCATTTTCATCACACCGAACTGGAGGCACATGGCTTCTTCCGGGTCGGAAATGAGCTCGAAGGGCAGGCCGAGCTTGGATTTGAAGCCTTCGTGCGAGCGCAGCGAATCGCGGCTGATGCCGTAGATTTCGGTGCCGGCTTGCTGGAACTGCTCGTGCAGGTCGCGGAAAGCGATGCTTTCGGTGGTGCAGCCAGGCGTGTTGTCTTTCGGGTAAAAGTACAGCACGGTGTAGCGGGCAGGCCGGCCGGACAGCTGGAACGGCTTGTCGCCCGTCATGACGGCGGAGAAGTCGGTAAAAGGTGCTGCAGTTTGGCTATCAGCCACAGGTTCTCTCCTGAAGGTGAGTCAGCGCTGATTTTATACCCCGCAGCGCAACAGGGGAGGGGAAACGTGTTTGGGCGGAGCAGATATGGGGGCGGTATGCTCGATTGCAAGTGTTGGCGTCCGCTAGCCTCTCAACCTGTCGCTATCCGGGATTCGTCGTTCCCGCGCAGGCGGGAACCCAAGTTGCTTTAAGCCGTCTTAG
>DASVVC010000171.1:0-23919 GCA_036386755.1 Telluria sp.
CCCAGAGCCCGAGCTCGACGGCAGCAACCCGGGGATCGCCATCCCATGCCTGGCCGAGTTTGCCGATCAACGCCACCATACGCTCCTTAAGCGGCTCGGTAACCCATTGGCCAGGCGTGCCGTCATGCGCAAGGCCGGCCGGCCAGTACTGGCCGCCCCCCGGTCCATTCGGATAAACGATGACCACGCGTGGAATCACCTTGATGTTCCTGGCTTCGATGCCCGCCCAGGCAACGTTGCTCCACTCCCTGATCTTTTGGGCCGGTTCGTTGGCGTAGTTCTCCAGGTCGGTATATTTGATGTAATGCTTGTAAACGGTCGCATACTCGTGCGCTGGGAAGGTAGCGTCCTGGATGTAGCGGGACGGGCGGAACCCTTTCATCGGGTTCTTGAACGCCTCGGCCGTTTCGGGCAGATTCACGGTCAGATTTTCGGCAAACGCTTGCGGTGCGCAGGAAAGCACGGCCATGGTCAGCACGGTACGGGAGGCCAGCCCTCGAGCCAAGGAACGCGGGGCGGGAAAACCAGGATCGGATGCGGGGAAAGCCATGCGCGGCGCAAGAGCGCATTCAATGGAAAAGAATCGGGAAAACATTATGCTCCAATCATGTGGATGAACTTACGCTTCCAGAGAGGCTTTACCGACGCCCTGCGCATCAAAATGCACCTTACACGCCAAGCACTGCTTCCTTACTTGGCGTTTCGATATGCGGCCGCATTCGCTGGCCGGGCAGAGTTATGTTCCCGGAAGATCTTCCAGCCACCGGCGGTGCAGCGCCACAGGATCGAAGTTCGCGATATCAGGTACATGGCTTCACCCTGTTTTGGCGTTACCTCGAATACAGACTCCATCACTGAATGGCTATAGCCTGGGCCTGTTGCTATTACATCCGGCTGTTCAGTTATCTTATGGTGCACGCTCTTGAACTTCGGGACTAGCCCGTACCAGATCTTACCGTAGTCCTCCGCCGTACGGCGTACCAGGCGGCATCCGGTGACGGCGTTCACGGTGTTTGTCGCGGCGCTCGTGGCCAGGCGCGACTTTCACTGGCGCAGGTCGAGCGGTCGGGATCGGCGCGATGTTCAGCAACCGGCTCGAACCGACACGCACGGCCGACATCCGCGAGCGCATGCTGGCGGCTGGCTTGCCGATAGGAGCCGTCGTTGGCAGTTAGCGTGAGCCGGAACCACTGGACTACGAGCCGGCGCCGTCAATTGCAAGCTTCTTTTGCAGATTGCGTGAGCGAGCGCTCCTTCATATGCAGTCAGTTCGAGCCAAAAAAGGTGGAACATTGTGACGACGTGCACGACTGCGTCTGGCCGATAGCGGACGTCCCCGAAATCATCGCCGCGAGGCCCCTTGTGTCAAACTTTATCGGTTCGTGTCTGACTTTATTCGTGTCCAGGCAGCGACCTGACGATGAAACGCATGTTCTCGCCAAGTGCAGTGGCCCGCGACCGCGGTTTCAATTCAAAAAATCGCGCGCCCAACGAAACGTATTTTTGTAACAGGACACTGGGGCGACGAGCGGTCACTGCGTCAAGTTCACAATGGTCACACGCCGGTTTTCGGGGGCAATCGGATTGGCGTGGTTCATGAGTTCCTTATCCCCTTTGCCGATCGCCTCCAGGCGCCGATCCTCGATGCGCTTGTTCTGCACGAGATACTGGCGCACCGATTCGGCCCGCGATTGCGACAGCTTGAGGTTCGCATCAGCGTCTCCGCGCGGATCGGCGTGACCCTGGATTGCGAACCGGAATTCGGCCAGCTTGTCGGACCTGAGCGCCTCGCCGACCACGTCGAGCGCGTGCCTGGCATGTGGCGTCAGCGCGGCCGAGTTGGTTTCGAACGTAATCAGCAGCGATGCGCTGGCCGGTCTGGCAGGCGTTGCGCGCGGCGCGTCATTGCGGTTGACCCGAATGCTGCGCGTGAGGATTGCCTCCTCAGACGGCTGCCGCACCGGCGTGAGCGCCTCGATCAGCGCCGTTTCGGTGATGTCCTTGCCGCTCAAGACCGTGCCGGCCGTTTGCGCCATCGCCGGACAGGCCAGACCCAGTAACGGAAGCGCCAATATTGCCCATGCTGTTTTCATGTTCCACCTCGAAAGTTTGGATCAATAAAGTTTGGATCAATATGCATAAAAATAACCACCAACCGGTGTCCGGTTAGTGGCCGCGTGTCTGGTCGGCCTCGCGCAGCGGCGTGATCGGCGCGGGGCCGTCGGACTCGGAGCAGGCGATGACCAGCGCCGAGTAATTGTCGTGCCCAGCCTGTCCATGCTCGAGTACCTCGCTTTCGAGCTGGCGCAGCCATGTTTGGGGCGACTGCGACAGCCGCAACAACTGTTCCATTTGCGCCTCGTCGATGTACTCCCACAGCCCATCGGTACAGAGCAGAAATATATCGCCGTCGCGCATCGAAAACGGGCTGACTTCGATGCACGGTTCAAAGTTCCCAACGTCCCCAAGCGCCCTCAACAGCACATTGCGGCTGGGCGCCGCGCGCAGGGCCTGCGGCGCCAGATAGCCGGCGTCGACCATGCTTTGCACCATACTGTGATCGCGCGTCTGGACGACGATGCGCTGGTCCCGGAAACAATACAGACGCGTATCGCCGATATGCCCCCAGCAAGCGGTGGCGTGCACGGTGTCGACGGCCAGCACCAGCGCGGTGGCCCGCATATCGGCCACCTCCGGCGAGCGCAGCTGCTGTTCGACGATCGCCTGGTTCGCTGCCTTGAGTGCGCTGGCAACGGCGGAGGCGGCGCCATCGCCGCTCCGGGAAAACCACTCCAGGATGGATTTGACAGCGAGTTTCGATGCGGCGCTCCCGCCCAGATGACCACCAGCGCCGTCCGCGACGACACAAAAGCACGCGCTCGGGGTCGACCACACGCCGTAGGCATCCTCGTTGCTGGTGCGCCCGCCCGGTTTCGACAGCACGGAAATGGTGAGTTTCATCGCAGCCCCGTTCAGCGCCCAGCGGCGCGCGCATCTTTGTCCAGCTGGGCCAGCTGGGCCTCGTAGGCGCGCAGGAATTCCTTGCCGAATAGCGCGTGGAAATCATCCTGCGCTTCCCCGGCAAGGTCACCGTACAGCTCGCCGAACAGCATCCACAGCCTGGCCTTGCGGACCATCGGCAGCAGCGCGTCGATGACGCCCTGGTCGGTCAGGCGCCGTTCCAGCTGGGCTGGATCGAAGCGGCGCAGCACCCCGTCGAGCGCCGCGCGCATGCCGGCCATAAAGGCGAACTGGTGCGCGCGCAAATCGTCGCAGGCATCCTTGATGGCGGCCACAGGCGGCATGAAACCGTGTCCGCGCGGCGCCAGCAAATGGGCAAGGGCAACTTCGACGCTGGGGGAAAACTTCAACGGGTTGTTGTCATGCGCCGCGATCATGGTGACGTCGGCGCAGACTTCTCGCTTGAGCAGCGCGCGCGCCAGCAACAAGTCGAGCGTGCCCTGGGTCGAGACCCGCAGCAGCTGGCCGAGCGTGTGCATCATCGCGGGCGTGAGCGGCGCGCCCATGTCCAGGTCGAGCACCCCGGCGCCGACCTGGAATGCGCGCAGCAGCTCAGCGCCGGACGCCGGCGTGCTTGCGCCAGGTGCTCCTGCGCGCTGCGCCTCGATGCGGGGTTGGCGCGCTTGCACCGGGGCGGGTTGAGCAGGAGCAGCCATCGGGTGCGGCGAGGCGATAATGACCGTCTGAATGTCGCCGCCTGGCGCTGCGCGGTCCGCGACGTCCCACGAAAACAGCATGTTGCTCGCGTCCGCTTGCTCGGGAGCAGGATGCTCGCTGGTGAACGACACCGAAGGCGGAATGAACGCGGCATTGATTTCCATCGCGTCGTCGCGTTGCGGAGCGGGCGGAGCGCCCGGTACCGGCACGGCGCCGATCGCCACCAGCGGATCCTGGCTGATCGCCCGGTTGGCGCCCTGCCCATGATGGCCGGAAGGCGGCTCGCCAAACGGATCGTCTTGGCTCGTTGCCTCGAGGCCGAACAGCTGGTCGATGGTCTGCGTGCCGGCCGGCCCCAGCCCAAAGTTGAGATCGTCCGGCAAGCGGTCGGCATCGACCTGCGCATCCGGATGCTGGGCCGGGGGCGGCGCCATGATGTCGGCAAACGGGTCGAATTGGCTCGGGATGGTGCCGCGCGCCGCCGGCTCAGGTGAGGCAGCGGGCGACGCATGCCCCGGCGGATCGGCGTCCAGCGGGCCGAAGACGGCCAGCGGATCGTCGCGCGGCGCGGGCGGCGGCGCCGACAATACCTGAAGCGTGTATGCACCGATCTGGAGTTGATCCCCGGGTGCCAGCCGGGCTTCACGCCCCTTCCCCACCGGCCGTCCATTCACCTGGACTGCCGATGTGCTGCCGAGATCGCGGAGGACATACCCGCCGTTGCGAAATACTATCGTTGCATGGGTGCGCGAGATGAGCCGCTCAGGATCTGGCAGGACCAGGGCATTCGCATTGGCGCGCCCGATCGAGCCGCCCAGTTCGTCGAAAGTGGCTTCGATTGGCCGGGTGGTCGGCTGGCCATTGAACGCGCTGGCTTTGATGGTAATCATGATCTGGCCCAAGATTCAGGAGAACAAATTGGTCGTTCATCGCACTGCGGGCAACTACGCGGCATCGGATGTTTGACCATCGTAGAGCCGATTTGCTCATCGCATCCGGAGCCAGATCCCAATCAGGGCGAATATTCCTCCGATCAGCAGCCAGGCCGTGCTCGCCGGCGCAACACGGCCGCTGTCGCGTTGCAATCGGCGGGCGGCGGCGGCGAGAAACAGCAGCGCGAGCACGGCGAGAATGGTGTGTGCGTGCATGTTTTGCTCACAGCCGCTTGAGCCAGCGCTGCTGCCGCCACGCGGGCGCGCTGGTGGGGAACAAGGGCGTACCCGGCTGCAACAGGCAAAGATATTCGGCGGCGGCGATACGCTGGCGTTGAAAACCGTCGCGCAACACTTTCTTGCAGTGTTCCACAGTCACGCGCTCGCCCATGAAGTAACGCACGCCGGGCTGGAAGCGCTGCTGGTTCGCGTTCCACCATGACTGGAGCTTCGCCGGGTCCGGCCACGGCAGGCCGTCGTCCTCGTCCATCGCGACGTTGTCGTCGTCTGGATTGTCGTTGGGGCCGGAGTCAAGGTTTTCCGGTGCCTCACAATCAAGATGCAAGTAGTTGATGTCAAGGCCGGTAATGAACGAAAATGCCTCCCCGGCCAGCCGGGCAAGCTTCAAGTCCTCCATCTGCCCGATGAGCCAAGGCAGGTAATCCGGATAAGCAGCCACGCCAGTGCCGCGGACAAGAAGACGGATAGTCGACGGATCTTGCGCCAGTAAGCGAAGCAGCGCGCTGGCTTCCCCTGGTTCAGTTATCTTCAGCACGCAACAAAGAGCAGCGCGCTGATTCGGGCCGGCCCGCAGCGCAATTGCTTTCAGCACCTCGATCGAACCAGCCCGCTCGCCCAGTAATGCAGCCGAGCGCGCCGCCCAGTAACGGCAGGTCAAATCATCGTCCATTTGCCCCGCCATGCATGCAGCACGCAGGTCTTGTCGGCCGCATTGCCCCGCGACGCGCAGCCCTCGAGCGCGCAACAGCACATCGCTATCGGCAACCGATCGATCCACAGCCGCCCGAGGATCAACTTGGTGCATGGCGCAAGTAGCAATGCCGACTTGCCGCCGCCAAGCGCATTCCGATGCGAGAAGATTCTTGACCGTGACCTGCAAGTACTGCGATGAAACCCAACCGAACGCCGAGAGCAGTCCCGCTTGGGCCTGCGGCACCGCTTGCGACACCGCGAACAAGCTGTCCAACCCGGCGGCGTTCCCGTTTTCGATCGCGATCACCGCGGCAGAAAATACCTCGCCGACACCGGTCGTTCCAAGCGCGGCAGTACAGGCTGCATATCCGTGCTCTCCCGCCAGCAGTAAGCCATCAAGATGCGCCGCCACACGGTCATCGTGACGGCGCAGATCGTGCAGTGTGACCTGCGCCGCACCTAACAATCCCGAGCGAATATGTCGAAGTGAGACCGCTTCTTCGGCATGCTGCGAAATGACTGATCGCACGACTCGCGTTGGCGCACTGGGCATGAGAGTTTCCTCAATCAATAAATCGATGCGCCCCATTTCACGCCGGGGCGCTTCACGTTGATGGCACGCCCCAGGCCGTCCACAAGCCAGGCGCCATGACCTGCGCGCGAAGAATCACGTTTTCCATGGTGCTGTAATAAAGATAGAGGCTGTAGTCGGGCAGATGCCAAAGTACATAGCCGGTGAAATCGCCGTCCACCTGTTCATCAGGTGCTATTCCGACCTTCTGCAATGCGACCTCTGGCGAATCATCGAACGAGATTCCGTGCGGAAGGTATCCTTGCCAGCCGCGCGCGTCGAGTTCGCGGGCGCGGTAGAACATGACATGCGAGAAAATGGGATTGCGCGCCTTGGCCGCGCGCGCTTGGCCGGCAGGCTTGCTGAATCCAAGATCCACGCCGTATGTTCTGCGGAGGCTGGCGGAGCGGTGGTCCCTGACTTCCTCTAGGCAAGCGTCGAACCCAAGTTGAACGAAGACTTGCCGAAATGCGGGATCGTCACATGCCTTTCCGATGAGTTGGATAATAGTATCGACCGGCGGCGCTGGCGCCAACGAATAGTCGAACACCGGCAGTGGAGGTTCGCGCAGCAAACAAAGGATGAAATCGATGTGCGTGCCAGCGGCGACATAGCTGACAACCATGCTGAATTCGGGCAACTCCCAGAGATCCCGCACGTATGACCGGCGCGTGCTTTCGAACGCTGCCATTGTGACGCGCACGGTGCTCCGGTCGTCCGCCAGGTGCAGTCCGTCCGGCAGTCGTGCGTGATATGGCCGCACTCCTTTGTGATCGCCGTAAAGATAGATCTGAGTCAAAAGCATGGGATGCTTTCCCCACTCGAATTCGTCCCAACCTTGCCACGCGGCCTCGTCGTCGAAACCGAACTCGATACCGAGCGCGTAGTTATCCACAAAGACTTGTAGCTCGACCACGGGCCCGTCCGGGTCGCGAAGGTCGCTGACGACCTCGGGCCGGTCGTCAATGCCGAACCGGGTCAGGACGGCATCGACCTCGACGTCGGTCGATGCCCGTCCAAGCAAAGCAGCGATCTCGGAGCGATCCATGTCTGCCGCCTGTTCTAATGACTATTCGGAAGCGACAGCGACACCTGCTCCAGTGACAGCAAATCCTCCGAGTAACACGCGGCCAGTGTCATACCATCGATTTCCCATGCATCCGCCTGGTATTTCTCATTGATCCTAGCTGGCGGACCCAGCCGCGCACGAACCGCCGCCTGGGAATCCCCCTTTGTGAACCGATACGGGAGCGGACCTTTGTACACGTTCTTCTCGTTCGGCTGGCCGAGCACCACCATCACAGCGGAAATGATCGGGCGATTGAGAATACTGCCCGGGTTATCCGGCCTGAGAATCGTCTCATCCGTGAAAACGATCGTCATACCTTCGCCTGCGATATCTTCGCGTGTACTCAGTTCTTGCCTTCCTATCTTGACGCGGCCGGTAATCCCCGCCCGCGCAAGTGCGTCGCGAACCTCCGGCTCTTGCGCCGCACGGCCAAGCAGGCCAACCCATTCTTGAAAATCCATCATATTCTTTCCCTACGTTGAAATAGCTTAACTTACTTTTTAGTACACTCTTTGGTTGCTTTATCGATCATGTCTTCATTGTCATGCTCCTTGATCCGCATGGCTGCTTGCGCGTAGGCCTCCCGGCATGCGAAATCAAGATGTTGAGGCATCGCGGCGAGGTCGCGATCGACCGCAGCCGCCAGGCTCTCGGGCGAAGCCGCGTCAAGTTCCAGCTGTTTCTTGGTGTTATTTGCACCGCAAGTGGGGCTGAAATGGCGATGGCACGGCCTGGGAATGGCGACGGTAATGCCTCTGGCCTCGACTTTACGAGCGACGCACTTGATTTGGTCCTTGTTCAGTATCTTAGGCAGATAGCGTTGGATTGCCGCGTCACGCAATGCTGCCTTCGATGGAATATGGTCTCGTTCAAAGCCCGGCTCCTTCGCCTTCTTCTTTTGGAGTTCGGTATAAGTGTCACATTCACCGCATATCAGGGCAAGCTTGATGGGCGGCTCTATGTTTGCTTGGGTGCCGGAGTTAGCTGCCATTGTTGGTCATCGCGTCGCCAAGCAACTGGATGTTCTTGCCCTCGGCCTTAACGTTCATGGAGCCGGGAGCGACGAACTCGGTTTTTCCTTGCGTCGTGGACGACACAATACCGCCGCCGGTACCTTGACTTGCCACATCCGGCGAGGGCTGGCTCTTATAGTAAGAACCCTTGATTGCAACCTTGTTACCCTCGATCTTGACGGTCGTCGTTGCATCGCCTAGCCGGTCCGCAGAGCGACCGATGTTTGGCAACGGCGTCGGCACGAATGGCGCAGGCGGCCCGGGCATCTTGCAGACGTTGGGAATCGTAGCCGCCGACACATCCATACTGGTTTCCGTAATCGGGGTCTTGGGCGGATTGACACCTACACTGATCATGGTCATTGCTCCTCTCATTAACTATCGCCGAGACTCAGGACGACCGCAGTGCGATGTCCTCTCGTGGAACCGGCCCACAGCACCGGATACTGCCCTGTTGCATAGCCACGCTGGTATGATGCAAGCGCAAGTCCGGCGAACAGCAATCCCGATGCAGCGCCTACGTCACCCCAGCAATCGGCGGGGCTTTGGTACTTGTGCGCATCCACGAAGGCCATCTGCACGCGTAGCAAGGTGTACATGAACTCTTCGCTACGATAACGTTCACCGTTAAGGTCGCAATACGTCGCCGTAATCGCGTGCCGGGGGAGATCCAGCGACGACACGACACCGTTGATCGCCGCACTCAATCCTTCACCAATGCATACCCCGGCACTCCGGATCGGATGTGGCTCCACGCTCGTCGCCGCAGCAGTCACGCGGGCCAGTATTGGCAAGCCGTGGCGCTTGGCGGTCGAGCGCCGGGCCAGCAGACACGCGCCGGCAGCCTCGCCTGGGGGAAATCCATTGCGGTTCTTCGATGACATCAACACACCGGTTCGATCGAGCCATGCGAGCGTCATCGCGTCGAAATAGGAGTCGACGCCGGCCGCCACAGCGAACTCCGCCTTGCCAACCGCCACTGTCTCTGCGGCTAGCTGCAACGCCATCAGGCCGGCGGCATGACCGCGCGAAATCAGATGAACTGCCGATGCGGCAAAACCGAACGTGCTGCAAACGGCCATGGATACCCCCATTGCGACGGAAGAGGGTAAACCAGGCCGCGCCTCCGGCAGGCCAATCCAGCATTGAACGTGCGCTCCAGCGAGAGCGGGCGCACGGTCGCCGAGCGCCTCTGCGATTGCCGATACAAGTAGTTGCCTGATTCGGGCGGCGATCGGGAACGCCGGATCGAGTCCCGGGTCCCATGCAAGGGCCATCGGTTCCTCGGCCTTGTCCACCAACGACGGATGTATTGCAATGGCAGAGATGGCTCCCCTGACAGCGGCGGCAGATGCGGCCGCACCAAATCCAAGCGGCGTTCGCGCTCCGATACCGCACAAGCAAATTTCGTCGTTGGCTGGCGCGTACCATGACATCACGGGAATGCTCAGATGCGTCATCGTGCCCGAGTCAAATGACTCGCCTCGTGTATGATCGTTTCGTCGAGTTCGTCCATTCTGTGATTGCAAACGAGCGAAGTCTGCCACGCCATGATCAGGCGGTTCCGGTCCGGTTCCACGATAACTGTACACAGCTGGGCGGCATGCTCCACGCGCTCACTGCCGAACCGGGTTCGAAAAACCGGACGTATCCTGGGCAAGGTGAAGGCGATCCGTCCGTTCGCGGACAAATTCAACAGCTCGACACCTTCGCCGCCGCTCAGAAACCCTTGCACCTGCTGATCCGCGGGAGCACTGTTGTTATAGTGTTCATCGCGGTCTTCCGCCCACAGCGGAAAACGCGCCTTGAGCCAGTTCTCGTCATAGGTACCGGCCAACTCGCGCCTGGGCGACCACGCACAGTCGACAACATTGAGTCCGGCAGGCGCCGGCCGATCTTTCCACGACTCGATGAGCTGGCCAGGATATTCGACATTCGGAAGGCGCTTGCCAAGGCAATTGCCGGATCGGAAGGAAAATGCGGTGCCGACCGGGTTTCGTCCTTCCAATCGATGGTCGGCGGGGTCAGGCGAAGTGCGGTCCCATCCGCCAAACGCCCGTTCATAGGTGATCGGCATCGATTCAAAGCCTTGAGGACGCGACATTGCAATCCCGCCGACAAGGTTTCGCTCCCAGATCCGTTCGCCGAACACCCGCAGCCGCTTCTTAACGGGTCCAACCGCTATTTGTACGTCGATCGATCCGATGCGCCCACCGCGTGGCGCCCATGCGCTGCCGTGTACGAGGACATCGGTACATGGTTTCAACCCGAACAAATCGGCGTCGTACATGAGACTGCTTTGGCCAAGCTCACCATGCGGTTGCCCTGCCAAGAATACGGGAACCTGTTCCGCCGACAAGCGGCAGGAACCATTTGTCTGCACGTCGAACGTGGCCTTGAGCACTACCAGCCACAGTTTGTTCGCATTCTTATCCTGGATCCAGGTACGATCCGCAGCGTAAGGAGTCATATTAGAGACGACCCACATGATTCGATCATCAATTGATTTGAACTGAGCCGCCCTTGATCCGGTGCAGGCCGGAAGAGCACGTTGCGACATAGTCGCCCTTGATTAACACCTTTCCCGCCCTTGTCAATGTTATGCTCGCTGTCCCGCAACGCAGTACAAGTTGCTGCTGCGCGCTCACGGTCAGGCGCTCACCGTCAGTGTCAACGACGACCTGCCCTGGCCGTTCCTCAAGCGGGCATTGTTCATCCGCGCGCAGCACTCCCATGACGAGCGGCCGGCCGGGATCGTTGTTCTCGAACATTAGCACCACACTGCGTCCGATATGCGTGCCGTACAAGTCGACAACCGAGCGTGCGGCTACAGCGGCGCTTCCCGGTTGTCCCGGAAACAGAACAAGGGGAGTTCGTCCTTCATCCATCATGGCCACCAGTTCACCAATCACCAATCCTGGCGCGACATAAGCGGGCGCCAGGGCAGACAGCGAGGTGCACTCCGTCCGGCCACGTGAATCGGTGCCCGCCTGCTGTTCGACAATCGCTACCGCTTCGCTCTCGATCTGACCGCTGCTACCCATACAACCCCCGTTTCGACATTGCACCGTCAATTCTGCAAAATTTTCGATCCCTTCATCACGATATCGCCGCTGGCCTTGACGTTGATCTTGCCCGAGCCGTCAATCGTGATGTCCTTGCCTTTGATGACAATGGTGCCGTCCTTCTTCATCGTGATGCTGGCGCTGCCGGTCTTGATGGTGACCGAGTCGGCGGCGCTGATGACCAGGTTCTTGCCCACCGTGAGCGTGTCGTCCTCGCCCACCGCCGTGGTGCGCGCCTTGGTCACGGAGTAACTCTGCGCGCCGCCGACTGTCTCGCTCATGTCCGCCGTCACGCTGATCGACTGGGCGGCGCCGACACTGATCGACTGCGCCGCGCCCACGTCGATCGTTTGCGATGCGCCCACGCTCACCGTCTGGATCGCCCCGATGGTCACCGCCTGGAACGCGCCGATCGTGATTTCCTGCGCCGCCCCGACCGTGATGGTTTCGTTGATCCCGACACTGTGGGTCCGCTGCGCCACCACCGTCGCCGTTTCATTCGCGCCGACGCTCATCGTGCGGTTGCCGCCGATTCCGATGGTCTCATCGACCCGCACCGTTTCCGACCGGTTCGCGCCGATCGCGATGGTTTCGTTGTTGCCGACCCGCTCGGTCCGGTCGACGCCGATCGTGATGGTTTCGTTGTTGTCCACCGTTTCGGTGCGGTCGTGCTTGACGTGCGTGGTCTCGTCGTGGTCGATCGTCTTGCGGCGGTCATGCCCGACCCAATGCGTTTCGTCGTTCTCGACCTCGATATCCTGGTTTTTCTCGGCGTGCAGGTAGACCTGCTCCGCGCCCATTTTGTCCTCGAAGCGCAGCTCGTTGGCGGTGGCGCCGCTGCCGCCCTTCGACGAGCGGCTCAACATCCCCGACTGGGTCATATTCGCCGGCAAGGCCCAGGGCGGCATCTGCTCGGCGTTGTATACCCGCCCGGTAATGATCGGCTGGTCCGGGTCGCCTTCGAGAAAATCGACGATCACTTCCTGGCCCATGCGCGGGATCGCGATCATGCCCCAGTTCTTGCCGGCCCAGGGATGCGAGGCGCGGATCCAGCACGAGCTGTTCTCGTTCTTCTTGCCGTAGCGGTCCCAATGGAACTGCACCTTGACGCGCCCGTATTTATCCGTATAGATTTCATCGCCGGCCGGACCCACCACCACCGCCGTCTGCGGCCCCTTGACCACCGGCTGCGGCGTGCTGCGGCGCGGCCGGAACTGCTGTTTGCTGCTCAAGGCGGTCAATTCGCAGGTACAGGTGGCGCCCGGCGCGGCGCCCGTTTCGTAGTCGTTCGAGCACAGGCTGTAGTCGGTCGCCAGGATCAGGTATTCCCGGTTCTGGTCGGCGCGCGGCTGGCCGCTCAGCGTGAACAGGCGGCCCGCGGCCAGCCCGCGCGCGTTGCTGTGGGCGTGCGCGCGCTCGAACCGGACGTGCAACTCGTCGATGCGCGCGTGGGCATATTGCTCGCCGTCGGCGCCGACGCGATAGGCGCCCGGATAATCGTAGACTTCATAATCGGCCAGCGGGTGTCCGCGCGTCAGCGTCGAGCGCACCGTCAGGTCCACGCCGGGGCGTTCGAAATCGTAATCGTCCATCTCGTAGCGGCCCGGCTGGATCTCGCGCGCATGGTCCCAGCGGCCGATGTATTCCTGCTCCGGCCGCACCACCCGCTCGGCATCGATGAACTGCAGCGTCTCGTAGCCGGGCGCGGGCGCGTGCGCGCTGTAGGCATCGGTCAGCACCATCGTGTGGCGTCCGTCCGCATGCGTGAAAAAATAATACATGCCCTCCTGCTCCATGAGCCGGCTGACGAAATCGAAATCGGTCTCGCGGTACTGGACGCAGTAGCCGCGCTTGCGGTAGGTATAGGTCAGCTCGTCCTTCAGGTCGGCCACGCTGTGCTCGCCAAACACTTGCTTGATGATGTCGGGCACGCTCATGTCCTGGAAAATGCGGCAGTCGGCGGTGCGGGTCAGGAACCACAACCACGGACGCACCGTCGCCCGGTAAGCATGGTAGCGGCCGTGCACGCCGCTTTGCCGGAACCGCGTGACATAACCGTTGAAGTGGCGCAGGCGATCGTCCTGCAGTTCGAGCTTGACCGTGACATTCTTGCCGAGCACCTGGTCCGGGGCCAGATCGCCCTGCTCGCTCAACAGGTCGATCTCGAACTCGCTGAGCCGGGATAACTCCTCGCGCGCCCTCATGCGATGAAACAGCAGCACGTCGGCGCCGAGCGGGGTAGCAATGTCGATTGTCCTATGCACACCGTACTCCCCACGCTCGCCGTCCAGTAATAAAAACTATAGCGGCCGGCATGCCGGCCCGGTTGATTTATCACAGGATGAAGCAATCTGATCCATAAAAGCCTGCTCCTGTTAATCGAATGCATAGTCGAAATCACCGTCGCGCACCCCGACGCTGACCTGGCCGAACGGCGTGCCGCTCAGGATCCGGATCAGGAATTGCTCGCTGATCTGCGGCAGCATGGTGTTGGTCAGCAGCGCGTCCACCACGCGGGCGCCGCTCTCGACTTCATTGCAGCGGCTGCCGATCAGCCCGACCACCGCGTCGTCGAAGTGGAACAGGACCTGATGCTGCTCGGCGATCCGTTGCGCGATCCGCCCCAGCTGCAAGCGGATGATGTCGGCCAGTACCGCGTCCGACAGCGGGAAGTACGGGACCACCACCAGCCGCCCCAGCAGCGCGGCTGGAAACACCTTCAGCAGCGGTTCGCGCAGCGCCTGGGCACAGGCGGCCGGATCGGGCATCAGCGCGGGGTCCTGGCACAGGCTCATCACCATCTCGGTGCCGACATTCGACGTCAGCAGGATCAAGGTATTCCTGAAATCGATGTAGCGCCCTTCGGCGTCTTCCATCCAGCCTTTGTCGAAGACCTGGAAGAACAGTTCGTGCACGTCGGGATGGGCTTTTTCCACTTCGTCCAGCAGCACCACGCTGTACGGCTTGCGCCGCACCGCTTCGGTCAGGATGCCGCCTTCGCCATAGCCGACATACCCTGGCGGCGCGCCCTTGAGCGTGGAGACGCTGTGGCGCTCCTGGAATTCGCTCATGTTGATCGTGATGACGTTGTGCTCCCCGCCATACAGCGCTTCGGCCAGCGCCAGGCCGGTTTCGGTCTTGCCGACGCCGGACGGTCCGCACAGCAGGAACACGCCGACCGGCTTGTCGGGGTTGTCGAGCCGCGCGCGCGAGGTCTGGATGCGCCGCGCGATCATGTCCAGGCCATGACGCTGTCCGATCACGCGCGCACTGAGGGTGTCGGCCAGGTTGAGCACGGCACCGAGCTCATTGTCGACCATGCGCCCGACCGGGATGCCGGTCCAGTCGGCGACCACCGAGGAGACGGTCTGGGCGTTAACCGAGGCCATGATGAGCGGGGTCTCGCCGCGCAGCGCGACCATCCGCTCTTCGACCGCGTGCAACTGTTCCAGCAGCGCGGCGCGGGCGTCGGCGGCCGCCTGCCCCTGCTCCTGGCCCTGCCCCTGTTCCTGGTCCTGCCCCTGGTCCGGGGCCGCGTCGAGCGCGTGGCCGCCATCGCGCAGGCGGGCGCGCAGCGCCAGCAGCTGGTCGACCAGTGTTTTCTCATCGCGCCAGCGCTGCTCGAGCACGGCGAAGCGCGCGCGCTCGGCGTCGCCGGCCTGTTGCGCCGCCGCCCGGCGCGCGCTCACGTCGATCCCGATCACCGCTTCACGCCCGATGATCTCGAGTTCGGTATCGAGCGCCTCGATGCGGCGCCGGCTGTCCTCGACCTCGGCCGGGGTCGCGTGCTGGCTGATCGCCACCCGCGCACAACTGGTGTCGAGCAGGCTGACGGCCTTGTCGGGCAGCTGGCGCGCCGGGATATAGCGGTGCGACAGCCGCACGGCAGCCTCGATGGCTTCGTCGAGCAGTTGCACGCGGTGGTGGCGTTCGAGCGTGCCGGCGATTCCGCGCAGCATCCGGATCGCCTTCTCCTCGTCCGGTTCGACGACCTGCACCACCTGGAAGCGCCGCGTCAGGGCCGGGTCTTTCTCAAAATATTTCTTGTATTCGGACCAGGTGGTGGCGGCGATGGTGCGCAAGGTGCCGCGCGCCAGCGCCGGCTTGAGCAGGTTGGCCGCGTCGCCGGTGCCGGCCGCGCCGCCGGCCCCGATCAGGGTGTGCGCTTCGTCGATGAACAGGATGATCGGCTTGGGCGAGGCCTGCACCTCGTCGATCACCTGGCGCAGCCGGCTTTCGAATTCGCCGCGCATGCTGGCGCCGGCCTGCAACAAGCCCAGATCGAGCGTGAACAAGGACACGTCCCTGAGCGCCGGCGGCACATCGCCGCGTGCGATCCGCAGCGCGAGGCCTTCCACCACCGCCGTCTTGCCGACCCCGGCTTCACCGGTCAGTATCGGATTGTTCTGGCGCCGCCGCATCAGGATATCGATGATCAGGCGGATTTCTTCGTCGCGCCCGGTGACCGGATCGATCTGGCCGGCGCGCGCACGGGCGCTCAGGTCGACCGCATAGCGTGTCAGCGCCTCCTGCTTGCCGAGCTGGGCCGGTGCCGGCGCCGTCCCGGCCCCGGCGGCGCCGGCCGCCATTGCCGCCGCTTCGGGCGAAGCGGCGACAATGGCGGCCAAGTGTTCTGTCAGCGTATCGGGTGTGATGCGTTCGAACTGGCGCGAGATGTTCAGCAGCGCGCCGCGCAGCGACGACGTCTTGAGCATGCCGACCAGCAGATGGCCGCTGCGCACCTGTGCGGCGCCATACATCAGGCTGGCGTACACCCAGCCGCGTTCGACCGCATTCTCGATGTGCGGCGACAGGTCCGACACCGAGGTCGCGCCGCGCGGCAGGCGGTCGAGGGCGGCGGTCAGGTCGGCGGCCAGGCGCGACAGGTCGAGCTCGAAGTGGCGCGCGATGCGGTGCAGGTCGCCGTCCGCCGCCTGCAGCAACTGCTGCAGCCAGTGTTCCAGTTCCACATGCGGATTGCCGCGCAGCTTGCACAATACGGTGGCGCTTTCAATCGCCTTGTAACTCTGGCTGTTCAGCTTGCCGAACAGCGCGATCCGGCTGATCTCTGCCATGTCGTTCTCCTTGCGTGGGTGGCGCCGCCGGGCCGCCGGCCGGCGCGCCCGCGCGCCCCAGCCAGCGTTCCGCATCGAGCGTGAGGTCGGCCGCGGCGTGCGCGCGCCGGTAATTGCCCAGCCAGGTAGTCCAGCCGAGGCGGCCGTAACGGCCCAGCCGGGTCTTCGGCACCTGCCCGCGTTCGAGCAGCAGCCGCACATCCCAGTCCAGTTCGAAACCGAGGTACTGGCGCATCCAGGCCGCCAGCGCCGGCAGTGCCCGCCCTCCCGGCAAGAACCGTTCATACGCGGGCAGGTCGAGCGGGCCGAGGCAAACCCGGATCTTGTGCTGGCAATCCCAGATGCGCGCGCCCAGCAGCGCGCCATGGCCCGGCCGCGCGCTTGCCCGGCCCAGCCGGGTGCGCTCGGACGACGGCAGGGTCATCCAGTGACCGACGAATTCCTCCACCGTCACCGGCAGCCGGAAGTAGCCGCACAACAGCGCAACGAGCCCGTCGCGGTTGCGCACATGGCGCGCCAGCAGTCCGGAAAAGAACAGCTTGGCCGCATCGTCGACGGCATCGCGCCCGCGCAGGCTGCCTTGACCGAGGCCGGCCAGCGCACCGACATACAGCGCGAAGCGGTCCTGGTCCGGGCGGTCGAGGCTGACCGTGGGCTGGGCCTGGGCCCAGGCGCGGTAAAACAGGGCCAGGAAGCGGTGGTTGATCAGGTCGAAAAAACGCATCGGGGTCGGATCGCCCGCGTGCAGCGCACGCTCGCGCACGAATTCGGTCAGGTGCAGCGGGAGCGGCCCGTTCGGCCCGAGCAGACCGAAAAAGCGCACCTGCAACAAGGGGACGCCGGCCCCGGGCGGGGTCTGGAACGAACTGAGCGTGGACGGGGCGAAGGTCAGCGCCGGTTCCTGTCCGAGACGCAACGGCTCGTCGGACGGGCGCAGCGCCTGGCCGATGCGCGGCAGGTGGGGGTACAGGCATTCGATCCTGCGCAACGTGGGGAAAAAGTCATAGCGATACGGTTGCTCCGCGAGCGCGCGCAGGAACGTCAGATGATCGGCCGGTTTCCGCATCGCGGCCCCCATTGCGCAATGACGCCGCGCGCGCTTGAGCGCAGCACGGTTTCGGTGAATGAATTGAGCGAGGCGTGGCGCGCGAAGAAGCGTTCCATCACGCTGCCGAACAGGAAGGCGCTGGCCCCCAGGAAACCGAGCTCGTCGAGTTCCAGCTCGATCCGGATGCCGCGCCCGTAACTGAGCGGGCCGCGCACCGGCAGCCGCCGCACCAAGGGCGTGGCGCGCACCGACAGCAAGGCCTCGATCTGTTTTTTCATGGCCGGCTCGTCGGCCTGCGCGTACAGGTCCAGGATCTGGCGCAACGCCAGCGCGCCCTGGCGTTGGTCGGTATCGAGCAGCGACAGGTAGTTCAGCGACAGCTGGCTGATGAAGCGCCACGCGATGGCGCCCTGGCTCAGCGGCGAGTACGGCCTGGACGGGCCCTTGATGCAGCGGATCGCGGCCACCGGTGCGGCGCCGTCGAGCGTGAAGTCGGTGGCGCCCAAGCCCAGCGGCATATGCAGCGGCAGGTCGCGGTTGGTGCACACGGTCTGGATCGCGAGCTGCCGCAAGTCGCTGCGGTAGGGCGCTTCGTTCGGGTCGACCAGCGAAATGAACACCTCGCTGCCGATATAGCTGGAACGAAACCCGTCTTTCTTTTGGCTTGCCGACAACACGCGCGGCTCGCGCTGGGTGCTGAAGTAGGCGCCCTGCCCGCGCTCTTCGCTGTGGTAGGCCGCGTACAGCGGCGCGAACGCCTGCTCGCTGCCGCTGCCCACGCCATGCCCGACCACGCCGCTCACTTCGTGGACCTCGAAGTCCATCGGCCGGGTACGGTCGGGCACGATGTGGAACTCGGCGGCGCCGTCGGCCAGGTGAATCCGCTCGGCCCGTTTCGGAAACAGGTTGATGGCGGGCGCGCAGAACAGCGCCAGGTTCGATGCATCGACCGCGCCTTCGAGCGCCGGGTCGCCGCGTTCGAACAGCAACACGATGTCGAGCTCGGTGCCGGCATGGCGCCGCACCGCGCCGGCCAGTCCGTCCAGGTCGAAAAACAGGAAGCGTTGCGGGAAGGAAAAGTATTCCTGCAACAGGCGGCAGCCCTGGAAAGAACGCAGGGCCGTCGGCAGCAGGGCCTGGTCGTCGGCATAGCCGACCGGCTTGATATGGCTCGCCTCAAGCCAGGCATGCCATGGCCACGGGCGCGCCGCCGGCGCCACCAGCACGCCCAGCGCGGCCCCCAGGCACAGCGCGTGCAGCTTGTACGCAAGCTCGTCATTGCCCGTCAGGAACAGTCTGAGTTCGTCCAGCGGCAATTGCTGGAACGTCAGGCCGGCGCTGATGCGCAGCCGCAAGCGCAGGCCGCCGCCGATCCGCTTGGCCACCGGAAGCGACGCCAGCGGCAAGTCGGGGGCATGCGAAAAGTAGTCGGCCGCGATCAGTTCGAGCGGCCACAGGGTGACGTCGTGGGCGGTGCGAAATTCGCAGGCCGTGCTGTCGTTCTTGCCCAGTTGGCTGCGCATGGCGCTGCCGCGCGCGATGGTGACGCCCTCGGCCAGGTTCGGTTCGTGGGGCTGCGGCTGGAACTGCGCCACCAGCATCGACGGCGTCGGCGCCAGGAAATTCGGATACACGATTTCCTGCAGGCGCTGGGTAAAGCGGGGGAACTCGGCATCGAGCTTGAGCTGCACGCGCGCGGCCAGGAAGCCGGCGCCTTCGAGCAGCCGCTCGACGTAGGGATCGCTCACCTCGATGCCGTCAATGCCGAGCCGCGCCGCGATCTTGGGAAACTGGCGCGCGAATTCCGCGCCCATGTCATGCAGGTGCTGCAATTCCTGGTTGTAATAACGCAGCAGGCGGGGGTCCATGGCGCTCTCCGGTGGGAATCAGACCGATTTGCCGAGATCGCGCAGTTCGACCGCGCCGGTTTCGAGGTCGACGTCGGTGCGCAGCAGCAGCTCGATCGGCACCGGCAGCGCCCACAGGTCGCCGCGGATCTGGATGCTGATGATGTTGTGCTGATCGAGCAACGGCGCCGAGGCCAGCGCCTGCACCTGCAACGAGGCAGGGACGATGCGCGGCTCGTAGTCGAGGATCGCCTGTTTGATCGTCCGTTCCAGCGCAATCATGTCGAGCGTGGAGGCGGTTTCGCCGGACAGCGCCGGCAAGCCGAAATTGATGACCGAGCGGCGCGCATAGCCGCAGGCGCCGAACGCGGCGTCGCCGCCGAGCTGCGTGGTATTGAGTAGCCAGGCCAGGTCGCGCAGCACCGCCTGGTGCAGGCGCTTCCTGGTGATCAGGCGGCTTTCGCGCGGCTCGTGTTTCTGCGCCGGTTCGCTATCGGTCAGCCGGTCCAGCAGCGCCGGCTGCAACCTTTCCTTCGGGGTCGGGGCGGCCATGACTAGCCCGGGCCCTCGGGCGCATCGATGACGATCCGGCGCACATCCATCAGCGCCGACTCGCCGCCATCGGTGGCGATGATGCGCTGGCCCAGCCCATGCCAGAGGCCCGGCGCGGCCTGGCGCCATGCCGTCTTGCGGCTGAGCGCCAGCAGCGGGTCGGCGGCGGCCTCGGATCCGGGGTAGCGGGTCGGGATCAGGCCGGCCGCCTCGCCGCCATCGGCAAACACGAAGCGGGCCGGCATCCACACCACGTCGCGCAAATCGTGCGGGGCGTCGATCGCGATGGCGCGCAGCTGCGCGAACGGCACCCAGTAATAGTGGCCCTCGATGAAGGCTTCGAGCACCGGACCGAGGCGCGAATCGGCATCGGCGATCCAGCCGAAAGCCTGGCCGTCGAGCGTACCGGAGACGGGCATGGCTTGCTCGAAGGCCCGGGCGCGCAACTGCTCGGCCTGCGCGGGGGCGCACCGCGCCGTCAGCAGCGACTCGATCAGCAGCGCCATCCAGGGCGCAGGCGGGCCGAAGGTCAGCGGCGCAGCCCTGCCCTCGAACACGCGCGCGCGCAGGCATTCGCAGCCGATCGCCTCTCGGTACATCGGCATCATCGCCAGCGCCGATGCATCCAGGGTGGAGGCGACCGCAAGCTGCGCCTGGGCGCGCTCCCAGTCGCCGCGCACCGCCAGCAACTGGAACAGGAACAGGCGCAGCCGCGCGTCGGCCGGCGCGGCCCGCACCTGCTCCTGCAACTGCTGCAGGGCCAGTCCCGGATCGCCGTCGCGCAAACTCTGTTGCGCCATCGATGCCGTGCTCATGCCACCCCCCGTTTCTTCAGTTGCCATCGAAAATATCCATCTCGAAGGTCGTGCCGCCCCGGTATTGCCCGTCGGCGCCCTGCGGCTTGTATTCGACCGCGAATTTACTGAACGCGATACTCACTTCTTCGTTCAGCGCCGACGGGTCGGCGCTGTCGCCGCCGCGCTGGAGCAGCGCCGTGATGCGCGCGCGCTCCATGGTGATCATGTAATATTCGACCGGGCCGGCGCCGCCGGCCTTGCGCACCATCAGCGTCGCCTTCTTGATCACCTCGTTGCTGCGCAGGGCCGCCATCAGGGCGGTGCTCGCCTTGTCCACCCGTTTGGTGATCTTCAATTCGCTGACCGCTGTCTTGTGCGAGCCGGGGCCGTGGATGCGGTTGCCCTCCATGCCCCAGTTCCAAGCCAGAACGTCGATCTCATCGTGGTGCCCGGCGTCGCGCGCCTCGCCCTTGATGAGACCCTGGCTTGCGCCCTCGACCTTGAGGAAAATGTCGGCTTGTGTCATGGTCGTTGCCGGCTAGGCTTTCACGTTCTCGGCGATTTTCCAGCCCACCTCGACCACCGCATCGCCCGTGCCGTCCTCTTTTTGCGGCGCGTATTCCACCTTGAACTCGGCGAAATTGAGCGTCACTTTCTCGGTGAGCCGGTCTTCGCCGCCGGTAGCGCCCGTGGTGATCGACGATACCAGCACCTGCTTCATGGTGATCTTGATATATTCGAGCGGGGTCTTGCCGGCCTTGCGCACCGTCAGCAAGGCCTCCTTGTAATGGGTGCCGTCGCAGGCCGCCATCACCAGGTTGGGCGAAGCCTTGTCGATATACTTGGTAATCGACAGGTCCTGCACGCCAACCTTGCCGGCGCCACCGCCGCCGCCCATGTGGGTGGTGCCGGACTGGCTCAAGCCCCAGCTCCACGCGAGAACATCAAGTTCATCCTTGTGCTTACTGTCCCGCGACTCCCCTTTGACATCATCAATCTTCAAGAACATATCGACAGCCATGGTATTCTCCTGTGAATCATTAAGGCCGGGCCAGGCGCTGGCACGGCGGATGCGCAACCGGAACAGTCGCACAGCGTGTTACGCCACCTTCGCCGAGGGCAGCTTCGATACCAGCCGCAGCGACACGGTCAGCCCTTCGAGCTGATAGTGCGGCCGCAGGAAAAACTTCGAGGTGTAATAGCCCGGATTGCCTTCAACATCCTCCACCACCACTTCGGCCGCCGCCAGCGGTTTGCGCGCCTTTGTCGTCTGCGAAGAGTGGGCGGGGTCGCCGTCGACATAATTCATGATCCAGTTCTGCAGCCAGATCTGCATGTCCTCGCGCTCCTTGAACGAACCGATCTTGTCGCGCACGATGCACTTGAGGTAGTGGGCAAAGCGGCAGCAGGCGAACAGGTAGGGCAGGCGCGCGGCCAGATTGGCGTTGGCGGTCGCATCCGGATCGTCGTACTCGAACGGCTTCTGTAGCGACTGGGCGCCGATAAAGGCCGCGAAGTCGGAATTCTTGCGGTGCACCAGCGGCATGAAGCCGTTTTTCGCCAGCTCCGCTTCGCGCCGGTCGCTGATCGCGATCTCGGTCGGGCACTTCATGTCGACCCCGCCGTCATCGGTCGGGAAGGTGTGGGTCGGCAAGCCTTCAATCGCCCCGCCCGATTCGACGCCGCGGATGCGCGAACACCAGCCGTACAGCTTGAACGACCGGTTGATGTTGGCCGCCATGGCGTAAGCGGCGTTGGACCAGGTATAGCGGCTGTGATCGGCGGCGCCGGTATCTTCCTCGAAATCGAATTCCTCGACCGGCGCGGTCTTGGCACCGTACGGCAGGCGCGCCAGGTAGCGCGGCATGGCCAGACCGATATAGCGCGCGTCGTCCGACTCGCGCAGCGAGCGCCAGGCGGCATACTCGGGGGTGGTGAAGATCTTGGTCAGGTCGCGCGGGTTGGCCAGTTCCTGCCAACTGTCCATCTGCATCACGGCGGGCGAGGCGCCGGCGATGAAGGGGGTATGCGCGGCGGCCGAGACCTTGGCGATTTCACCGAGCAGTTCGACGTCGGGCGGGCTGTGGTCGAACGTGTAGTCGCCCACCAGGCAACCGAAGGGCTCGCCGCCGAACTGGCCGTATTCTTCTTCGTAGATGCGCTTGAAGAGCGGGCTTTGATCCCAGGCCGTGCCCTTGTAGCGTTTGAGCGTTTTGCCGAAATCGAGCTTGGAGATGTTCATGAAGCGGATCTTCAGCATCTCGTCCGTTTCAGTGTTGTTGATCAGGTAGTGCAGGCCGCGCCAAGCGCCTTCGAGGCGCTGGAAATCGGCATGGTGCAGGACCAGGTTGATCTGGGCCGTCAGATTCTTGTCGAGTTCGGCAATGATGGCCTCGATGGATTTGATCACGTCGCTGCCGATCAGCGTGGTCTGCGACAGGGCCTGGGCCGCGAGGGTGCGGACCGCCTGTTCTACCGCGCCCTTGGCTTGCTCGCTCTTCGGCTTGAATTCCTTTTGCAGCAAGGCGGCAAATTCATCGCCGTCGAGCTTTAGTTCAGCCGCCTGGGGGGCGGTGTGGTCGGTGTCGGGCATGGCGTTCTCCTGGGAATGGTAAGGACGCGCGGCTAGGCGGGCGCGCCGTCGCTGGCCGGATCGGCGGCGCCCGGATCGGCGGCCGGACCTGCGGCCGGTTTGGGCGACGACGCCAGCGACTGCAGCAGCGCCGGGTCGTTGAGCGCCTTGTTGATGAGTTCTTCGGCGCCGGACTTGCCGTCCATATAGGTCAGCAGGTTCGACAGGTTCTGGCGCGCTTCCAGCAGCTTGCCGAGCGCATCGACTTTGCGCGCGACCGCGGCGGGCGAAAAATCGTCCATGCTGTCGAAGGTGAGCTCGACACTGAGGTTGCCCTCCCCGGTCAGCACGTTCGGGACATGGAAGGCGACGCGCGGCTTGATCGCTTTCATGCGGCTGTCGAAATTATCGACGTCGATATCGAGGAACTTGCGTTCGGCCACCGGCCCCAGCGGCTCGGCCGGCTTGCCGGACAGGTCGGCCAGCACGCCCATCACGAACGGCAGCTGGATCTTCTTTTCGGCGCCGTACAGTTCGACTTCATACTCGATCTGCACCCGCGGCGCCCTGTTGCGTCCGACGAACTTCTGACTACTCTCCTTGGCCATGACATGCTCCCCGTTGTTAGGTGCTTCGATTATTCGTTCTTGAGCCCGGCAATCACACGTACCTGGCTCAGGCTATCGGGCGCCAGGTCTTGCAGGATGTCGATGAAACTCTTGTTGACCAGGCGCTGCGCGCGCCGGATCAGCAGTGGCGCCGGATTG
>DASVVC010000172.1:0-36714 GCA_036386755.1 Telluria sp.
ATCGCCGCCAAACAGGTGCTCGGCCTCGTGCTCGGCACGTGCGGCGTGGCCCTGCTGGTCGGCTTCGACGACGTGACCGCGCGGCCCGGCGCGCCGCTCGCCATCGGCGCCGCCCTGCTGGCCGCCTTTTGCTACAGCGTGGCCAGCACCTACGCCAAATCGGCCAAAGCGGTCGAGCCGTTCGCCAACGCGCACGGCAGCATGTGGGCCGCGACCTTGCTGGTGGTTCCCGCGCTGCCGTTCTTCCCCGCGCCCGCCGCCGCCACGCCGGGCATCCTGGGCGCGGCGCTTGCGCTTGGGGTGCTGTGCAGCGGCATCGCCTACATCATGTATTTCAAGCTGATACAGCAGGTCGGCCCCACGTCCGCGCTGACCGTCACCTTCCTCAGTCCCCTGTTCGGCATTCTGTGGGGCGTGCTGTTCTTGTCGGAACACGTGGGCTGGTACACGGTTCTTGGTGCCGCCGTCGTCGTCGCGGGCACGGCGCTGGTGACCGGGTTCACGCCGTTCGGCCGGCATGCTATCGTTGCGCCCTCTCCCAACAGCAAATAGGGCAGCAGCTTGCAGAAGTCGATCCCTCTTCCGGCGCATTACAACAGTGCCGACATCCTCGCCTTCCACAGCCGCGATCCCGAGGGCGTGGCCGAACAGGTGGCGCCGGGGCGCATCCGCAAGGGCGTGATGATGGGCGCCGTGCCGGTGCTGCTCGACATCGCCCTCGGCCCGGACGCCGCACTATGCTCGGTGCAGGCCGACGGCCCGCTCACGCCCGACGACCTGCGCCAGGTCGACGACGCCCTGCTCAACATCCTGGCCCTGCGGATCGACCCGGCGCCATTCCTGGCGGCGGTGACGGACGATGCGCTGCTGTGGCCCGTGGTGCAGCGCCAGAGCGGCCTGCGCATCGTGCAGTCGGCCACGATTTTCGAGGCGCTGACCTGGGCCATCATCGGCCAGCAGATCAACCTGACGTTTGCCATCGCGCTGCGCCGCACGTTCATCTTGCAAGCCGGCCGCCAGCACAGCGGCGGCTTGTGGTGCTACCCCGAAGCGCGCGACGTGGCGCGCCTCGATGCGGATGCCCTCACCAGTCGCAAATTCTCGCGCTCCAAGGCCGACACCTTGCTGCGCCTGGCGCACCTGGTCGACAGCGGCGCACTCACGCTCGATCGCCGGCACGACGCGGCGCAGGTGGCGGCAGCGCTGCTGGCCGTCAAGGGCATCGGCCCATGGACCGTCAACTACGCCCTGCTGCGCGGCTACGGCTATGCCGACTGTTCTCTGCATGGCGACGTGGCCATCCGCGCGGCCTTCCAGCACCTGCTCGGCGAAGACGCCAAGCCGGACATTGCGCGCACCGAAGCGCTGCTGGCGCGTTACGCGCCGCACCGGACCATGGCGGCGGCCCACCTGTGGGCCAGCCTGCATCCACGCGCGGTAGCCGACGCGGTAGCCGGCGCGGTAGCCGACGCGGTAGCCGACGCCAGCAAATAAGCTTGACCTTGACGCCACGTCAGGCTCCAGACTGTGTTCACGCATGAAGACAAGGAGCGATTCGATGAAGTTGAAAATAGGCGAGCTGGCGAAACGGTCGGGATTGACGGTACGCGCGCTCCATCATTACGATTCCATCGGCCTTCTGTGTCCTTCGGCGCGTTCCGAGGCCGGCTACCGCCTGTACAACCGCGACGACATCGCCCGCCTGCACCAGGTGCAGGCGCTGCGCCGCTTCGGCGTGTCGCTGGCCGACATCGGAACCTTCCTGGCCAATCCCGGCGCCAGCCTGTCGAGCATCGTGGAGCAGCAGATCGCCGCGCTGACCCGCCAGATCGACCAGGCCGGCATCCTGCGCGCGCAGCTGATAACGCTGCATGGCGATCTCGGTGCCGGGGTGGAGCCGAATCTGGCCGCGTGGCTAATCACTTTGGAGTTAATGACCATGTACGACACCTATTTTTCAAAAGAAGAATTGAAGCAGCTGCCGTTTTTCGCCGGCGACGCCGCCTGCATCGCCGAGTGGGAGGCGATGGTGGCGCGCTTCAAGCAGATGATCGCAGCCGGCACGCCGCCATCGAGCCCCGAGGCGCAATTGCTGTCACAGGAATGGATGCTCAAACTGGAGCGCGACACCAATGGCGACCCGGACGTCATGGTGCGCATTCTCGCCATGCAGGCACGCGAGCCGGCGCTGCGCAAGCAGAACGGCATCACGCCGGAAGTGGAGGCGTTTTTGAAGGAAGCATTCACGCAGTCGCGCCTGGCGATGTTCAAAAAATATGTCTCGCCCGAGGAGTTCGCGTACATGGATGCGCACTACCGCATCCGCATGGACGAGTGGCCGGCCTTGATCGCGCGGGTGCGCAAAGCGATTGCCGACGGCGCGGCGCCGGGCGATCCGCAGGTCGGGCAGCTGATGCGCGAGTGGATCGATCTGTCGCAGTCGTTCGCTGGCGACGACCCTGCCACCCACGCGAAAATCCGCATCGCTTACGAAAAAGAGCCGCTCTTGATGATCGGCAGCTGGATCACCGATGAGATGAAGGCCTACATCGGGCAAGCCATGGCGGCCCTGCGGTAGAACGTCCTGTCAGCCGACACCTGAGGCACCCGAACCGGCCATATCCGGCCCAAGCAGGCCGTGACGCCGGAAAACCAAAAAGCCGCTGATCTTTTGCAAGATCAACGGCTTCGAATTTGGTTGCGGGGACAGGATTTGAACCTGTGACCTTCGGGTTATGAGCCCGACGAGCTGCCAGACTGCTCCACCCCGCGTCTGTATGTAGCTATTATAGGGGGCTTTTCAGAATTAGGCAATATTAATCCAATCAAGATGCACGATAGCGGTAAAGCAAACGCGGCCGCAGGGGCGCCGGCCCGCTTTTACGCCCTGCGCGCACCGCATTCGCCCTGCAATCGGTGTACAGTAAGCGAAAATCATTTTCCCCATTTCCTATGAAATTCTGTTCCGAGTGCGCCCATCCCGTCGACCTGCTTATTCCCGAGGGCGACAACCGCCTGCGCTATGTCTGCAAGCAATGCGCGGCGATCCATTACCAGAACCCCAAACTCGTCGTCGGCTCCATTCCTGTCTGGCAACCAGAATGTGAAGAAGTGCGCGTGCTGCTGTGCAAGCGCGCGATCGAACCGCGCCAC
Organism: Telluria sp.; assembly: GCA_036386755.1. GTDB lineage: Bacteria > Pseudomonadota > Gammaproteobacteria > Burkholderiales > Burkholderiaceae_D > Telluria_A. Next base: position 3,154 of record DASVVC010000172.1, read on the forward strand.
GGCTTCTGGACCTTGCCGGCCGGCTTCATGGAAAACGATGAAACCACCGCCGAGGCCGCCGTACGCGAAACCGAAGAAGAAGCCGGCGCCGACATCGAGATCGGCAGCCTGTTCAGCCTGCTTAACGTGGCCCAGGTGCACCAGGTTCACCTGTTCTACCTGGCCCGCCTGCGCAGCCTCGACTTTGCGCCCGGCATCGAAAGCCTGGACGCGCGCATGTTCGCCGAGCACGAGATTCCGTGGGACGACCTGGCCTTCCCCACCATCCGCACCACCTTGGAACTGTTTTTCGCCGATTGCGCCAGGATGCGCGAGGGCGGCGGCGGTTTCAGTTTCCACACGCAAGACGTCGTGCGGGCGATGCGCATTGCCAGCGATCCCGAATAAGCCATGATTCCCTGGCTTGACACCGATTCGCCGTTTCCCGACGTCGCCGACGCGCTGACCTCCGACGCGCCGGGCCTGCTGGCGGCCGGCGCCGACCTGTCGCCCGAGCGCCTGCTGAGCGCCTACAAGCACGGCATCTTTCCCTGGTTTTCCGAAGGCCAGCCCATCCTCTGGTGGAGTACCGATCCGCGCATGGTGCTGATGACGGAAGACTTTCGAATCAGCAACAGTCTGCGCAAGGCCCTGCGCCGGGTCGAGCGCAGCATGGAAGAAGGCGGACGCTGGCAGGTGCGCTTCGACAGCGCATTCGAGGCCGTGATGCGCGCCTGCGCCGCCCCGCGCAAGGATGGCCCGGGCACCTGGATTTCGGACGACATCGTCGAAGGCTACACCGGCCTGCACGCGATGGGGTACGCCCACTCGTCGGAACTGTGGCTCGATGGCGAACTGGTCGGTGGCGCTTATGGCGTATGCATCGGCCGCATGTTCTACGGCGAATCGATGTTCGCGCGCGTGACCGACGGCTCCAAGATCGCGCTGGCGTTCCTGGTCGCCTTCCTGCGCGGCCACGGCGTGACCATGATCGACTGCCAGCAGGAGACCGGCCACCTGGCGTCCTTGGGCGCCGCGCCCATCCCGCGCGCCGCCTTCCTGGCGCATTTGCGCGACGCTATCGCCAAACCCGGCATCGCGCAGTGGAAACCGGGCTCGCCATTTACACAGATGCCGCATGCAGCGTAAAGTTTCGCTACAATAGAAACGAAGGAAGCAACCAGGGCCACCGTTCGCAACCACGCCGTATCGAAAGCGACTGCATGACGCACTTAAACGACCTGCCTTTCTCGACGCTGCAGTTCTACACCACAGCGCCCTACCCGTGCAGCTATCTCGACGCACGGCAGGCGCGCTCGCAAGTGGCCACCCCTTCGCACCTGATCAACGCCGACGTCTACTCCGAACTGGTCAAGAATGGCTTCCGGCGCAGCGGCATCTTCACCTACCGCCCCTACTGCGACGGCTGCAACGCCTGCATTCCGGTGCGCGTGCGCGCCGCCGAATTTGCCCCCAGCCGCGGCCAGCGGCGCGCCTGGACGCGTCACGCGGCGCTGGTGGCCACGGTCGCCAACCTCAGTTTTTCGGACGAACACTACGCGCTCTACCTGCGCTACCAGACCACGCGCCACGTCGGCGGCGGCATGGACCAGGACAGCCGCGACCAGTACGCCCAGTTCCTGCTGCAAAGCCGCGTCAACACGCGCCTGGTGGAGTTTCGCGACGAGGGCGGCGTGCTGCGCATGGTCTCGATCATCGACGTGCTGTCGGACGGCCTGTCATCGGTGTACACCTTTTTCGATCCGGACGTTCCCGGCGCCTCCTTCGGCACCTACAACGTGCTGTGGCAGATCGCGCAAGCGAGCGAACTGAAACTGCCGTTCGTGTATCTGGGTTACTGGATCGAGCAGAGTCCCAAGATGGCCTACAAGATCAACTTCCGCCCGCTCGAAGCGCGCATGGACGGCATCTGGGGCCTGCTCGATCGCTAGCTGCCGTTGAGCGGATGGCGCCGCCGCACGGTAAAATGCCGGCACACGCACCAACCCGAGCACGCCATGTCCAAGAAACCGCTGTATGCCTTAGCTCGTCCCCTGCTGTTTACCCTCAAGCCCGAGGCGGCGCACAATGTCACCCTGCCCTTCCTGCGCAACGCGGCAAAGCTGGGCCTGACCGGCCTGTTAAGCAAACCCGCGCCCGATCCGCGCACCGTCATGGGCATCACGTTTCCCAACCCGGTCGGCCTGGCCGCGGGGCTGGACAAGGATGGCGCCTACATCGACGGCCTCTCGGCACTCGGTTTCGGCTTCATCGAAGTGGGCACCGTCACGCCCAAGCCGCAGCCGGGCAATCCCAAGCCGCGCATTTTCCGCATCCCTGCCAAGCGCGCGGTGATCAACCGCATGGGCTTTAACAATGGCGGCGTCGACGCCTTTGTCGCCAACGTGCAGGCGTCAAAGTTTTACCAGGAAGGCCGCGGCGTGCTTGGCCTGAACATCGGCAAGAACGCCAGCACGCCGATCGAGAATGCGGTCGACGACTATCTGCACTGCCTCGAAAAAGTGTACCCGTACGCCAGCTACGTGACCGTCAATATCTCCTCGCCGAACACCGCCAACCTGCGCCAGCTGCAGGGCGCCTCGGAACTGGACGCGCTGCTCGCGCGGCTGAAAGACGCGCAACTGCGCCTGGCCGACCGGCACAAGCGCTACGTGCCGCTCGCGCTCAAGATCGCGCCGGACGTCGACGGCGACCAGATCAAGGATATCGCCGGCGCCCTGCTGCGCCACAAGATCGACGGTGTCATCGCCACCAACACCACGCTCAGTCACCGCGAGGTCGACCGCCTGCGCCACGGCCAGGAAACTGGCGGCGTGTCGGGCGATCCGGTGTTCGAACTGTCGAACATCGTCATCCGCGCGCTGCGCCAGGAGCTGGGCGACGCGCTGCCGATCATCGGCGTGGGCGGCATCATGCGCGGTGCCGATGCCAAGGAAAAGATCCATCTCGGCGCCTCGCTGGTACAGTTGTACACCGGCCTGATTTACCAGGGACCGGGCCTGATCCGCGAATGCGCGCAGGCCCTTCGACCATAAGGAACGCACCATGATCAAGACCAGGCTCGGACGCACGCCGCTCGAGGTATCCAAGATCTGCCTCGGCACCATGACCTTCGGCGAGCAAAATAGCGAAGCGGACGCGCACAGCCAGCTCGATTACGCGCTCGAGCGCGGCATCAATTTTGTCGACACGGCCGAAATGTATCCGGTCATGCCGCGTCCGCAGACGCAGGGCGACACCGAGCGCTTTATCGGCAGCTGGCTCAAAAAGAGCGGCCGGCGCGGCGAGATCGTTTTGGCGACCAAGGCGGCCGGCCCGAATCCGAACCTGCACTGGCTCCGCGAAGGAAAGCAGAACCTCGACGCCGCCAGCCTGCGCACGGCGGTGGAGGACAGCCTGCGGCGCCTGCAGACCGACCATATCGACTTGTACCAGCTGCACTGGCCGAGCCGCAATGTGCCCATTTTTGGCGCCACCGCGTTCGACCCGGCCAAGGAGCGCGCAGCCATTCCCATCGAAGAGACCTTGGCCGGGCTGAAGGAATTGATCGACGCGGGCAAGATTGGGCACATCGGCGTGTCGAACGAGAGCGCGTGGGGCGTGAGCGAATTTATCAAGCGCGCCGAGATGGGTGGACTGCCGCGCATCGCCAGCGTCCAGAACCTGTACAACCTGACCGCGCGCACCTTCGAGACCAGTTTGATGGACGAGACCTGCTATCGCGAGGACGTGGGTTTGCTGGCCTACAGCCCGCTGGCGTTCGGGCAGTTGAGCGCGAAGTACCTGGACGATCCGAAGGCCAGCGGCCGGCTGACGATTTTTCCCCCGTCGTGGAGCCCGCGCTACCTGCGCGCGCCGGTGCTGGCGGCGGTAAAGGAGTACGCGGAGCTGGCGCGCGCGAACGGGATGACGCCGACGCAACTGGCGCTGGCGTGGTGCTATTCGCGCTGGTTCGTGGCCTCGACCATCATCGGCGCGACCAGCCTGGCGCAGTTGAAGGAAAATATCGATGCCATGTCGGTGACCCTGGCGCCGGAAGTGGTGGCGGAGATCGACGCGATCCACGCGCGCATTACCAACCCAGGCGCTTGATATCGTCGTTCCCGCGCCAAGGCGGCCCTCGGCGGGAACCCAAGTCTGCTTGCTAAGCTACGCACTTGGGTTCGCGCGGGGGCGCCGAGCCCTGCGCGGGAACGACGGATGTAGTGGTCCTTACCCCTCCGCCAATATCGCGATCTGCCGCAGCCCCCTCGAAAAACTCGTACTGCTCGGATTCTCGACGAACACGCACTGCTTGCCGGTGCGCTTGCAATGCTCCTTCACGCGCCAGTACGCATTGTGGCTGATGCAGCCGGTCTGGCAAATCACCAGGTCGGCCGCCGCCAGATTCGCGTCGAGCAGATCGGCGCCGTGCTCCTGCCCTCCATCATGGTGCGCAAACCTGGCCCCCGCTTCCTCCGTCATGCAACGGTAGCTGGCAACGCTGGCGCTCCTGCCACCGACGCACAGCAAGGTCTTGTCAACCAGCTGCGCCGCCGCAATCGCCTCGGCCGCGTCTTCCTCGCACACCACCGCATCAAGCGGGCGCGCAGCCTGCAAGGCGTCGAGCTGGCGCGTGGATGCCGCCAGTTGCTGGCGCAACTGCGCCAGCTGCGCATCGCGCGCACCTAACCGCTGCGCCGCTTCATCGAGTTTTTGCTTGAGCCGCGTGCGCGCTTCCAGATCCGGCACCGACGCACTCAGCTCCGCCATATCAGCCTGCAGGAAAGCGAACTTGCTGTCGCGCGCCACCAGTTCCGCGCGCGCAGCCATCAACTGCGCCTGCGCCTGTTCCAGCTCGCGCGTCTTGTCGGCCAGCGCGCGCACGTGGCGCTGCTGCGACTGCGCCAGTTCGGCCGCCAGCGCCGCATTTTCTTCCTGCAGTTCGAGGTAGCGCGCATGGTCGATGCGCGTCGTCGCCCCGGCCTGGTGCTGGATCATGTGCATCTCGCGCAGCACCGTGTCCTGCACCAGAAAATCGCTGCGCGGGTGCGTCAGCGCGGCCCAGAAGGCGCCCGCCACATCGCCCTGCGCGATCGCCTGGCGCCACAGCAGCATGACGGCGTCGCCGCTGCGCGCTTCCTTAAAACGCAGCAGCACCAGCGCGTAGCGCTGGTCGAGCGCATCTTGCAGCAGGTTCGAGATGCGGTTGCGGTTGGCGCATTCAGCCACCGCGCCGACGTGGATTTCGTAGTCGTCGGCCAGCGCCTGGCCGCGCACGCCCTTGTTCACCAGTTTGCGCAGCACGCCGAGCGGCAGGCACACGCCGATCACCGGGCAGTGGGTATTGGCCGGCAGCTCCCACAGGCGCTGACGGCGCGACGACGAGGTGCGCGAAGCGGCTTCGTCATCAGGAGGGAAGAACCGCGCAAGCGGCTTTTTGGCATCGTGGTCGCACATACGCTTCTCCTTAATGCAGCTTGGGGCCGTGGCGCGCTTCGTCGATGACGGCGGCAGCGGCAGCGGCGGCGTTGGACTGGGCGACGTGGTCGAGCCGCGCCTGGGCGTCGCCGACCATGCTTGAGAGCGCGCGGAACGCTTCCGGCGTGAAGCGCACCGAGACGTGGTTCAGCGACAGGTGCAGCACGCTGCATTCGGGGCAGATGCTGACGTGGCCGATGGTGCTGTCGGCGATCGTCACATGCTGGCAAGGTTCGCCTGGATTCTGTGGATGTTTGCTCGGCACGATGCTTCCTTGACGGTATGCAGTGGCTAGCAACGGCGGCGGGCTATGCGTGGGTGGATGGCTGACATCGAGTATAAACGAGAATCATTCGCATTTGCAAGCGATCTCGACAATCGCCTGCGCCACTCCCACGATGCTCAGGCCACTTCGCGCGGCGCGTCGGCGTCGAGCGCGCGCTCGATGTCCTCGCGCGAGACATCCGGCGCAAACTGCTCGATGAAGTGATACGCGTAAGCGCGCAGGTAGGCGCCGCGCCGCACCGCGAGGCGCGTCACGTTGGCCGCGAACAGGTGCGACGCTTCCACCGCGCGCAGTCCCTTGTCGCGCCCATGGTCGAACGCCATCGAGGCCACGATCCCCACGCCCATCCCCAGGCTCACATACTGCTTGATGACGTCCGAATCCATGGCAGTAAGCACAATATCGGTGCGTACCCCCGCCTTGGCGAAGGCCGCGTCGATATGCCCGCGTCCCGTGAAGCCCACATCGTAGGTAATCAAGGGGTACTCGGCCAGGTCTTCCAGGCGGATCGGCGAACAATTGAGCAGGGGATGCCCGTCCGGCACCACGATCAGGTGGCTCCAGCGATAGCACGGGAACGATACCAGGTCCGGGAATTGCGACAAGCCCTCGGTGGCGATACCGATATCGGCCTTGCCCGATAAGACCCACTCGGCGATATGATCGGGAGCGCTCTGCTGCAGTGCGATGCGCACCTCGGGGAAGTCCTTGCGGAACGACTGCACCACTTTCGGCAGCGCATAGCGCGCCTGCGTGTGGGTGGCCGCAATGGTCAGGGTGCCGCTGTTCTTGCCGGCGTATTCCATGCTGGCCTGCTGCAGGTTCTCGGCTTCGACCAGCAGGCGGTCGATGATCTTCAAGATGCCCTTGCCCGGATCGGTCAGGCCGGTCAGGCGCTTGCCGTTGCGCTCGAAGATCACCACGCCGAGTTCATCTTCGAGTTCGCGGATCTGGCGGCTCACGCCCGGCTGCGATGTGAACAGGGCATTGGCCACCTCGGTCAGGTTGTAGCCGCGGCGGGCCGCTTCGCGGATGGACCGCAGTTGTTGGAAATTCATATTGCTGCTCCCTGGTCGACAAACACCTGCATCCGGCGCGGACGCACCACCAGCGTTTCGCCTTCCTTCAACGCCAACTGGCGATAACGCTCGTTGGGAATGACCGCTTCGATCAATTCGGCATTGTCGGCGCGCTCAAGATCGAGCTGCGCCAGCGGACCGATGGCGTGCGCGCGGCGCAGCTTGACGACGATGCCTTCCGCGCCCGGCGTGTAGCGGTCGATATCGAGGTCGTGCGGACGCACGTAGGCGGTGCCCTGCCCGTTGGTGGCGGAGGCATGCTCGGGCACCGAAAAACTGGCGTCGCCGCTGGCCATGACGCCATCGTTCACGCGCCCGTGGAACAGGTTCACATTGCCCAGAAAGCCGTACACAAAGGGCGAGGCCGGATTGTTGTACACCTGCTCCGGGGAGCCCAACTGCTCGACCCGGCCCTTGTTCATCAGGACCACCTGGTCCGACACTTCCAGCGCTTCTTCCTGGTCGTGGGTCACAAAAATGCTGGTCACGTGCAGGTCGTCGTGCAGGCGGCGCAGCCAGCGCCGCAGTTCCTTGCGCACCTTGGCGTCGAGCGCGCCGAACGGCTCGTCGAGCAGCAGCACGCGCGGCTCGACCGCCAGCGCGCGCGCCAGGGCAATGCGCTGGCGCTGCCCGCCCGAGAGCTGCGGCGGATGGCGGTCGGCCAGCCAGTCCAGCTGCACCAGTTCGAGCAGCTGCTGCACCTTGTGGCGGATCTCTTGTTCGTTCGGACGATCCTTGCGCGGCTTGACGCGCAGGCCAAACGCCACGTTCTCGAACACCGTCATGTGCTTGAACAGCGCATAGTGCTGGAACACGAAGCCGACCTGGCGCTCGCGCACGTGGCGGTCCGACGCATCCTGGCCATCGAGCAGCACGCTACCGCTGTCCGGATGCTCCAGGCCCGCGATGATGCGCAGCAGCGTGGTCTTGCCGCAGCCCGATGGGCCCAGCAGCGCGGTCAGTTCTCCTGATGGGAACTGCAGCGAGACGTTGTCGAGGGCGACGAAATCGCCGAACCGCTTGTTGATATTCTTGACTTCGATCGTCATGATCCGTGCTCCATGTTGCGTGCTTCGGCGTGCAGCGCATGTGTTTCGCGCAGCCGCCATTCGACAAAGGTTTTGACCGCCAGGGTCACCAGCGCCAGCAATGCCAGCAGCGAGGCGACGGCAAAGGCGGCCGCGAAGTTGTATTCGTTGTAGAGGATTTCGACGTGCAGCGGCATGGTGGTGGTCTCGCCGCGGATGTGGCCCGACACCACCGACACGGCGCCGAATTCGCCCATCGCGCGGGCATTACACAGGATCACGCCGTACAGCAGGCCCCATTTGATGTTCGGCAGTGTCACGCGCCAGAACATGGCCCAGCCGGAGGCGCCCAGCACCAGCGCGGCTTCTTCTTCCTCGTTGCCCTGCGACTGCATCAGGGGAATCAGTTCGCGCGCCACGAACGGGAAGGTGATGAACACGGTGGCCAGCACAATGCCCGGCACGGCGAACAGGATCTTGATGTCATGCTCGGCCAGCCAGTGGCCGAACCAGCCCTGCGCGCCGAACATGAGCACATAGATCAGGCCCGCGATCACGGGCGAGACCGAGAACGGCAGGTCGATCAGCGTGAGCAAAATCGACTTGCCCCGGAATTCGAACTTGGCGATGCACCACGCCGCGCACACGCCGAACACTAGGTTGAACGGCACCGAGATGAAGGCCGCGATCAAGGTCAATTTGATGGCGGCCACCGCATCGGGATCGACGATCGCCGCCACATAGGTGTCGACGCCCTTCTTGAACGCTTCGGCAAACACGGCGGCCAGCGGAATGAACAGGAACAGGGTCAGGAAAATCAGGGCGATGAGTTTCAACAGCGCGCTGACCCAGACCGGTTCGAGCGGGTGCGAGCGGCGCAGGAACAGCTCCCAGAACGAGCGGCGCGCGCGGCCGGTGGCGGGCGTGGCCGCCTGGTCAATCACAGTACTCATTTTTTACCGGTCCTGGCGCGTGTCCACGCCTGTAGCAGATTGATGGCCAACAGCAGCGCGAACGAGGCGACCAGCATCACCACGGCGATCGCGGTGGCGCCGGCGTAGTTGTACGCTTCGAGCTTGATGTAGATGAGCAGCGGCGTGATCTCGGAAATCATCGGCTGGTTGCCGGCGATGAAAATGACCGAGCCGAATTCGCCGGTGGCGCGCGCGAACGAGAGCGCAAAGCCGGTCACCAGGGCCGGCATCACGGCCGGGAACACGACGCGCGTGAAGGTTTGCCAGGCGTTGGCGCCAAGGCTGGCGGCGGCTTCTTCGAGTTCCTTTTCCAGGTCTTCCAGCACCGGCTGCACCGTGCGTACCACGAACGGCAAGCCGATGAAGGTGAGCGCGACCACCACGCCGAGCGGCGTGTACGACACCTTGATGCCAAGCTCGGTGAAGTATTTGCCGATCCAGCCGTTGGTCGAGTACAGCGCGGTGAGCGTGATGCCGGCCACCGCGGTGGGCAGCGCGAACGGCAGGTCGACCAGCGCGTCCATGAAGCGCTTGGCCGGGAATTCGTAGCGCACCAGCACCCAGGCGACGATGCCGCCGAAGACCGTGTTGATCACCGCCGCGATGAAGGAGGCGCCGAAACTGAGGCGGTACGAGGCAAGCGCCTGTTCCGACGCCACCACTTCCCAGAACGCCGCCCAGGTCATGCTGAAGGTCTTGAGGAAGACCGACGAGAGCGGAATCAGGACGATCAGGCACAGATAAAAAACGGTGAACCCGAGCGTCAGGCCGAAGCCGGGCAGGACCCGGCGCGGCGTTTTTCTCGGAAGGGGATGGACGGCGGACATGGGGCCTCTTATTACAAAATCGTCTAATAGGCGCCAATAATCGCACTAGAACCTCATAACGCAAACGAAGCATTTCTTATTTGCATAGATCGTTTGGCTATTAGGATTGCGCCGGTGCTTCGGTCCGCCGGTGGCTGTCAGCGGTTTGAGCGGGCGCAAACGCTCGGCTGAACGGCCGAACTCGGCTTGTTCCGGCGCGGTCTTACATGCAGCGACCAGGAGGAACCATGGACAACCGTGAACGTTTGCAAGGTAGTGGCCGGGTGCAGGCTGCGCGCGGCAGTTGCTGGGCACCACAAACGATGCTTGATGTCAGCGTGCCGCCGGCGCTGCGCGCCATCTTCCACGTCTGGTCGCAGCCGAGCGACCCGGCGCCGATGCTGCCGCGCGGCGGCGACATGCAGGCGCTGGTGGCGGCCTACCAGCGCCTGGGTGAGTCGGGCGGGACGGCGCAGGTCGAACGCGAGCTGCTGGTGCGGGTGTACGTGAATGCCGCGCTCAATGGCGAGTTTGCGCTGTGGACCGAGCTGCGCCACGAAGCGGCGGCGGTGCTGCGCTGGCTGGCGCCGATCGTCGCCGCCGACCCGTTGCTGCGCGCGCGCGTGGCGCAGGCGTGGCCGTGCGGCCCCGACGCCACTTAATAGACCAGCTTGACCGCCACCAAGGTGAGGGTGGTGGCCAGCAAGCCGCGCAAAAAGCCTTCCGGCACCGACTTGGCCACCCAGGAGCCGAGGGTGATGCCTGGCAGCGAGCCGATCAGCAGCATGGCGAGCAAGGTCCAGTTGATCGAGCCCAGCCACCAGTGGCCGAAGGCGGCAATCGCGGTCAGCGGCACGGCGTAGGCGATGTCGGTGCCGGCCACTTCCGCCGGGCTCATGCGCGGATACAGCATCACCAGCAAGGTCGCGCCGATGGCGCCGGCGCCGATCGAGGAGACCGTCACCAGCACGCCGAGCACCGCGCCGGAAAAGATGGTGGCCGCCGCCAGCTTTCTACCCTGCAACTGGCGCTCGGGCTTGGCGTTGATCCAGGCCAGCATCTTGCCCCGAAACAGCAGCGCAATCACGGTCAGCATGACCGAACCGGCGATGGAGTAGCGGATGATCTGGCCGATTTCCTTGTCGAGCGCGCCGAATTGCTTGAGCGCCAGGGTAGCGGCCACCGCGGCCGGCAAGGCGCCGAAGCAGAGATGGCGCACGATATCCCAGCGCACCGTGCCGCGCAGGCGGTGCGTCACGGCGCCGGCCGATTTGGTGATGGAGGCGAACGCGAGGTCGGTGCCGACGGCGACCGAGGGCGGCACCCCGAACAGCAGCGTCAGCAGGGGCGTCATGAGGGAGCCGCCGCCAACGCCGGTCATGCCGACCAGCAGGCCGACGGCGAAACCTGAAACGATATACGTAAGTAGCATGGATGAGTCCCTAGAATATCTTCAGGGTATAGGGACTCAGCCGTGATTCAAACAACGGAAAGCTTATTTGCTTATGCGTTCTGGCACGGCGTGGTGAAAATGGCAATGAAACAACAACGCCGTTCTTGCAGGGGACGACCGCTGCTTACTTGTTCGGCTGCGGCGTCACGCGCAAATAAGCGCGCTCGGCGGTATAGCCTTTCGGATACTTTTGCTTGATCAGTTCCGGGTCTTGCACGCTCAGCGGAATGATGACATCGTCGCCATCGCGCCAGTTGCCGGGCGTGGCCACGGTGTAGGCGTCGCTCAGTTGCAGGGCGTCGATAACGCGCAGCACTTCGTCGAAATTGCGGCCCGTGCTCATCGGATACGTGATCGACAGACGGATCTTTTTCTTCGGATCGATCACGAACAGCGAACGGACCGTGGCCGTGGCCGACTGTTCCGGGTGGATCATGTCGTACAGCGCCGCCACTTTCTTGTCGGCGTCGGCGATGATCGGAAAGCCGACCACGGTTTTTTGGGTCTCTTCGATATCCTTGATCCAGGTCCTGTGCAGGTCGGCCGGATCGACCGAGAGGGCAATGGCCTTCACGTTGCGCTTGTCGAATTCCGGCTTGAGCTTGGCGGTCAGGCCCAGCTCGGTGGTGCAAACGGGCGTGAAGTCGGCCGGATGCGAAAACAGCACCACCCACGAGTCGCCCGCCCATTCGTGAAACTTGATCGTTCCCAGCGAAGAATCCTGCTCGAAATCGGGAGCGGTATCGCCCAGACGTAAACTCATTGTGATCTCCAATCGTTCATCGAAAGTGGTTCGAAAGTGGTTCGAAAGTGGTCAGCGGATGTCAATCATGCCGAAAAGGCCAGCATCCTATTGTGCGCCAATTCGGCCAGCCGCCGCAAATAGTTGTAACCGGCGGGCCAGTCGCCCAGGCCCGACTCGGCATTGATGTGTCCCAGCCTGCCCTGCTCGACCAGCTCGCTGCCCCAGCGGCGCGCCCACAAGGCTGCGTGCGGCGCGCTCATCCACGGATCGTTGGCGCTACTGACCAATATGCTAGGGCAATCGAGCGACAGCGCGGGCAGGCGGTCGGCGACGCCGAATTTGTCGGGATCGGCCGGCGCGACCAGCAGGGCGCCCGCCACGCCCTCGCTGCTGCGGGCGATGCTGTGCACGGCGGTCAGGCAGCCGAAGCTGTGCGCCACCAGCAGCGCGGGACGCGGATCGGCGCGCCGCACCTGGTCCAGGCGCGCGGCCCAGGCGGCCAGGTCGGGCTGGTCGAAATCATCCTGGCGCACGCGCACGAATTCCGGGTGCAGGCGCTGCCAGCGCGACTGCCAATGGCCCGGTCCGCTGTCATGCAGTCCGCTGACCACGATTACTTGAAAATGGGGAAAGAGTTCCGTCATGGCGCCACCTCCTGGAACACCAGAATACGGCCCGGCGGTGCGAAAACGAAGGAATCGTTTCGCGGTTCGATATGCGGCCCGCGCATAAGGCGGGCCGGATTAAAACGATCAGTGGACCAGCGCAGTGAATTAACGCAGTAATTTAATAAAAGCGGTTGAACAGCACCACCGCCCACGACGCCACGGCGATCATCACCGCCAGCATCACGGCGGCGCTACCGAAATCCTTGGCGTTTTTCGACAGCGGATGGCGTTCGAGCGAGACCCGGTCGACGATCGCTTCGATAGCGGAATTGATCAGTTCGACGATCAGCACCAGCACCAGCACGGCAATCAGGAACAATTTCTGGAAGGAAGAAATCGGCAGCACCACCGCGATAATGGTGCCGATAACGACCATGCACAGTTCCTGGCGAAATGCATGCTCGCTCGCCCATGCGGATTTGAAACCATCGATCGAATAGCCGGTGGCGGCCACGATGCGTTTGAGGCCGCTTTTGCTCTTGAACTCGCTGACAGGTTCGGTCATGGAAACTCTTCAAAATGACAGGTAAAAACGCATTATGCCCCGCCCCGCCGTCGCTGCGCCACCTTTGCCGCATTGCGCAGGGAAATTGCCAATCCTTTTCACATTGTGGTATAAAGAACGGACATATACTGCACTGCACCAACCACATCATGAAAATCGACACCGTTGAAGCACCCAAAACCTCGATCCAGGTGATCGAGCGCATGGTGGCCCTGCTCGACGCGCTGGCCAACTATACCGATCCGGTGAGCCTGAAGGAATTGTCCAAGGTATCCGGACTGCATCCCTCGACGGCGCACCGGATCCTGAACGACATGGTCATCACGCGCTTCGTGGACCGGGTCGAGCCGGGCACCTACCGTCTCGGCATGCGTTTGCTGGAACTGGGCAATGTGGTCAAGAGCCGCCTGTCGGTGCGCGAAGCGGCGCTCGACTTCATGCGCTCGCTGCACAAGAAGACCCAGCAGACCATCAATCTGTCGGTGCGCCAGGGTGACGAGATCGTGTATATCGACCGCGCGTTTTCGGAGCGCTCCGGGATGCAGGTGGTGCGCGCGATCGGCGGGCGCGGCCCGCTGCACCTGACCTCGACCGGGAAGCTGTTCTTGTCGGTGGATGAACCGAAGGCGATCCGGGCGTATGCCACACGCACCGGGCTGGCCGGGCATAACAAGAATTCGATTACCGACCTGGGCAAGCTGGAACGCGAGCTGAGCGTGGTCAGGACGCGCGGCTATGCACGCGATAACGAGGAGCTGGAACTGGGCGTGCGCTGCATGGCGGCCGGCATCCATGACGATTCGGGCAAGCTGATCGCCGGCTTGTCGATTTCGGCGCCGGCCGACCGCTTGCAGGAAGAATGGCTGGAAGACCTGGTGACGACGGCGAGCCAGATTTCGGCGACCCTGGGATATACCGGACCGCCGGTGTAAGCGGTGTGCGTCAACCCGTCAGGCGCGTGCTGGCGAGGTGACGGCTTGAGGTGACGGCTTTTATTAAGACAAGCCAGGCGGGCGCAGCGCTTCGAGCCAGCGCCGCATCCGCCCCGCATCGGCGGTGCGCGATTGCTTGCCCTTCGAATCGAGAAACACCATGATCACGGCGCGGCCCTGGATCACGGTTTGCATCACCAGGCAGCGCCCCGCTTCATTGATAAACCCGGTCTTTTGCAAACCGATATCCCAATCCGGCATCGCGACCAGATAGTTGGTATTGTTGTAATGCATTAACCTGCCGCCCGCATCGACGGTCGATTTTGGATCGGTCGAGTACTGGCGCAGCAGCGGCTGGTTGTAGGCGAACATGGCCAGCTTGGCCAGGTCGCGCGCGCTGGCCACATTGCGGCTCGACAGCCCGCTCGAATCGACATAGCGCGTATCGTTCATGCCCAGCTGGCGCGCCTTGGCATTCATGGCCTCGACAAACCCCGCCACGCCGCCCGGATAATTGCGCGCCAGCGCGGCCGCCGCGCGGTTCTCCGAACTCATCAGCGCAATATGCAGCAGGTTGGCGCGCGTCATTTTCGAGCCGACACGCAGGCGAGAACTGGTGAATTTCTCGTGATCGACATCGTCTTCGGTGATCGTGAGCACCTCACCCATGTCCTGGTTCGCTTCAACCACGATCAGGCCGGTCATCAGCTTGGTGATCGAGGCGATCGGCAAGGCGATATTCGCGTTCTTCTCGAACAACACCTCGGCATTGTTCTGGTCGAGCACGAAGGCAACGTTGGATTTGAGGTCGAGCGGGTCGGACGTCTGGTTCAGGCCGGCACGGTCGCCGAAGCTCTGGCGCACCCGTTCGGGCAGCGAGGCGGCGACGATCACGCGCTGGTACACCGCCTTGCGCTTGCCCTTGACCATGACGGTGCGGCGCACCATCGTGTTGCGGCTCTCGGCCACCACGCGGGGGGCGATTTCGCGCCGCTGGAAGCGCGCTTTGCCGGCAACCGCCTTCTTGACCTTGCCCGCCTGCGCCGAAGCCTTGGCTTTGGCCTTGACCTTGGCTTCGACCGGCGGCGTCAACACCAACAGCAGGGAAGCGATAGCGCTCAAGACAAACTTATACATCTCAATTCCTTTGAAGCGAGCTGACCTTTATATTGCTGAAGTCTAGCAAAGTACTCAGCAATCGCAAGCGAATTTAACATTCGGAGGAAGTCTTGTGGCGAGCTACAACGTCGGGTAGCCAGCGTGCTTCTTGCATCCGTCACAGTGTACGCGTTTATTCCATAAAGCGAACAAAGCTTGCCACAGGTTCGCGCGCGGTCACCAGGGTGTTCTCGATCTTGTCCGGATCGGCGAATCCGAGCGCCATGCCGCATACCAGCATCTCAGTGGGGGGCAGCTGAAGATGCTCGGCAATGACCTTGTGATACTGGGTAAAAGCCGCCTGCGGGCAGGTATCGAGCCCGCGCCCGCGCGCCGCCACCATGATATTTTCAAGGAACATGCCGTAATCGAGCCAGGAGCCCTGCTCCAGCACCCGGTCGATGGTAAAAATCAACCCCACGGGCGCATCGAAAAAACGGTAGTTGCGGGCGAATTGGGCGTGCATGCCGGCCTTGTTGTCGCGCTCCAGGCCCAGCAGCGAATACAGGTCCAGGCCCACCTTGCGGCGCCGCTCGACGTAGGGCGAGGTCCATTCGCGCGGGTAATAGGGATATTCCTCCACGTGCTGCCGGGCCAGCTCGGGATCGTTGTGGACCGCCAAGATGGCTTGCGAC
Source organism: Telluria sp. (assembly GCA_036386755.1). Taxonomy (GTDB): domain Bacteria; phylum Pseudomonadota; class Gammaproteobacteria; order Burkholderiales; family Burkholderiaceae_D; genus Telluria_A. The sequence continues at coordinate 18,883 of DASVVC010000172.1, forward strand.
AGGCTCTCCTTGGCCTGGCCGGTCAGCACGGTGACCTTCCACGGCTGGATATTGGTGCCGGACGGTGCGCGAGCGCTCACTGCCAGGATCTGCTCGATATCTTCGCGCGCGACCGGGGTCGGCAGGAAGGCACGGATCGAACGGCGCGACGTGATAGCGGCGTCCACGACGTCTTGTTCTTTACTAACCAACATTGTTTCTCCTATTTTTTGACGACACACACCACCCCGACGACCGCCACCAGCATGCCGACCACGCCGAGCCAGCTGAAGGCTTCGCCGAACATCAGCCAAGCCATCACGGCCGTGGTCGGCGGCGTCAGGTACAGCAGGCTGGTCACCTGGGTGGCGTCGCTGCGGCGGATCAGCTGGAACAGCAGGAAGATGGCGCCGATCGACAACGCGAACACCGACCACATCCACGCACCGATGAAACGCGGCGACCATTCGATGCTGCCGAGCGACCAATCGAGCCCTTCGAACAACACTGCGACCGGCAGCAGCACCGCCACCGTGGAGGCGAACTGGATCACCGTGCCGGTGCGCAAATCGAAGCGCGGACAAAAATGCTTCTGGTACATGGTACCAGCGGTAATCGACAGCAGCGCCAGGATGCTGAAGCCGATCGCCAAGGGCGACAGGCCGACCAGGGTCATCTTGGCATACACCACCAGCGCCACGCCAGCCAGGCCGAACAGCAGGCCGAGCCACTGGCGCGGACGCACCGTTTCGCCGATCAGGGGAGCGCAAGCGGCGGTGAGGATCGGTTGCATGCCGACGATCAGGGCGGTCACCCCGGCCGGCATGCCGAGCTTGATGGCGCACCAGACCCCGCCCAGGTAGCCCGCCTGCAGCAGCAAGCCGGCCACGGCGATATGGCCGATGCTGCCCGTGGGCCACGGCGCTTTCCAGATCAGGACGATGGGCAGCAGCACCACCAGCACCGCCGCGCAGCGCAGCAGCAGGAAGGTCAGCGGCGGCGCGTACGGCAGGCCGAACTTGGCCACGATGAAACCGGTACTCCACAACAGCACGAAAAACACGGGCATCGGTGACAACCAGGACGCACTGTGGCGCGGCGCAGCATTTTTAAACGTTTCGTTTGACATATATCAAGTGCCGCGCTCGACGCCAAAACGTCAAGACGCCGTATCAACAGGTGGGACAGCGCGAACAGCAAGTCTAGCATGGGCGGGATTGCCATGTATAAAGGCCGATTTTGTCTATGACAGCCGGCTGCCGGCCTCATGAAAAGCTGTCCGCCGATTCCTTCCGGACCGGCTATTTCTATTGATCACGAGAGATTTGTGCACTGCACAAGATTCGCTTGACACTGTTCAGGAAACCATTAAAATGGCCTTTGTTGCGCTGCACAATCCACTTGTTCAGCCTTGGCTTGACAGATTTTTCTGCCTCACCGGTTCAACGCAGCATCTATCAACAATACTATTAATCAATATTTGGAGAATATATATGTTTGCAATCCCTGAGCAGTTTTCGAACGCCACCAAAGCCAGCTTTGAATCGCAATTTGCGCTGTACTCCTCGCTGACGAGCAAAGCCTTCGAAAGCATTGAAAAGCTGGTCGAGCTGAACATCACCGCTGCCAAGGCAACGCTGGAAGAGTCGTCGATCGCTACCAGGCAACTGCTGTCGGCCAAGGATCCACAAGAATTTTTCTCGCTGACCGCTGCCCAGGCTCAGCCAAGTGCTGAAAAAGCGATGTCGTACAGCCGCCAGCTCGCTGCCATCGCCACCGGCACCCAGGCCGAATTTTCGAAAGCTGCCGAGTTCCAGATCGCCGAAACCAACCGCAAAGTCATTTCGCTGGTTGACGAAGTGAGCAAAAACGCACCGGCCGGTTCGGAAAACGTGGTTGCCGCGATCAAGGCATCGATCGGCAACGCCAACGCTGGTTACGAGCAACTGACCAAGACCGCCAAGCAAGCCAAAGAAGCCATGGAAACCAATGTGAACGCAGCGGTATCGCAGTTCACCCAGGCTGCACAGAACGTTGCTGCACGTACGACCGCCAAGCGTTAATCTGGCGCTGTTGTAGTGAAGTAAAAAACCCCGCGCTGCGGGGTTTTTTTATGGCTTGTTAAAAGCATCAAGCCGCCGGAGTTACCTGCATGCTACGTCGTGCGCTCCCTATCCTTGGTTTCACCGATGCGAGGACAATGGCGCGTCAGAAAATCGGGTCCGCGCACTTGCCCAGCTCTTCCCCTCTGTTACCTGCTATCTGCGTCGCCAGAGCACCGGTACGAGCCAGGATAACGGAGTCGCGACAGATGCCGTCAATCCATTGACGGGTAGGATAGGGCACCTCGGGTCGAAACTTGTGTACCCACCCCCAGGGAGCAATATCCACCTTTTCATCACGGAAAAATAATGTGGCTTCGCCGGTATCCGGATTGCGCACAGTAAGTGAGCCGTCTTCGCCGAGCACCATGATATACGCCGCAGTCGCGCGACCGCCCGACCGGGAAGTCCAATGCCAAGTGTCGTTTGATTTGTAGACAACGAAATTGCCATCGTACTGCACCACCGCATACGAGCCGCCGGGTTTCGAATTAAACCCGGTTGGGATCGTCACTCCCCCGCCCACGGCGTACAAGACCAGGTTGCCGTCGCTGCCTTGCATGATCAACTTATATAAGCCGTTGCGCGACGTGATAAATTGGTCACTCGTCAGCCGGACGTCGACCTGCATGATATTGGGACCAGTGAACGTGGCAGCGCCAGCGCTCGCGCTGACAGCCACTACCAGAACCCCTGCAAGAAGTTTCATCATCTCACTCCCCTGAAAACACAGCGATACGTATCGCCAACCATTGGCGTTGGCGGAGCGGGTTTTGATATGACGCACATGACGCTTAGTTAAGATTAATCAAAACCTATTCTTAATGTATGCCTGATTCCGTGGGCTGTATTTGACCATCACCATGCCGTCCGCAGATCGGCCTTTTGCGTTTGTGGTATGGACAAGATGTCGCTATTGCTGGCTGTTATAGCACCGAGCTCAGTGGTTGATCTCGACGATATCCAAGGGCACGCGTGCTATGGATCCCCGCCTGCGCGGGGACGACGGGGTGGTGGCTGGAATGACGTGGAAGGTCGGCGAACGAAATGACGCGCCAGTGGATGATCGCTGATGCGTTGAACTTGGGTCCCCGCCTGCGCGGGGACGACGGGGCGGTGGCTGAGCGGGCTGACGCGATGAACTTGGATCCCTGCCTTCGCGAGGACGACGGGATGGTGGCCGAGCGGGCTGACGCGATGAACTTGGATCCCTGCCTTCGCGAGGACGACGGGATGGTGGCTGAGCGGGCTGACGCGATGAACTTGGGGTCCCGCCTGCACAGGGCCGACGGGACGATAGCTGGAATGACGTAAAGGTACGCCCCCTGCCCCTACTCCTCGCCCAGGTACGCCGCCTTCACGCGCGGATCGTGCAGCATGTCCTGCGCGTTGCCGCCCATGATGATCGCGCCCGAATCCATCACATAGCCGCGGTTGGCCGCTTCCAGCGCCAGTTTGGCATTCTGCTCCACCAGCAACACCGTGATCCCCTGCTTGTGCACGTCGCGGATCACCTCGAAAATCTTTTCCACCATGATCGGCGCCAGGCCCATCGACGGCTCGTCCAGCAGCAACAGGTTCGGATGACTCATCAAGGCGCGCGCCATCGCCAGCATCTGCTGCTCGCCGCCCGACAAGGTCCCCGCCATCTGCGCCGCGCGTTCTTTCAAACGCGGAAACACCGTAAACCACTTCTCCACATCGGCCTCGATCCCGGCCTTGTCGTTGCGCGTGTAGGCGCCCATCAGCAGGTTTTCGTGGATCGACATGCGCGTGAACACGCCCCGCCCTTCCGGCACCATGGCCAGCTTCTGCTGCACCAGCTCGAACGACTTGCTGCCCTTGAGCGAGGCGCCCATGTAGCTGATCGTGCCCTCGACCTTGCAGTCGGGCAAAGTGCCGGTGATGGCTTTCAGGGTGGTGGTCTTGCCGGCGCCATTGGCGCCGATCAGGGTCACCAGTTCGCCCTTGTTTACTTCCAGGTCGATGCCCTTGACGGCCTTGATGCCGCCGTACGCCACCTTCAAGCCCTGGATCTTCAGAATGTTGTCGCTCATGCGTGAGCACCTCCCAGGTAGGCTTCGATCACTGCCGGATTTTTCTGTATGTCGGCCGGTAAGCCTTCCGCGATGGGTTTGCCGTATTCGAGCACCGTGATGCGGTCGCACAGCCCCATCATCAGCTTGACGTCATGCTCGATCAGCAGCACGGTCTTGCCTTCGTTCTTGATCTTGACCAGCAGCTCGCGCAGCGCCAGTTTTTCGGTCGCGTTCATGCCCGCGGCCGGTTCATCGAGCGCCAGCAGTTGCGGATCGGTCGCCAGGGCGCGCGCGATCTCCAGGCGGCGCTGGTCGCCGTACGACAGGAACTTGGCGGTGCGCTGGGCGAACGCGCCGATGCCGACAAAGTCGAGCAATTCCTGGGCGCGCGCGCGGATCGCCGCCTCTTCGACGCGTGCCGCCTTGTGCCGGAACACCGCGCCGAACACGCCCTGGTGGGTGCGCACGTGGCAGCCGACCATCACGTTTTCGAGCGCCGTCATCTCGCCGAACAGGCGAATGTTCTGGAAGGTGCGGGCAATGCCGGCCTTGGCCACCAGGTGCGGAGCCGACGGCGAATACGGTTTGCCGGCCAGCTCGAAGGTGCCGGTATCGGGCTGGTACAGCCCGGTGATGACGTTAAAAAACGTGGTCTTGCCGGCGCCGTTCGGGCCGATCAGGCCGTAAATCTGCCCGCGCATGATCTTGATGCCGACGTTGGTCAGCGCTTGCAAACCACCGAAACGCTTGTTGACGCCTTCGATGTGGAGAATGACTTGTTCGCTCATCTGGATATCCTTATGCCGCCATCAGGCCGGCAACTCGCCGCTTTTGTTGGTCTCGGCGGCATCTGGCCGGTCTTCGTGCTTCGGCGACGGCCACAGGCCGGCCGGACGGTTGAGCATGATCAATACCATCGCCAGGCCGTACAGCAGCTGGCGCAGCACTTCCGCTTCGATCAGGACCTTGCCGAACAAGGTCATCTGCAGCGGTTCGACTACGTGGCGCAGCACTTCGGGCAAGGCCGCGAGCAGGATGCCGCCCATGATCACGCCCGGAATGTGGCCGATACCGCCCAGCACCACCATCGCCAGCACGGCGATCGATTCGGTCAGCGAGAACGATTCGGGCGAGACAAAGCCCTGGAACGAGGCAAACATGGCGCCGGCCACGCCGCCGAAGGAGGCGCCCATGGTGAACGCGAGCAGCTTGACGTTGCGGGTGTTGATGCCCATCGCCTTGGCGGCGATCTCGTCTTCGCGGATCGCCACCCAGGCGCGGCCCAGGCGCGAGTGCTGCAGGCGCGTGGTGATGAACACGATGGCGATGCACAGGAACAGGAACAGGAAGTAGTAAGCGTTTACTGACGGCATGCCGTAGCTGCCGATGAAGACGGTCGCCTTCGAGCCCGGTTCGCCGGCAAGCGAGACGCCGAAAATGCGGATCGGATCGATCAGGTTGATGCCCTGCGGACCATTGGTGAAGTTGATCGGCTCGTTCAGGTTGTTCATGAAAATGCGGATGATCTCGCCGAAGCCAAGCGTGACGATGGCCAGGTAGTCGCCGCGCAGCTTGAGCGTGGGCGCGCCCAGCAAGGCGCCGAAGAAGCCTGCCGTGGCCGCCGCCAGCGGCACGATCAGCCAGACCGACAGGTGAATCCCGCTCTCCCTGATTTCGGGTCCCATGAGCGCGACCAGCCATTCGCCGAACACCGGATACTGGTTCACCACCGATTCGAGCAGCGCGGCAAATTGCGGCGAGGCCAGGAGGCCGGTCATGTAGGCGCCCACGGCAAAAAAGGCGATGTAGCCGAGGTCGAGCAGGCCGGCGAAGCCGACCACGATGTTCAATCCCAGCGCCAGCATGATGTACAGCAGCGCCATGTCGATGATGCGCACCCACGAGTTGCCGAACTGCTGGGCAACGAAGGGGAAGATCAGCAAGGTCAGCAGCAGCGCGACCATGCTGATGCGGGCCTGGCGCGGGTGAGTTTCAAAATTGAATGAGAGCAGAGCCATGATGTTCCTTTTCTATGCTCAGGCACGGTCGGCGACACGCTCGCCCATGATGCCCGATGGCCGCACCGTGAGCACGATGATGAGGACGACAAAGGCGAAAATATCCTGGTAGTGGCTGCCCAGGAAGCCGCCGGTGGCCGCGCCGATGTAGCCGGCGCCGAGCGCTTCGATCAGGCCCAGCAACACACCGCCGATCATGGCGCCGTAAATATTCCCGATACCGCCGAGCACCGCCGCCGAAAAAGCTTTCAGGCCGGGCAGGAAACCCATCGCGAACTGGATCGAGGAATAATTGGCGCCCCACATCACGCCGGCCACGGCAGCCAGCGCCGCGCCGATGGCAAAGGTTGCCACGATGACCTTGTTCGAATCGACCCCCATCAAACCGGCCACGCGCGGATTTTCGGCGGTGGCGCGCATGGCGCGGCCCATCTTGGTTTTTTCGACCAGCAATACCAGCGCGCCCATCGACATGCCCGCCAGCGCCAGCAGCAGCACCTGGGTCTGGGAAATCACGGCGCCGCCGATATTGATCGGCTCGCTCGACAGCAATTGCGGGAAGGACAGCGGGCTGCGGCCCCAGATCATCATCGAGAACGTGGTGAGCAGGGTCGAAATGCCGATCGCGGTGATCAGGGGAGCCAGGCGGGGGGCGTTGCGCAGGCGCCGGTAGGCGACCCGTTCGATGAGGACATTGACGATCATGCACACCGGAATGGCGCCGATGATGGCAATGGCCAGGTTCACGTAGCCGGGCAAGCCGGGCGCGACGATCTCGAGCCCCTTGAGGATCGACAAGCCAACCATGGCGCCGATCATCAGCACGTCGCCGTGGGCAAAGTTAATCAGGTTGAGAACCCCGTACACCATGGTGTAGCCGAGCGCGACCAGGGCATACATACTGCCGAGCACAAGGCCGTTGATAATTTGTTGGATAAAGGTATCCATGATGACCCCGTTTCAATTCGATCTAACAAAAACGGCACCCGGAGAAACCCCCGTAGTGCCGCTCATGGCCAAGTCCGACAAGCTGCCCGCCTTTCCCTGGCCACAGGAACAGCGGTATTTCATGTCTTGCTACAACCTTGCGCCATCAGAACGAACATGACGTCCCGATGACAAAACATCCGAGCGTCAACATCATAGCGAGGTTTGGAAAAAACTAATATCGGAAAATCACACGTGTTCCGAATTTAATTTTGACAAACAGCCATGCTTTGGGTTATGCCACCCCGACCTTGACGCCGTCGAGTCCTTTCGGCAACGGGAAGGTGACGTGCTCTTCCACGCCGTCGAGCGCGCGTACGCTGCGCGCGCCCAGTTCCTTGAGGCGGTCGATCACGGCCTGGACCAGCACTTCCGGCGCCGAGGCCCCGGCCGTAACGCCGATGCGCAGCTTGCCGACCAGCCATTGCGGATCGATCTGCGAGGCGTTGTCGACCATGTAGGCCGGCGTGCCCTTCTTTTCGGCCACTTCGCGCAGGCGGTTCGAGTTCGAACTGTTGGGGCTGCCCACCACGATCACCACGTCCACCTGGGGCGCCATGAACTTGACCGCTTCCTGGCGGTTGGTGGTGGCGTAGCAGATGTCGCCCTTCTTCGGCTCGATGATGTTCGGAAATTTTGCCTTGAGTGCGGCGATGATATCGGCCGTATCGTCCACCGACAAGGTGGTTTGCGACACGTAGGCCAGCTGGTCGGGGGTCTTCACTTGCAGGCTGGCCACGTCGGCCACCGTTTCGACCAGGTGCATGCCCTCTTCCGTCTGGCCCATGGTGCCTTCGACTTCCGGATGGCCGTCGTGGCCGATCATGATGATTTCGCAGCCCTGGCGCCGCATCTTGGCGACCTCGACGTGCACCTTGGTCACCAGCGGACAGGTGGCGTCGAAAATGGTCAGGCCGCGCGCCTCGGCTTCGGCGCGCACCGCTTTGGAGACGCCGTGGGCCGAAAACACCAGGGTATTTCCGGCCGGGACATCCTCAAGTTCCTCGATGAAGATGGCGCCCTTGTTGCGCAAGTCCTCAACCACATAGGCGTTGTGCACGATTTCGTGGCGCACGTAGATTGGCGCGCCGAATTGTTGCAGGGCGCGCTCGACGATTTCGATTGCACGGTCGACGCCGGCGCAAAAACCGCGCGGTTGGGCCAGGAGAATTTCGCTGTCCATGATGAGCCTCTGTATTATTTATACAACAGTTATATATGCGACGACAATTAAAGTACCGAAATCAGGCGTACTTCAAATTGCAGCGACTGGCCAGCCAGCGGATGGTTGAAGTCGAACGTGACGGCATCGTCGCCGAACTTGCGCAGCACGCCGGCAAAGCGCCCGCCGCCTGGGGCGGCGAAGTCGACCAGGTCACCCACCTTGTAGTCGGCGCCGGGGGCCGAGTTCTCGTCCAAAGTGGCGCGCGAGACGTCGCGCACCAGCTCCGGGTTGCGCTCGCCGAAAGCTTGCGCCGGGGCCAGCTGGAACGTCTGGTGCGTGCCTTCCGGCAAGCCCAGCAGGCAGGTTTCGAGGAAAGGCGCGAGCTGGCCGCTGCCCATCATCAAGGTGGCCGGGTTGCCGGCGAAGGTCGTGATCAGATCGGTACCGTTAGTCGTGGCCAGGCGGTAATGCAGGGTCAGGTAGGCCGATTCGGTGACGACGGCGGGGGAAATAGTGGACATGGTCGGTATCGAGGCGTGCAAAGCGCCATTGTAAGCCACGCCGGGCCGAACGGCCTCGCCTGCCCGCATATTTGATTGGCGGACAGGCTGCCCGGCGGCGCCTTCTCAGCAGCCGCAGCCGTAGCTGAAGGTGTCGCTGCCGAGTACTTTCCAGGCGCCGTTGATATTGACCAGCACCAGGCGGTACCAGCGGTCGTCGGTGAGGGTGGTTTGCCGCTGAGTATCGCCCGGACCTTTGCCCTGCCCTTCCCAGACGGCCAGGTCGGCAATGCCGTCGGCATCGAGGTCGTAATAGAGATGGGTGCCTTGGACAAACCCGGTGCGGGCACGGTCGAGCGTCATCCGCGCCTCCTTGACCACGGCCGGACCGGCCGGCAGCGCGAGCGTGGTGTAGAAGGCGAACAGGCTGCCGCGCGGATTGGTGCTCTGCTTTCTGTTGGCGGCGGCCTCGCGCCCGAAGAAGCGCCACGGACCGGCATCGGCCGCGCCGAACGCGAAGCCGGGCACCCAGCCCTCGCACATCGGCCGCTCGGCGGCGTACCACAGGGTGTCGGTCTTGCGGATCGCGCTCGGGACCCTGCGCAGCGTGCCGTCGCGGTTCAGCTGCACCCGTTGCACGGGACGCGCCAGCGCATCGGTGCGGCTGAGCATGTCGTAGAGACCGGGCGAATTGTCGTTCCCGCTCACCTGAGCCGGCCTGGGGCGCGGCTTGACCACTTGCCGGAACGCCATGCCGAAGCGGCCGCTGGCTTCTTCGGCGGTGCTGGCCGGCGGCGCCACCTCGGCCTCGGACCGGAACAGCGAGGGCGTCACACTGGAAAATTGCAGCGCGCTAACCAGCCCGGCCAAGAGGCGCTGGCCCCCGCTCCGGCTGGAGGCGTGCAGCTCATCGTCGAGACCGATCGCGTTGCCGATCTCGATGGCAGCGTCCCACGCCGAACCCGGACCGCTGCGCGGCGCTTGCGTATCGGAGGTCACTTGCGCCCGTACGCGATCGGCTTTGCGCTTGAGATCGGCCCAGTCGGCGAACGGCACCGGTTTGGGGCCATGCGTGCCGCGCGCCAGGTGCGCCTTCATGCGTTCGAGCGCCTCGTCGCGCGGGAAAGGGCCCTGTTGGGGCAAGCTTGGATGAAGGTCCTTGAGGTAGCTCGCGTATTGCTCCAGGTTGCTCCAGTTCGGTTGCAAGCGGAATGCACGCGCCGGATCGGATTCGCCGGCACGCGGCGGGCCTGGCACCGTGCTCGCAATCACCGGTGAACGGGCCAGGTAGCGGCACGCCGTGTAGCCGGTCGCGCCTTCGACGGTGCGGATTTCGCAGTAGCCGACGGCGCTGTCTTCCCGCACCAGGGTCACCATAGCATTGCGCGCCAAATTGGCCACGGCGGCGGCGCTCGATTGCGGCGCGGCACGCACGACGACATCGACACCGTCGATCCAGCGCTCGGCCGGGGCGTCGGGCGCGGCGTAGGCCAACGTGGCCAGCAGGGCCATTGATGACAAGGCGATTATGCGCATGCAACCATCCCTCGATTCAAAAGTGCATTCCGGGTTCCCGCCGATTCTCACGCCGGGATCAGTATGGCACGCATCAGCACGCCGATAATGGTGTGTCGTGTTGCGATCCGACGAGCGGGCCGACGCTCATCATGTTGCAAGTTTAACACTATTGGAGGCGTGATGGGAATCAAGGACTGGCCTGAACAGCAGCGTCCGCGCGAGCGGCTCATCAGCGAAGGCGCGTCGGCCCTGTCCGACCCGGAATTGCTGGCCGTGTTCCTGCGCGTGGGCGTGCGCGGCAAAAGCGCGGTCGAGCTGGGGCGCGACCTGCTGCTGCGCTTCGGCTCGATCAACGGCCTGTTCGGCGCCAGCCTGGTGCAGTTTTCGACCGTGCACGGACTGGGCCCGGCCAAGTTTGCGCAATTGCAGGCCGTGATGGAATTGGCACAGCGCGCCATCGGCGAGCGCCTGGAATGCGGCGAGCTGTTGAACTCGCCGGAGGCGGTGCGCCAATACCTGCGCATGCAGCTGGGCCGCCAACGGTACGAATCGTTCCTGGTGTTGTTCCTTGACGTCAAAAATCGCTTGATTACGTGCGACGAAATGTTCCGCGGAACCCTGACGCATACCAGCGTGCACCCGCGCGAAGTGGTGAAGGCGGCGCTGGCGCACAACGCTGCCAGTATTTTGCTGGCGCATAACCATCCCTCGGGTACACCCGATCCGAGCGAAGCCGACCTGCTGCTGACCAAGTCGCTGGTGCAGGCCCTGGCCCTGATTGACGTACGCGTGCTCGATCATTTCGTGGTCGCCGGGCCCCATGTGCACTCGTTCGCGGAGCACGGGCAGATGTAGCCGTGGCTGTCGGCGTCGCCTACTACCGCCACCGTTACCGTTACCGTCGCACCCGCGCAGGCGGGTGCCTAAGTCTGCCCGCGTACTAAGGTCGAGGACCTTGGGCACCCGCCTGCGCGGGTGCGACGGCAAAGCGCCCTTCCCTATGTGGGCACCTACCTGCGCGGGTGCGACGGGTTGGCCAAGCATCTCCAATTGTTAAATTTTAGCGATATTAAGACACAATTGTTTTTCACAAGTCGTTGATTTAACTTCGCTTTTCACGCTATACTCTTGTTTTTCCAATTTTGGATATATTCAAGGAGTGCGCTATGGCACGTGTTTGCCAAGTAACTGGCAAGGGCCCGATGGTTGGTAACAACGTCTCCCACGCTAACAACAAAACGAAGCGTCGTTTTTTGCCTAACCTGCAAAATCGCCGTATTTTTGTGGAATCGGAAAACCGCTGGGTCTCCCTGCGCCTGTCCAACGCCGGTCTGCGCGTAATCGACAAAGTCGGCATCGATGCCGTGCTGGTCGACATGCGTGCCCGTGGCGAAAAAGTTTAATTAGGGAGCTATCATGGCAAAAACTGGCCGCGACAAAATCAAGCTGGAATCGACCGCAGGTACGGGTCACTTCTACACCACCGATAAAAACAAGCGCACGATGCCTGCTAAAATGGAGATCATGAAGTTCGATCCTAAAGCACGCAAGCACGTGATGTACAAAGAAACCAAGATCAAGTAATCCGCGATCCCGATTTCAGTACCAGAAGAGCCGCCACGCAAGTGCGCGGCTCTTCTGTTTTATGGGGCGTCGCTTGGCGCGTCGATGCGCGCGCGCAGGCTGGCCACCAGGCCGTCGGCGGCGTCTTCGATATAGTCGAGGACCAGTTCGAAGCCGTCGATGTCGCCTCCGTAGGGATCGGGCACCACGTCGGAATCCGAGCGCGTGGCGAACTGCATCAGCAGGCCGATTTTATGATGGTACTGCGGCGGACAGGCAGCTTTGAGCATGGCAATGTTCTGGCGGTCCATGCCATAGATATGATCGAAATTCTCGAAATCGGCCTGGGTGATCTGGCGCGCGCACTGGCCGGTCAGGTCGATGCCGCGGCGGGCGGCGTGATCGCTCGAACGCGGGTCCGGTGCGTGGCCGATCCGGTAGTTCGAGGTGGCGGCAGAATCGATCAGCAGGAACGGATCGAGGCCGGCGGCGCTGGCGCGGCTGCGGAATACTCCTTCGGCGGTCGGGGAACGGCAGTAATTGGCCATGCAGACGAACAGGATGGCGATTTTCTTGGTCATGCTTGTCTTTCGATGATAAAGAGGGCCGCAATTGCGCGGGCGGCCGTAAACTGCAAAACCGTCATTCCCCTGCAAACGGGAATCCAAGCGCCTTTGCGTATCAGCGGGGCCTTGGATTCCCGCCTGCGCGGGAATGACGGTTTGGGGGGCGGCGGGATGAACACCGCCGTCATGCTGCTGTCCGCTATGGAAGCAGCAGAGTCTTATGCGTAGCTGCGCAGCCGCATCGAAAATTCCTGCAGCGATTTGATGCCCGACGCTTCGGCGCGGGTGCACCAGTCCTGCAACTGCTGCAGCAACTGGTCGCGCGTGAAGTGCGAACGCTCCCAGATCGCGCCCAATTCCACGCGCATCTGGTGCATCGTTTCGAGCGCCTTGCTATGCTGGAACAATTCGATCAGCTGCTGTTTCTGCGGATCTTCCAGCTTGCCCGGCTCGCGCTGCAACAACTTGCGCGAGGACTTCAGGAAGCGCGATTCCAGCTCGGCCTTGTGCTTGAGGTGCTCGAATTCGTCGTGCCAGGCCTGCTTGACCGATTTGGCATATTTTGCCATCACGTCGTAACGATTGGCGATCACCGACTGCAAGGTCTCCAGGTCGGCCACCGTCTTGCCAGGCTCGAACACCGGCTTCGGCGCCACTTTCTTTACCTTGGCCAGGCCCAGCGTTTCCAGCACGCGGATATAAAACCAGCCGATATCGAATTCGTACCATTTCGAGGACAGCTTGGCCGAGGTGGCAAAGGTGTGGTGATTGTTATGCAGTTCTTCGCCGCCAATCAGGATGCCGAACGGGATGATGTTGGTGGCCGCGTCGGAGCAGTCGTAATTGCGATAGCCCCAGTAGTGGCCGATGCCGTTGATGATGCCGGCCGCGGTAATCGGAATCCACGCCATCTGGATCGCCCAGATGGTCACGCCGATCACGCCGAACAGGGTGAAATTGATCACCAGCAGCGCAGCGACGCCCTGCCAGCTGTAACGGGTGTACAGATTACGCTCGATCCAGTCGGTCGGCGTACCGTGGCCGTACTTTTCCATCGTTTCGAGGTTTTTCGATTCGGCGCGATACAGCTCGGCGCCTTCGAACAAGACCTTTCGGATGCCGCGCGTGACGGGGCTGTGCGGATCTTCGGCGGTATCGCACTTGGCGTGGTGCTTGCGGTGGATCGCGGCCCACTCCTTGGTGACCTGGCCGGTGGTCAGCCACAGCCAGAAACGGAAGAAGTGACTTGGAATCGCGTGCAGGTCCAGCGCGCGGTGCGCCTGGTGCCGGTGTAAATAGATGGTGACGCTGGCAATCGTGATATGGGTCACGATCAGCGTGTAAATCACGACTTCCCAGCCTGACAGACCAACCAGGCCCGTCGACATAAAATCAAGCACAGCGTTCAAGGTGGTGCTAAACAAATTCATTCCCGCTCCAAAATGGTGATCGTTGGCATCTCGACCATGCCACATGGAAACGATCGAGTGAGTCATTTTACGATGATACCGTACCGCACGGTACGATTGTCACCAATGATTTCAACTACGGACGAGAAATTCCAGCCAGGACGGCCACCATTTGGGCGTCGAGCGCGCGAGTGTCGCGCGAAGGATACGCCAGCTTGATCTCGCCGGACTGGATCAGGGCGTAAATCTTCTTGTTGACGTCGGAAATCACGCCACCACGGCCGTTTTCCGGGTCGCTGATCCAGAAACCCACTTCCAGGTCGTAGCCATCGGCGCCGAATTTGGACAGCGAGACCCCGGGCGCCGGATCGTCCAGCACCCGGTCGACCCCGTGCGGCTGCTGTTCGAGCAGCGGCATGATGACCGCCAGGTCGCTGTCGTAGGCCACGCTGAGGGTGGTCGCCACCCGGATCGAGCGGTTCGACAGCGACTGGTTCTGTACCGGCCCGGAGATAAGCATTTCATTCGGCAACACCGTTTCCACCCCGTCGAGCCCTTGCAGGATGGTGTAGCGGGTATTGATATGGGTTACCTTGCCGGTATATTTGTCGACCGAAATCATGTCGCCGATGGCCAGGCTGCGTTCGAGCAGGATGACGAAGCCCGACACATAGTTGCTGGCGATCTTCTGCATACCCAGGCCGAGACCGACGCCGAGCGCGCCGCCGAACACCGACAGCACGGTCAGGTCGATGCCCACCAGGGTCAGGCTGCCGAGCACGGCAATAATGATCAGCACGGCGCGGCTCATGCGCCCGATCACGGCGCGCGACGAGGTGTGGATGCCCTGCACGCCCATCAGGCGCTCTTCCAGCGACGCCCCGGCCCAGAGCGCGAGCATGAGCAGGATCACGACCGAGACCACGGCCTGGAAAATCGAGGCCAGCGACACCGTTTTTTTCCCGAGCGGCAGTTTGGTATCGTCGAGGAATTCGAACACATCCGGCCAGAGCCCGGCGATGTACAGGGCCACGGCCAGCCAGACCAGCATGGCGAAGATTTTTTCGAAGGTGAGAATGGCGGCGCCGACCGGACCGTGGCGCGCAAACACGCGCCGCATCAGGTAAAACGCCAGGCGGATCACCGCCAGCGAGGCGAACAGCGGCAACGCCAGGCGCAGCAGGTGCACATTGTAGCGTTCGGCCACGAACAGCAATTTGGCCAGCGCCAGGAAGCCCACCACCGCCAGCGGGCTGAGCACATAGGAGAAACTTTCCACTCCTATCTGCACCACCCCGTTTCCGGAGCGGCCGCGCAGCCAGGCGCGCCGGATCGCGTAACCGAGCCCCCATCCCAATACGATACAAACAACGATGGCCCCGGCCTGGTACAAAAAGCTGGGTTTGTCGAAATCCTCAATCAGGTCGGAGACAACGTTCGATAAGGGCATGGGCTAGCTAATGGACGGATTATTCGTCGGTGTCGGTGTCGGCGTCGGCGTCGTCAGCCGGCTTGTCTCGCGGCGGCTTGGGCGCCATTGGCTTGCGTTCCATCACGGCGGCGAAGAAGCCGTCGGTCTGGTGCTTGTGCGGCAGCAGCTTGAGGTAGTCGCCCATGTCAAGGTCGATCTTTTGCTCAGCGAGCACTTTGCTCATCGGCACCAGATCGAACTCGGGATGCGCGGCCAGGAATTGCTCGACGATGAAGTCGTTCTCTTCGTCCAGCAGGCTGCACGTTGCGTACACCAGGCGTCCGCCGCCCTTGAGCAGGCGCGCCGCGCCGTCCAGGATCGAGGCTTGCTTTTCCTGCATTTCGGCGACGGCTTCCACTTTCTGGCGCCATTTCACATCCGGATTGCGGCGCAGGGTACCCAGGCCCGAGCATGGGGCGTCGACCAGCACGCGGTCGATCTTGCCGGCCAGGCGCTTGATCTTGGCATCGCGTTCGTGCGCGATCTGTACCGGATGCACGTTCGACAGGCCGCTGCGCGCCAGGCGCGGCTTGAGCTTGGCGAGGCGTTTTTCGGAAATGTCGAAGGCGTACAGGCGGCCGGTGTTGCGCATCAGCGCGCCCAGCGCCAGGGTCTTGCCGCCGGCGCCGGCGCAGAAATCGACCACCATCTCGCCGCGCTTGGCGCCGACGATCTGGCTCAATACCTGGCTGCCCTCGTCCTGCACCTCGATCGCGCCGCTTTTAAACAGCGGCAGGTTTTGCAGGGTCGGCTTCTTGAGCACGCGCAGGCCGAGCGGCGCGTACGGCATCGGCATCGCTTCGATCGGCGCTTCGGCCAGGCCGGCAACGACTTCGTCGCGCGTGGCCTTGATCGAATTGACGCGCAAGTCGAGCGGCGCCGGCTGGTTCAGGGCGTGCGACAGGGCCAGCGTTTCGGCTTCGCCGTACTGGGCCACGAACTTGTCGAACAGCCACTTCGGCAGGTTCGAGCGCATTTGCGGCGGCATCAGGTTACGGTCGATTTCCTGGATGCGGTTCAGGAATTCGGTTTCTTCTTCGGTCAGGCCGCCCAGCGAATCGACGCCCACCGCTTCGGCCAGGCCGAGGATGGTCAGGCGCCGCATGGTCGGGCTGGCGCCCGCTTCGGCGAAGTCGGTAAAAAAGGATTTGTTGCGCAGGATGGCATAAATGCCTTCCGCCACCGCGCCGCGCTCGCGCGAGCCCAGGCGTGGGTGGTCTTTGAAATAACGCGACAGGGTGGAGTCGGCGGGCGCCGAAAAACGCAAGATCTCGCGCAATACCTCTTCGGTATTGGCGAGAATCGCTGGTGGCAATCTCATGGTATTCCTTGGTTAATTATGTGTTGTATCGGCGATGCGGACGTCGCCGTTGTCGATGCTGAGCCGGTCCTCGACGAACAGGCGGATCGCGCGCGGGTACAGCGTGTGTTCCTGCACCAGCACGCGCGCGGCCAGCGTGTCCGGGGTATCGCCCGGCAGCACGTCGACTTCCGCCCTGAGCACGGCCGGGCCGTGATCGAGTTCGGCGGTGACGAAATGCACCGTGGCGCCGTGTTTGGTCACGCCGGCGTCGAGCGCCTGCTGGTGGGTATGCAGGCCCGGAAACAGCGGCAGCAGCGAGGGATGAATATTGAGCATGCGCCCGTCGTAATGGGCCACAAAGCCTGGCGTGAGGATGCGCATGAAGCCGGCCAGCACCACCAGGTCAGGCGCAAAGCGGTCGATGGTTTCCTGCAGGGCAGCATCGAACGCTTCGCGCGTGGCGAATTCCTTGTTGGCGACCACGGCAATCGGGATGCCGTGCGCCTTGGCAAAATCGAGGCCCTTGGCGTCGGCCTTGTTGCTGATGACGGCCGCGATGCGCGCCGGCCACTGCTCTTCCCGAGCAGCATGGACGACGGCTTCCATGTTGCTGCCGCGCCCGGAAATGAGGATCACAATGTTTTTCATAGCGCGCATTGTACCCTGAGCGGCTGGCCGGACCAATAAACCGGGATACAATTGTTGCAGCGCAGCACGGATGGAGGTCGCCACTCCACGTGCCGGCGGGTGCCGCAAGCGCCTTATTCGAAGGAGTAGAATACCCGGAACGGCACTTTTTTCTCGGCCCAGTAGTCGGCGGCGTCGCGGAACACGTCGAGCAGGGTTTCGCGCGCTTCCTTGTCGAATTTTTGCGTGTTGGGCAATTGTTCGAGCACCACGATGAAGCCCGGCTGGGTGCCGGCTTTACTGATGGTATCGGTCAGGCATTCGCGCAGGGCGTCGAAATTCTTGCCGCAAGGTTTGGGGAAATGGAAATTCTCGGCGATGCGTCCGCACACCTGCTGTTTGGTCAGCGTATCGGCGCAATGCGCGTACAGGAAATGCTGCCCGAGTCGGACTGCTTCTTCTTGCAGTTCCACGACACGGAAGGCACGGATGGACTGCACAAGATTGGGCGGCACTGTAATCAACAAACTCATTTTTCCCTCAAGTCGTCCTGGTGTGGTCGGGTGCGTTTCAGTTCTATTGTTG
>DASVVC010000173.1:0-98216 GCA_036386755.1 Telluria sp.
GGCGGCCGGGCGCTTCGGCGGCGCGGCGCGCGGCGCCACCCGCGTGGTGCTCAACGTGCTGCGCTCGATTCCGGAACTGGTGTGGGCCTCGCTGCTGCTGGTCGCCGCCGGCCTGGGACCGTTCGCCGGCACCCTGGCGCTGGCCGCGCACACCAGCGGCGTGCTGGGACGCCTGTTCGCCGATGCGCTCGAAAACGCCGACCCGCACCCGGAACGCTCGCTGCTCGCCAACGGCGCATCGCCCGGGGCCGCGTTCTGCTACGCCACGCTGCCGCAAACGCTGCCCCAGATGCTCTCGTATACCCTGTACCGCTGGGAGAACAATATCCGCGCCGCCGCCGTGCTGGGCGTGGTCGGCGCCGGCGGGCTTGGCCAGATGCTCAAATTTCACCTGTCGCTGTTCCAGATGCAAAACGCGGCCACCGTCATCATCGCCATGCTGCTGCTGGTCGCGCTGGTCGACGCGGCCAGCTTTGCGCTGCGCCGCGCCCTGACACGCTAGTTACCAACCTCTCGTCGCATTCACCAGGTTACCCACTCATGCTCGAACTGCGCGATCTCGCCAAAACCTACAACGGCCGTCCCGTCCTGAACCGCCTCTCGCACCAATTCAAGGCCGGCGAATTCGTCGCCATCATGGGCGAGTCGGGCGTGGGCAAGTCGACCCTGCTGAACCTCATCGCCGGGCTCGACGCGCCCGACAGCGGCGAGATCCTGATCGACGGACAGCCGATGTCGGCCCTGGACGACAATGCGGCGACCAGCTTGCGCCGCACGCGCATGGGTTTCATCTTCCAGGCCTTCCACGTGCTGCCGCACCTGACGCTGGAACAGAATGTGGCGTTGCCGCTGCTGCTGAACGGCCAAAGCCAGGAACGCGCCGGCGCCATGCTGGCCGCGGTGGGCCTGGGTGGACGTGGCGGGGACTTCCCGCGCCAGCTGTCGGGCGGCGAAATGCAGCGCGTGGCCATCGCGCGCGCGCTGGTGCACCGCCCGGCCCTGGTCCTGGCCGATGAACCCACCGGAAATCTCGATCCCGACACCGCCGACAGCATCCTGGCACTGCTGCGCGACGAGGTAAAAGCCAGCGGCGCCAGCGCCATCATGGTCACACATTCTCACGCGGCAGCGGCGCAAGCCGACAAAACCCTCGTTTTAACGCGCACAGGATTGCAGATTTTACAAGATGTGCGTTAAAAGCCGCATTTCCATCGTTTAATTTATCAACTTTGCTGCGAGTATATTCTTTCGGTAGTATTATCGAACCAAACCCGCGATGCATGAAATATATCCGAATGTAACAGCGGGTTGAAGTTGACCAACAGTCGATCAGTCCCCCATCAAAAATAATCTTGGAGGAGTACGATGAACGTACGGCAAAAGAAACTGGAAATGATCGAGGCAATGAACCGCGCTCGGGCGCTCGAACCATCGAGCTTTGTGCCGAACAAGCTGCTCGACACCTTGATCGAAAAGATGAACCTCAAGAACGATGCGGAGTTGTGCCGCGTGCTGGAAGTGCAGCCGCCAATCATCAGCAAGATCCGCCATCGAAAACTGGCCGTGGGTGCGACGATTTTGCTGCGCATGCACGAAAAGTCGGACATGAGTATCCGCGACCTGAAGGAATTATCCAACGCGTCAATGCACTAGGCAGTTCGCATGCTGCCTGGCGCCGGCAGCGCATTGTCCGGCGCCCGTGGTAGCTGCACCCAATAACAACGTCACCACATCACCACGTCGCAGTCCCTGCTGCATCCACACCGAACCCCCGTGCGGACCCCAGCTACTCCACTTTGTAATGCCTCGCATAGCGACTGTCCAGGTTCGCCAGCGGCAGCAGCAAGAACAAATCCGCACTCTCGAAATCAGGGTCCCAGGCCGGCTCGCCGCACAGCCACGCGCCGGAGCGCACATAGCCCTTGACCAGCGCCGGCACCTGCGCCCTGGCCGCCGCTTCCAACGCGCGGATCGGAAACGGCAGGTGCGGCGTGACCCGGTACTCGGCCGGCGCGGCATGCTTGTAGATCAGCGACTGGTACACCGCCACCGCATTGTGGCCGCCGTCGGCCACGCTCATGCTGGCGCAGCCGGCCAAAAAATCGCAGCGCTCGCGCCGCATGTAGTCGGCCAGGCCCGCCCACAGCAGCATGATCACGCTGCCGCCCCGGTATTTGGGATGGATGCAGGCGCGCCCCGCTTCGATGATGCGGTTGCGCAGGTGATTGAGGCGGCCGATATCGAACTCGTTTTCGGCATACAGGCGCCCGACCACGCGCGCTTTCGCGGGACTGAGCACGCGGTAGGTGCCCACCACCTTGAGGGTCGAGGCGTCGCGCACGATCAGGTGGTCGCAATGCTCGTCGAATTCGTCGCGGTCGAGCCGCTCGGCGTTGACCAGCGCGGCCAGGCCCATCGCTTCGATGAACACCTTGTAGCGCAGGCGCTGCACTTCGCGCACTTCGGACGCGGTCGATGCCAGGCTCAGGACCAGCCGTGGCGCGGCCGATTGTGTCTCTGGGGAGGAATGGAGGTTTTGCATGCTTCGTCCTTTTCAGTGGCAACGAAGCACAGACTAACTGTGTAATCTGTCAAGACGGTGACAACCGCGTGTCACCTTGATGACACGCGCGTACCGGGACTTACTCGGGTATTACTCGGGACTTACTCGGGTCATACTCGGGTCTTACTCGCGACTTACTCGCTTTTCGGGCGGCCGGTCTTGAGCTGCGGAAGGCTCGACAGCACTTTTTGCAGGGTTGCGATATCGAGGTCGCTGATCAGGGCCACGCCGATGCGCAGCAGTTCGCTCTTCTTGATATCGAAGCCGGCTTTCAGGCAGGCTTTCTTGACCTGGCCGAGCACTGCGTACTCCTGCTCCGGCATGGTGAAGCTGTCGCGCACCAGCTTGGCCTTGCGCGCCTTGTCGCGCGCGCCCATGTCGACATCGGCCGCTGGCGCGGCCTGCTTCGGCGCCGGCTTGGCCGCGCTGCGCTTGGGGGCAGGCTTGCTGGCGGCAGGCTTGGCAGCTTCAGGCTTGAGCGCGGCCGGCTTGGCTGCGATAGGCTTGGCTGCGATAGGCTTGGCTGCCGTCTTCTTCGCCGCTGCCGGCTTGGCGGCGTTCTTGCCTGCCGCCGGCGTCTTTACAGCCGCTTTTGCCGGCACCTTGGCGCTGGCCTTCGCCGGCGTTTTTGCCGCTGCCTTTGCGCGTGGCGCCACGGGCGCTTTGGCGGCCGGCGTTGCAGCCGTTTTTTTCGGCGCAGTCCTGGCCGCGCGTGCTGCCGGTGCCACCTCTTTCAAATCGGCGATGGTGTGTCCATTGGTCTTGGCGCTTGCTGTCTTGGTCATTGAGTGACTCCGTTTCATATCGATTTAAACAGTATATACGATTTACTCAATTGCCGAGGCGCAGCACTTTTCTTGAGTTCATGCAACATTACGGCAAGTCGCCGCAAAATGTCGCACAGCTCGCCCTGCCCTGCCTCAAATATTGACGTGGATCACGTTCTAAAAAGAAATATTTGCAGGATTACGTCACTCCGCATGTGATTCCGCCAACTCCGGATAGCGCCGCAGCAGGTCGCGCACCTTGGCCTGCGCGCCCCAGTCGCTCCATGCCAGCAGCGCGCGCCGTCCGTATGCAATGGCCCCGGCAGCATCGCGCCGTTCGCGGCAACAGGCTGCCGCCAGTTCGCAGGCCAGCGCCGCATTGTGCACAAAGCCGCCCTGCGTGGCCGACGCGATCGCCGCCTCGTAGCCATCCATCGCCGCGGCCGGATTGCCGTCGATGCGCGCCAGTTCGGCGCCCACCAGCAGGTAACGGTTGGCGAAATTGACGGGGCACGACGCGGCCCACCCGCCCAGCAGCGCGTGCTTGTCGCACACCGCTTCGAGCAGGCGGCGCCGGCGCGCCGGCGCGGCCGTCCGGTACAGCGCCGCCATCGCGAGCGCATGGTAAAAGTGATGGGTGGTCTCGTTGAGGGACGCGAGGAAGAAATGCAGGTTGGCCGCCGCCGCTTCGGCCGCCGCCAGCGCTTCGTCGTAGCGCCCGAAGGTAAAGGCCACCACCTGCTGCATCAGCAGGTAGCGCGCGCGCGCCGCGCCGAAACTGCCCTGGCCGAAGTCGGCGATCGCGCCGCCGGCATTGTCCACGCCGTCCTCGCCGTCCTCGCCGCTGAAGGTCGCGGCCAGCTGTTCGTAGCCGCGCAAGAGGCGCAGCAGCGCGTGGTTTCCATGGCGCCGCGCGAAGCCCTGGTAATGCGCCGCCATCTGGCGCACGGTCGCCAGCGGCAGGCCGGCCTCGAATGCATTCCAGGTCGCGATGTGGGCGGCGTAGCCGGCGTGCGGCAGGTCGCCGGCCCGCTCGCAGCTGGCGAACGCATCCTGCAGCGGCTCGACACTGGTGGCGATCGGGTCGCGCCAGGCGTGAATGTACGCCGCGTGCACGAAGCGCAGGCGCCCGCTGCGCTTGGACGGCGGCGCGTTGAACTGCACCTGCTCGATGGCCAGCGCCGAAAACGCGAACGCCTCCTCGATCGCGCCCAGCGACACCAGCAAAATCGCATAGCGCGAGTAAATCATGCAGGACGACTCGGTGCGCCCGTGCGTGAGCGTATAGTTGAGCGCCTTGGCCGCCAGCAGGAAGTACAGTTCCGGACGCGCCGAAAACATGGGCGAACCGACGTCCGACAGCAACTCGGCCACGATCGCCACTTCCGGGTCGGCGCTGACCGGCAGCGCGCCCAGGCTGTCGATGCTGCGCCCGCTCATCCGGCGCGCGATCGCGGCGCGTTCCTCGCGCAGGGCCCAGTCGATTTCGGCGCGCACCGATGGAAAACTCACTCCGAACAGGGCCAGCGCGTCGAGCGCCACCGCGACGGCCTGGTCGAAGCGCCCGCGCAGCTGGTACACGGCCACGCGCAGCAGCGCCACCCGGGCCAGGTCGATGCGCGAGCGCGCCTGCTCCACCAGCAGCTCGAACAGGCGCCCGGCGCGCTCGAGGCGCCCGCACAGGTACTCGCATTCGGCCAGCGCCGCGTACATGGCGTACGTGCCGTCCAGGTCATCTTTCCATGCGCGCGCGGGCGTCAGGCCGGCCGCCAGGCTGAAGTAATTGCGGGCCGAATCGTAGGCGATCGCGTTGCGCGCCTTGGCCCCGGCCAGCGCGTTCAGCTGCGCCAGTTCGCGCAGCTCGCGCGGCGCGGTCATGGCGGCACGCGCCCGGTTCAGGTGATGCACGATGTCGAACACGTGCTGGTCGAGCGCGTCAGGCGCCACGCTCTCGCGCAGCAGGCGCCCGATGTGCAGGTGCCGTTCGGGCAGCGACGACGGCGCGATCATCGAGTACGCGCCTTCCTGCACGCGGTCGTGGGCGAAGCGGTAGTTGCCCGGCTCGCGCACGATCAGGCCCAGGCGCGCGGCCGGCCACAGGGTTTCGTCGGTTTCCAGCAGCGACATGCCCGACACCAGCGCGATGGTGTCCAGGCCCGCGTCGGGACCGAGGCAGGCCAGCAGCTTGACCAGGTCGAGCGTGCAGCCGGGCAGCTGACCCAGGCGCGCCACCATCAGCTCGACCACGTTGTCGGAAAACGCGCGCGCGGCGATCGCCTGCGCATCCCACTCCCAGCACGCGCAATCGTCGTTAAAACGCAGCAGGCGGTTTTCGCCCAGGCGGGTCAGGAACTGCAAGGTGAAAAACGGATTGCCGGCCGTCTTGGGGAACACCAGCGCCGCCAGGGGAGCTGCTTCGGCGCTGGCGCAATCGAGCGCCGCGGCCACCAGTTCGCACGCTTGCGCGCGGTCCAGCGCTTCGAGCACGATCTCGTACACGTCGGCACGCACCCCGGCGCCGGCGGCCAGCATGGCGTCGTGCGCCAGCGCCATCGGGTGCCCGCCGCCCTCTTCGCGCGTGCGCCAGGCGCAGATCGCCAGCACGTGGTCCATGCCCGGGTGCGTCAGCAGGTGCGACAGCAGCTTCAGGCTGGCCGGGTCGATCCACTGCACGTCGTCGAGGCACAGCAGCAGCGCCGTGCCGGGGCGCCGGCAGGCTTGCAGGAAGCGCCGGAACACGGCATCGAAACGGCTCTGCGCTTCGGGCGGCGCCAGCGGCGGCGGGCTCGGATGGGCGCCGATCACCAGCGCCAGCTCGGGAATGAGGTCGAGCATCAGGCGCGCGTCCGCGCCCAGGGCCCCTTCGAGCGCGCTGCGCCACGGCGCCAGCGCGGCCTCGCCCTCGCGCAGGCGCTCGCGCACCAG
Source organism: Telluria sp. (assembly GCA_036386755.1). Lineage (GTDB taxonomy): Bacteria > Pseudomonadota > Gammaproteobacteria > Burkholderiales > Burkholderiaceae_D > Telluria_A. Next base: position 6,256 of record DASVVC010000173.1, read on the forward strand.
CGACTGGAAGGCCTGGGCCAGGGTGGCGTACGGGATGTCGCGCTGGCGCTGGTCGAATTTGCCGGCGATAACGGTGGCCCCGAGGGCCGCCTCGGAGTGGCGCAGGGCCGCCACCAGCGCCGACTTGCCGGTGCCGGCGCGGCCCGACACCAGCACCAGTTGCGGCGCGGCGCCGGCCGCCGCGCGCCGGTGCGCCTCGTCGAGCAGCGCCAGTTGCGGCGCGCGCCCGACCAGCTGCGCCGGGATGCGCACGCGCAGCGCGCCGTCGTGGCAACCCAGCACGAACGGTTCGACCCGGCCTTGCGCTTCGAGCATGGAGCGGCAGTGCTGCAGGTCGGCGTACAGCCCGGCCGCGCTCTGGTAACGCTGCGCCGGGTCGGGAGCGAGCAGGCGCGCGACGATCGAGGAACAGATGCGGTCCACCCCCGGACGGCCCCGGTGCGGCGCCTGCGCCTCGGCGTCGCCCGCGGCCGCGGCCGGCGCGGGCTCGCCGCTGAGCAGGTGATACAGCACCTGGCCGAGCCGCACCAGGTCCGCCTGCGGGTCGCCCGGCCCTTCGAGCGGCGTGGCCAGGCCGAAGCCGGTCAGGTGCACGCTGGCCGTGGCCGGGTCGAACAGGATGTGGGAGGCGGCCAGGTCGCGGTGGACCACGCGGCTGTGGTGCGCATGCGACACCGCCAGCGCGATGGCGGCCGCCAGCGACAGAAAATCGGGCAGGTCGAGGGGAGTTGACGACAGATCGAGCGGCGCGCCGCCGCTGTCGGCCAGCACCAGGGCGGCACCCGCGCTACCTGCGGCATCGGCCCGATGGAGCAGCGCCAGCGGGGTTGCGGCCCAGGCGCTGTCGAGCACTTCGCGCAGGGCGTATTCGCGTTCCATGCAGGCTGCATCAGGATGGGGTGTGGCGCGCACTGCCAGCAGCACCGGCAAGCGGTCGGCGTCGCGCACCGCGCGCAGCAGGACCGACTGCTGGTCCGCCCACAAGGTGTCGATCACGGTATATCCGTCCGGGGCCTGGGTCAAGGTCACCTCTTATTTTTGTAGTACAAACGCCGTTCTCCGATCAGGCGTCGACAATTATGCCACCACCGATGGACGTTTCATACAAAAATACTGATAGGCGCCCGGCACGCCGCTGCCGCCGTCGGCGCTAGGGCACGCTGCGCACGCTGAAATCGACCCCGACCTCATCCCACCACTCCTGCTCTTTTTCGATCCAGTACGACACCGTCGGATGGCTGCCCACCCACTCGCGCCGTATCTCCAGGTCGATGCGGTTCTTCATGCGCAGCTTCAGTTCCCCGGCGTCGGCGTCGATCCGTGCGTGCATCAGCAGGATCGCCACGCGCAGCGCCAGCACCGCCTTGGCGAAGTCGGGATCGACCAGCGCCTCGCCCACCTTGCGCAGGTTGCCCTTCTGCGCCAGGATCAACTTGCTCATGATGCGCTGCTCGCGCGTGGTGAACCCGGGCATGTCGGCGTTCTCGATCATGTAGGCTGCATGTTTATGGTAGCCGGTCTGCGACACCACCATGCCCATCTCGTGCAGCAGCGCGCTCCAGCGCAGCAGCTTGGCGCAGCTGTCGCCGGCCGGTTTGAGCTGCACATACATGGCGCTGGCCAGCTGCGCCACGCGGGTGGCGCGTTCGTCGTCGACGTGGAACTTGCGCGCCAGCGCCGCCACCGATTCCTCGCGCCGGTCGCGCTGCATCGAGCGCAGGTACAGGTCCCACATGACGCCCAGGCGCAGGCCCGCCTCGACCGGCTGCATGACCTCGATATCGAGTTCGCGCACCAGCGCGATCAGGATCGCCAGTCCGCCGATGATGGTGCTGGCCCGGTCGGCGCGCAAACCGGGCATCTCGATCAGCGCCACCTGGCCGAAGGCGATGAAGCGCAGCTTGAGCGCATGCAGGCCCGCGGCACTGAGCTTGCCGTCGCCCAGGTTGTTCCTGGCGATGATGTCGGCGATCGCCCGGATCGTGCCGGACGAGCCGTAAGCGTGCGTCCAGAACTGCGGATGGTAGGGCGGCGCGGCGTCTTCGAAATGGCTGCGCGCCGACAAAATGGCCGCCTCGAACGAGACCGCGTCGATGCGCCCGCCCACAAAGAACGACAGGCTTTGCTTGACCGTGCCGATGCTGAAGGACTCGACCCGCTCGATGTCGGCCCCGCGCCCGAGGATGATTTCGGTGGAGCCGCCGCCGATGTCGATCACCAGGCGCCGCTCGGATGGCTCGGCCAGCGCGCTGGCCACGCCCATGTAGATCAGGCGTCCTTCTTCCTCGCCGGAGATGATCTCGATCGGATAACCGATGGCCTGTTCGGCGGCCGGCAGGAACGCGGCGCCGTTGCGCGCCACGCGCAGGGTCGAGGTGGCCACCACGCGCACCGCGTCGAGGCGGTAACCGGCGAGCACCGACTGGAAATTGCGCAGGCACGCCAGCGCCGACTGCATGGCCGCCTCCGTCAGGTTGCCCTTGGCATCGAGGCCGGCGGCCAGCCGGATCGGCTCGCGCACGCTTTTCAATACCCGGATCGCATCGCCATCGTGCTTGCCGACATGCAGGCGAAAACTGTTGGAACCTAAATCTACGGCAGCGTACATCGAAGCCTCTTTCTGTATTGTTGTCATCAAGGCTCTCCTGCTGCAAAACCAATTACAGTAGCAAAGGATTATGACGCCGTCATGACCGGCGCCCTGGCAGTGCTGCGCGTTACAAAGGCGCCGCGTCAGCCGTCGGCGCGGCCACCACCTTGTTGCGCCCGCCCTCCTTGGCCGCGCGCAGGGCCTCGTCGGCGCGCTTGAACAGGCTCACCACGCTGTCGTCCGGACGGATCACGGTCACGCCGAAACTGGCCGTCATCGAAATCATCGCGCGCTCGGTCTTGACCGGGCTGGCCGCGACCGCGGCGCGGATCCGTTCGGCCACCAGCATCGCTTCATCGATACCGGTGCGCGGCAGCAGCAGCGCGAACTCGACGCCCACCAGGCGGCCCAGCTGGTCGCTGTCGCGCAACTGGCGCTTGCACACCTCGGCCACGCTGCGCAATACCGTGTCGCCGGCCGGATGGCCGTAACTGTCGTTGACGCGCTTGAACTGGTCGAAGTCGAGCATCACCAGTGAACTGGGCTGGCCGGGCCGGCGCGCCAGCGCCATCCAGGGCGCGAGCGCGGCGAAAAAGCTGCGCCGGTTGGGCAGGTCGGTCTGCGCATCGACCAGCGCCAGGCGGTCGAGTTCGACGCGCTGCTGTTCGCGCGCCAGCAGCAGGTAGCCGAAGCCGTTGAGCAGCATCAGCAGGTACAGCGCCGCCGACGTGAGCACCTGCAGCAAGCCCTTGCTCAGCCAGCCCCAGCCTTCGGGCATGGTCAGCACCAGGATGCCGCGCGCGGCCACCAGCAAGGCCAGCAGCGTGATCGAGATGACCAGGAAACGCTGCAGCATGGTGCCGCCGCGCCAGCCGCGCGCCAGGGCCGCCGCGCCGGCCAGGTAAAGGATGCCGAGAATGAGCGCGCCGGCCACCACCCGCATGCCGGCTTCGTCGATCGCGTAGCAGGCCAAAAACAGCGCCACCGACACGCCCATGACCGGATAGGCGATGCGGCGCCACGCCAGGCGCCCGACCGACTCCCACAGCGCGCCCGCTTCCAGGCCGACGCCGACGAACAGCACGGCGTAGCCGGCCGGGATAGCGACCGCGTCGGGCACCACGCCGCTGCCGTTAAAATACAACAGCAGCCAGGCCACGGCCTGGCATTGCTTGGCGATGGCCCAGGTCGACCAGCTCAGCGATTTGCCGCGCTCGTACTCATAGAAGAACAGCGCCGCAGCCAGGCTCAGGTTGCCCAGCGCGAGCGCAAACAACATCGTGGTGATGTCCATGGCCGCGCCGTGGGAGCTCAGATTTCGTGTTCGACGTTGCTGCTGCCGTCACCGATCTTGCTGGCCCAGGCTTGCACGAAGAACTGCTTTTCCACCTCGGTCGGCAAGTCGTTCCAGAACACGATCAGGGTGCCCTTGTGGTCGTGGATCTGGGTGAATTTCTCGATGAAGCCCTCGACGCCGGCAAGGTCGGCCAGCGCCACCACATAACCGTAGACCCGGGTCAGGCGCTCGATGCGGTCGGGCTCGGTAAAACTGTTGGTGGCGGTGATGGTGGGGTGGTCTAAAAACATAATCTCTCCGGGTTGGCCGCGCCGCTGGCGCACCGCTTGAAGCCGGCCACACACAGCCGGGGCACGGTCAGCTTATCAGAAACGGCTGGGGCGCAACAGGGGCGCGTGGGGCCGTCACGCGCTTGCACCCGCGCTTGCGTGCACCACGCGCCTGCTGCGCCATTGCGTTCCCAGCCGCTATACTGGCGCCTACCTCGCCCGCCTTTGCCACCCCTTGCCCCCATGCCGCCACCGACCGAGCCCTCGCGCCCGCCCACGCCGCCCCCTGTTCCCACCGCGCCGCTGGTGCACACCCGGGGCGACCGCCGCACGCTCGAATTCATGCCCGGCGACGTGCAGTCCGAAATGCGCCTTTCGCGCCCCGCCGCGCTGGTGCTGGCCTACTGCCGCGCCATCATGTGCTTCGCCCTGTTCGTGCCGCGCCCGCGCGCGATCGTCATGGTGGGGCTGGGCGGCGGCTCGCTGGCCAAATTCTGCTACCGCCATTTTCCGCAGGCGCGCATCACCGTGATCGAACTGCGCGCCGACGTCATCGCCCTGCGCGAGCAATTTTGCGTGCCGCCCGACGACGAGCGCTTCACCGTGGTCCACGCCGATGCGGCCGACTGGCTGGCCGGCGCGCACGCCTGCGCCGACGTGCTCGTGGTCGACGGCTTCGACAGCGCCGGCCTGCCGCCCGCGCTGGGCACGGCGCGCTTCTACGGCCACTGCCGCGGCGCCCTGCGCGACGGCGGCGTGCTGGTGGCGAACATCTTCAGCTACGACCCGCGCTATGGCACCATGCTGGCGCGCCTGCGCCTGATGTTCAACGACCGCGTGTGCTGGTTCGAGCGCATGGCCGGCAACAACCACATCCTGTTCGCGGTCAAGGCCCCGGCCCGGCTCGACCCGGCCCGGCCGCTGCCGCGCGCGCTGCGGGTGCAGCGCTGGGTGGCGCGCCGGCACGGGCTGGGCAGCATCGTGCTCAACCGCCTGTTCGCGCGCGCCGTCGTGGTATGGCTGCAACACCGCTTCAAACGTTCCAAATGACAACGTTTGCGTTGCTTTTAAGTTGCCTCATATCAATCATCTTACCGATATTCATCATTTTGTGACAAACTAACGACGCATTGCGGCGCTGCGCACGAGGCGCGCCGTCCTGTTCTCGCCCTCTTATTTTTCGCGCTCTTTCTATTTCGCGCTCTTATCTAGGAATCAGGAAATGTTGCGTCGTCGCTTGCCGTTCTCGCTTTCCGTCGCGGCGGCGCTCACTCTCGGCGGTGGCCTGGCCGCCACCGCGCTGCTCGTCGTGGCCGTGGCCCGGCTCGAAGACGACAAGCTCGCACTGGCCTTCCACCAGCGCGCCACCGTGCGCGTGGCCGCTATCCGCCAGGGGCTCGACGAAGCGGTCGAAGTGCTTACCGTCACCAACCAGCTGTTCGCCACCGTGCACCCGGTCACGCGCCGCCAATTCCACGACTTCACCCAACCGCTGCTGCGGCGCTATCCCTTCATCCAGGCGTTCAACTACCACCGCCTGGTCGGCGGCGGCGAGCGCGCCGCTCTCGAAGCCGAGCTGCAGCAGGTCGTGCCGGGCACGCGCATCACCGAAATGGGGCCGCAGGGGCGCTACCTGGCCCCGCCGCGCGCGCAGTACAGCGTGGTCGACTACCTCGAACCGATGAAGGGCAATGAAGCGGCCTTCGGCCTGAGCGTCGGCATCAACGCCCATGTCATGAACGCGCTGGAACAGGCCACGGTCAGCGGGCGCGCCGCCGCCACCGGCCTGCTCAGCCTGGCCCAGGACAAGCGTGCGCAAGGCGGCTTCGAAGTCATCATGCCGGTGTACCGGGCGAGCGCCCCGCTGGGCAGCGCCGCCGAGCGGCGCGCCGCCCTGATCGGCGACACGGCCGCCATCATCCGCGCGCGCGAACTGGTCGAAAAGATCCTGCGCAGCGCCGACCTGCACCTCGACCACGGCATCTGGCTGGCGGTGTACGCCAGCGCCAGCGCCGAGCCGGCGCACCTGGTCTACGCCAGCGCCGGGCTGGACGCCGCCGCCCGGCGCCAGGCGGCCCTGGGCCCGCTGCGCCAGTGGAGTACCTCCGGCCACCGCGAACGCCACAGCGCCGCGCTCGACGTCGCCGGCCAGCGCTGGCAGGTGGTGGTCGGCGCCGCCCCGCGGCCGTTCCTGCACAACCATCCCGGCTCGGTCTCGACCCTGGCCGGCGGCTTGCTGTTCACGCTCCTGATGACCGCCTTCGTGCAAACGCTGGTGCAGCGCTCGCGCCGGGTCCAGCTGCTGGTGAACGAACGCACGGCCGACCTGAAGCTGACCAACCAGCGCCTGGTCGACGACGTGCTGGCGCGGCGCCGCACCGAAGCGGCCCTGCAGGAAAGCGAGCAGCGCTTCCGCCAGCTGGTGACCATGTCGTCCGACTGGTACTGGGAACAGGACGCCGACCTGCGCTTTGTCGACATCACCGGCGGGGTGGGTGAAAAAGGCGGCGTCGCGGCCGAGCGCCTGATCGGGCGCACGCGCTGGGAAACCGTGGCCGGCATGCAGGAAAGCGACTGGGGCAAGGCCCACATGGCGCAACTGGCCGCGCGCGCGCCGTTCGCCGAGCTTGAATACGCAACCGTGGACGAACAGGGCGAGACGCGCTGGTTCAGCATCAACGGCGAGCCGGTGTTCGACGCCGCCGGTGCCTTTCGCGGCTACCGCGGCACCGGCACCGACATCACCGCGCGCAAACACACCGAGCAGCGCATCCACCATATCGCCCAGCACGACGTACTCACCGGCCTGCCCAACCGCAGCCTGCTGCAGGACAGGCTTGGCCAGGCGGTGGCCTACTCGCAGCGCTGCCAGCACCCCGTGTGGGTGCTGCTGATCGACCTCGATCGCTTCAAGTTCGTCAACGACAGCATGGGCCACAAGGCCGGCGACGTGGTGCTGATGACGGTGGCGGCGCGCCTGCGCGCGGCGCTGTGCGAAACCGATACCGTGGCGCGCCTGTCGGGCGACGAATTCGTCGTCATCCTCACCGAACACGCCGAAGAACGCCTGCAGGCCGACGTGGTGCAGCGCCTGATGGACGCGGTGGCGCAGCCGGTGCCGCTGGGGACCAAGGAGTTTTTCGTCACCTGCAGCATCGGCGTGGCCGTCTACCCGACCGACAACACCCCGGCCGACAGCCTGATCGAGCATGCCGACATCGCCATGTACCGCGCCAAGAAACTGGGCCGCAACAACTTCCAGTTCTACACCCCGGCCATGAACGAGGAAGCGCAGGAACGGGTGCGCATCGAAAGCGCCCTGCGCAGCGCGCTCGAACGCGACGAATTCGTGCTGCACTACCAGCCGCAGGTCAATCTGGCGACCGGCCAGGTGGTCGGCATGGAAGCGCTGATCCGCTGGCAGCACCCCGAACTGGGCGTGGTCGCGCCCGACCGTTTTATTTCGGTGGCCGAAGAGACGGGCCTGATCGTGCCGATCGGCGCCTGGGTCATGCGCACCGCCTGCGCCCAGAACAAGGCCTGGCAGGATGCGGGGCTGGGCATGCTGCGGGTGGCGGTCAACCTGTCGGCGCGCCAGTTCGGCGCATCCAACCTGCTGGCCGATATCGGCGACGTGCTGGCCCAGACCGGGCTGGCGCCCTCGCTGCTGGAAATCGAACTGACCGAGAGCCTGTTCATGAGCGACGTCACGCTTGCGGTCGAACTGCTGCACAGCATGAAGTCGCTCGGCGTGAACCTGTCGATCGACGACTTCGGCACCGGTTATTCGAGCCTGTCGTACCTGTCGCGCTTTCCGATCGACGTGCTCAAGATCGACCGCTCGTTCGTCTCCGACATCACGCGCGACGCCAACGATGCCGCGATCGTGGCCTCGATCATCGCGCTGGCGCACAACCTGAAGCTGTCGGTGATTGCCGAAGGCGTCGAGACGGCCGAGCAGCTCGACTACCTGCGCCGCCACGGCTGCGACGAAATGCAGGGCTACTACTTCAGCCGGCCGCTGGCGGCGGTGGCCTTCGAAGAACTGCTACGCCAGCGCAAGAGCCTGGCGCTGACGATGGAGACGGCCGAGCGGGTAAAAGCGTGAAAGCACGCGGCATTCGTAGTCAGATCGACATCTTTGTTCAAAAATAGACTATCATCTTTGACTGACAGCCATTTTTGAGCCAAGCGACCTACATGAGTGAAGACTTTCAGCGCCAGCGGGCCGATCCGCAAGGCAGCGACGGGACCAGCCCGCGCACCGATTTCCGCACGCGTGACGTGGTCAACCAGGCGATCGCCGCGATCCCGAGCGTGGGCGTGCAGCAGGCGGCGGAGTTTCTGGCCGCGATGAACGTCCCCTCCGAAATCGCGATCCGCACGCTGATCTACAAAGGCACGCGCCGCGACGAACTGTAGCGCCTGTCTATCTCCCCCCGCCTTCCCCAAGCAAGCCGCCTCGCGACAGGGGTCCGCCACTGCACAACCGGGGTCTGACCTCTGATTCGAAACATTGTTAAATTTTTAGCAGATTTTTTTGCCCTACAACTAGGGAATGCGCCCTTAATCGATTGCGCACCAAGCAATTATGTCTTCACTGATGGCATACCCTTGATGCCGCCAAACTAACATTCATCATTCCTGCCAATGGCAGAGCCTGGACAATACCAAGCAAGAATGTCAAATATTTCGAATCAGAGGTCAGACCCCGGTGGTGGGTCAACGGGTCAAGGGGGCAGACCCCGGCTGGGGCCTGCGGAAGATTATTTGTCCTGGGCGTCGATGTCGGCCAACGATTCGCGGCCTTTGTCGGTGACGCTGTGGCCGCCCGCTTCGAGCGGGACGATGTGGGATTTTTTGCCGAGGAACACCAGCACGTCGGCGTCGACCACCGCCGCCGGATCGGCCATCAGCGCGCGCAAACCGGCGATGCAGCGGCGCAGGAACAACACTTGCTGCCCCTTGTCCGTCAACGCCAGCTTGCCGTCCTTGCTGTACTGGATCATCTTCAGGCCCGCCAGACGCTTGGCGTTGCGCCCGACGCAGGCGTTGAAGCGGTCATGCTTCGCCCCGCCCAGGATATGCCCGAGCGCGTCGTATTCGTCTGTCGTTAATTTCTCGTTCTTCATTGCTGATTTCCATGTGGCCAATTTTCGGCCCCCATGGTAACCGCGCAGGCTGCCCGGGGCAACCCGCATTCGCTGCCAACACTCACTTTACTGTGCGGAACAGGAACCATACCGCGCCAATGCTGAGCATCGCACAGAGCAACACCGCCACCTGCACGCCGCGCGAACGCAGCACCGAGCCGCGGCCAAGGGGAATCTTGTTGTGTAAGGAATTGCCCATCATGTTCTCCCTGAACAAAAAAACGATTGATGGATCGATTATAGGAAGGAGCCGCCCTTCACGGTGTGATGACCGGCACAAAATATAACGAATGTAGACGCAGAGCAACAGTTCAGCATCACGCCTGCGGCTTTCAGACGCGCTCAGGGCGATCGGCCTACTGCGCGCCAGGAAATCCATTGCACTGTTAGCATCATTGCGAGAGCGCCGCGCCAGTGCGGCACTCCCCCCATCGATAGGAGAATCCCATGCACGCCACCCCATCCTTCCCGGATCCGGCCCAGGCCAAGTCCCTGGTCGACGAAGCCGATATCGGCAGCGGCGAAAAACCGCCGTCCCAGCTCGAAACCGAGGAAATGATCCGTCAGATCCCGCCCCTGCCGGCATCGGACCAGAACGATGCCGACAACGACACCGACACGTCCGCAGCCGGGCAGTTCGACGGCGGCGAGAACCGCGAAAAACGCGAACATGACGCCTCGCTCGACCGCGATGAGCCGAGCGAACAGCTCGATGAGCTCGATCCGGTGCCGCCCAAGGGGCAGTAAGCGTTCATCGCCCAGCCGGCGGTGCGGTCCGGGGCAGTGCGGTCCGGGGCAGTGCGGCCCGGTGCACGCACGCGCGCCGCACCGGCTTGAGCCGCATGCAAGCGGGCGCCACACCGGCGCGCGCCACGCTCACGCCGGGCGCACCGCCCTGCAAGCACGCCGTCCGGCCGGTATGCGCCAGGCTGCGTCAGCCAGCGGGCGACACGGTCAAGCCTTGATCGGCGGCACCGGCATCGCCGGTTCTTCAACCGGGGCGTTGACCGGCGGCGGTACGTCGTCCGGTAACGGGCTTGGCTTCGGATCGGTCGGCGGCGCGCCGTCCGGGTCGGGCGTGGAATGCGCGTGCTGCGGCGAAGTGACTGAATAATCGTTGTGCGACATGGATTGCCTTTCTTCAGGTGTTATCAAACATGGTGTCCGGTCCAATGCGCGGCTGCCTTGCGCGCGCGGGAAACGGGCCTTTTACGGTATCGTTTACCCTTCCGGGTGCATGCGCCCGGCCTCACGACAACGCGTAAAGGTGACAACGCATGTGCGGACGTCTCGATCAAAACCATACTGCCATTGAATACGTCGCGGCGATGCACTGGCGCGGCGCCGCGCCCCGCGTCGATACCCGGGCCGCGCCCAGCTACAACGCGCCGCCGGGCACCTGGCGCCCCCTGATGCGGGTGGTCGACGACCAGCTCGTCATCGAGGATGCCTTCTGGGGCTACCGCGCCTCCTGGGCCGCCGCCAAGCTGCCGGTGTCGATCAACGCGCGCCTCGAAAAACTCACCAACAGTTACTGGGCGCGCCTGCTCAAGACCGGCCGCGCCATCGTCCCGGCCGACGGCTGGTACGAATGGACCGGCGAAAAGGGCAAGAAGCAGCCCTGGCACATCCACCTCAAGACGCGCGAACCCCTGTTCATCGCCGCCATCGGCGCCTGCGGCAAGGAACGCGAGCAGCCGGCCGAGTCGGGCTTCGTGATCGTCACCGCCGATGCCGAGGGCGGCATGGTCGATGTGCACGACCGCCGCCCGATCGTCTTCAGCGCCGAGGACGCCGCCCTGTGGCTCGATCCGGACCTGTCCGCGCAGCAGGCCGAGCAACTTGCCCGCTCGGTTGCGCTCGGGCCAGATGCCTTCGACTGGCATCCGGTCGCCAAGGACGTCGGGCGCGCCAGCAACGAAGGCGCTCACCTGGCCGCCCAGCTCGACCTGCTGGCCTGAGTCCGGCGCTTTGCCACCGGGTTTGTCCCTGCTTCTGTCGCGGCGTGCGTCCCAGCGTTGATCCTTACCTTGGCTGCCCGGATACGCGCCCTGGCCGATCAGCCGGCCCGCGCCTGCGCCAGCGCCAGCAGGTTGTCGACCTCGGTGCGCGCCACCTCCACGCCGGCCAGGCAAGCCACATCGGCAGTGGCATGGCCGCTGGCGGTCTGGCTGCGCGTGATCGCCGGCGCTGGATCGGTATCCTGCCCGCCCTGCCCGGTCTTGGTGATGCGGTATTCGAAGTCCCACAGGTCGCCGTTATCCTTCATCGGCGTGACCACGATGGTGAAACCCTTGTATTGTTCCGTTGTAATTTGCATATCATCCTCACTGTTGTTCGCAGCCTAGCATGGATGGGCGCAGCACTGCCCGGGCCATGCCAATCGTGCGCGCGCCGCCGCGATTGGCCGGCGCGGGCCGAACTCGGTATAGTGGCATTTCCCTTCGCTCCCGCCTGCCCACAATGAAGACTGCCCTGCCCGCGTTCCTGGTACCCACCCTGCTGGTTCCCGCCCTGCTCGCGTCAAGCGCCGCCGTGGCCGCGCCCATGACCCTGGCCGATTACCTGGCCCTGTCCGGACCGCCGCCGACCGCGAAAATCGCCTACGGCAGCGCGCCCTCGCAGTTCGCCGAACTGTTCCGCCCGGCCGGCCCCGGCCCGTTCCCGGTGGTGGTGCTGGTGCACGGCGGCTGCTGGACAGTGGAGTACGGCGGCATCAGCCAGATGCACAATGTGGCTGGCGCCCTGGCCGCGCGCGGCATCGCGGTATGGAACGTGGAGTACCGCCGCGTCGACGAGGCCGGCGGCGGTTATCCCGGCACTTACCTGGACATGAACGCCGCGCTCGACAAGCTGGCCGCCGAAGCCCCGGCGCACCAGCTCGATACCACCCGCATCGTCGCGATGGGCCATTCGGCCGGCGGCCAGCTGGTGCAGTGGATCGCCGGGCGCAGCCGGATCGCGGCCGGCAGCCCGCTGTTCCAGCCGGCTCCCCTGCCGGTGCGCACCGTGATCAGCCTGGGCGGCCTGGCCGACCTGCGCCGCGAGCAGGCGCTGATCAAGACCAGCTGCGCGCGCGACATGGTGCAGCTGGCCGGCGCGCCCAGCGCCAGCCGCCCCGACATCTACGCCGACACCAACGCGGCCGACCTGATGCCCAACGGCAGCCGCACGGTGCTGGTCACGGGCGAACTCGACACCATCTCGCCGCCGCGCGTGGCCCACGACTACGCGGCGCGCGCGCTGGCCGCGGGCGACCACGCCGAAGTGCTGATCCTGCCGGGCGCCAGCCACTACGATGAAATCGCGGCCAGCTCGCCATCGTGGAAACTGATCCTGCCCGTGATCGAAAACGCGCTCGGCATGGGCAAATAGCTGGCCGACAGGGCAAACGGACCTTGTTCGGCGACGCCATGCGCACCCATGCCACGGGTCGCGCTGGCGGCGCAGGCTGGAACGGATGAGTGGGAAACGTTCTGATGCCAATCAGCGCGCCGCTGCCTCCCCGTCTTCGCTACGGCCAACCCGGCGCGCGGCGGGCGCGAACAGCACCAGGTCCGAGCGCGCCACCGCCACGCACGGCAACACGTCGCCCGCGCGCTTTTCATCCGCGCTCAGGCCCGGCCAGTCGATCAGATACGCCACCTCGCCCTCCAGCGCCCGGCACAGGCAGGTGCGGCAAGTGCCGTTGCGGCACGAACTGGGCAATTGAACCCCGGCCGCCTCGGCCGCCGCCAGCAGCGATATGCCGGCCCCGGCCTCGAAGCGCCAGCCGCCCGGCTCCACGGTAATCAGGAAACTATCCATGCGCGCATTTTACCCGCCCGCTCGCTTGCTCCCATGAGTACGGTGCCGCACAGACGTTATATCCGACGGGAACTATTCTTCGCTATCCGATTCCCAAGGGGCTTTAATTGAAACCAACTTCGCTTTGCCTGATCGCCGCCCTGTTCGCCGGCGTAGCCACCGTTCCTGCCGCCATGGCCGCCAGCGCGCCGTCCGTCCTCACGGCCGAGGCGGTCAACACTGCGGGCAAGGAGCTCGCAGCCGTCGCACCTGTCGCGCCCGGCGCCAAGCCCGCCAAGGCGGCAAAAGCGGCCAAGCTGCCCGCCGCCGCCCTGCTGCGCGCCCAGGTCCTGCTCGACCGCGCGCATTTCTCGACCGGCGAAATCGACGCCGCTTCCGGCTCGAACATGCGCCTGGCACTGGCCGGTTTCCAGAAAAAAGCCGGCCTGGAACCATCCGGCACGCTCGATGATGCGACCTGGGCCGCCCTGAACGCCGACCCGGCCGACGCCCTGGTCCCGTACACCCTGCTCGACACGGATGTGGCCGGTCCTTTCCAGCCGATTCCCGAAAGCATGGCCGAGAAAGCCAAGTTGCCCACGCTCGGCTACAGCAGCGCGGCCGAAGGCCTGGGCGAAAAGTTCCACGTCAGCCCGGCCCTGCTTGCGCGCCTCAATCCCGGCAAGGACCTCGGCCGCGCCGGCGAAACCATCCTGGTGCCGAACGTGCTCGATACCGAGCCGCTGCCCAAGGCCGCCAAAATCGTGGTGGACCGCTCAGACCGCTCGCTGACCTTGCTCGACGCCGCCGGCACCGTCCTGGCCCAGTTCCCGTCGACCACCGGCAGCTCGCACGATCCGCTGCCGCTGGGCACATGGAAAGTCAACGGCGTCGCGCGTAATCCCGTCTATCACTACAACCCGAAACTGTTCTGGGACGCCAGCCCCGGCGACAAGAAAGCCAAGCTGCCGTCCGGCCCCAACAATCCGGTGGGCGTGGCCTGGGTCGACCTGTCGAAAGACCATTACGGCATTCACGGTACCCCGGTGCCCGCTTCGATCGGCAAGACCCAGTCGCACGGCTGCATCCGCCTGACGAACTGGGATGTGGCGACACTGACCGGCTCGGTCGGCTACGGTACCGAAGTGCTGCTGCAGGAATAATGTGCAGGAATAATGCGCAGGAATATGAAGACTCACCCTCACAACGAAAAAGGATAATTTTATGAAATGGCTTCTGACTTTCCTGGCCGGCCTGGTGCTCGGCGCAGGCTCGCTGTTCGTCTACCTGCGCGCGGTGCCCAGGGCGGCCGATGTCGTCGTGGTGGCGCCTGCCGCCGCGCCCGCGACTGCTGCGGCGGCGGCACCGGCTGGCGTTTCCCTGCCGAGCGCGGACCTGCCGGGCGCCCCGGTGGTGAGCACCGACCTGACCGAGCTCGACCTGCCGCTGCGCCCCAGCACGAGCGAAGTCGCCCTGCCCGCCGTCAACGGCGCCGGCGCGGCGGCACCGGCCCCGGCCGGCGGCAAGCTGATGGTCCCGGTGGAAGGCATCAAGCTGGCCGACCTGCGCGACAATTTCGACCAGCCGCGCGGCGCCGACCGTCACCACGAAGCGCTCGACATCATGGCCCCAAAAGGCACCAAGGTGCTGGCGGTGAGCGACGGCAAGCTGGTCAAGCTGTTTAACAGCAAACCGGGCGGCCTGACCGTGTACCAGTTCGATCCGAGCGAAAAGTACGCGTATTACTACGCGCACCTGGACCGCTACGCCGATGGCGTGAAGGAAGGCATGGACCTCAAGCGCGGCGACCTGGTCGGCTATGTCGGCGTGACCGGCAATTCGGACCCGAACGCACCCCACCTGCACTTTGCCGTGGTTGAACTGACAGCCGAAAAGAAATGGTGGAAAGGCACGCCAATCAACCCATTTCCGTTGATCGGCGAATAATCCGCCCTTGACAGCCGGCGTTAGCGGAAAGCGCGCCCGCGCCGTCCGCGCCGCGCGCCGAGCAGCATCAGGCCGGCGCCAAGCAGCATGATGGCCGGCGTGCCCGGTTCCGACACCGCCACCGAGCCGTCGTCCAGGGTCAGCAGGAAACCGCGGCAGGCGCCCAGGCTGTTGCAGCCGTGCGCCGTGATCTGGCCCAGGTCGTTAATGTCGGCCGCGTAGTTCAGCGTCCAGCCGAAGCCGGGGCCGACCAGCGCATTGAGGTCGAACATTTTGCCATCCGAATACAAAAACGCGTGCAGCGCTTTTCCGCCAGCAATATCGGAACTTCCCACCGCCTGGCCGGCATTATTGATCCCGTAGCTGTAGCTGTTGGCGCCGCCCAGGGTTGCCAGGTCGGTCATCAAGCCATTCTCGAACACGAAAGCATGCGCGATGGCGTCGCCCGCCAGGTAGGAAAATCCCGCCACCGCGCCGCTGTCGTTGATCCGGTTCGCCTCGCTGTAGTTGCCGCCCAGGGTGCCCAGGTCGGTCATGCCTTTGCCGTCCTCCAGGAAAGCGTGATAGTTGCCGCCTGACAAGTCCGCCCGTCCCACCACCATGCCGCTGGCGTTGATGTCGGCGCCCAGGCTGCCCACGCCGCCCAGGCTGCCGAGGTCGCGCATCTGGCCATCCTGTGTGTAACGGAAAGCGGCCTGGCTGCCATCGGCGCGGTCGGCGCTGCCGACCACCTGGCCGGCGTTGTTGATGCCCTTGGCAAAGCTGTTGCGCCCGCCCAGGGTGCCGAGCGCATCGATCTTGCCGCCATTAAAAGTGACCGCGCGCGAGTCGCCGCCGCCATTGATCACTTGCCCCGCCGCCACGCCGGCGTCGTTGATGTCACTGGCAAAGCTGCGCGTCGACCGGTCGGGACTGAGGCTTTTCATGGCCCCGCCGCGCGAGACGTAGGCGCTGCTGATATTGCCGCTGTTGAGCGCGTAGCCGACCACCGAGCCGCTGTTGTTGATGGCGCGTACGTCGCCGCTGTCGCCGCCGAGCGTGCCGAGATTCTTGACAGAATATAAAGGCGCGGCCTGGGCGGCGGCGGGAAGCAATAAAGCAGGCAGGAGAGCGGACAGCAGACTGAGCTGCAACAGACGCGGTGTGACAGGCATGGGAACTCCGGGGAAACAGAACAATCGACGGGCGCGCCGAAGTGCTCCGGCGTGCTCGTCGATTGTAAACCTGATTTCCTCACGTACATTATGTTGCCTGGAAAATAGTTCCGAGCGTACACACTTTAGGGGTCGAGGCAGTGACGAAATGCTATCACTCGTTGCGATCCTCCCCCACGTTCACGGCCGCGTAGGCGCGCTGCACGGCCACCGCCTCCTTGCTGTTCTTGCCATACAGTTCCTCGGCTGCCGCCAGCACCTTGGCGCGCGCATCCTTGTAATCGGTGCTGGACGTAAAGCGCGTGGTGGCGGCGTTGAACCAGATCCGGTACGCCTTGTCGAGACCAATGCCGCTCATCGCCCGTGGCGTGCCGGTCAGGAAGGTGCTGTGGGCGTCGCTGGCTGGGTCGGCGTTCGATCCTTGCGCCAAAAAATAAAACATGCGGTTGTTCGGGCCGCTGCTGTAGTGCACGTCGAGGCGCCGCAGCCTGGAAGACCAGGCATCCGGACTGGTGCCGTCCTTGCTCGGGCGAATCATATAGCGCAGGGGTGTGCCGACCTTGCTGATTTCCTTGCCGATCATCCAGTCGTTGCCCTCGGCCGGGATCAGCGCGCCGCCGCCGCCGGCGCGCGCGTACGCCTCGACCGCCTCCCCGATGATGTCGGACGACGATTCGTTCAGTCCGCCCGACTCGCCCGCATACACCAGGCGCGAGGTGGCGTCGGTCACGCCGTGGCCCATTTCGTGGCCGACCACGTCGAGCGCGCCCAGGCTGTTGAAGGTCGAGCCGTCGCCGATGAACATGCACTTGCAGGTATCGCTGTAGTAGGCGTTGTCGTAGGCGGTGTTGACGTGGACGGCGATGTAGGTGGCGCTGTCCTGCCCGTCCAGCGCATGCCAGCCCAGCACGTTCTTGAGCATGTCGTAGGTATTGGCCAGGCCCCACATGGCGTTCACCGCCGCGGTCTGGCCGTTGGCGTCGATGGTGCTGCCGCCGGCCAGGTACTGCTTGCCGTCGCCCCAGCTGTTGCTGCTGTTGCTGAAGACCTCGCCGGCCTTGGTGCCGTGATCGGCGTTGGTGACGGCCAGGCCGCCGAACTTGCCGCCCTTGGCGCGCAGCGGATCGACCATGCGAAAGCCTCCGCCGCCTTCGCTGGTGCTGAGCGGCACCTCGCCGTTGTACTGGCTCTTGCCCTTGCCGGCGGCGCTTTGCAGCATGCTCCACTGCGCCAGGATGCGGCCGCTGCCGGCGCTGACCACGGTGTCGTGGTAGACCGGCTGCGGCCCGGCGCGCAGGCGCGTGGCGACCAGCCAAGCCAGCTCGTAGCCGACCACCACGTCGGTCATGTCGAGCGCGTTGAGCACATCGTCGGCCTTGCCCAGCGCGGCCGGCAGGCGCTCGCTCCAGACCAGCGGATAGATGATCAGTTCGGCCGAGGGCGGGGTTTCGGCCTCGGCGCCGGCGCGCACCGAGCGCAGCGCCAGCGTGGTGGCGTGCGCCGCCGACAACGCCGGCAGCACGCTGAACTCGGCCTTGGCCCCGGCCTTGGCCTCGGCCTCGGCCTTGGCCTTGGCCGCGCCCAGCTGGTTGGCGCTGCCACGGCCCAGGTGCAGGCGCCGCTCCGACACCGACTCGCGCAAGACTTTGCCGGCGGCGTCGAGCAGCACCACCGATTCCGAACCGAACACGCGCACGCCCTTGTAGGTATGGTGGGCGCGCACCACCGTGCTACCCTGTATGCCCGGATGCTGGCTGGCGAGCAGAAAATGGTGGTCGCCGTCCAGCCCCTGGCGCACGCGCTGCGCGGCCAGCTGGGGGACCAGTTGCTGGACCAGGGCGGATCCCGGCGCTGCGGCGTTCGGCACTGCCACCAGGGGGCCGTTCATCAGCGGCGGCGCGCAGGCGCCCGCCAGGTGAAAGGCGGCGAGCGCGGCAGCGAGCAAGGTCGGGCGAATGATCATCAAGCATCTCCAGTATCAGGGGCCTACTCCAGAAACGGAACAGGCAACATCGATTCTTACAGCAGACAGGCATGAAGAATTTGCTCAAACGCAAAGATCGGCGCGAATTAGTTGCGTACCCGGTCATCGTACGGTCATGCAAGCTTGATACTCTCTGCGCTTTGGCAGTGCCCACCCGGCAGTGCTAACTTTTTTCCCAACCAAATCGGAGTCTGTTGCGATGTACCACGTGTCCCGTACCACCCTGTCCCTGATGTGCGCCGCCAGCGTTGCGGTCCTGATGACCGCTTGCGGCGGCGATGACGCCCCGGACCTGCAAAATCCGGGCACCGGCTGGCCGCCGCAGCCGACCGTCACCGGACACCGCGGCGCCTCGGCCCTGCGTCCGGAGCACACGCTGGCGTCGTACCAGAAAGCCATCGAAGACGGTGCCGACGTCGTCGAGCCGGACCTGGTGGCCACCAAGGACGGCGTGCTGGTGGCGCGCCACGAAAACGAGATTTCGGGCACCACGAACGTGGCGGCCATGCCGCAATTTGCCGCCCGCAAGGCGACCAAGACCATCGACGGTATTGCCGTCACCGGCTGGTTCACGGAAGACTTCACCCTGGCCGAACTGAAAACCCTGCGCGCGAAAGAACGCATTCCGGCCAACCGGCCGCTCAACGCCGCCTACGACGGCCAGTTCGAGGTGCCGACCTTGCAGGAAGTGATCGACCTGGTGAAGAAGGAAAGCGGCGCCCGCAACAAGACCATCGGCATCTACCCGGAAACCAAGCACCCGACCTACTTTAAAAAGATCGGCCTGCCGCTCGAAAAGCGCCTGGTCGACCAGCTGGTGGCCAACGGCTACCACGGCAAGGAAGCGGCCGTGTTCCTGCAATCGTTCGAAGTGGCCAACCTGAAGGAACTGCGCAAGCTGACCGACATGCGCATCGTGCAGCTGATCGACAATCCGGCCAATCCGCCGGCGGCCAACGGCGCGCCGCGCAATGCGCCTTACGATTTCGTGGCGGCGGGCAGCAAGAGCACCTACAAGGACCTGGCCACCCCGGCCGGGCTGAAGGAAATCGCCACCTACGCCGACGTCGTCTCGCCGTACAAGGACGTGATCATGCCGCGCACGGCAGCCAATGAACTGGCCGCGCCGACCAGCTTTGTCGCCGACGCCCACGCCGCCGGCCTGAAAGTGCACACCTGGACCATGCGCCCGGAAAACCCGTTCCTGCCACCGAGCATGCGCCGTGGCGATCCGACCTCGCCAAGCCAGCGCGGTGATGGCGAAGCCGAAATCCTGGCCTACCTGAAGGCCGGCATCGACGGCTTCTTCACCGACGATCCGGCAGTCGGCCGTGCCGCCGTGACGCAGTTCAAGAAGTAAAGAAGAGAAGTAAAACACCGCGCCGCGCCACTCCCGGCGGCGCGGCGCCTGACCTGATGCCTTACCAGGTCCGGTTCCAGCTCAGTGCCAGCGTGCGCCCCCGGCCGGCATACGTGCCGGCCGCGTCCAGCGCCGCCGTCGACTGCGAGTAGTAGCCCACGTACTGCTTGTCAAACACATTCTCCAGGCTCACCCCCAGCCGCCCGTAGGCGCTCTCGAACGTCACCGCCATGTCGGCCAGCGTATAGCCCTTGAAGTGTTCTTCCAGGTTGCTGGTGCCGGCCTTACGCCCGATGTTGATGTCACGGTCGCGCAGGTGCGCTGCCTGCACGCGCAACTGCGCCTTGGGCGCCCACTGCCAGTTGGCGCCGAGGACGCCCTTGTCCGGCCCCTGCGCGCGGGCCGGGAGCGACAGGTCGAGCGGCGCGCCCTGGGTCGCCGCCGTCTTGCCGTCGGTGACGGCGTAGCTGCCGAACACCGACAGCGCTTTGACCGGACGCCAGTCGCCCGACACTTCCCAGCCCTTGACCACCGTCGGCACCCGTTCGACCGAGCCGATACCGGCCGCGTTCACCCGCAGCACGCTGCCCAGCTTCGAGCGCGAATCGTAGCGCGACACGCCCACCTGCCCGCTCGCGCCGCGCCAGTTGACGCCCACCTCGTTGTTGCGCGTGACGATCGGTTTGAGGTCGATCAGGGTCGCGACCGACTTGCCTTCGGTGTTCACGCCGCGCAGCACCAGGCCGACGTCGGGCAGGCCGAAGCCTTCGGCGCTGGCGGCGAATGCCGACCAGCGCGGCGCAAAGCGCCACACCGCGCCGATGTTCTTCACCGACTTCGAGAATTCGGTCTCGCCGCCCGCAACGCGCCGGTTGCCGTACGCCGCCAGCGTGGTGTAGCTGTCCACGGTCAGCCTGGCCTGCTCGTGGCGCACGCCGCCGCGCACGGTCACCGGACCGAGTTCGTATTCGAGCTGGGCGAACGGCGCGGTGGACGCGAACTGCAGTTGCGGCACCCAGGTGCGGTTGGTGGTGGCCAGGCGCTGCAGGGTGTTGTCGCGCAAAAGATCCAGGCCGACCGTCATTTCCAGGCCATTGACCAGCAGGTCGGGCCGCACCCAGGTCATGCGCGCGCCGCGCTTGTCGGCCACGATCTGCGACTGGTCGTTCAGGGTGCCCACCGGCGCCAGGCGCGCGTCCTGGAAGGTCGACGCGGGTGTGGCGCCGTACAGCGCTTCGAAGTCGTGGCTGAACACCTGCGCACTGAAGGCGCCGCCGAACAGCTCATCGTGGCGATAGTCGATGCTGGCGCTGCGCACCTTGTTCCTGGGCGGCTCGCCGGGCGCGCGGCCCGGCAGCGAGGTCGTCGGCACGCCGGCCGCCAGACGGGACGCAACTACGCCCGGCTCGTTCCTGTAGTCGCCGTCGCCGCGCAGGTTGAAGCGGTTCAGGCTCAATTGCATGCGCTGCGCGCCGAAGCGCCGGCCGATCTTGAAAAACAGGTCGTCGCCGCGGCTGTCGAGCGTATCGCCCTGGACGTTGTCGATACCGAGGCGCCGCTTGTCGCCGTCGTAGCCCATGGCGCGCCGCTGCATGCCGACGTAGGCCAGCAGGTCGAAGCCGCCGTCCTTGTGCGTGACGCTGTAGCCGGTTTTCCAGTCCAGGTTATCGGAGCGCAGCTGGCTTGACGCGCGCACGTTCAAGCCATGCGTGGTGCCGTCGGAGCGCGCGGTTTTGGTGATGTAGTTGATGATGCCGCCGGTCGCGCCCATGCCCTGCATGGCGGACGCGCCGTTGATCACTTCGATGCGCTCGATGATGGCGCTGTCGGCAAAGTAGCCTTCGCGCGAGCCGGCGCGCAGCGGGTTCGATTGCGGTATGCCGTCGAGCAGGATCAAGGGCTGGCGCCCGCGCAGCGATTCGCCGGCCGAGGTCATTTTCTGGCGGCTCGGCGAGTAACCCGGCACATAGGTCGCCAGCGCCTGCGACGGGTCGTCGGCGATCAGGTACTGCGCGGCCAGTTCCTGCTGGCCGATCACGGAAATCGCGCCCGGGATCTTGTCGACCGCCTTGGCGCCGCGCGTGGCCGTCACCACCACCGTGGCCGACGGCCCGGCCACCTCCCCGCTGGTCTGTGCGTGAGCGGTGGACATCAACAGGCAAGCGAGCGTAACCGCACGGGATAGGGGCGACAGGTGAATCATACGGGGAGAATCCTTGATGGTGGGACAGAGATGTTGACGTTCGGGGTACAATGTGAATGATAACGATTCCCATTCAATTATTCAAGAAGCATGAAACATGATCCGCCACGCCCTCGATTGTTCTTCCCGATGAAACCCGTCATCCGCTTTATCCACCTGTGGGCCGGACTGATTTTCGGGACCATCCTGGTCGTACTCGGCCTGACCGGCAGCGCGCTGGCATGGATGCACGAACTCGATGTGCTGCTCAACCCTACCTTGCTGCAGGTCGCCCCGCCGCCCGGCCTGGCGCGCGGCGCCGCCATGCGCGTGGCGCCGGCCACCGTGCAGGCGGCCACCGAGCGCCTGCTGGCCGATCCGCTGTACGGGCGGCCCAGCCAGCTGATGTTCCCCGAGCGCGCCGGCGACGTGTTCGTGGCGTGGTACCGCGATCCGAAACAGCAGGCCTCGACCTGGAACGTGGCGGTGTCGCGCCAGGTGATGCTCGACCCAGGCACCCTGGCGGTGACGGGCGAGCGGACCTGGGGCGGGTTCGGCTTTTCGCGCCCGCAGCTGATGTCGACCCTGTTTCATCTTCACCGCTACCTGGTGGCCGGCGACACCGGCAAGACCGTGATCGGCGTGACCGGCGTGGCGCTGCTGCTGCTTTCCTTGAGCGGCATCGTGCTGTGGTGGCCGCGCATGACGGCGTCGGCCATCAAGGGCGCGCTGACGGTGCGCCATGGCGGCAACTGGCCGCGCTTTAACTTCCAGCTGCACCGCGCCGGCGGCTTTTTTGCCGCGCCCGTGCTGCTGGTGCTGGCCGTATCGGGCGTGTACTTCAACATGCCGCAGTGGGTGCTGCCGATCGTCGGTTCGGTCGCCACCCTGGCCCCGAGCGGCAAGGCGGCCAACCGCAGCGCGCCCGACGCGGCGCCGATTTCCCCGCTCGCTGCGATGACGGCAGCCCAGGCGCAGTTTCCGCAGGCGCGCGTCTCGCGTGTGGGGCTGCCGGCCAAACCCGGCCAGCCTTACGAAATCCGCCTGCGCCAACCGAACGAACTGCGCGCCGGCGACGGCGCCACGCGCGTTTCGGTCGACGCCGGCGACGGCAAGGTGCTGCGCACGGTCGACCCGCTGCGCGCCCCGGCCGGCGATACGTTCCTGAGCTGGATGTTCCCGCTGCATACCGGCGAAGCCTTCGGCCTCGCGGGACGCGTCTTCATCAGCATTTTCGGCGTGGTGCCATTGATGTTCTTCGTGACCGGGCTGGTCATCTGGATCAAGCTGCACCGGCCAAAGAAGCGCAAGCCCAGGCTCGCCGCCGGCTGATCCGGCGGCGATACATCATTATTTTTAGCGCAAACGGTTTATACGGTTTATCCTGCGCGGCGCCAAATTTCCCGAATGCGGCGCGTTGTATTCCGTTCACTCCTCCTGACCAATTTGTCAATCCCATGGACATTTTTACATTCTGTCTATAAATTACACCTGGTAATCGTCGTTCAGTAATTTTCTGCAAGCAATCAATACCGCTGCAAAGGTGACCTGTTTTCTCCCCGCGTTCCTACCCGGGGTCAGGCGCCAGCTTGAGTTTTTTCTCGATCGAACTGCATCCGCTAAGAGAGATTTTAATGAAGAAGACTTTTCCCATTGCAGTCATGCTGTTGTCCACCGGCGCTGCCGTCGCACAAACTCCCCCGCCTCAACCAGCTGCTCCAGATTCTTCCACGCCAGCAGCCAAGCCGGAAGAAATCCAGAAAGTCGTGATTGTCTCCACCGGCAGCCGCGGTTCGCAGCGCACCGTCGTCGACGCCCCGGTCCCGGTCGACATCATCAATACCAAGGACCTCAACAAGACCGGCCAGATCTCGCTCGACAAGGCCCTCGGCATGCGCGTGCCGTCGTTTAACACCGTGCAGACACCGGTCAACGACGCCACTTCCCTGCTCGACCCGTACGAGATCCGCAACATGGGCCCGAGCCGTTCGCTGATCCTGATCAACGGCAAGCGCAAGAACTCGAGCGCGCTGATCTACACCCAGACCTCGCCCGGCCGCGGCGAAAGCGGTTCCGACATTTCCGCCATTCCGCAGGACGCGATCAAGCGCATCGAAGTGCTGCGCGACGGCGCCTCGGCCCAATACGGCTCGGACGCGATTTCGGGCGTGGTCAACATCATCCTCAAGGATAATCCCGAAGGCGGCTCCCTGACCGCGCGCGCCGGCGCCACCGGCGAAGGCGACGGCAAGATGGGCGCCCTGAGCCTGAACCACGGCATCCGCCTGTCCGACAAGGGTTTTGTGAACTACACCATCGACGTGTCGAAGGTCGGCCTGGCCGAACGTTCGGGCATCGTGGACGGACGCGGCGACGCCGCCGACTTCGGCGCCAACCTGCAAAAGGACGTGCTGCCGTTCCTGGCCCAGTACCCCACCGCCGGCAACGTCAACGGCTCGCCCAAGACGCGCGCCAACAAGTTCCTGGTCAACAGCCGTCTCGACATCACCGACGACTTCAACATTTACGGCAACGCGGCCTACGTCAAGAAGCAGGTCGACAGCGTGGCCAACTACCGCACGCCGTACTGGCGCGATACCGACTTCGGCCTGCTGCACGCGGCCGGCACGCCATATGCCGGCTATGGACCGCAGTTCATCGGCAAACTGGACGACTACAACGCGACGCTTGGCACCAAGTTCGTGCTGGGCGACTGGAACGCCGACGTCAGCCTGACCATCGGCGGCAACAAGCAAGCTTACGAAGTGCACAACTCGCTCAACCGCGGCATCGAAAATGCGCGCATCGACGCCATTGCCGCGGGCAAGACGCCGGGCCCGCGTTCGCCGACCAGCTTCGACGCCGGCGGCACGCGCTTTCGCCACACCGTGGTCAACGCCGACGTGTCCAGGCAGGTCAGCGAGGCCGTCAACGTGTATGCCGGCACCGAACTGCGCAAGGAAAAGTATGACGTCATCGCCGGCGAATTCGCGTCCTACACCGCCGGCGGCGCCGATTCGTACGCCGGCAACATGCCGGAGAACGCCCTCTCGGCCGACCGCAAGAACTACGGCGTCTACGGCGGCAGCATGTTCGACATCAGCAAGCAGTGGCTGGTCGACCTGACCGGGCGCTACGAAAAGTACAGCGACTTCGGCAACGCCACCGTCGGCAAGCTCAGTACCCGCTACAAGGTGAGCGACATGGTCACCTTGCGCGGTTCGCTATCGAGCGGCTTCCGGGCGCCGTCGCTGCACCAGATTTACACCCAGAAGAAGCAGTACTCGTTCGTGGCCGGTTCGGGCATCCAGGTATCGGGACTGACCAATAACCAGTCGGCCGAAGCGCGCGCGCTCAACGTGCCGCAGCTGAAAGCGGAAAAGTCGAAAAACATCACCCTGGGCCTGGGCCTCGCGCCCGACGCCAACACCAGCATCACGCTCGACTACTATCACATTGCGCTGAAAGACCGCATCATCCTGGGCAAGGAAATCAAGCCGACGGGCGATGCGACCCAGGAACTGGACAAGATCCTCGCCGCCGGCGGCGTGGTCTCGCTCAGTTTCTTCGCCAATGCGCTCGACAGCCAGACGTCGGGGATCGATTACGTGGTCAGCCGCCGCAACATCCCGGCCCTGGACGGCAAGCTGGCGGTGAACCTGTCGGGTAACTACACGCTCAAAAACGAGCGTGACGGCGCGATCAACAATCCGGCCGCGATTGCCGCCGCGCGCCAGTCGGTGCTCGACGCGACCCAGGAAGCGCTGATGTTCACCTCGCGTCCGAAGCACAAGACGGTGCTCGGCCTCGACCTCGATTACAGCAAGTTCAACTTCTCGCTCAACAACACCTTGTACGGCCCGACCCAGTTCCGCAATGCGGGCCTGGACGAGAACCTGGAGCTCAAGTTCAAGACCCGTAATCTGACCGACTTCTCGCTGAACTACCAGCTGAGCGACAACACCACCCTGTCGTTCAACGTCAACAACCTGTTCGACGTGCTGCCGAAGTGGGAGCTGAAACCGGTCAACAACACCGCCAAGGGCAGCGAGATCCTGGCCAGCACGACCCGCGATCCGAAAACCGGAATGACACCGCGCGAGACCCAGGTCAACCTGATCACGTTTAACGGCCGCTATCCGATCGTGACCTACGATGGCTCGCATTTCAGCCAGCTGGGGCGAATGTTCAACATGTCGGTGAACGTGCGGTTTTGATGGTCTGAGGATGACGGGGAAGATTTCCTCGTCTTTCACCAGCGCTGGCAAGGCTGGTTGGCAATGCGCTTGCTTTTCAGCTCGCTGCTAACCAGCTCTTGCCAATGCTTTAGCCAAGCAGGAATACAGTCAGGCATTCGTTACCAACGCTACATGAAGCGCCATGCATTCCGGTCCTCCTGCTCCTGGTCGCCGCGTCCGGCAGCCATGAAATCAGCTTCAAATCGAGCGAATTTCGCCAGAACACCAGCAAGCGACCGACGCGCGGGGCGGATGCGCAGCTCGTCCCCGATACGCTCGATTTCCAGTTCAATGCCGAGGTGCTCGTAGGCAAGTTCAGCTGGAATGTGAACCGCCTGCGAATTTCCATTTTGAAAAATCTTGGTCGTTTTCATTTGACTACCGACAACGTTCTCCTAGGCCGCCAAAGCGAGACGGTATGACGCATCGTTGGCACAGGCACCCGCGTGGACCCGCATCCGGGGCGCTTCGTGCACCGACACAGGCTGCTCGTCACCGAGCAAGGTCACCATCGCCGGCACGTCGACGCCGTTGATCGCGGCCTGGAAGCGGCGTATCAGCTCGCGGCAGAGCTTCTGTTCCGGCGGCACTTCCACCTCGACCTCGCGCAGCCTGCGCCTCGCTCGCGCCAGGTACTGGCGAGCATTGACGGCATTGGTGCCGAGCGCCGCGGCGATGGCGGCATGGTCGCACTCGAACACCTCGTGCAGGACCAGCGCCAGGCGCTCGGACGGCGACAGGCATGCCAGCAGGCGGGCCAGCGCCTCGCCCAGTTCGGCGCGGCGCAGCAAACCATCTTCCGGCGGCACGGGCGGTGCGGCGGGCGTCAGTTCCATGGCGGTGTGCGCCGCCGCCGACTCGCGGGCGCGCCGGCGCAGGCGGTCGATCGACTGGTGCTGCACGACCGTGGTCAGCCAGGCCGCCGGCGTCGCCAATGTCGCCTGCTCGGCGCCTCGCCACTTGAGAAAACAATCCTGCACGACGTCCTCGGCTTCCGCCGTACTGCCGACGATGCGCAAGCTGATCGCTGTCAAGCGTGGGCGCAGCTGTTCGAACAGGGCGCCGTCGGTGTCGGTAGTGTGCGGCATCGGGATTCTCCTTTGTTGGTGCTGGTGCCACATGACGCTCGGCACTGCCCGGATGTGACACGCCAGCTAAATATATTTAGCCTGTCACACGGCACCGGGCCGCAAGCGTCAAGCGGGTTGAATCGACTCCGAGATTGAACTCTACCGCAAAAGGACCATCATGACTTTTACTTTTCCCCAGGCGCTCGGCCTGGTGCCCACCGTCATAGAACAAACAGGACGCGGCGAGCGCGCCTTCGACATTTACTCGCGCCTGCTGAAGGAACGCGTGATTTTTTTGGTGGGCGAAGTGACCGAACAATCGGCCAACCTGATCGTCGCCCAACTGCTGTTCCTCGAATCGGACAATCCCGACAAGAATATTTCGCTCTACATCAATTCGCCTGGCGGCTCCGTCTATGCCGGCATGGCGGTCTACGACACGATGCAGTTCATCAAACCGGACGTGTCGACCCTGTGCACCGGTTTCGCCGCCAGCATGGGCTCATTCCTGCTGGCGGCCGGCGCCATCGGCAAGCGCTACGCCCTGCCCAACGCCCGCCTCATGATGCACCAGCCGCACGGCGGCTCGCAAGGCGTGGCCGCCGACATCGAGATCCAGGCGCGCGAAGTGCTGTACCTGCGCCACCGCCTCAACACGATTTATGCCGAACGCACCGGCCAAACGCTGGCCCAAATCGAAAAGGATTCGGACCGCGACAACTACATGTCGGCCGACCAGGGGGCGCAATATGGGCTGATCGACCGCGTGCTGACCACCCGCGACGGCCAGGGCGATCTCTGACCATCGGCAATTCGTGATCAAGGAAATGTGAGCTGCCAATTGGCGAATCCCGCGAAGGGCAAACCCGGCAATCAATGATCGAACGGCCGGGCGTCATGAAACTGCGTGCCCGTTCGTTTGAGTTCCGCACGCAACTCTTCCTCAGTCGGCAAAACAAATCGATATTTGCTGGCGAACAAGTGCTCATTGCCGTTCAAAACTGAGTAACGAACGATAGAAGCATCTTTGTGCGTGCACAGGATAATGCCCACCGTGGGATTGTCGTCCGGGCCGCGCTTGAGTTCATCGTACATGCGGACATACATGTCCGTTTGCCCGATATCCTGATGACTCAGTTCCCCCCGCTTGAGATCGAAAATGACAAAGCACTTGAGCAAATGGTTATAGAACACCAGATCGACGTAGAAATCGCGGCTCTCGGTGCTGATGCGCTGCTGCCGTGCGACAAACGCAAAGCCCTTGCCCAGTTCGAGCAAGAAGCTCTGAAGTTGATCCATCAAAGGATGCTCAAGCTCGCTCTCCAACATGATTCCGCTTGCGGGCAGCCCGAGAAACTCCAGTAAAACCGGATCGCGCAGGAATTCGCGCGGTCCACCTTTGAGCGCAGCCACCTTTTCGCCGGCCTCCTGCTTGACGGCTGCCCGGTCCTGGCTGGCCAGCAGGCGTTCGTAGTACAGCGTGCCGATCTGACGCTCGAGCGCACGCGAACTCCAATTCTGCTCGGCCGCCTCATGCATGTACCACGCGCGCGCCGATTCGCTTTCTACCCGCAACAATGTGCGATAGTGTGTCCAACTCAATTCGGTACGCAGTGCGTCCCGAATTGGAAATGCCAAATAAAAACTGCGCATATGGCGTAGATTCCGATCATCGAATCCCTTGCCAAATTCCGCTGTCAGCGCCTTGGCCAATTCCGGCAACAGGCGCTGCCCATAAGTGGCGCGCCGCGCCGCCCTGCTCAAAGTCGACAATATGCCGCCCGACCTCCCAACAGGTTTGCACCTGAATCGTATCGACGGCTCGCAGCGTGCGCTGGCGCGATAGGCGGATCAGTTCGCCAATTTCGGATAACAATTCTGGAAGATCACGTTGTGCGACGGAAAATAGAGTTGGTTTGCTCATGTCGTGGATGGTCCAAGAGATATGCAGGTGAACTGGTAATAGCCTGATGTTCGACATCTCCAGGCAGTTTTTGTTCCGTTAGTGCGCTCTTGAGATAGCGCGCGGTAGTCCATGCCCGGATCGACTGTTTAAGAAACAGAGAGACGAGATCGACGGCACAGTGCACCAGATAGTGCGCGCCACGGACCGCTCAACCCGGCGCCGCGATCCGCAGCACGAAGCGGCAACCGCGCCCGCCCGGCCCTGGCGCCAGCGTCACCGTGCCGTTCATGCGCAAAGCGGCCTGCCTGACGATCGCCAGGCCGAGGCCCGCGCCGGTCGTGTCTTGCGACCTGGCGCGGTAAAAGCGTTCGAAGACATGCGCCAGGTCCGCCTGCGCAATACCCGGTCCGTCATCGGTGACGGCAAGCGTCAGGCAGCCGTCGTCCTGACCGAGTTCGACGACAATATTGGCGCCGCCCTTCGCATAGCGCAGCGCGTTATCGAGCAGGTTGTCCAGGACCGATTGAAATGCATGCACTTCGAGTGTGAACGGCAAGCGCTCGGGCGCCTCCAGCGCCAGTTCCATGCCCTTGTCCATCGCCGCTGGCGCCAGCCGCGCCAGTTCGTGGCGCAGCAGATGCGCCACGTCGATGGTACTGGTCTCGCCCGCGCGCGTGCCGTCCACCCGCGCCAGTTGCAGCAGCTGCGCAATCAGATGCGATGCGCGGGCAAGCGCCAGATCGAGATGGCGCTGCGCCTCGCGCCGCCCCGCCAGTTCCGGTTCGATCGCCAGCACGTGGGCTTGGGCCGAAATGACCGCCATCGGCGTGCGCAGTTCATGCGCGGCATCGTGGACGAAGCCATGTTCGCGGGCGATCTTTTCGCGCAGTTGCGCAAGGAAGCGGTCCAGCGCGCCCACCAGCGGCTTTAACTCGGCATACTTCGGATCGACGCCGGTGGGCGACATGTCGTCGATGCCGCGCGCGGCGATCCGCTTGCTCAATTGCTGCAGCGGGCGCATGCCGCGCGCGACCGCGATCCAGACCGGCAGCACAAAGCAGGGCAAGGCGATCAGCAGGTAAAACACCAGGTCGCGCCCGAGCGAGAGCAGCAAAAACCGGTCGTCCACTCGCGAGCCGGCCACGGAGACCGACCAGCGCCCGGCCACGCCTTTAAAAACCCGGAATGTCCTGCCATCGACAAGTGCAGTGCGCATCGTGCCCGTGTCGCCGGCCAGCAGGGCGGCGCCGGCTGCGGGGGACGAATACAGGCGCGTTCCATCCCGGTCGTTCAGCTGGATCAATATCAGCGCGGGAATGCCGTTGGCGCGATACAGCAGGTCGATCTGTTCCGATGTGGCGGCGGCGACGGCGCGCGCTTGCCCCGCATCGTCGAGCCGCGCCAGCGACGCGGCCAGTCCCCGTCCCACATCCTCGATGCCCTTGTCTTCCACAGCCTGGTCGTTGGCGCCGATGTACATCACCGTCAACAACAGCATCCAGGCGGAGACGAACGCCACCAGCAGCGACAGGACCACGCGCCTGACCAGCGTGGGACGCAGGATGTCGATCATGGCACGAGCATGTAGCCCACCCCGCGCACGGTGCGGATGCGGTGGCCGCCTATCTTGCTGCGCAGGTTAAAGATATGCACGTCGATCGCGCCGAAGTTGACCGGCTCGCCGAGCGGCTCAAGGCGCTCGGACAGCGCGCTTTTCGACACCACGACGCCCGGTTCGCGCGCCAGTTCGAGCATCAGCTGGAATTCGCGGCGCGACAGGTCGACGGGGTTTCCCGCCAGCCGCGCCAGATACGACTTCGGCTCCAGTTCGAGCTCGCCGATGGTCCACACTTGCCGGGACTGCTGCGCATAACGGCGCAGCACGGCGCGCATGCGCGAGGCCAGTTCCACCGTGGCGAACGGCTTGACTAAAAAATCGTCGGCTCCGCCGTCGAGCCCCGCGATGCGCTCTTCCAAGGCGACGCGCGCGGTCATGATAATGATGGGAATGGCCACTCCGTCGCCGCGCCAGCGCGCCAGCAGCGCCTGTCCGTCGCCGTCCGGCAGCGACAGGTCGAGCAGGATGCAGGCGTAATGCAGGCCCTCGAACGTGCGCGGCGCATCGACGGCGCGGCGCAGCCACTCGCTGCTGAAGCCTTCCAGCTTGAGCGCTTTCTGCAGGGCTCGGCCGAGGTCGAGATCGTCTTCAATGATCAGTATGTGCATCGCGCATTATAGGTGGGCCGGTCTTAAGATTTGGAAAAGATTGCAATTGCAATAATGGCGTCTTCTTTTGATCCGACGAGGAAGTCGCATGACATTGTTATCTTATCTACCTGGCGCCGCGCAGTCGTTCTGCGGCGTGGCCCTGATCGCCATGCTGGCCGGATGCGGCGGCGGCGCTGGTGATACGGCGTCGAATGCCGGCCAATCGCTCGGTTGCGTGGCACGCCACCCCGGCGTATCGGTGGCCGAACTGCTCGCTTGCAGCGCCGACCTGAACGGCAAGCTCGACGCCGCCATGACGCCCTTCATGGCCGCCAACGGGATCACCGCGGCCACGGTGGCGGTGGCCAAGGATGGCGTCATGCTCACCGAGCGTGGCTACGGCCATCGCGACAGCGCGCGCCAGGTTCCCCTGCCGGCCGATGCCATGTTCATCACCGCCAGCATCGTCAAGCCGGTCACCGCCGCCGCGATCCGGACATTGGCGCGCGAGCGCAAACTGGCCCTCACCGACCATGTGTTCTGTACCGGGGCGAACGCACCGTGCTGGCTGGCGCGCGAGCTGCTGCCCACGGCGCCCGACGCGCGCGTCGCCGGGATCACCATCGCGCACCTGCTGGAGCATCAGGGAGGTTGGGATGCCGACATCAGCGGCGACCCGATGGTGTCCGAGTTCGATATCATGCAGGTGCTTGGTTTACCGGCGCCGCCGCGACAGGACGATATCATTCGCTTCGTCATGGGGCGCGAGCTCGATTTTTCCCCGGGTACCCGAACGGCGTATGCGAATTTTGGCTATCTGTTACTTGGACAGATCATCGAAAAGGCATCCGGGTCGGGCTACGTACAGTACGTCCAAGACAGGATCATGGGGCCGATCGGTATTGCGCAGAGCGACTTCGAGGCCATGCGCTCGCTGCTGCGCGATCGTCATCCGCGCTCACCGGATTACATCACGACGGTGACGGCGCCGAGCGTCTTCGTGCCCGGCACCACCGTCCTGGCGCTCGACGGCGCCATCCGGGCCGACAACTGGGTCGCAGCCGGCCAGGTCATCTCCACGGCGAAGGCGATGGCGATGTTCGCGGCGCACTACCGCATCCCGGACGGCGTGCCGCTGGCCGGCGCGAAAAATAATGGAGGATTCAGCGGCGCCGATCCGGGCGTGGCAACCGTGCTGCGCCAACTGCCGTCGGGCGTCAGTTACGCGGTGATGATGAATAAGCTGGACGAAAACAATCCGTCGGGCGACGCCTCGTACCAGCTCCAGGCGCTGCGGCGGATCGAAGCGGTGCTGACGGACGCGGGCCTGTAGGCTAGCCGGCACTGCGCTGGTAAAAACCTTCCAGCTCGCTGCTGACCAGCGCCTGCCCATGCTCGATCACAAAATCCTGGAAGGCCGCTGCCACCTTGGGTATCGGCTGGCCGGCCAGGTGCATCACCTGCCAGTCGGCGTCGACCGGGTTGCCCTTGAGCGGCAGCATGCGTAACAGGCCCGATTTGAATTCCAGCGCGCAGGCGTGCACCGACAAGAAACCCACGCCCAGTCCGGCCGACACCATGCGCTTGATCGCTTCGTTGGACGAAACTTCGGAACCGAAATTGAGCGCGTGCCCGCCCTGCTTGAACAGGCGTTCGACAGCGGTACGCGTGCCCGATCCGCGTTCGCGCACCAGCAGGTTGGCGCCCACCACGTCGGCCAGGGTCAGCTTGCGCTTTTTCATCAAGGGGTGATCGGCACTTGCCACGAAACCCATCGGATGACGCGCAAACCGGGCCGCGTTGGTGCGCAGTTCGCGCGGCGGCGTGCCCATGATGGCCACGTCGATCTCCTGGCGCGCCAGCATGTTGACGATTTCGACGCGGTTGCCCACCTGGAGTTTGAGGCGCACGTCGGGCCGCTCGAGCGTGAACGGCACCAGCAGCGGCGGCAGCAGATGTTCGGCCGTGGTGACCGCACCGATGCGCAAGGTGCCGCTGGTGACGCCGTGCAGCGCCGCCAGCTCGTCGCCGGCGTGCTCCCACAGGCGCAGGATGCGCTCGGCGAAATCGACCATCACCTCGCCCGCCGCCGTCAGCTGGATGCCGCGCCCATCCTTGCGCGTGAGTGCGACGCCGGTGATATTTTCCAGCGTGCGCAGTTGCAGCGATACCGCCGGCTGCGTCACGTGCATGGCCTCCGCCGCTTTCGACACGCTCTCGTGGCGCGCCACGAGGACCAGGGACTGGAGCTGGCGAAAGCTGGCGTGATACATAAGCTATTCCCTATCGATTGGTGGGTTACGCGACAAATCCTGTACCGTCCCGCCATGATAGACCAGTTGGCGCGGCACGTCAGAACGCGTAGTTCACCGTCACGGCCAGCAGCGGCGCGGTCTTGCGCTTGGTCAGCGGGCTGTCCGCGGCGTCGCCCAGCAGGCTGACCACGCCGGCCGTGGAGTTCACCGACCACTGCTTGTTCAGCTTATGGTTCCAGTTCACGCCCACGTTCACGCGCGAGAAGCCGGCCTTGGTGTCGTAGCTCTTGTAGCTGGAGTTCAAGCTCTGGGCCGCGGTCACGCCGTAAAAAGCCTGCATGTTCTTCTTGTCGCTGTAGGTGGCCGATACGAACATGCCCACCTGGTTCGCTTCGCTCTTGAGCAACGGCGCCTGCGCGCCCAATTCATAGCTGTTGCCGCGCTCCCGGTGGGTCAACGCCACCATGGCGCGCAGGCCGACGCCGATGCCGCCGTCGAATTCATAACCGACGCCGAAAGCGCCAATGGCCGACGACTTGATCTCGCCCATGCCCTTGAGCGCATCCGAGCCCCTGGAGAGGCCGTGATTACGGTCGCTGCGGCTGCCGGCAACCCCCAATGCGGCGGAGAAGGCCAGCGGACCGGTCTTGGTCTTGTAGCCGATGCCGCTCACGGTGCTGGCGAAAAAGCCGCTGGCGTGCTGGTAGTCGAGCACGATCACCGGCACCGCGCGCCCCTTGTCGCTGCCCATGTATTCGGGCACCACGGCGGCGCCCAGCCCCACGGTCATGGTCGATTGGCCAGGTGGCGTCTCGGCCACCAGTTTTTCGGCGTGAACGGCTGGCGCGATGGCGCTGAGCAGGAGGATGGCGGCGGCGGATAAACGGGGCATGGGATGGTCCTTGAGAGTGAAATGAAGTGGCGTTTGCTCGAATGTTGAAACGACGGGGCGGAGTGTCGCAACGTTTCTAAAGCAGCACCACCGAATCCTCCCGCGTACCGGAAACCGGCCTGAAACGTAGCGCCAAAGGATACTTTCGGCCACGGCATGCGCTACCAACACTGCGCCCGTGCATGCATATGCATTAGCCTTGCCTTATGAATACCGGTAAATGTCTGATTTTTCTTTTGTGTCGCATCACTCTATATTGACAGCTGGTCAACGCCCTTTCAAATTCGCGACACCTACAGGAGGAGACACAATGGAAACCATCGTCATCGTCGGCGGCGGCGCCGGAGGACTCGAGCTGGCGACCCGGCTCGGCAACAGCGCAGCCAAAACCGGATGCGCACGCGTCGTGCTGGTCGACCGCTGGCCCACCCATTTCTGGAAGCCCCTGCTGCATACGGTCGCCTCGGGCAAGCACGATCCGCAGGTCATGGCGATCGACTACGCGGCCCAGGCGGCCGAACACGGCTTCGAATTCGCGCGCGGCGAAGTGCTGGGCGTGGACCGCGACATGAAGCGCGTGTCACTGGCGCCGTGGATCGCCGACGACGGCGCCGAAGTGCTGCCCGCGCGCTCGATCGGCTACGACAAGCTGGTGCTGGCCCTGGGATCGGTGACCAACTTCTTCGGCGTGCCCGGCGCCGAGCAGCACGTGCTGACGCTGGACGACGTGGCGCAGGCAGAAACGTTCCGCCAGCGCTTCGTCGACGGCTGCATCCAGGCCAGCGCGCGCCAGGCGGCCGGCGCGCAAAACCCGGGCATCGACATCGTGATCGTGGGCGGCGGCGCCACCGGGGTGGAACTGGCGGCGGAATTGAGCCATAGCGCGCGCACCCTGGCCCGCTACAACGTGCATGCGATGGACCCGGTGCGCCACGTGCGCATCCGCATCCTGGAACGCGGCTCGCTGCTGCTGCCGCATCTGCACCCGCGCCTGTCCAAGCGCGCCGCGCGCCACCTGCGCGCGCTGGGCATCAAGGTGCTGCTCGACACCGCCGTCGCCCGCGTCGACGCCGGATCGGTGGTCGATACCGAAGGCTGTACCTATCCGTCGGCGATCACCTTGTGGGCCGCCGGCGTGGAAGCGCCACCGCTGTGCGCCACGCTCGGCCTGAGTACCAACCGCCTGCGCCAGATTGCGGTGGCGCCGTCGCTGCAGGCGCTGGACGATCCAAACGTGTATGCGATCGGCGACTGCGCCAATTTTGTCTGTCCCATCCTCGGCAAGGTGCCGCCGCGCGCGCAGGCGGCGCACCAGCAAGCCTTGTACCTGGCGCAGGTGCTGGGCCAGGCGTCGCCCTCAAACGCGCCGTTCGCCTACCGCGACTACGGCTCGCTGGTGTCGCTCGGGCCGCTGGCGGCGGTGGGCGTGCTCACGCGCTCGTCGGGACAAAAATACGCCGTCGGCGGCGCGCTGGCGCGGCTCCTGTATAGCCTCATGTACCGCAAGCACCAGGTGGCGCTGCACGGTGTGGTGCGCATGTCGGCGCAGACGGTGGCGGACTGGATTCGCCAGAAGCTCTCGCCGTCGGTCAGGCTGCACTGAGCGGACCGGCGCCGCCGGCCGGTCCTACGTGCGTTTCCATCCACACGGCGCGCGGCTTTTTGCGGTGCGTGCCCCTTGCAGCAGCGTTGTCATGGTAGCATCGTTTGAGATGACATTTGCGGAGGCAACGATGGTAAACAAACTGATTGGACCGATGGCTGCCCTATTGGTGACGGCGCTCATGTCCGGCTGCGACACGATGACGCCCGGCGAATGCAAGTCGGCCAACTGGAACGAGATCGGCATGCGCGACGGCCTCGCCGGCAAGACCATGTCCATGCTGGACGACCACGCTAAATCATGCTCCAAGGCCGGAACGACGGTCGATTCGGCCAGCTACATCGCCGGCCGGGAACGTGGCTTGCAGACCTTTTGCCGGCTGGAGAACGCGGCGCCGCTCGGCCTGAACGGCACCTCGTATGCCGGCGTCTGCCCCGCACCGCTCGACTTCGAATTCCGCCGCCGCCACCAGGCCGGCTACGCGGTGTACACCTTGCGCAGCCAGATCGGCGCGTTCGACAGCCGCAGCGAGCGCCTGCAACAGCGCCTGCGCGACGCCGACAAGGAAGAATCGAAGCAGCTGGCGGCCACCGACAAGGACGACGAGCGCAAACGCATTCGCAGGGAGTTCGACGAACGCCGGCGCGACGTGCGCAATGAACTGCGCGAGATCGACCGCAGCATGCAGAGCACGCGCGACGCCTTGCGCTCGGCCGAATACGCGCTCGATACCATCCGCTGAAAAGATCGCCCGCGGCGCAGTCCCCTGCGCCGCGCTGCATTTGGCGCCGTCCCGCTGCATTTCGCGCCGCTTTCGCGCATTTCGTCGCATGCCTCCCTGTTCCGGCTGCGTTGCCGATAAAGTCACTTCATCGCAACGACAAACCCACCGGAGAACACCATGCGCCACCTGATCGCCACCGCCTTCTGCGCCACCGCCCTGCTGACAGCCTCCCTGGCCGGCGCCGCCAGTCTCACCATCCGCATCGACGACGTGGGTAGCAGCGACGGCACCCTGCAAGTCGCCTTGTACAATTCGACCGGCACCTTCCTGAAAAAACCGGTGAGCGCCACCGGCGAAAAAGCCGTCAAGGGCAGCACCACCATCGTCGTCAAGGACCTGCCAGCAGGCGACTACGCCTATGCCATCTTCCACGATGCCAACGGCAATGGCAAAATGGATGCCAACATGATGGCCATCCCGACCGAGGACTACACCTTCAGTAACAACGCCTTCGGTAAAATGGGCCCGCCCAAATTCGACGACGCCCGATTCACCCTGCCAGCGGCCGGCCTGGACGCCACCGTCAGCCTGAAACACTAAGCCGGAGACCGCCATGCAACGCCGCACCTTCCTCACTTCCGCCGCCGGCCTGGCCGCCCTCGGCCTCGTTCCCGGCAGCGCCATCGCCGATGCCGCCACCTACCAGCGCTTCCACGCGGCGCTCAAGCGCGACCCCACGCTGGCGGTGTACGCCGACACGGTGGGTCGCCAGTCCGGCGCGGCGCGGGTCACGGGCCGCATCCCGCAAGACCTGAACGGCGTCTTCTTCCGCAATGGGCCGGGACGTTTTGAACTGGGCGGCGAGCGCCATCACCACTGGTTCGACGGCGACGGCTTCGCCCAGCGCTGGCAAATCGCCGACGGCAAGGTAAGCCACATCGGCAAATTCGTCGAGACCGAGCGCTTCGGCGAAGAGAACGCCGCCGGCCAGTTTCTCTACCCGTCCTTTGGCACGTACGTCGGCCGGCGCGGCGTCAAGACCAATGACACCATGAACGCCGCCAACACCAACCTGCTGCCCTTCAACGGCCGCGTATACGCGCTGTGGGAAGGCGGCTCGGCCACCGAGGTCGACCCAAGCACCCTGGCCACGATCGGCATCAAGACCTGGAACGAGGACATGAAGTCGATGCCGTTTTCGGCCCACCCCAAGATTGAGCCAAGTGGCGGCATGTGGAATTTCGGCGCCCTGCCCGGCGGCGACAAGCTGGCCCTGTACCGCATCGGCGCCGACGGCAAGGTGATGAACACCGCCATGGTCACGGTGCCGCAACTGGCGATGGTGCACGACTTCGTGGTCAGTGCGAAGCACCTGATCTTCCTCATTCCGCCGTACGACATGGTGCGTGCAGAGGACCAGAGCTTCGCCGAGCAGCACCATTGGGCCGGCAGCGGCGCCAGCGCGCGTCCGCTGCGCGTGGTCGTGGTATCGAAGGCGACGCTGGAAGTACGCCAGGTGTTCGAACTGCCGCCGCACATGGTTTTCCACTTCGGGAATGCCTTCGATGACGGCGCCACCACCCGCTTCGACGTGGTGCTGCACGAGGGCGATGCGCTGCACGAAGTCGGCCGCGTGATGAGCGGGGAACGCCAGAAGAACCTGCCCACGCGCGGCTTCGCGGCCCAGGTCACGCTCGATTACGCAAGCGGCCGTGCGACGACGGCGCGCTTGTTCGGCGCCAGCGAATTCCCGCGCGTGATGCCGCAGGTGGTATCAAACCGCCACCGCCAGCTTGCGTTATTGAGCAGTTCAGCGCGCAACGCGGAGATTGTTCTCGACACCGTCAACCTGGTCGGCACGGACACCGGCAAGGCGGACAGCTATCGTTTCGACGCCGGCTGGCAGGTGGAAGAGCACGTGCTGGTCCCGCGCGCCAACGCCCGTTCTGAAACCGACGGCTACCTGGTCGGCGTGGCGCAGGACACCAAGCGCGGACAGACCGTATTGAGCGTGTTCGACGCCGCCCGCGTCAAGGATGGCCCTGTGGCCCTGGCGCGTTTGCCCTACCGCGCGCCGCACTGCTTCCATGGTAATTTTTTAGCTGCCTGAACACGATGATACAAAGTCCCCCGCATACCTCGTCGCACCCGCTCGACGCGATCCCGCTGTTCCGGCGCTGGCCCTGTTCGCCGTGGCGCGACCTGGTTTATACCGGCATCTGGAACTTCCTGATTGCCCTCTTCCTGACGGCGGCGAACATGCTGTTCAGGGGCGAGCGGCGCGGTTTCCTCGATTTTTTCGGGCCGACGCTGGTCATTTCGAACGTGGTCGGTTACCTGATCCACGCGGTGCTGAGCGGCGGCGACCATGTTCTGCGGGGCTGGCCGTCGCGCCTTGCCGGGCTGCCGCGCGTGCTGTACCACGTCGTCACGGTGAGCTTGTGCGTGGTCGCCGGTATCGCCATCGGCAATGGGCTGCTCAGGGGCGTCAATCCACTGCGCTACCTGACCGGCGGCGCGGACCTGGCGCCGCTGCTGCCGTTTGCGCTGTTCGCGGCCCTGATCATGGTGGTCGTGCTGGTCAGCGGCGAGCGCCGCATCGCCACCGAAACCCTGGCCGCGCGCCAGGGCGAACAGATTGCCGGCGCCGCCCAGCTGCTGGCCGAAGCCCGCCTGCGCGCGCTGCAAGCCCAGATCGAGCCGCATTTTTTATACAATACCCTGGCCAACGTGGTCGGCCTGATCGACACCAATCCGGCCCACGCCCGCCACATGCTCGAACGCTTCATCGACTACCTGCGCGCCAGCCTGGCCGCCAGCCGCGCCGACCAGGCCACGCTGGGCGCGGAACTCGACCTGGTGGCCGCCTACCTGGACGTGCTGGCGGTGCGCATGGGCGCGCGCCTGTCGTACCGTATCGAGGCCGACGGCTGCCGCGACATTCCCATGCCGCCCATGCTCTTGCAGCCGGTGGTCGAAAACGCCGTCGCGCACGGGCTTGAACCGAAGGTCGAC
Organism: Telluria sp.; assembly: GCA_036386755.1. GTDB lineage: Bacteria > Pseudomonadota > Gammaproteobacteria > Burkholderiales > Burkholderiaceae_D > Telluria_A. The sequence goes on from DASVVC010000173.1 coordinate 45,889, forward strand.
GGCGGCGAGATCGTCATCCGCGCCACCTGCCGCGATGAGCGGCTATGCATCGAAGTGAGCGACACCGGCGCGGGCCTGGGGCAGGGAAATGCCCCGCCCAAGCCGGGCGGCGGGGTCGGGCTGTCCAACCTGCGCGCGCGCCTGCGCAGTGTTTATGGCCCTTCGGCTCAGGTACAATTACTCGAAAATGAACCGTGCGGGATTACCGTGCGCCTGCTGCTGCCACTGAAAGAGACGCTGCCATCGACCATCCACGCGCCCTGATAGCGGACGACGAACCGCACCTGCTCGACTACCTGCAAACGCAGCTGGCCGCGGCCTGGCCGCAGTTGCGCATCGCCGGCAAGGCCGGCAACGGCATCGAGGCGCTGCGCCTGATCGACGAACTGGCGCCCGACGTGGTCTTCCTCGACATCCAGATGCCCGGCCTGAACGGCCTCGATCTGGCGCAGCGCTTGACATCCGACGGCAAGGCGCCGCACATCGTCTTCGTCACCGCGCATCACGAGTATGCGGTGGAAGCCTTCGAACACGCGGCGCTCGACTACCTGCTCAAGCCCACCACGGTGGAGCGCCTGGCCAAGACCGTCGCCAAGCTCAAACTGGCGCTGCGCGCGCCGGCGCCGGTGGTGGCGCCCGACGCCTTGCGCGCGCTTCTGCAGCAACTGGCCGCGCCGGTCAATGCGGCGCCGGCCCCAGCCCCGCTGCAATGGATCCGCGCCGCGCATGGCGACGAAACGCGCCTGATCGCCATCGACGAAGTCATTTACTTCCAGAGCAACGACAAGTACACCAGCGTGTTTTTGCAGGAAGGCGAATGCCTGATCCGCACGCCGCTGAGCAAACTGCGCGAACAGCTCGACGAAGCGCGCTTCTGGCAGATTCACCGCAGCGTGATCGTGGCCGCCAAATCGGTGGCCGGCACCCACACCGACTTCCGTGGGCGCCTCGTGGTCAAGCTCAAGGAGCGGCGCGAGCAGCTGACCGTCAGCCGCAATTACGCCGAGCAGTTCAAGCAGATGTAGCGCGTTCGGCGAAGACTTCCTTTGCCGCGAACAGGCCGTTGAGCGCCGCCGGAAAGCCGGCGTACAGCGCCATCTGCATCATCACCTCGACTACTTCCTCACGCGTGCAGCCGACATTGAGCGCGCCGTGGATGTGCACCCGCAGTTGCGGCGCCGCCGTGCCGAGCGCGCACAGGGCGGCGATGGTGGCGATCTCGCGCGAGCGCAAATCGAGCCCCGGACGCGAATAGATATCGCCAAAGCCGAATTCAATCAGCAGCCGGCCAAAGTCGGGCGCAATACCAGCCAGGCTGGCGATAACCCGCTCACCCTGTTCGCCATCGATTTCCAGCAGCTTGTCCCAGCCGCGCGTGTAACGGTCGTTGTCCATCGTGTTCTCCTGGTGTGGTTGATGGAACGACTGTATCGCCGGCGGCCGCGACGGTCCAATACCGTTTATGTGATACCTTTTAGGTATTGATCCCGCCATCGCCATCAAGGAAAATCACATGGACGCAGCCACGCTGACCCTGTTCGTTCCCGCCTGCTTCGCGCTGAACATGGCGCCCGGCCCGAACAACCTGCTCTCGCTGAGCAACGCAACGCGCTACGGCTTTCGCCAGTCGTGCGCCGCGGGATTGGGCAGGCTGCTGGCATTTTCCGGCATGTTGCTGCTCGCATCGGCCGGCCTGGCGGTCATTTTGCACACGTCCGAACTGCTGTTCTACGCGATCAAGATCGTCGGCGCGGCCTATCTGTTCTACCTCGCCGTGCAGCTTTGGCGCGCCCCCGCCGCCGCAGAGGCAGACGCGCACACCCCGGCGGTCGGCCTGTTCGGGCTCGCGCGCCAGGAGTTCCTGGTCGCCGCCGGCAATCCGAAGGCGATCCTGATCTTCACGGCATTCCTGCCGCAATTCGTCAGCCCCGCCGACGCATCCGCGCCGCAGTTCGCCGTGCTGGGCACCCTGTTCCTGCTGCTCGAACTGATTGCGATTGCCGCCTACGCCTACATGGGCGTGCACCTGCGCCGCTGGTTCGCCCGCCCGCGCGGCCAGCGCATCTTCAACCGCAGCTGCGCTGCGCTGTTGGCCGGTGCGGGCGCCGGCTTGCTGGCGGCACGCCGCTAACGAGCGATGACGCGCGGTCGCGCCGGTGCCTAATCGGTCCCGATGACCGCAATGCCCAGGAACTTCTGCAAGTCGACCACGCGCGGGCCGACCTGTTCGATCGCCTCGGCCAGGCGCGCGCGGGGCACGCCGAACTGCTTGGTCCAATAGACCAGTTCGGCCTCCACGTTCACGTTGATGCGGTCGTAGTCTTGGGGATTGGGTTCGAGCGGACTGTCTGACATGGTTTTCTCCGATGGTAAGAGGCGGCGTGCGCCCACACTATCGAGATTGCCACGATCGTGGAGCCGGCTCCGTTCGATGACGCACGGAGCCGGCGGCCGCTTCAGCTCAACGGCATCAGTTCAAGGGCACTTGCTGGCCATCGACCGTCAGCACCGGCAGCTCGCGGCTGCCCCCGAGCGTCACCGGGCGGTTCTTGCAGCCGATATCGATCACCATCAGGAACTCGGCGTTCTTGACTGCCGCCGGGGTCTGGAAGGCGCCGTGCACCTGCTTCGGCCCGGCCGCGATGTTCGGCGCATCGAAGTAGACAAAGCCGCCCTGCGTCATCGGGCGCAGGCACAGGCTGGCGTTCTGGTTGACGATCCTGACCACTCCGTCGCCGCTCAGGTCCATGTTCGAGACCGCGTGCATGTTCCACTCGAAGATGCGCGGCACCGCGGAGCTGAGCTTGTCGCGCACGATCACCACGTCTTTCCCGCGCAGGTACCACACCCGGCGTACTGCCGACGTGATGGTGCTGCCGTAGGCGGCGGTGGCGGTGCCGGTCACGCTGTCGAGCGTGGGGGTGGTGCGGAAGTCCGAGATAGCGCCGTTCCAGCCGAGCGACTGCGCGCCGTCCTCAAGGCCCAGCTGCTGGCCGACGCCGCCATCGTAGGTGACGGCGTTGTGCGCGCGGGTCTGGCGATACCAGGCGCCCGCCTGCGCCGAGGCGAAGCTGTCGCCCTTGCCGGCTTCGATCAGCAGTTGGCGTCCGCCGCTGTTGATCACCAGGCTGTTCTGGTCGGCGTGGCTGTGGTTGTACGAGCCGTACGGGCTCGATTTGAAGTAGACCGAGGTGCGCTTGTCGGCCGGGTCGGTGATCTTGCTGTGCATGGCCACCCAGCCGATGCTCGGATATTGCGCCGCGTCCGCCGGCGGCGCCGGCACGATCGCGCCCGGCGGGGTCAACGGCGCCTGCAAGCCGGTCAGCGCGTTGACCCGCTCGCCCAGCGTTTGCGCGTACCAGGCCGCCACCGGCGACGGCACCAGCTGGGCATACGACTTGAGCAGGTACGGCACCGGGACAATCTCGTGCTCGTCGCCGAACACGTGGGTGGGCGAACCGGCCGGGTCGAAGTGCGCCATGAATTGGGCGAAGTTGATCGACCATGGCTTGGCGAACAGGTTCACGCCGCTGGCGGCGGCGATCGGCAGCCAGGTCTGGGCAAAGCCGTCGGCGCTGTATTCGCCATAGGCGGTGCCGTTGGCATAACCGCCGTCCGCGCCGCCCCATGGCGAAATCGAGTTGGCATAGCCTCGGAAGGCGTAGTCGAACCAGGTTTCCGCAGCCGGGATGCGGTCCAGCGCCAGGGTGGCGATGGCGCTCAGCATGCCGTAGTTGGTGCTGCCGTGCGAGTTGAAGGGATACTGGTCGAGCCGGCCGTTGTTGCCGGATATGCTGGCGTAGATGACGGCGCTGCGCTGTTCCGCCGACTTGAGCCAGCGCGCACGGGTCGTGTCGTCGAGATCGGCGCCGAGCAGGTCGACCGCCTTGATCAGGTTCAGCGCGATCACGCGCGTGGCCTGGTCCTGGTTCACGTAGCTGGTCGGCCCCTCCGGATCGAGGGCGGCCAGTTCATTGCCGCGCTTGATCGCTTCGGCGCGGTTGGCCGCGGCCACGGCCGCCGTGTCGGTGCTGCGCACGCGCCATAGCAGGGCTGCGACTTCCAGCTGGCGGGCGAGCGCGCCGATCGCATGGCGGATCTCGACGGTCTGGGCGATGTATTCGGGGGTGCGCGGATTGGAATAGCGGTGCGGCCAACGGGCATCGAGCGGGATGGGCAGCTTGCCGGTGTTGACCGTGACGTCATTTTGCAGGGTGGCGCGCAACTTCATGCGCTCGGGCGGCAGCGGCAGGAAGGGATTGGTGGCCAGCTCGCCCGGCAGGGAGCGCACCGGAGGGCGCGCACGGATGACTCTCTTGACCGCCGCTTCGTTCGGCACGATGAAGGGCAGCGAGGCGGCGGCGTCGATCCGGAACTTGCGCGGGTCGGTCCAGACCGTATCTTCCTTGGCGCGCACGCGCCAGGTGTAACTGTCGGATGAAAAAGGCGCATCGGGCAGGAGCCAGTTGCGCGTGACCGCAAAGCGCCGTGCCTTGCCGTTTTCGCCCGTCACTTCCACTTCATAGCCGGAGGCCGGCTTTCCGTTGATGAATTTTTGTGCCCAGGTGAAGCTGGGCGGATTCTGCCCTTGCACCTGGTCGCCCTCGGGCGCGGGGCGCACCATGTTCAGCGACGCGCCGATGGCCCAGTCGGCATACGCGGGCGAACACAGGATACCGGCCGAGAACAGCAGGAAGCGCAACTGGCGAGATGAGTAGAAGGACATGCAGGACTCCATGGTGAGGGTGAACTGATGGGATGGTGCAAGCTATTGTATTGCGGGAATGTTCATATTGTCGCTAAGTTAACAACGGATACCAATCGTATTGCGTGGGAGTGTTTCTTCCGGAGCAAGCCGGCGTAACTGGGAGTAAAATCTGGCCCACTTCACGCCGCCAAGACCGATCATGCAACGCCTACTCGCGCTTCTGTTGACTTCCCTTGCGCTGCTGCCGCTGCGGATGGACAGCAGCGCCAGCGCGATGCGCCCTGTCCATCCGGCGCTGGCCGCCCTGCCCCTTGAGCTGGTGTGGGCGTGGGAGCGCCCGGAAGACTTGCGCTGGCTGCCGGCGGACGTGGGCGTGGCCTATGTGGCTTCGAGCGTGCTGCTGCAGGGCGACGAAGCCCGCATCTACCGGCGCGCCACGCCGCTGCTGCTGGCGCCTGGCGCTGCGCGCGTGCCGGTGCTGCATGTGGATATGGCGTGGCGCCAGCCGCCCGTGCTGAGCGAGGCGCAGGAGGCGCGCGTGGCCGACGAACTGCTGCGCCTGGCCGCCCAGGCCAACCGCAAGGTGGTGCAGCTCGATTTTGAGGTGCGGCGCTCGCAGCGGCCGTTCCTGGCGCGTACCATCGGCGCCATTCGCGCGCGCCTGGACCCGTCCATCGCGCTGTCGGTCACCGCGCTGGCGTCGTGGTGCCTGGACGATTACTGGCTGCACGACATCGCCGCCGACGAAGTGGTGCCGATGGCCTTTCGCATGGGCGCGGAGCAGCACACCTTGCGTGCGCGCCTGCTGCAACAGCGCGGCTTTACCCGTGCGCGCTGCGGCGCGGCGATCGGCTTTTCGACCGATGAACCGATGATGGCGGTGCGCGAAGGCCGCCGCTACTATTTTTCGCCGCAAGCCTGGAGCGCCGCGCGCTGGCAGGCGCTGCGCGGCACTCCCCGTTCAACCATTCCATCGAGACTGTAATCATGCGCCTTTCCCGCACCTGTTCCCTGCTTGCGTCCACCCTGCTGTGGATGTGCGCCGCGCCGGCCTCGGCCAGCGGTGGCGACGACTACCAGACCAGCCGCTTCGCCTCCGAATTCCAGCCCGCCAACATCGAGCTGTTCGCCGCCGGCAACCTGGGCGTGGTACCCGGCAGCTATTGGCGCGTGTACCACTACCTGGCGTACCAGGCGGCGCGCGGGCGGCCGCTGAACAAGCAGCAGGTGGCCGCGCTCGGCATCAACACCTGGCACGTGGGCCAGGCCAGTTCATGGGATAGCGTGTTATCAGAAAACAATGGCTCAGACGCCTGGCTGGCCGCGCGCGCGCCGTTCGCCGCGCAGATGAAGCTGCCGTCCGACATCAGAATCGAGGTGATGGCCGAAACCGCCGACAGCGAATCGTATGTGAATTGCCATCCGGACGCCTTCAGGAAAGCCGGCGCCACCCTGGCCGCGCGCGCCGGCGCCAAGCCCGACGCCTGGATCAAGCTGTGGCTGCAGGGCCAGGATGCGGTATTCGCCAATTGCGAGGAACCGCCCCACGCGTACGGCACGCCGCTGCCCAAACGCGTGGCCAAGCTGCCGCCGCCGCTGCCGGCCGGCGCTCCCGACTGGCTGCTTCACGACCACGCCTACCAGACGGCGGCGGCCAATTTTTACGCGCGCAACTTCGACCAGGCGCGCACGCAGTTCCAGGACATCGCGCGCCAGCCCGGCTCGCCATGGCGGGCACTGGCGCCGTACCTGGCGGCGCGCGCGCTGATCCGCAAGGCCACGCTGGAGTTTCCGCTGCGTCAGGACGAGCCGGCGGCGCGCGGCCGCATCGAAGCGCTGACGCAAGCAAGAAAGGAACTCGATGCGCTGGCACAAGCATCGGCCCCGGCCCGGCAAATGGCGAGCCTGGTCGAAGCGCGCCTGAACCCGGCCGAGCGCCTGGCCGTACTGGCGCGCGCGCTCGACAAGGAACCGTTCGGCCCGGATACCCAGCGCATGTTGAGCGACTACCTGGTGCTGATGGACAAGGTGCCGCGCAGCGTCACCATGGCGGCCAAGGAACCGCTGACGGCGTGGATTGCCAGCATGCAGTCCGATACGATGGTCGACGACTGGTCGCCGGAGCGCGGCAAGCTGCTGCAAACGCAGCAGGTCGGCGCTATCGACGCCTTGCGCAAGAGCTGGCTCAAGCAAGGCGATCCGATCTGGCTGGCGCCCCTGCTGTCGCTGGCGCGTCCGAACGCGTTGACGGCGGCCGAGCGCAAGGCGGCAGCGGCGGTGCCGGCCACCCATCCGCTGTACCAGAGCCTGCAATACCACCTGGCGCGGCTGGCATTGGCGGAGCAGCAGGGCGAGCGCGCCGACAAGGACATCGAGCGCTTGCTGGCAACGCAGGGCAAGCACATGTCGGTGGCCACCACCAACCGTTTCCTGGCGCTCAAGATGGTCGCCGCCGGTTCGATGGACGAGTTCCTGAAGGCGGCGCTGCGCCGTCCCGAGCCGATCGAGCGCGGCGAAGCCATCGACGCGGCGCCGGCTCCGGCCGGCGCGGCCGAGACCGACGACGACTTCGGCATTGCGCTCTGGCGCCACTTGCCGATGGCCGAACTGAAGCTGCTGCTCAAACACCCGCTGTTGCCGCCGGCCTGGAAACCGGCACTGGAAGAGAGCATGCTGACGCGCGCCCTGATCGCCGGCGACGAAGAGAGCGCGCTGGCGCTGCTCGACGCGGTCGCCAAACCGCGCAAGAGCACCGCGCATTTATATGCGCGCTACCGCAAGGCGGCGAGCGGCGCCGAGCGCAAGGTGGCGGGCGCGCTGATCCTGGTCAACACGCCGGAACTGCAACCGTCGGTGTTCGACAAGGAGGACAAGACGCGCTACTGGGGCTGCGACCGGTCCTCAGGCCAGGCGCCGGCGGCGCCGCACGTGGTGATGCCGCCGCCGCGCTTCCTGAGCCCGCAGCGCACCTTGGAAGCGGCCAAGGAGCAGGAAGCGCTGCTGCGCCTGCCGCTGCGCAGCGAGTTCCTGGCCCCCACCCTGCTGCAATGGGCGCGCACCAGACCGGCCGACGAAGAGGCGCCGAAAGCGCTGCACTTCCTGGTGGCATCGACCCGCATGGAATGTCCGTACGGGAGCGCCGTGCCGGAAGAAAAACAGTTGCGCGCCCGCTACTCGCGCGAGGCGTACGACGTGGCGCACAAGCTGTATCCGGCGAGTAAATGGACCAAGGCCACCAAGTACTATTATTAAGCGGCCCGGGTCCGCCCGCCCCATCAGGAGATGAAGTCGGCGCCGGCCGTGGTGAAGTGGATGTTGGCATCGTTGGTGAAGCGCACGAAGATCGAGATGCCAATGCCCCAGAACACGTTACCGCCGCCGCCGGCCCAGCTGTTGGCCGCATCGATGCCGCTGCCGTGGTTGCCGGTGTTGCTCAGGCCATCATAGCGACGCACATTGTTCGGGCCGTCCCAGATATGGGCCGATTCCACGCGCGCGCCAGCGTCGGCGTTGTACAGGACGAACGCGCGGTCCAGGCGCACCCGTTTGTCGTCGGTGATCACCGGCGTGGGAATAGCGAAGTGAAACCAGTTGCCCTGGCCGCCAATGCCGCGGAAGATCGCGCCATAGCCGACCTTCAAGCCAGTCACATCGGTCCATGCCACGCCGTTGACCAGACGCAAACGGCTGTTGCCGGGAATTTCGACCTGCGCCACGTAGCCAGGAACCCACATTGCTTGCTTTGCCATTTTCTTCTCCTCATACCCCTTGAAGGGGACAGGCAGGTACGCACGGAGCGTCACCTGGACCTGAATCGAGACTACGGGAGACGATGGCGGGGTGGTTTGGCCGGCATCAGCGGCGCGCCTGTGCCCGCACAGCACGCTGAGCGTGCCCGGCCGGCAACAGCAATCGGTCGTCGCTCCGGCGACGCCGGACGGCACATCAACCGTCGTTGCTGGCATGCGGGCTGCTCATCGCCTAAGATACCGGATCGCCCCACCAACGAAAGAAATGGCACATGAGCAAACCGGCGCCCGACCTGCAAGGCTTGCAAGGCTGGCTGATTGTCGTGGGACTGAGCATGGTGATCGAGCCGGTGCACATCGCGACGATCTTCCAGGAATTGTCGAATAACGTCTTCCACCCGGAATCGTGGCTCCACCGGCCCGATCGCGACTTCGGCTACTCGGGCATTCTGTGGGAACCCTTGACCTACGTGGAGCTGGCCTTTGCGTTTGCGTCCTTCTGGGGAAGGGTGGTGCTGCTGCTCATGTTCCTCGGCAAAAAACGCGCTTTTCCGCAACTGTTTATCGAGCTGCATATCGTTTCGCTGGTGTTCTTTTTCTTCGACCGGAGTGTGCTGTATGGAATTTTCCCCAGCCGCCCACTGATGCAGCCCTACAACATCTTCCTGTTCCTGCAAGCGGTGTTGCCGGTGCTGATATGGATACCGTACATGCAGCGCTCGGAGCTGGTAAAACGCACGTTCGTCGAGTAAGCGTCACGGCAGCCGTGCATGCCCCTATCCGCTGTGCCCGGCGCTGTCGTCATCATGGCTGCCGGCAAGTCCCGCGCGCAACTGCATCAGCAGTTCCCCCAAGCGATTCTTGCCTTTGCCATTCGGGCCGATGCCCCAGTAACTGTCATAGGGCGAGTCTTCGACCAGGCGCTTCTTGCCGGTGCCGAGCAGCAGCGCGCGCAGGCCGGGATCCTGGAATTTCTGGCGCAGGCCGCGCAGCATGATGCCCTCTTTCACCTCGTCCCAGTCGCGCCGGATCGGCGTGGCGCGGCTCTGGCCGAGATCCTTGGCCTGCTTGGGCGAGCCGCACCCGAGGATGCGCTCGAACTGCGCGCTGCCTTCGAACTTCATGGCCTGGAAATAATGCTCCATCGTGCGCCAGTCATGGCCGTCGAGAGAGAACGGGCTGCCGGCGAAGTTGGACAAGGCCGCGTAGCGACCGTCCTTGCCGAAAAAATAGATGTCTTTTGCCATCGCCCGGCCGTAAGAAGTGTCGTTGGATCGACAGTATAATCCGTGACAATCCGGCGACGCCTCAAGGTGTCGTTTTGGCCTGATCCATGACCTTCGCCGACGTTCGTAACAACTTTCAAAGGAACGCTCCATGCCTCTGTTCGACCTGTCCGGCCTTGCCGGCGCACTGCCCTGCGGGTGGCAATCACTGGTGTTGGGCCAGGTCGGCCCGGCCTGCGTCAAGCTGCTCAGGATGGACGAGATGGCCTATGGCGAGGAAACGCACGACTATAACGAAGCGCTGCTGGTCGTGTCCGGGCGCATGCTGCTGAAGGTGGCGGGGTCGGCGGTGACGGTCAATGCCGGCAGCATGTATCTGGTCGAGGCGGGCACGGCCCACGAGGTACGGGCGGGCAGCGACGGCACGCTGGTCATTATCGACCTGTAAGCGCATTTTCGATGCGGCCCGGCATCAGACCCTGACGAAGTCGATCAGCGCGCGCAAGGCCGACGACAGCTGGCGCCGGCTCGGGTAGTACAGGAAAAAACCCGGGAACGGCTGGCACCAGTCGTCCAGCACGCGCACCAGGCGTCCCGCCGCCAGCGCGTCCGCCACCGCCGATTCGACCACGTAGGCCAGCCCCACGCCGTCGAGCGCGGCCCTGACCAGCAGGACGTGGCTGTCGACGATCAGCGGGCCGGCCGGCAGCACTGCCGCCGTGCGCGCGCCGTTGTCGAACTCCCATTTGCACAGCACCCGGCTGGCGTTGGCGCGGTAGCCGATGCAGCGGTGCTGGCGCAGGTCGTCCGGGCTCAAGAGCGGGGCCGGATGGGCGTCGACATACGCGGGCGAACCGACCACGACGATGCGCAGCTCGGGCGTGACGCGGGTGGCGACCATGTCCTGGTCGAGGCTCTCGCCGAGGCGGATACCGGCGTCGTAGCCCTGCCCCACGATGTCCAGGAAGCGGTCGTCGGCCGCCAGGTCGAGCACCACGTCCGGGTAGGCGCGGGCGAATTCGCCCAGGCGCGCGCCGAGTACCATCTCGGCCGCCAGGTGCGGCAGGTTCACGCGCACCGTGCCGCGCGGCCGGTCGCTGAAGACGTTGACCTGGCCGAGCGCACTGTCGATGCGGCGCAAGGCCGGGCCGATCTCGGCCAGCAGCGCGACCCCGGCATCGGTGGCCGACACCGAGCGCGTGGTGCGGTTGAGCAGGCGCACGCCCAGCCGTTCTTCCAGCGCGCGCAGGGAGTGGCTGAGGGTCGATGGCGTCAGGCTCAGACGCTCGGCCGCGCGCCGGAAACTCTTTTCTTCGGCCACCGCGACAAAGGCGGACAGTTCGGCAAATTCGTTGGGACGCATGATTGATGAATGTGGGCCAGGAAGTCATGGGGTGTTTGATGGCTTATCACCAGCAATGCCCGCCATTATAGTCTTGCCTGTTCCCACATCAACTGAAAGCACGCCATGACCGATTTAGCCAACCCAACAGCGCTCGCCCAGCGCCTGCGCGGCCGCGTAGCCTTTGTTACCGGCGGCGGCACCGGCATCGGGCGCGCCGCCGCCCTTGCCTACGGACGCGAAGGCGCCACCGTGGCCGTCTGCGGACGCCGCCTCGATGCACTGGAAGAAACCGCCGCCCTGATCCGCGCCGCCGGCGGCGAGGCGCTTGCCCTGGTGGCGGACGTGGCCGTCGGCGCCCAGGTGCGCGACGCGGTCGAGCGCGTCGGCGCGCGCTACGGCCGGCTCGACATCGCCTTCAACAATGCCGGCGCGGAAGGCAAGTTCGCACCGATCACCGAGCTGGAAGAAGACGACTTCGACCAGGTCGTGGGCACCAACCTGAAAGGGATCTGGCTGTCGATGAAGTACGAGGTCGGCGCCATGCTGGCCTTCGGCAATGGCGGTGCGATCGTCAACACGTCCTCATGGCTGGCGCGCAAGGCGGTGCCGGGTTCGTCGGCGTATGCGGCCAGCAAGGGCGGTATCGACGCCATGATGTGGGCCGTGGCGCAGGAAGTCGGCCCGCAGGCGATTCGCGTCAATACGATTTATCCGGGCGTGATCGACACGCCGATGTACCGCCGGCTGGGCACCGAAGAGCAGCTGGCCGGTTTTGCCGCCGCCACGCCGCTGCGCCGCGCCGGATTGCCGGCCGATGTGGGCGATGTGGCGGTGTGGCTGTCGAGCGACGAAGCGCGCTTCGTCACGGGCCAGGGTTTTGCCGTCGATGGGGGATTCACGCTGGCCGCCATGTGACCCGGCATAGCGCCGGCATGACGGCGTTCGCGTTCATGCCGGTTGCTACGCTAACGCGTCACAGACGATATCGCTTCACGCTCAACCCCTTTTTCCTTGCCGGATCGTTTAACTACCAAGGATGCCGTATCGGTCCCTGCCCGGCAGCGGGCGAACTGCCGCCTGCCGCCGTTTTTAAACGAATAACCGAAGGATTGCCATGATGGACCTGACCCCCGCGACGCGCGCCGCCGGCTGCATCACCCTGCTCGCCCTGATGGCGGGATGCTCGAAGAAAGAAGCACCGGAGAGCCCCGTCGCCGCCATGGAGGCGGCCGGGAACATGACCATGCAGGCACGGGCAGGAGCGCCGGCATCGGCGCCGCCCCCGCCGCCGGCCGAGATGCGGCCCGCAGTCATCCAAGGCAAGCCGTTTGCGCCCGCCAAGGCCCTTACCACGGCCAGCGTCGCCCAGCAAATGGCCGGCGGCACCACCGCCTACCACGACGGCGAGCGCAAGTTCATCCGCACCGCCAGCGCGAACTTCCGCGTCAAGGATGTGTACGTCGCCGCGCTCGGCATCGAGGACACGGTCGCCAGCCACGGCGGTTTCGTGGTCAGTAACGAGATCGGCACCGGCAGCACGCGCACCGAGCGCCAGGCCGTCGGCGACGGCAAATTGATCGAGCTCAACGAATATACGGTGCAGGGACAGCTGGTGGTGCGCGTGCCCAGCGCCAAGACCCAGGAATTCCTGCGCGCGATCGCCAGCCACGTGGTGTTTTTGGACCAGCGCAAATACGCGGCCCACGATGCCCAGTTCGACCTGCTGCGCCAGCAGCTCGACGCGACGCGCAGCCAGGAAACCCAGGCCGAGCTGGGCGAGGCGGTGCGGGAAGGCGGCAAGCTGATGCAGCGATCCGAGGTGATCGCCATGCGCGGCGACGCCAGGGCCGCGCGCGATGCCGCCCTTCTCGCGAAAAAGGAGTTCGAGGACCAGGTGGCGTTCAGCACCATCGCGCTGACGCTGAGCCAGCCGTCGCGCGTGCTGCAAAGCGAGCACGTGGACGTGGACAGCATGGTCCGCCAATTGCGCCCGGGTTTTGCCAGCCGGCTGCAAGACCAGTTGCGCGGCGGCTGGGATGGCGCCCTGAACCTGTTGCTGGCGCTGGCGGGGCTGTGGCCGCTGTTGCTGGTCGCCAGCGTGGGCGGCGCGCTGGCGTGGCGCCTGCTGCGCCGGCACGCCAAAGCCGGCACGCCGCAGTAAGCGCCGTTCCTGGCGGGCCGCGCGCTGGTATGGCGTCGCGCCGCCACGAATTTTGTGGGGCGCGTTGCGAAAGCGCGTCGGCGAGCCGCGGCATTGGCTGTACCATATCGCCCCATATCCGAAACACGGCCACGGGGGAGGCACTGTGTCGCTAAGAATTCTGACAAGCATGTCGGAGCTGCTGGCCGCGGACCGGCCCATCAATCCGGGTGAGGATCGTCCAACCGCATGGTGGAGCTATATTGCCGAATACGAGGAAGGGCCCGGCTCCATCCTGCTCGACCTAAGGCTGCGGGTTATTGCGCCCGTGGAAAACTATCGGCATGTGGTCGTTACCGGTCCCTCATACACATCGACGCGCTGCGATGCATTCCCGGACACCGAAGAGTTTGGAAGAGTCAGCGCCCTCTCCGACGCAGTTTGCGCGGCCATCGCCGCCAAGACACCAAGTATCTTTGCCGGCAGGTTCACGTGCCATTTTGAACAACTGAGCTATGTGTACGTGCAGGACCCGACCGGCTTGGCCGAGGTGATCGCAGGCGTGTACGCAACGCTGTGCCCTGCCGGCAAAACCTACACCAATATCAAGGAGGATGCCTCCTGGGCCGCCTACCTTGACTTTCTATTTCCCAATGCGGCAACACGCCAATTTTATGGCGTCCTGCTTGACTGCGGCTGACTGCATTACGGGGTGGGCGTGACGCCGGCCTGCGGCGCTGGCGGCATCGGCGCCTCCCCCATGAGGAATGGCGGCGGCGTTGCCGGCGTGGCGTCACCCTGGCTGGCTGGCGTATCGACTTGCGGTGGCGGCCCCACCACTATTCCCTCCTGCGACCCGGTGGACGGCGAGCAGGCGGCCAGCGACATGGCCAGCACAGCGGCGGTGGCCAGGCCCGGCAGCATGCGCCACGCCGGACCCGGACCGGCGGACGGCGCGCCGCAATCGCTGGTCATCACGGTGCCATCGGCGCGCCGGTAAAACCGCACGCACAGGCCACTGGCGCGTTGCCCTGCCAGCAGCGCGGCCGCCTCGGCTTCGGGCATCGCGGACAGGTTGAACACGTTCTTGTTGCAGCCGCCGCAGTGCCGAACGCGGTCGTTACCGGTCATCCGCTCCCAGGACGCGGTGCAGGGCGAGGTAATCTGAAGGCGGTGCAGTGCGATGACGTCCGCGTCCGCGTCCGCGTTCGCGTCGGTGGCGAATTGGGGCATGTTGAACTCCGTTGGTTGGAAGCAAGTTAAGAACCCGCGCAAGAATGCGGGACAAGGCTGCTCAATGAAACGGCGCGCACGCGACGACGGGGTTAAACAAGTGAAAAAATTTGAATCCGATCGGAAAGTTGCTGCGTATGTGATGGTGCGCTCCCGCGATCCGGGTGATTTTTTCATAAGAAACGAGGCCACCATGCACACTATCCCATTCAGCAAGCTCCTGCTCGCTTCCGCCATCGCCATGACCCTGGCCGCCTGCGGCAGCGACGACAACGATTCCCCCGCCCCGCTGCCGCCGGTGGTGCAACCCGTGGTGGAAGCGGGCGACACGGTCATGCTGACCTCGTCCGGCCGCATCGTTTCGCTCAACGCCGACAATACCGTGCGCACCAATGTGGCGCTGTCCGGCCTGCAAGCGTCCGAAACCCTCCTCGGCATCGATTTCCGTCCGATTGACGGCCAGTTGTACGGCGTGGGCAGCAGCGGCCGCATCTACACGGTCAACCCGAGCACGGGCGCGGCCAGCATGCGCTCGACCCTGGCGGCGGACGCGGCCGACACCAGCGCGCCGTTCACGGTGCTGGCTGGCGGCGACTTCGCGGTCGACTTCAACCCCGCCGCCGACCGCCTGCGCGTGGTCAGCGACAGCGGCCAGAACCTGCGCATCAACGTCGACTCGGGCGCGACCACCACCGACGGCAACATCAACGGCGGCCCGGCATCGGCGAAAATTACAGCGGCCGCGTACACCAACGCGTTCGCCGGCACCAGCGCCACCACCCTGTTCGTCATCGACGCCGCCAGCGGCACGCTGTACACCCAGAACCCGCCCAACAACGGCACCCTGAGCGTCCCGGTCGCGCTGGGCGTGACGGCCAGCGCCGTCGGCGGCTTCGACATCGACGCCCGCAGCAACCGCGGCCTGGCGGTGCTCACCGTGGGGGGCAAGGCGGGCCTGTATGCGATCAACCTGGCCGCCACGGCCAACCCGGCCACGCTGGTCGCCGCGCTCGACCTGGCCGATGCCGTCAAGGGCCTGGCCGTGCGCACACCCGCAGCGCCGGTGGTGCTGGGACTGACCGACGGCGCCCGCCTGGTATCGTTCAAGCCGCAGACCCCGGCAAAATTCGATACCGACGTCGCCATCACGGGCTTGAACGGCGGCGAAAAACTGCTCGGCTTCGATATCCGGCCGAAGGATGGCTTGCTGTACGGAATTACTTCCGCCGCCCGCATCGTCACCATCGATACCAACACCGGCGTGGCCACCGCCAAGGCGACCCTGGCCGCCGACGTGGCCGATGTCACGCTGCCGTTCAGCGTCATTTCCGGCACCCAGTTCGCGGTCGACTTCAACCCGGTGGCGGACCGCCTGCGCGTGATCGGCAACAGCGGCCAGAGCCTGCGCATCAACGTCGACACGGGCGCGACCACGACCGACGGCAGCATCAACCGCGCCGGGGCCGCTCCAGTGGTCACGGCCGGCGCTTACACCAACAGTTTTGCCGGCACCACGGCGACCATGCTGTTCGTGCTCGACAGCGCCAGCGACAACCTGGCGCTGCAAAATCCGCCCAATGAGGGCATGCTGACCAATATCGGTGCGCTCGGCGTGGATGTGATGGGTGACGGCGGCATGGATATCGGCGGCGGCGCCAACGGGCTGGTGCTGGCGGCCTTGCGTACTACGGCAAGCGGCCCGAGCACGCTGTACCGGGTCGATGTTGCGACGGGCGCGGCGGTGCCGTTCAATGGCACGGCCAATCTGGCGAACTCGGTGATCGGCCCGGGCAGCGCGGCCTTGCTCGATATTGCGGTGGTGCTGAAGTAAGCGCAGATGCGGCCGGGGGCGCTGACGGGAGCGTCAGCGCCCCCGGTTGGTGCGCGGCCGTCGTCAGGCGACGGCTGCCCGCAAGGGATTAACCCGCGCTCTTGTCGCGCTGCGGCAGGCGCCAGTCCTTGCGGATGAAGTGGCACGTGTAGCCGCCCGGATTGCGTTCCAGGTAGTCCTGGTGTTCCGGCTCGGCATTCCAGAAGGCGCCAGCCGGGGCTAGCTCGGTGACCACTTTGCCGGGCCACATGCCGGACGCATCGACGTCGGCGATGGTGTCGAGCGCGGTCGCCTTTTGCTCGTCGCTGGCGTAGTAGATGGCGGAGCGGTAGCTCATGCCGGTATCGTTGCCCTGGCGATTCGGCGTGGACGGGTCGTGGATCTGGAAGAAAAACTCCAGCAACTGGCGGTAGCTCATCACATCGGGATCGAAGGTGATTTCGATGGCCTCCGCGTGGGTGCCGTGGTTGCGGTAGGTCGCATTCGGCACGTCCCCGCCCGAGTAGCCGACGCGGGTCGACTTCACGCCGGGCATCTTGCGGATCAGGTCTTGCATGCCCCAAAAACATCCGCCGGCCAGGATTGCTTGTTCTGTTTTCATGTGTGCCTCTCGTTGTCACCGCTCAGCGGCATCCGGATTAGATGGGTCGCGACCGGGTAATTGCAATAGAGCGGCGGAAAACGGCCGGCCGGCCAACTTGCCGGTTTGGTAAAATCGCGGTTTATATTTTCAGTATGCAACATCGGGGCGCTACATGGGCCATCGGCGATGGACCACGAGAGCGAACAATGACACAACAACAAGAACAAACCAGCCAGGCACAAGCAGCCCCGGCGCCAGATGCAAGCGCACTGGGGGCGCTCCTGGCCAGCTACGACAAGGGCTTTCCACACGCTTTCGCCCTATGGTTCGTGGCCGCGCTCTTGTTCGCATTCGGCGTGTTCATATTCCTGCTCGGCACGCAGAAACGCCCTGAAGGCGTACCGGGCAGCGTTGTGTACGGGCTGTACGCGCTCGGGGTTGCCGCCATGGCGCTGGGCCTTGGCTTGGGATTTTACATCCGGTACCTGTGCGCGACGCAGCCGGCTTATTATCTGTTCGAGCATGGCATCCGTACGTGCAATCGCGATGGGGAACAGACGGCCCTGTATTGCGATATCGAGGACATGCTTGGCTACGGCTGCCGCGCCGTGGCCTTTCGCATATCGCCGCAGGCGCCGTGGGTTATTCTCGGCGACTTCCCGGAACAGCGCGCCATTTTAAAAGAGCTGCACAAACGGCACACGATGGAACGCTTTGCGAACTTGTTTCAACAGACGCTGTATGGCAACACGGTGCTGTTCCGCTCTTTTCGGAATGGCTATTGGATTACACGAAACAAGGTGCTCAATTCCCCCACTTTCGAGCTAACGCTGAACAAGCAGCAGCTGACAATCGGCGACAAGAGCATCGCCATGGACCGCATTGGCGATGTTCATGTAAGTTTTTGGACCGAAAAAGCAACAATCATGGACAAGGACGGCGCCGTTTTTCATACCATGTACGCCAATGGTGTTCTGTCATTCGACGTGATGCTGGGCGTCCTCAGGTGTCTTCAGCGTTTCCACTCCAAGCAGCCCGCACCGCAATAAGCCGTCGCGCACTCTCTCGCAGGGGCGTTGGCGGACGTATTCGAAGGCAATCGATGACGAAAGCGAGCGATGCCCCACGTTGAACAAGCACGAGATGCGCAAGCGCTGGGCCCACTGATCGCCACTTATGGCAAAGGCCGCTCGTTTCTGCTGGTCGGCTGGTTCATGGCGGCGCTGTTCGCCGCGGTCGGCGCCTTCGTGCTGTGGCTGACCACGCGCATCGGCCCGAATTTCCGTTTCAATGGCAATGTGTCGCTTCTGTATATGGTGGGATTCGGCTCGCTGGTGCTGGGTGCCGCGATTGCGTTTGTCATCTGGCGCCTGGCGGCGTCGCAGCCGCGCTTCGAACTGTTCGACAACGGCATCCGCGCCACCGGTCCCGATGGCGAAAATATCACCCTGTATCGCGACCTGGAAGACCTGTACAGCTTCTTTTACGGCGGCATCGGCTACCGCGAATCGCCAGGTGCGCCGTGGACGTTCATCGGCAGCCGCATTCACCGCTTTGCCGAATTGAGCGAACGCCTGAGCAGCCTGCAGATCGAGCACCGGGGCGAGGCCTTATACCAGCAGTTGCAGGCCGGGAAACCGGTGATTTTCCGCTATCTCGAAGCCAGCGTGGCGCAATCGAAAAGCATGGTCGCGTCGCGCAATATGAATTTCCCGACGTTCGACCTTACCTTAACCTCCGACCAGCTGCGGATCGGGCAGAAAAGCATCCACATCGCCCGCATCGGCAATATCAAGACTAACTTGTGGGCCGAACAATCGAGCATCGTCGATGTCGACGGCGAGGTGTTTCACAAGATTCATCCGAGTTCGATTTTATCGTTCGGCCTGCTGCACGCGCTGATCGTACGGCAGCAGCAATCGATTCTGTAGAACGCTGCCCGCCGATTAACGTGTGCAGATGCCTTTACGGTCGATCATTACATACGGCATGGAATGTCCCGCTTGCGGTTTTCCCATCAACTGCTGTCGTTGCGCGCCTTGTTCGCACTGCCGCGCGCCCTTGACAGGCGACGTCGCTGGCGCAATAGCGGCAGGGGCCGGGGTTGGCGCCGGCGGCGCGCCCATCAGCACCGTCGTGGGCGGTTCCGGGTTGACCGTTACCCCGGCCGTCACTGGCGCTACGGGCTGGGCCTCGCCTGTGGAACAGCCTGCTGCGGACAAGGCCAGAACCGCCGCACCTGCAAAGCCAGGCAGCCTGCGCCATGGCTGGCGCGCGGCGAGACGCTCATTGCCGCCGCCATCGCTGGACACCACGCTGCCATCGTGGCGCATATCCATCCGCACACACAAGTCGCCATCGAGGTTCCCGGCAATCAGCGCGGCCCCTTGCACGGCGGGCATGGCGGAGAGATTGACCACATTCTTGTTGCACCCTTTGCAATGACGGACGCGGTGATCGCCGGTCATCTCCTCCCACGAGGCACTACAGGGCTCGGGAATGTCGATGCGGAGCAGTTCAATGGGCTGGTGCGGCGCGCGTGCTGGTTTCATGGTGGAGTCCGTTTTGTCGAATGCGTCAGGGGCAAGGATGGACATTTCCACCCCGCTACAGATTGAAACGGACCGGGCGGACAAGCAGGGTTAAATTTTTCGAGAAATTTCCCCTGGCATAGTCCCTTGCTACTTTTCTCCGAGCAGGAACTTGTTGCTGATGGCCTTGAAGCTCACATCGGCGCCAAGGCACTTGAACACCAGCCCTTCCCTTTCGGTGCTTGCCTTGAGCGCGCTCTTGCCTTCCGCGCCGGCCAGCAGCGACGCAACGGTCGCGCCGGCCAGGTTTTGCGTGTCCAGCACAGGGCAATGCAGGATGTCGGTGCCAGCGAGCAGGGCCATCCGCTCCGCCGAATTCAGGTAGCGGCCGTTGTCGATATCGTAGATGTCGAACACTTGCAGTTGCGGCGCACCGACGCCGTACGGATTGCCCTGCACGCCTGGCCCGATCAGTTCACCTTGCACAGCCAGATTGCGCCCGGTTGCACGCAGCAACGCTTCCAGCTTGTTGTCGCGTGCAAGCTTCCAGTAGGAATTGCCCTCGGTTTCGAGCAAGTCAAGGTTGCGGCTGCAGACACCGAATTCGCCCTGGAAAAGGTAGGCGGTCAGGCTGGAGCCGTCGAGCTTCTCGGTCACTTCCCACTCCAGGCCGGCGTCCGCCCATGCTTCGAGCTCGGCCACGAGATTCTGGATGCGCTCCTGGTTGGTCTTGCGCACGAAGGACGGGAATGGCCCTTTCACGATCCCTTGGAGATCGGCGGGAATCGGCGGCTCGTACTTTTGAATGCCCAGCATCTCGGTGAGGTCATCGCCCTCTCCGGCCCCGTCCGGCACTGGAAGCAGCAAGCCCTGGCTGATCTGACCGCGCAATTTGACGGTGCGCAAGCGCGCGCCGGGCACGCCATTGAACTCGCGCTTGTCCTTGCACAGGAAAGGCGCCAGCGCTTCGGGCACCCAGGAGTCGACTTCGAGATACAGGGCGTTGCCGCCGATGGTGTACTCACCCTTTTTCGATACGACTTTCCAGCCGTCGACCGTGACGCATTCGATCGCATCGGCGCCCGCAATTGGCTTGATGTCGATGACCTTGCGGACGGTGGCTAACTTACGCATATGCTTTCCTGATTGATTTACCACGCTTACATTGTCGCTAGAGGCGCGCAAACGCCTGCCGGCGCGGCCGTTTTCCATCTGGACTATCCGTATCTGAATAGAGATGCACAGGCTGGAACTGCCGGCAAATGACGCTGCGGCCAATGGCGGCCGCAAATGAAAAAAGCCCTCATTTCTGAAGGCTTTTTCAACAAGCTGAACGCTTGAATACTGGCGGAGAGGGTGGGATTCGAACCCACGGATGGGTCGCCCCATCGCTTGATTTCGAGTCAAGTACATTCGACCACTCTGCCACCTCTCCTGCTACTGCAAAAAAAATCCCCTGGCAGTAGGGGATTTTTCCTTCATTCTGGCGGAGAGGGTGGGATTCGAACCCACGGATGGGTCGCCCCATCGCTTGATTTCGAGTCAAGTACATTCGACCACTCTGCCACCTCTCCTTTCTCACATTGCTGCGAGAAGGCAAAATTATAGCCCCCCTCCCAAAAAAAGGGAAGCGCTATTTTCAGGGCTTCAAGGCACTCAAGCCGCCCATGTACGGTTGCAGCACGTCCGGAATAACCACGCTGCCGTCGGCCTGCTGGTAATTTTCCAGCACCGCCACCAGGGTGCGCCCGACCGCCAGGCCCGAACCGTTGAGCGTGTGCAGCAGTTCCGGCTTGCCGGCCGCGTTGCGGAAACGGGCCTGCATGCGGCGCGCCTGGAACGCTTCGCAGTTCGACAGCGACGAGATTTCGCGGTAGGTGTTCTGCGCCGGCAGCCACACTTCCAGGTCGTACGTCTTGGTCGCGCCGAAACCCATGTCGCCGGTGCACAGCGACATCACGCGGTACGGCAGGCCCAGCCCTTTCAGGATGGCTTCGGCGTGGCCGACCATCTGTTCGAGCACGTCGTACGAGGTGTCCGGATGCACGACCTGCACCAGTTCGACCTTGTCGAACTGGTGCTGGCGGATCATGCCGCGCGTGTCGCGCCCGGCACTGCCCGCTTCCGAGCGGAAGCATGGCGTGTGGGCCGTCATCTTGATCGGCAACGATTCGATGGCAACGATCTCGTCGCGCACGGTGTTGGTGAGCGACACTTCCGAGGTCGGAATCAGGTAGAAGGTCTCGCCGTCGCCTTCCGCCCCGCCCTTCTTCACCGAGAACAGGTCGGCTTCGAATTTGGGCAGCTGGCCGGTGCCGCGCAGCGAGTCGGCGTTGACCATGTACGGCGTATAGCATTCGGTGTAGCCATGCTCGCCGGTATGCGTGTCGAGCATGTACTGGGCCAGGGCGCGGTGCAGGCGCGCGATGCCGCCTTTCATCACCGAGAAGCGCGAGCCCGTCAGTTTTACCGCGGTGACGAGGTCGAGCCCGAGCGCAGCGCCGACGTCGACGTGGTCGCGCACCTCGAAGTCGAAACTTGGCGGCGTGCCGACCTTGCGCACTTCGACGTTGCCGCTTTCATCCGTTCCGGTGGGCACGGAGGCGTGCGGCAGGTTCGGCACCGCTTCCATGAACACGGCCAGCTTGGCCTGCACCTCGCCGAGGGCGGTTTCGTTCGCCTTGAGCTCGTCGCCCAGGCCGGCGACTTCCGCCATCACGGCCGACGTGTCTTCGCCTTTGCCCTTGAGCATGCCGATCTGCTTCGACAGTGAGTTGCGCTTGCTTTGCAGGTCTTCGGTGCGTGTTTGAATCGCCTTGCGTTCGGCTTCGAGGGCGTTGAAGCCGGCCACGTCGAGCTGGAACTTGCGCGACGCCAGGCGGGCGGCGACGTTGTCGATATCTTTACGGAGAAGTTGAATGTCTATCATTGTCGGAAATGCCGGTATGTGAAGGGCCGAAGGACGCCGTCGCCGGAATCGCTTCTCCCTGGGAACCGCGCGTGCGGGTGTTCCCGCGCACGGTTCAAGCAAAATAAAAGCTTCGTGACGAAGCCGGTTTCACAACGCCCGAACCAAGGCGTTGCGCTTGATGAGGCAGCCAGGCGGCAGGCCCAAGCCTGCACAACGCGCACCGGCTGGTTGTTCAATGAACAGTTTAACCGATTCCCTGCACAATGGCACCTGGTCGGCCCCGCCTCCGGCATGCTTACGCACTTACTTGCCCGCGACCATGGCGTTGAGCTTGCGCTGCGCCTGCGCCACCTTTTCGTTACTGGCGTTGAGCTCCTTCATGAGCACGTTCATTTCATCGAGCACTTTTTGATCGTCGACCTCGGCAACGGCGCCGTTGAACCGGATCTGGCTTCGATGGGCGTCCACGAACACCGTCAATCGTTCCGCGCTGTCGATCATGCCTTCCATCGCCGTCAGCATGTCCTTGATACTGTTTCCGGGATCGGACACCGTACGGCCGTACGCGTTGTCGTACACCGTTTTCAGGTCGTCGGGCTGCTTGAGCGCGACGCGCTTGACGCCTGCGGCGGCCTGCTCGGTATCGATCATGTTGCGCAGCTGCACGCTGGTCTTGCGCAAGGCGACCATGTCGGTGCGCCAGGCCGGCAGGTCGGCCATGGTGCGCGGCATGCGTTTGCCCATCATGTCGCGCAAGGGTTGCTGGAGCTTGGCGTCCATCGTCTTGTGATAATCGGTGATCACGGCAAAATGCTTGCTGTAGTCGCCAAACGATTTTTCTTCTTCGGCGCTCAGCTTGGGCACATGCACGCCGGGCTTGTCGACAATGCGCGTTTGCAGGAAGGTGATGAAGGCCGCGCGCTCCTTCGGTTCGGAACTGCACCCGGCGAGGCCGAGGGCCAGCAGGCCGCCCAACATCCACATCAGGGAACGTTGTGAAAAACTCATGACTGTTTGCATTAATGACTCCTATGATCAGAGGCTTGATCATAGTGTAAAGATGCAATTATGGCAGCAAGAATGTACTTTTGTCGTGCGAAGATACCTCGTTGCAACTATCCAATTAATTCAGTGCGGCTTTTTCGGCGGCGCTCAAGCGCTTGGCGCTGACCACCACCACGGTCACATTGCTGTCGGCGACGGCGGCGGCGCGGGCCGGCGCGGCGCTTGCGCGCAGCGGGACATCGGCGGTGGCGTAAGCGGCAAACGTGACCATGACGCTGGCGGCAAGGAAGACGGCTTCGAGGTTTTTACGCACTTTCATGATTTTCTCCAGTAGGTAGGGCGAGTTGGTATGGTGTTACTTTACCCACTCGTTCCCTGCCCTTCCAGCGGCGTGCGATGAAGCGCGGGAAACCCGGGACAGGACGCGCAAGATCGCGACGAGCGGTCTTGCGCCTGCAACGACGGGCGGCGTTGCAGGCTCGTGCGCGTCAGCCGGTATCAGAAGGTGGACCTGACCTTGAATGTCCTGACCTCGCCGGGGTAGAGCGAGAAGCGCAGCTGGCTTTTAAGGTAGGTCTTCTTTGCCAGCAGGTCGACCACGCCGTCGGCAGGCGCGCCGAAATTGACCGTCACGCCAGGGTTGGCATGCATGGTCGGATTAATCACGGCGTAGTACACGAATCCGCCCGAGGCGTACTGCCTGACCACGACATCGGCCGACGACGCCATCGCGTTCACCGTGACCGCTTTCACGGCCGGCAACGACAGCAGCGCCTGGTTAAAACGCCGCACATAGGCGGGGAAACCCCGGCTCATGCTGCTCGGTTCCAGGTAGCCGAGATTGTATGGATTGCCGTTGGCCAGCAGGCGCGCCTCGGCCAGGGTGCTGTAAGGCCCGGCGCGGTCCACCGCCACCGATACATAGCCGAGCAAATTATCGAACACGTCGTTATCGTGGAGCACGCTGCGCACCGAACAGTTGGCCGCGTCGCCATGGGCGCCATTGTCTTCGTTGAGGGGGTAATGCTTGATAGCGCTTTGTCCCTCGCTGGCATTCGAATACGAGGCCAGGGCGTTGGCATCGGCGACGGTATATAAACCATTGCCGAACTCGTACGTCATCGCGATGCCCTGGGTGCCGGTGTAATTGGCCGGGTCGGGGTGGGGAGCGGAATGAAACCATTCTTCCAGGCCGAATCGGTTCCGTTCCGGCAGTTCGAACAGTTCCAGTCCATGCTGATGGATGTTCCCTGCCAGCGCTTCGGCCGGGTCGACCGAGCACCAGTTATGCTGATACCAGGTATCCCCATCGGTCAGGGTTTTCGCATATGGGCCCCACAGTGCCTTCTGGTCCGTCACCAGGCAAACAGGATGGGGCGCATTCATCTTGCGCGCCGGCGGCACCGGCTCCAGGACCGACGCGGTGAACAGAAGGTCGCTCTCGGAACTGAGGTTCTGCTTGTCGAGATAGGTCCTGATGCCGCCCAGGAAGCGCTTGCGCTCATTGAACCACCAGCGGTAATAGGCAAGGCGCGCGTTCTCGTCATTGCGCAACGTCTCGATGGTGCGCGGCTTGTCTGCATTGGCGGCGTTGTAGCGCGCCACTGCCTCGGGAGCAAAACTGATCGGCATTTTGCTTGTCCGCGCGCGCAGCCAGATGCCGGCAAACTGCGAGCGGTCCGTGTTGGGTGCGAGCACCAGCGCCAGCACCTTTTCCATGTCGACATGGGTATCCGGATCGGTCAGGTCGGCTGAAATGCGCTCCGTGATGTAGTGTCGGGTGTAATCCTGCTTGTTCGTGCCAGGCAGTTCGGTGCCGTAAAACAGTTTGCGGGTGCGCCGCTGCTTGCCCATGCTTTTGTAATAACCGGCCGATCTGTTGCAGGCGCCGCCGTCGCAATTGCCGCCGGCCGAACCGCCGTACTCCAGATAGGGCATCAGGAACAGGCCCTTGCCGCTGGCCGTCTCCACGATCTCCTTCCAGCTGTTGGCCAGGGGAGCGCCGGCGTTGTACATCCAGTTGGTGTCGGTCGATTCCATGCCCTGGTTGTAGCCGAACTCAAGCAAATCCTTGCCCACCGTGTCGAACGCCATCGCCCGGCCCAGCTCCATCTTGGCGGCGTACCAGTCGATGGGACGGTCCATCGCGCGCTTGAGCACGTCATCACTCGATACGGCCTCGTCAGCCATCTCTTCGCGCCAGAAAATGTGACGCTTGGGCGAGCCTTCCGGATAGGTGATCGGTGCGGCGAGCTTGCTGGTGTCGTTCACCCGGTACAGGCGGATCTTGCCGATCGCGACGCCGCGCGACATGGGGTCGTTGCGCTCCCTGGTCTGGAACACGGACACGTCGAAGCCATCCTTGGGCACCAGGTTGCGCATGGCGCATGCGGCGTTGCGTTCGCTTTTCTCGGTCGTGCGTTCGTGCAGGAAGAACAGGCTTTGATAGCGGCGCCAGGTCGACGACTGCGGATAATTGAGCGACTCGAGCGTGCTGAACACGTAGGCCTTGCGCGCGTCACCGGTTGCGGTACCGGTCGAAAAGCCACGCACCATGTCGGCGCCCCGGTTGGCCACGAACATGGTGCGCGGAACGTCGTCCGGATACTCGATCTCGAGAATATACGCGCCGCGCGGGAGCAGGTTTTTGCCCCGCCCCAGGCGATAGGTGAGGAATTTGGCCCTGTCCCCGGGCACCAGCACCCGCGCCGCCTTGCCGTAGATCGTCGTCAGGCTCCTGGCCGGGTCGGCGGCACTAACGCTGTCCTGCCGGCTCGGCGGCGTGAGCGCCGTATCGATTTCGTCCACCAGCGTCTTGTATCCGTAAGGCTCTTCCGACAACGCCAGCGGCGCGTCGGCCACGTCGCTGATGGCTGCCGAGCTACCGCCCATGACGGCTGACGAGGTGGCATCGCCCGCAGGCGGCGCCGGACTGGCGGACGAGGCCGGGCGGGTAGCGTCACCGCCGCACGCGGCCAGGCTGAGGGACAGGCAACTGATCAGTATCTTTTTCACAAACACACTCCCGTTAAATGTAAGCGAGACAAGCATCGGATAAAGCAGGCGGCATGGACAAGACAAGGGACAGCACGGGCTGGCAGACGCAAGCTTGGCAGTCAGCAATGAAAACAGGATTGAAGGCGCAGCGCCTCCGCGCGGTGCACGCGAGGAGAGTTGCATATTGTACATCCCTCTTGATGTCAATATGCAACATCGGCGAGACTTAGTGCGCGGAAGACACGCTTGCCTGACCCATCATGCGCCATCGGCACAAACGATGGGTTCTCGCGCCAGGCGGCTGGCATGCCTTGCATCGGGCGCGCAGCCGCCCCCACGGGCGTTGGGGAGCCGTTGAGCTCAGTCGCCGGCGTCGGCGTCGAGCCCGCGCAGCCAGGCCAGTTTTTCGGCGATCTTCGCTTCGATGCCGCGCGGTACCGGTTCGTACCAGCGCGGTTCGACCATGCCGTCGGGCAGGTAGGTTTCGCCCGCCGCATACGCGTTCGGTTCGTCATGCGCGTAGCGATACTCGTGGCCGTAGCCGAGCTCCTTCATCAGCTTGGTAGGCGCATTGCGCAGGTGCACCGGCACCTCGCGCGACTTGTCTTTCTTGACGAAGGCCACGGCGCGGTTGTAGGCGTTGTAGCCGGCATTGCTCTTGGCCGCGATGGCCAGGTAGATGACGGCCTGGCCCAGCGCCAGCTCGCCTTCGGGCGAGCCGAGCCGTTCGTAGGTGGCGGCGGCATCGTTGGCGACCTGGATCGCGCGCGGGTCGGCGATGCCGATGTCTTCCCATGCCATGCGCACGATGCGGCGCAGCAGGTATTGCGGATCGGCGCCGCCGTCGAGCATGCGGCACAGCCAGTACAGCGCCGCGTCCGGATGCGAACCGCGCACCGATTTATGCAGCGCCGAAATCTGGTCGTAAAAATTGTCGCCGCCCTTGTCGAAGCGGCGCGAATTGAGCGTCAGCGCGTTGTCGACGAACTCGCCGGTGATGTGCGTCAGGCCCGAGGTTTGCGCCGAGGTCTGGGTCTGCTCCAGCAGGTTGAGAAAGCGGCGCGCATCGCCATCGGCGTAACCGATCAGCGTGGCGATGGCGACCTCGTCGAACGTCAGGTGGCCCAGCACCTTGTCCTGGGCGCGCGCCAGCAGTTGCAGCAGTTCGGCGTCGGTCAGGGCCTTGAGCACGTACACCTGCGCGCGCGAGAGCAGCGCCGAGTTGACCTCGAACGAGGGGTTTTCGGTGGTGGCGCCGATCAGGGTCACCAGGCCGGACTCGACGAACGGCAGCAAGGCATCCTGCTGCGACTTGTTGAAGCGGTGGATTTCGTCGATGAACAGGATCGTGTGCTTGCCGGTCGCAAGGTGATGCTCGGCCTGCTCGATGGCGGCGCGGATATCCTTCACGCCCGACAGCACTGCCGACAAGGCGATGAATTCGCAGCCGAAGGCGTTGGCCGTCAGGCGCGCCAGGGTGGTCTTGCCGACCCCGGGCGGGCCCCACAGTATCATCGAATGCGGCTTGCCCGACTTAAATACCAGGCGCAGGGGCTTGCCCTCGCCCAGCAAATGGCTCTGGCCGATAACCTCGTCAATCGTTGCCGGACGCAGCGCTTCGGCGAGGGGCGCGGCAGGTTCGGTCTTGAACAAATCGTCCATGCGAAGTCTTCATCAATGGGAAGCGCGTAGTCTAGCGCATGGCGCGAATCGGCGTTCAAGATAAGACCTGCGCGGTGCGCGGCAGTTCCCATCCAGGCGCGATTATTGTGGTACGCCCCGCGGCGCGGCGGCGTCGATGCGCGCGCCGGTCTTGCCCGCCATGATCGCCAGCGCAGGCGGGAATACCAGCCAGAAGCCCGATTCCGGCATCAGCACCACTCCCAGCACGCCTAGTCCGAACAAGCCCCAGCCGAGTGCCTTGGGCAGCGCCATGCAGGCCTTTTCGAGCGCATGCAGCGGCAGCGCGAACAGCGCCAGCAGGATGCCGAACAGGAAGAACCAGGCGGTGACGCCGGCGTGCATGTCGCTCTTGACCGAATTGAACAAGCCGCTGCGCAGCATGGTCAGCATGACCGGGCCCAGCATGACGAAAGCAAACATGGTGTGAAGTGATGCAACTACGAGCAACCAACGGCTGATCCAATGTTTCATGAACGTCTCCCAAGGACCCGGTCACGGATGCGACCGGCAAACGATCATATATGGAAGCAATCAATATTGCCAGATATGCATGCCTGCTTTTTTGCCTGCTTATTTGCCTGCACCGTGCGGCACCAGCAGCACGCGCCCATAGACCGCATCGGTCTTCGGCCCGGGAACGTTGGCGGCGACGAAACGGCAGCTCTGCACATACTGCCGGATGTGCTCGGCCAGCACATGGTCGGTGACGCGCCCTTCGAGGCGGATATTGAACGGCTCCCCGCGGCCGTTGGTCAGGAAGCGCACCAGCACGCCATCGCTGTCGGTCGGGCTGCGGTCGAGCGGCACGAAGCCGTGGAACTGGGCCGATGCGGCGCAGCTGTCAAGACGCAACTGCGGCCTTGCCGACGGTCCGCCGGCCGTGGCCCACACGTAGTCGACCGAGCGCACGGCGCTCTCGCGTGGCTGCGCGGCATCGGTTTTGAGTTTGCAGGCTTGCAAACCACGCACTGCGGCGGCGTCGAGAATCGGCCAGCCGCTGCCCTTGCGCACCTTGACGTCGGCGATGCGCCATTCCTTGATACGGTAGTCGAGCACGGTCGTGCCCTCCAGGTCGTAGCGCTTCGCTTCGGGCGGCCAGTCGGGCCGGGTGCAGGCCGAGGGCAAGCGGCCGCTATCTGCCGACGGCGCGCGGGTTTGTGCCAGGGCCGGGGCCATCGTGGTGCCAGTAAAAAAAGTCACAGCCAGTGCAGTACCGATTGTTTTCAAATTCAAGTGAGCTCCACGAGGGAAAATCGATCAGTTATTGACGACGTCGGCGCCTTTGGGAATGACGAATTTGAACTGGGTCGCCGTCAAGGGCGGGTTTTTCTCGAACTTTTTAAAGGCCAGCACCGAAGTCTGGCCGAAGGCGTCGCGCAGCTCCATCGCTTCGGGCGTGCCGTTGCGCAGGCCGATGCTGATCTGCTCGAACTGCGAATCCTTGCCCTTGGGCGCGGCGTTGAGCCACTCCAGGCCGTCGCGCGTGCCGGCTTCGGTCAGGGTGAAGTTCTTTTCCAGGTCGTTGCTGCCGAACAAAATAGCGGCCGGCGAAGAACCGAGCGCGTCCCCCAGTTTCTTGGTGGTGACCTGGTTCAGGTCCTTGTCGTAGATATACAGTTGCTCGCCGTCAGCCTGCAACAGTTGCTCGTACGGCTTCACGTAGGTCCAGATGAACTTGCCCGGACGGGCGAATACGAAGGTGCCCGAGGATGGCGCCGCCACTTTGCCGGTGTCGGCTTTCTTGACCTGGCGCTGGGTGAACTCGCCGCGCGCGGCCTTGGTGCCGGCGACAAAGGATTTGAATTGGTCGAGGGCGCTGGCGTGGGCCATGCCGGCGCAGGCCAGGCTCAGGGCCAGGATGGCGGTGGTTTTATTCAGCAGAAATCGCATGAGGGTCCTTATTAATGGGAGTGCGCTCGTCATGGGGCACTCGTGTTCGTTTAACGGGTGAGCGGGCAAGTTGGTGGACAGCTGTTACCGATGAATTAGAAACGTCGATCCCGCCTGCCAAATTGTCTCAAAATGCATGGAGGACGCCCGAATGAGGAACTTAGCTGAGGCCAACATCCTAAAGACCGTCTTTCCCGCGCCAAGGCGGCCCTCGGCGCGGGGACGACGGATCTGACTTTTCAGGCAAATGTCTACGTCAGTGCCACTCGGCGTCTATCCAGACATCCATGCGCGTCAGCGCGTTATTCCGCGCTGGCTGCCGGCACCAGAATGTCGCGGTTGCCATTCGACTGCATCGGCGACACCACCCCGCTGTTTTCCATCTGCTCCAGCAATCTGGCTGCGCGGTTGTAGCCGATGCGCAAGTGTCGCTGCACCAGCGAGATCGAGGCGCGCCGGTTCTTGAGCACCACCTGCACCGCCTGGTCGTACATCGGATCGGCCTCGCCGCCGGCTTCGCCTGCCGCGCCACCTTCCGCGCCGCCGCCCTCGCCTTCGAGCGTGCCGCCTTCGAGGATGCCTTCGATATAGTTCGGCGCGCCCGACAGCTTGAGGTGGGCCACCACCCGGTGCACTTCCTCGTCGGACACAAACGCCCCGTGCACGCGCACCGGCAAACCCGTTCCCGGCGGCATGTACAGCATGTCGCC
This sequence comes from Telluria sp., assembly GCA_036386755.1. Taxonomy (GTDB): domain Bacteria; phylum Pseudomonadota; class Gammaproteobacteria; order Burkholderiales; family Burkholderiaceae_D; genus Telluria_A. The sequence goes on from DASVVC010000173.1 coordinate 76,431, forward strand.
CATACCCAGCAGCGCTTCCGCGCCCATCTGGTCGAGAATGGTGCGCGAATCGATCTTGGACGAGACCTGGAACGCGATCCGGGTCGGAATATTTGCCTTGATCAAACCGGTAATCACGTCCACCGACGGCCGCTGCGTCGCCAAAATCAGGTGCAGGCCGGCCGCACGGGCCTTTTGTGCGATACGGGCGATCAATTCCTCGACCTTTTTGCCGACCACCATCATCAGGTCGGCCAGCTCGTCGATGATGATGACGATGGTAGGCAGTTTGTCCAGCGGTTCCGGCGAATCGGGCGTGATGCTGAACGGATTCGGAATATGTTCCTCGCGCTTGGCCGCCTCGGCGATTTTTGCGTTGTAGCCGGCCAGGTTGCGCACGCCGAGCTTACTCATCAGCTTGTAGCGGCGCTCCATCTCGTTCACCGCCCAGTTCAGCGCATGGCCGGCCTGGCGCATGTCGGTCACCACGGGCGCCAGCAAGTGCGGAATGCCTTCATAGACCGACATTTCCAGCATCTTCGGATCGATCAGAATCATGCGCACGTCGGCCGGGTCGGACTTGTACAGCAGCGACAGGATGGTCGCGTTGATGCCAACCGATTTACCCGAACCGGTGGTGCCGGCCACCAGCAAGTGCGGCATCTTGGCCAAGTCGGCAATGACGGCCTTCCCGGCAATATCCTTGCCCAGCGCCACGGTCAGCTGCGAGGTGCTGTCGTTATAAATCTTGGAGCCGACGATTTCAGTCAGGCGCACGATCTGGCGCTTTGGATTTGGCAACTCCAGGGCCATGTAATTCTTGCCGGGAATGGTTTCGACCACGCGGATGGACGTGAGCGACAGCGAACGCGCCAGGTCGCGCGCCAGGCCGACGATCTGGCTGCCCTTGACGCCCGTGGCCGGCTCGATTTCGTAGCGCGTGACCACCGGCCCCGGATAGGCCGCCACCACCTTGGCGTCGACGCCGAAGTCCGACAGTTTCTTTTCGATCAGGCGACTGGTAAATTCCAGCGTTTCGATCGACACCGTCTCCTGCACTTCCGGCGCTTCATCGAGCAAGGACAGCGGCGGCAAAGTCGAGTCGCCCGGCAGGTCGCGGAACAGCGGCGCTTGCCGTTCGGGCTGTTTCTCGATTCTGATCTCGCTCTTGACGGTGCCGGCGAGCGGGCGTGGCGCCGGCGGCGCCAGCGGGGCCAGCGAGGCCAAAGGTTCTGGCGCCTTGTCGAGCTGCTTTTCTTTCAGCGCGCGTTCGGACTGGACCACTTCCATCACTTGCGGCTCGATCCTGACCGGCGCCGCCGCCACATGCTTTTCCACATGCTTGGCGCGCTCGTGCACCACGACTTCATCGCGCCGCACCGCCGCCACTTCGCCCTGCTTGCGGTCTTCGCGGTCCTGGTAGCGCAGGCGGAACCAGTCGATGGCGTTTTCGATGGCGCCGCCGATGCGCTCGGCCACGCCCATCCACGATACGTGGAAGAACAGGCTGAAGCCCAGTCCGAACAGCAACAGCAACAGCAAGGTCGCGCCGGTGAACCCGAACGCCGAATGGGCCGCATGGCCGATCAGCTGGCCCAGCACCCCGCCCGGCGCGCGCGGCAATTGCACCGACAGCGACCACATGCGCAGAAACTCCAGCCCCAGGCTGCCGACGAACAGCAGCGCGAAGCCGACCCAGCGAACGGTCGCTTCCTGGTGGTGCTCGGGATCGTCTTCTGTTTCCAGCACAAACTTTTGATTCAGCGAGCGATAGCCCTTCCAGAGGATGCGCAGGAAACAGATGCACCACCACCAGGCCGAGAAGCCGAAGATGAACAGCAGCAGATCGGCCAGGTAGGCGCCCGCGCGCCCGCCCAGGTTGCTCACTTGCGACACCTGCACCTCATGCGACCAGCCCGGATCGCCCTTGTTATAGGTGAGCAGGATCATGACGAAGTACAGGAACACCACGGCCAGCGCGATCCAGCGCGCCTCGGACAGCAGGCGCACCACGCGGTTCGGCAGAGGTTGCCTGGTGACGGGCTTTCGGGTGTAACTGGCGTTGGAGGGTTGGCTTGTCTTTGTCATTCTTGTTGCTTACAGTGCTGCCGCAAAGAGTGCGGCATTCATTACGATGTTGGCGATGCGCTCATTCTAAGCCATCCAGGGAGCATCGGGCCCATGATTCATGCTAGGGCGCATCATGGACTATAATCGAGGGCGCGCAATTGAATTTATGCGCCACTTGATCTGACCGCAATCGACCCCAGTTTCTCTTCATACACATTTCGATTAAAGCCCGCCCCATGACCACTACCAAACACGCCAAAGTTCTGATTCTCGGCTCCGGCCCAGCCGGCTACAGCGCTGCCGTTTACGCCGCGCGCGCCAATTTGCAGCCGATGCTCGTCACGGGCGTGGAACAGGGCGGCCAGCTGATGACCACCACCGACGTCGAAAACTGGCCGGGCGACCCGATGGGCGTGCAAGGCCCCGACCTCATGCAGCGCCTGCTGCAGCACGCGGAGCGCTTTAATACCGAGATCGTGTTCGACCACATTCATACGACAAAGTTGAATGAAAAGCCGATGCGTTTGATCGGCGACAGCCATGAGTACACTTGCGACGCCCTGATCATCGCCACCGGCGCCTCGGCCCAGTACCTGGGCCTGCCGTCCGAAACCGCGTTCATGGGCAAGGGCGTGTCGGCCTGCGCCACCTGCGACGGTTTCTTCTACCGCAACCAGGAAGTGGCGGTCGTCGGCGGCGGCAACACCGCGGTCGAGGAAGCGCTGTACCTGTCGAACATCGCCAACAAGGTCACGATCATCCACCGCCGCGACAAGTTCCGTGCCGAACCGATCCTGATCGACCGTCTCAACGCCAAGGCGGCCGAAGGCAAGATCGTGATCAAGTATAACCATACGCTGGAAGAAGTCGTCGGCAACGACAGCGGCGTGACCGGCGTGAACATCAAGTCGACGCTCGACGGCGCCATTACGCCATTGTCGGTGCACGGCTTGTTCGTGGCGATCGGCCACAAGCCGAACACCTCGATCTTCGAAGGCCAGCTCGACATGCACAACGGCTACATCAAGACCCGCACCGGCCTTGAAGGCATGGCCACCGCGACCAACATCCCGGGCGTGTTTGCCGCCGGCGACGTGCAGGATCACATCTACCGCCAGGCGATCACCAGCTCAGGCACCGGCTGCATGGCGGCGCTCGATGCTCAGCGCTACCTGGAAAGCCTGAACGACTAATCAGTAGGGTACAGCGATGCCGATGAAAGACTTTTCCGATCTAAAATCCCTGCGCGAACAGCTCAAGGGCAAGGACGAAGCGCGCGCGCGCGAACAAGCCGAGCGCGAGGAACGCGAGCGGATAGCCGCGCAAGAAGCCAACCTGTTCAACAGCGCCATCGGCGGCGTCAAGAAGATGCCCGAGTCGAACCGCTTCGTACCCAACGCTCCGCCCGGCATCAATGTCAAGATCAAGCCGGCCAAGGTATTCCGCAACCAGGCCGAGGACGATGCGGCGGTGCTGCGCGAGTCGCTCTCGGACCAGTTCGAGGTCGATCACTTGCTGGAAGACGATCCCAGCCTGAGTTTTTCGCGCGCCGGGATCGGTTCGGACGTGGTGCGCAAGCTGCGCAAGGGCTATTGGCCGGTGCAGGACGAGCTCGACCTGCACGGCCTGCGCCGTGACGGTGCGCGCGAAGCCATCGGCGAATTCCTGCACAATGCCGGCAGGCGCAAGCTGCGCTGCGTGTGCGTGATCCACGGCAAGGGCCTCGGCTCGGCCGGCGGCGAACCGGTGCTGCGCTCGATGGTGCACAGCTGGCTGGAGCAGAAGGATGAAGTGATCGCCTTCTGTGCGGCGAATGTGGACGGGCGCAGCCATGGCGCCCTGATTGTCCTGCTCAAATCGGCCATCGGCACCTGACCCGGTAGCCAACTTTCGCGCCCGGTATTTTCCCGGGCGCACCGCTTACACTGTCCATCATGCCGAGCGCATGTTAGGCTAGCAATATTCGCCACAGTACAGTGCCCCGCATGACCCTCATTACGCTCATCGAAATCATGGCGATCCTGGTCGGCGCTTTCTCCGGCTTCATCGAAGCGCGGCGCAAGCGCATGGATCTGGTCGGCGTATTTACCGTGGCCTTCATTACCGCGTTCGGCGGCGGCACCCTGCGCGACATCCTGCTCGACCGCCGGCCGCTGTTCTGGGTCACGCACCAGGAATACGCGATTCTCATTTTTGTCCTGGCGCTGATGGCCGCGCCCCTGATCCGCACCCTGCGCCAGATCGTGTCGGAACGGCTGATCGTGGTGGCCGATGCGGTGGGGCTGGGATTGTTCTCGATCGCCGGCGTGGCCTCGGCGCTGGAAGCGCACATGCCGATTTTCATCGCCTCGATGATGGGCGTGATTACCGGGATTTTTGGCGGCGTGCTGCGCGATATTGTGTGCAATGAAGTGCCGATGGTCTTCCGCGATGGAAAACCTTACGCGATCTGCGCGTTTATCGGCAGCTGGATGTATCTGTTGATGAAAAAATTCGGGGCAGATCCCGACCTGGCGCTGTGGTCGAGCGCCACGGTGATCAGCGGATTGCGTTTGCTGACGTGGAAGTTCGATATGCGGATGGGGCGCTCGTAAGGTTGTAAAACCCGGGGTCGGCGAACCGCGACAGACCCTGAAGCGCCTTAGAGCATACTAAAGCGTTAACCTACGCGTCGTCTCCCCCGCGCCAAGGCGGCCCTCGGCGGGGGCCCATAGCACCTCTGATCAACGGTGCTATGGAGGGAACGCATGCGTTCCCGCCTGCGCGGGGAAGACGGCTTTGACGGTAACGGGGAAAACGGCATTAACGTTATTGATTTTTCCAACTGCCTTAAACCGCTTCCGGTCCCGTCTCGCCGGTACGAATCCGGATCACCTGCTCCACATCCTGCACAAAAATCTTGCCGTCGCCGATCTTGCCGGTACGTGCAGCCTTGATGATGGCGTCCACCACCTGGTCGGCCATGGCGTCGTCCACCACCACTTCAATCTTGACCTTCGGCAGGAAGTCGACCACGTACTCGGCGCCACGGTAGAGCTCGGTATGACCCTTCTGGCGGCCGAAACCCTTCACTTCCGTTACCGTCAGCCCCGTCACATTCACATCGGCCAGCGCTTCGCGCACTTCGTCCAGTTTGAACGGTTTGATCACACAAGTAATTTGTTTCATGGCTACTCCTAAATAGTTGCTCGTCACGCGATGGAATTGCTGTTGCCGCTATTGTAAACGAGCGGCCGTGCTATTTCCCGGCTTCATCCGGAATCCTGGCCAGGTCGGCTTGCCAGACGACCGCCTCGGCGTCGCTCGGCGCGCGCCAGTCGCCGCGCGGCGAGAGCGATCCGCCATTGCCGACCTTCGGCCCGTTCGGCACGCACGAACGCTTGAACTGGCTGATTTTGAAGAAGCGGTACACGAACGTGCCCAGGTGTTTCTTGATGTCGGCCAGCGCATACTGGTTGCGGCTGGCGTGCACCGCATCCGGCCACGCGCCCTGCTCGCGGTCCTTCCACGCCGACCATGCCAGGAACGCCACCTTGGACGGCGCAAACCCGTAGCGCAGGATGTAATACAGGTTGAAATCCTGCAGCTCGTACGGCCCGATCGAACTCTCCGTGCTCTGCGCCGGCTTGTCATCGTCCGCCTTGCCCGGCACCAGTTCGGGACTGATTTCGGTCGCCAGCACCTGCAGCAGCACGTCCGAGCCGCCGGCGCCGATCACGCCCGACTCGGCCACCCAGCGCACCAGGTGGCTGATCAGGGTCTTGGGCACGCTGGCGTTGACGTTGTAGTGCGACATATGGTCGCCCACACCGTAGGTACACCAGCCCAGCGCCAGCTCGCTCAGGTCGCCCGTGCCGATGACGATCCCGTTGTGAAAGTTCGCCAGCCGGAACAGATGGCTGGTGCGCTCGCCCGCCTGCACGTTCTCGAACGTGATGTCGTACGTCTCCTGCCCTTCCGCGTACGGATGACCCAGATCCTTGAGCATCTGGATGCAGCTCGGGCGGATGTCGATCTCGTGCGCCTCGCAGCCCACCGCCTCCATCAGCGCGCGCGCCTGGCGCAGGGTGCGCTCGCTGGTGGCGAAACCCGGCATCGTGTAAGCGAGGATGTTCGCGCGCGGCAGCTTCAGGTGGTCCATCGCCTTCGCGCACACCAGCAGCGCGTGGGTCGAATCGAGCCCGCCCGACACGCCGATGACCACTTTCTTCATGCCGCTCTGCGACAAGCGCTGCACCAGCGCCTGCACCTGGATGTGATAGACCTCGGTGCAGCGTTCGTCGCGCTTGAGCGGGTCGGACGGCACGTACGGAAAGCGCTCGACCGCGCGCGCCAAAGCCAGCGTCTTGCCGCCGCCCGGCGCGCCCGGCAAGGCGAAGCGCACCACGCGAAACGCCGCCACCTGCTGCGCATGGTGGCGCACCTGCTGCGCGAACGTGGTCGTGTGCATGCGCTCGCGCGAGAGGCGCTCCAGGTCGACGTCGCCGTAGATGATGTGCGAGTCGTCCTGGAAGCGCTCGGCCTCGGCCAGCAGGTCGCCTTTTTCGTAGATCAGGGTCTGGCCATCCCACGCCATGTCGGTCGACGATTCGCCGCGCCCGGCCGAGGTGTACAGGTAAGCCGCCAGGCAGCGCGCCGACTGCTGCGCCACCAATTGATGCCGGTAGCCGCTCTTGCCCACCAAAACGTTCGACGCCGACAGGTTCACCAGCACCGTGGCGCCGGCCAGCGCCGCGAACGACGACGGCGGAATCGGCACCCATACGTCTTCGCAGATCTCCACATGAAAGCGCAGCAGCGCGATGCCGTCGACCTCGAACAGCAGGCCGGCGCCGAACGGCACGTCCTGGCCCAGCAAGGACACCTGGCTGCACGGCGCACTGTCGGCGGGGCTGAACTGGCGCGCCTCGTAAAACTCGCCGTAGTTCGGCAGATAGCTTTTCGGGACCACGCCGAGGATCTTCCCGCCCGCGACCACCACCCCGCAGTTGAACAACTGATGCCCGACCCGCAGCGGCAGCCCGACCACCAGCGCCAGCGGCAGCTGTGCGCTCGCCTCCATCACCGTGCGCAAGCTTGCCTCGCAGGCGTCGAGCAGCGCCGCCTGGTGAAACAGGTCCTCGCAGCTGTAGGCCGACAATCCCAGTTCGGGAAACGCCACCAGCGCCGCGCCCTGCCGCGCCGCCGCTTCGGCCAGCGCGATGGTCTGGGCCGCGTTGAAGACGGGATCGGCGATCTTGCAGCGCGGCGTGGCCACCGCGACCCGGGCGAAGCCGTGCGAATAGAGGTTGAAGAAGTCGTTCTGCATGCAGTGTCTTTCGTAGGGTGGCGGCGCGCGCGGCAGGGCATCCGAACGTGTTGTGTCTTTTTGCGTAGAATGCAATGGACCGACCCGAACACCAGCCGGCGTCGCCCGCCAAAATAATGGAATAGCCGATTCGACAAGAATGAATTATCGCACGCATATCGTATCCTCTCTTTCCGAGATCGGCCAACCCGCCTGGGACGCCCTGGCGTCATCCCAGCCGGCGGCCAATCCCTTCCTTTCCTTCGCCTTCCTCGACGCGCTGCACGAATCGGGCAGCGCCTGCGCGGACACCGGCTGGCAGCCGCAGTTCCTGGTGCTGTACGACGGCGCCGAACTGGCCGCCGCGATGCCGCTCTACGTCAAGATGCATTCCTACGGCGAGTACGTGTTCGACTGGGCCTGGGCCGACGCCTACCAGCGCAACGGCGTCGATTACTATCCGAAGCTGCTCTCGGCGATTCCGTTCACGCCGGTGACCGGGCCGCGCCTGCTGGCGCGCGACGCCGCTGCGCGCAGCGCGCTGCTGGCGGCGCTGGTGTCGACCCAGAAGGCGTCGGACGTCTCCTCGACCCACATCCTGTATCCGCCGGAAGACCAGGTAAAGCAGCTGGAGGCGGCCGGCTTCATGCTCAGGAGCGGCGTGCAGTTCCACTGGCTTAACGCCGGCTACACAAACTTCGACGAGTTCCTGGCGACCCTGGAGCAAAAAAAGCGCAAGAACATCCGCGCCGAGCGGCGCAAGGTGCGCGAGGCGGGCGTGACGCTGCGCCGCGTGCGCGGGGCCGATGCGCAAGACGCCGACTGGCGCCTGTTCAACCGCTGCTACCAGCGCACGTACGAAGCGCACCGCTCCTCGCCTTACCTGAACCTGGATTTTTTCCAGCGCATCGGACGCAGCATGCCGGACAATATTTTGCTGGTGATCGCCGAACGCGAAGGCCAGCCCATCGCCGCCTCGCTCGTGATCCACAGCGCCGAGACCCTGTTCGGGCGCTACTGGGGCGAACTCGAACACGTGCCCTGCCTGCACTTCGAGACGGCCTACTACCAGCCGCTGGAATTTTGCATCGAGCAGAACATCGCCGTGTTCGAAGGCGGCGCGCAGGGAGAACACAAGATGGCGCGCGGTTTCCTGCCGACCCGCACCTGGTCGGCCCACTGGCTGGCGCACCCCGCGTTCTCGGACGCGATCGAGCGCTTCCTGGAGCGCGAAAGCGGCGGCATCGACGAGTACATCGATGAACTGAACGACCGCAATCCTTTCAAGGACCCCGCATGATCTCGCACGTATTCATTGGCGTCACCGACTTTGCGCGCGCCTTCGACTTCTACGGAGCGCTGATGCCCGAACTGGGCCTGGCGCTCAAGTTCAGCGATCCATCCAGGCCGTGGGCCGGCTGGATGCAACCCGGCCACCCTCGCCCGCTGTTCCTGATCGGCGCCCCCTTCACCGGCCAGCACGCCGCCGGCAACGGCCAGATGACGGCCCTGCTGGCGCCCACGCGCGCGGCGGTCGACAGCGCCCACGCCGCCGCCCTGGCCCACGGCGCCGTCTGCGAAGGCGCGCCCGGCCTGCGCCCCGAATACCACGCCCGCTACTACGGCGCCTATTTCCGTGATCCGGATGGCAACAAGCTGTGCGTCTGCTGTCACGAGTAGATCAATTTAGCGGTGCCATCGGCAAATAGGGGCCATAATCGACCACGTAGCTACTTCGAACGCGGAAGGTTCAGCATGGACATCTCCCACATCACGGCGCCGGCGGTACTTGGCACCGGCCTTGTCACCCCCATTGCGACCAGCCGTACCGTTGCCACCGAGCAGGCCCAGAACCTGTCCTTCCTGGGGGTCGCGCCCACCACGGTGGACCTATCGAGCTCGGGACGCTTCCTGTCGCTGGCCTCGCTGTTCCAGAAAAAGACGCTGGACCTGCACACCTCGGTCCTTACCAACGCCGATACATCGAAGGCATTGGCCGATGCGACCGTCGCAGCGGCCGCCGTGGCCGGCGCATTCGACCAATTGCAGACCAGCGCGGTCGACAGCAACGGACTGCCGACCGACACCCTGGACGGCCAATCGCTGCAATCGCAATTTTTCCAGCAGCTCGGCGGGACGGCGGACGATGCCGAAGCCAGCCTGGCCGCCATCGGCCTCGCCTTTACGGAGGCGACCAGCGCCGCCCCCAGCCGGCTGACTGTGGACGAAGCGATGCTGGAGGACGCATTCGACCGGGACCCCGGCGCCACGTCGGCCCTGCTGGAACGCGCCGCAGGTGCTTTCGTGCGCGTGATCGGCACGCAAATCCAGGCCCAGGCCGCCAACCTCTCTTTCCTTGATGACGACAGCGTGTTCGGCGCCGCCCTGCCGCTTCCTGGCGCCATTCCGCAGGAACTTGCCCCAGCGCCAAGCTATCCGAACGCGCAGCCGGCCAGCTTTACCGACAATATGTTCCTCCAAAACCTGGTGACGGAGAATTTGCGCAATGAAACCACGCTGGTGGACGAACGCGCCAGCGCGGTTGCGCCGCCTGTTGCCTTGGCCGACCTTGTCGAGGACAACATTTTTCCCATGCAGGCGAACCTGATCGCACCGCCGCAAATAGAAGCGCCGCCTCAGGGCACGCGCGTGGCAGCGCTGCCGCAGGCACCGGAAGCACCGTCGGACGCCGTGATCGCCGCCAACGTCGCGCCGGCGGACGTCCGCCAGCTCGCTACGTCAAGTGCGACGCAGGCGCCAATTACGACGGCGCCAACGGCAATGGCAACGCCAGCAGTTGCGGCAGCGTCGGCGACGCAAGACCGGTTCCAGTCGGCCCCCACCGCTACCACGCCCGCGGCGAGCACGGTCGCCGATCCGGACACCACGGCAAACAACGCCGTCAGCGTCGCCCAACAGGCACGCGTGTTGGGGCAACAGTTGCAGGCCGAACGCGAAGCGACACGCGAACTCGACGAGAAAATCGCCGGCGCCAGCGACGCCGTGCGTACGGCGCTGACAGAAGACATCGTCCGGCGCGACGCAAGCCGGGCCAGCCTGCTCAACACGGAAAGCAGCGCGGCACAGCGGCGCGCGGACCAATTGGAGCCAGCCTTAACCGGCCCCGCCGCGCCGGATCGGTCTGCGCGTTTCCCGGACGCCATGCGGACCGCCGCGACGGCGCAGCCCGCGATCGGCGCCCAGGACACCGACCGGGAGCGCACGCCGCAGCCATCGGCTATTGCGGCGCAGGAACAGGCGCACCTGGCCGCGCGCGACCCGGCAATTGCCGCCGCCATCGCCGCCTACAACGTCAACACCGGTGCGTTTGCGGCACAAAACAGCAGGCCCGACATCCAGCCGCCCAAGGCCAAGCCGGTTGCACCGGTCGCCGCCGTCACGAAAGTGGAGCCCACCGCTGCGCTCGGCACGCCTGGCGACCATTCGGCGCCGTTGCGATAAGTCCATTTCTACCGCCTTGCTGGTCGTGACAGTGCTTGGAAGAACGCCATCGATACCGGCGACATGATGCCCTCCGTGGTGCTCGCACTGACACTGGCGGCGACGTTTAATGTGCCGGTCGAAACCTTGTTCCAGCTGGAACCAGAAAACCCCTAACACTTGCATCGCGACATTCCAAACAGCCCGAGAGTTGAGCCAAGTCGGTTTTAACACTGATGCAGCGGGAACTCCGGCGCGCCAACCCGGACGATGATGACCCTTCACCTTCATCACCGGGAGATATCATGACGCAAGCTACCGCCAATGCCGAGGAACTGTTTCGTTTCGCCACCACCAGGGCACCCAACCCGACGCAGGCGCAAGCAGGACTCCTCGAGCTGCCAGACCAATCGAACGTCGCCATGTGGATTGCCTCGGCCGACAAACTGGATTTCACCGCCGAGCTGGATATCCTGGCCGCGCACTGGGCCGAGCTGGTCAAGCGCACGCCGGAAGCCATCGCGGCCGACCTGAGCGCCGCGCGCCGGGGCCAGCTGACCCTCGCCGCCGAAACCCTGTTCCCGATCGCCCAAAATGTGGTGGGCGACGTCCCCGCATTGCAAACCGCCCTCTGGCAGTACTACCTGCAAGGCATCGCATCCGGCAAGGCCACCAGCGCCCAGCTGCAGCGTGCCCAGCAGTTGCTGGGCCAGGTAACCCTGCTGCAAAAACTCCTGGCCGGCGACCAGAATGCGCTCTCGCCGGAATCGGTGCAGGCCGCGCTCAATCCCACGATCGCCCTGCCCGCCGCGTTCGAAGAACAGATGCGCCTGCGCCGCGAACAGCAAACTGCCCAGCAAAACGCGACCGGCGGCGACAATGCCGGCGAACAGGACCAGATCCTGAGCGACCTGCTCAAGCAGATCGACACCCTGGTCCAGCTGGAACGGCGCCTCGCCACGGCGCTCGACCAGATGACCGGCAACGGCGCGCACGCACCCGGCGCGCCCGGCACCGACAACCCTACGGAGCTGCAAAAAGTGTTTCGGACCCAGCCCGCAGCCGACATCGACCAGCAGTTCCGGGCCGACAACGCCAACCTGATGCAGGAGCTGGCCGACGCCAACGTGCCTACCGGGACGCAAAGCACGTTCGATCTGCTCGACGATGTGCGCCGCCGCATTGCCGACGGCGTCGCCACGGCCGCCAGCATGCCCGCCACCGGTCCTGCCTCGGCAGCCGTGCTGGCCGATATCCCGGAACTGGGCAAGCTGATCCCCGCCGCGCCGGTGTCCAAGCCGGCACCCGCATCGGGCATGAAATTCGGCATTCGTCCGGTGGGCGTGGCCGACCTGCGCGTGGTGCGCCAGGTACTGATCGGCTACGAAAAAGGCGAACTGGCCCACATCCAGAACATCCTGCAAGGTGAAGAGCACGAGCACTTCCGCTCGCGCCTGAGCCGCGCCGACGAAAGCGCAGGCAACTACAACGACGGCGACGCCGAAGTCTCCCAGGAAGAAACCGGGTTCGAGCGCTTCGAAATGGGCCAGAACGCCTTCCAGACCGCGCGCAAGCAGCAGGACCGTAACGCCAGCATCAACCTGACCTCGAACTACGGCGCCGTCAATGCGCAGGCGTCGACGTTCATGAACGACTCGAACGGCGCCGACCAAGCACGCGGCGCCGACCTGCGCCAGTCGCGCGAGATCGTCGACCGCGCCGTCGCCCTGGTGCGCGAACGGGTCGGACGCCAGCGCTTTCGCAACCGGAGCGCCGAAGTGTACGAAAGCGACGTGGTGCGCCACAGCGCGCCGGCGGCCACCATCCGCGCCCAGTACCGCTGGGTCGACAAGGTGTACCAGGCGCAGGTGTTCACCTACGGCGCGCGCGCCATGTACGAGGTCATGGTGCCGGCGCCGGCAGCCATGTTCCGCCACCTGCTGGCACAGCAGCCGGGCTTCGGCGGGCACGCCGGGCCGGCCCCGATCAAACCCGTGCTGCGCCCGGCGGACATCACCGACGCCACCTGGCTGGCCATCGCCGACCGCTTCAACGTGACCTTGCCGCCGCCACCGACGGCCGCCATCACCGAATACGCCAGCCTGAGCCATCCGGGCGGCGGCAGCGCAACGACGACCCTGAGCGGCATGTTCAATTCGCCGCGCGCGCTGGAACAGGGCTATGCGGCGGCGGCGGCGGGCGTGTCGATGACCTGGTTCGGGGTCGACAACCGGTCCGGCATTACCGCCAGCGTCGGCACCAGGCTGTTTTCGAGCAGCCCGACCGGCACCACGCCGATTGCCGCCCAGGCCATCGGCACCAACAGCGGCGCGGTCAGCTACAACGCCAGCGGCTGGGGCCAGCTGGACCAGTTCACGGTCAACTTCTACCTGGTCTGGGCCCGCACCAAGGTCGCGGTCGAGAAGTGGCAGCTTCAATGCCACCAGATCATCATGGACCAGTACGAAAGCGAGCTGAAACAGCACCGCGCCCTGCTCGCCGCGCGCGCCGACGAAGACGCTCCGGGCGCCGCGCTGGACGAAGAACAGATGCGCACCATCGAACGCACCGAACTCAAACGCGCGGTGCTGGAAATCGTCCGCAACGGCAGTGGACAGGCCGCACCGGCTTCGCCGATCGTCATCGGCAGCGCCCCGACCATCGCGTCGGAGCGCCTGGAGCAGGCGGCGCGCGAAGTGCGCTTCTTCGAGTACGCCTTCGAGTGGGATCAGCTGACGTACACCTTCTTCCCGTACTTCTGGAGCGAGGGTGCGCAGCAGTGGGCCGCGTCGCGCTTCGAGCAGCAGGGCGACAGCGTGTTCACCGCTTTCCTCAATGCCGGTTTTGCGTCGGTGATCCTGCCGGTGCGCAGCGGCTATGAAGATGCGGCCGCGCTGTACCTGCAGACCGGGATTGTGTCGGACATCGCCGTGGTGCCGGCCGACCGCGTCCTGGCCGACCTGAACCGCGAAGTGCAGCTGGTGAACCGGACCACGCCGATGGAAGGTTCGCCCGAAGGCGCCGCCTGGACCTATCGCGTGCCGACCATGCTGACGGTGCTCGATGACGGGACCGACATCGCGTTTCCGAAGCTGACCCAGCCGACGGACCAGGCCGAGACCATCCTGATTCCACCGCTGTTGATTGACGATAGCCCGGAAGCGTAACGCCAGCGGCGCATTTTGTTAGCTGGTAAAACCCGCCGTTTCTGCCTCCGGCAGGAACGGCGGAGTTCAGGGAAATTTCCATCACATACAGGCTGTCCCGGCCGTCACTGCTTAACGATCCAATTGACTTCGGAAAAGCTAAAACCCGCTAGTGCGGGTTCTTCCCTCAACTTACAAGAACACGCCCGGCCCTCCCGGCAAGCCAGGCAGATTCCCGCTACGTCGGCGCAGCCCGTTCATACGTGGCATTCCGGCGGCTCGACATCATTGCCGTCTTCCAGATTTGCCAGCCACGCGTCAGCTTCATCAGCCGTGAGATGCAGCCCTGTCATCCGATATTCCTCCCACGCCTTAAGCGTATCCTGGCGAAAGTCTTCTCGCTTTCCCCGACGCTCGACATCCTGCTTTTTCATCCGCCCCCCACGAGTCAGCGCCGCCCATGCACGAACAAGGACGGCTGCCGGTCCGAATACTCCCTGAGCAAATTCCACACCGCCCTTACCCGCTGCAAGCGGTACAGATCGGTCGGCGCGGCCAGCCAGAACGAGCGCTCGGCGAAAAACTGGTCGAGCACCGGCACCAGGCGCCCGTCGTCCGGCACCGCGTACGGCGGCGCCATGATCAGCCCCATCCCCAGCGCCGCCGCCTCCACCTGCGCGGTCATCCCGGTGCAGCACAAGCGCCGCCGTGGCGTGAACCCCAGTTCGTTGAGATAACTGAGCTCGCGGCTGGCCAGCCGGTCCTGCACGTAGTCGACAAAGTCGTGCCGCGCCAAGTCGGCATGCTCGCGGATCGGCGGATGGCGCGCCAGGTACTCGGGCGACGCGTACAGATAGAAACGGAACGACGCCAGGCGCGTGATCATGTAGCGCCCGGTGCTGGGCGGATCGAGCATCACGCCCAGGTCGGCCTCGCGGTTGGCCAGGTTGGCAAAGCGCGGCAGCACCAGGAGGTCGATGCTCAGGTCAGGATGCGTCTGCAGCAGGTTCACCAGCAGCGGCGCCACCACGCGCACCCCGAACACTTCCGGCACGCCGAGCCGCACCACGCCATGCGCCGCCACTTCGCTACCGCCCAGCTGCTCGGTGGCGGCCAGCGCCGCACTTTCCATCGCTTCGGCATGCGGCAGCAGCGCCTGGCCCATGTCGGTCAGCTCGTAGCCCTCCCGGCTGCGGTCGAACAAGGTGGTGCCGAGCTGGATTTCAAGCCGGTCGATGCGGCGCGCCACGGTCGTATGCTCGACCTCCAGCCGGCGCGAGGCGCCCGACAAGGTACCGGCGCGCGCCAGCTCCAGGAAGAAACGCAGGTCTGTCCATTCAGGCAAGGTATTCATGGAATCAATGTCGGATATTCACCACCAATATTGTGCACCAGTGCACATCGCACACGCAATCTTTTGATTTTTATGTATTGTTAAAAAGAAAAGTCGCACGCCGGCTCACTCGTGCGAAAACGATAAGTTGTAAATACCACTACTGTGCATTTTTGCACAGTGGTTGGGCGTTTCGTTATCTTTCGCGCAAATTCGAATGGGTTCACACTGCAAGGCTTCATTTCCGGCTTACCGCATCGTCCAAAAAAACTCCAGGAGACAAACACCATGCGCTTGACCAATCGAACCTTCCCTTTACATCGCATTGCCGCCGCCGTGCTGGCCCTGTCCGGTGGGGCAATGGGCACGGCAGTGGCGCAGTCCGAGTCGGGCGCCCCCGCCGCCGAGACCATCCAGAACGCCGGCGTGGTGACCGTCAGCGCCCGGCGCCGCCCTGAAAACCTGCAGGACGTGCCGGTGTCGGTCACCGCGTTCGGCGGCGACCAGCTCTCCAAGCAGGGCACGCCCGACATCACCGCCCTCGCCCTGTCGATTCCGAACACCACCCTCAAGGCCTCGCGCGCCACCAATTCGACCCTGACCGCGTTCATTCGCGGGGTCGGCCAGCAAGACCCGCTGGCCGGGTTCGAAGCCGGCGTCGGCATCTACCTCGACGATATTTACCTGGCCCGCCCGCAAGCGGCCGTGACCGACATCTACGACGTCGAGCGCATCGAAGTGCTGCGCGGCCCGCAAGGCACCTTGTACGGCCGCAATACCATCGGCGGCGCGGTCAAGTACGTCACGCGTAAACTCGGCTCCAAGACCGACATCCGCGGCCGCGTCACCCTGGGCGACTACAGCCAGCGCGAAGCGGTGCTCACGGCCAGCACGCCATTGTCGGAAACGGCGCGCGTGGGCGGCTCGATCGCCCGCTTCAAGCGCGACGGCTACGGGCGCAACCTGGTTACCGGCGCCCACAACTACGACAAGGACATGACCGCGGCGCGCCTGTCGGCCGAATTCACGCCCACGCCGGAGCTGTTCATCCGCCTCGCGGCCGACGCCACGCAGGACGATTCGAGCCCGCGCAACGGCCACCGCATGACGGTCGGGCGCACCAGCGGCGCGCCGATCCTGGCCAACGTGTACGACACCCGCGCCAACCTGACCCGCGCGCTCGGGCACGAGCAGGAAGTGAGCGCCCACGGCTGGTCGGCGCTGCTCGAATACACGATCAACCCGCAACTGAGCGTGAAGTCGGTCACCGCCTCGCGCCGCGACAAATCGTACGCCCCGATCGACTTCGATTCGCTGCCCGTGGTCGACTTCGAAGTGCCCGCGCTGTACAAGAACAAGCAGTTCAGCCAGGAATTCCAGCTTACCTACACGGGCGACAAGATCCAGGGCGTGGCCGGCGTGTACTACATCGACGCCAACGCCTACAACATCTTCGACACCGTGCTGGCCGGCGCGTTCCCCAGTTCGACCTACACCCTGGGCGACATCGACACCAAGGCCTGGGCCGTGTTCGCCGACGCCAACTATAAATACAACGATGCGCTCAGCTTCTCGCTGGGCGGACGCTACACGGTCGACAAGCGCGAAGCGAGCGTGCTGCGCCAGATCTACCTGGGCCTGAACGGCTCGCCGGCGCTGGGCAACCCGGGCGCCGTGCTGTTTCGCACCGATACCGACTTCACGCACGGCGAGCTGGAACGCGAAGACAAGAAGTTCACGCCCAAGGTCGGCATGGCCTACAAGGCCAGCGCCAACCAGAACATCTACGCCAGCTGGGCGCGCGGCTTCAAGGGCGGCGGGTTCGATCCGCGCATGAACGTGGTCGGCACCAAGATCAGCGACGCCACCGCGCGCGCCGGCTACCTGCCCGAGACCATCGACACCCTGGAGCTGGGCCTCAAATCGTCCTACAACGACAACCGCATCCTGACCAACATCGCCCTGTTCGACAGCAAATACAAGGATGTGCAGATTCCCGGCTCGGTCGAGGTCGACACCAACGGCGACGGCCGCTTCGACAGCTTCGCCGGCGTGACCACCAACGCCGGCAAGGCCAAGATCCGCGGCTTCGAAATCGAAGCGAGCGCCAAGCTGACCAATGCGTTCAGCGTCACCGGCATGTACAGCCACATCAACGCCGAATACACGCAGTTCCTGACCTCGCAACTGGTCGGCGGCGTGCCGGCCCTGGTCAACGTGGCCAATGAGCGCTACTTCCAGAACACGCCCAAGAACTCGGCCAACCTGCGCGCCACCTACGACATCGCCCTGCCGATGATGGGCCGCAGCGGCACCGCCAGCATCAGCGGCAGCGCTTCCTACAAGGACGAGACCAGCCAGTTCGAATACGCCTCGGTGCTCGACCAGCCGGCCTATACCCTGTACGACCTGAGCCTGACCTGGACCAGCACCGACAACAGGATCCGCGCCGGCTTGCACGGCAAGAACCTGGGCGACAAACGCTATCGCACCGGCGGCTACGTGTTCCCGAACCTGGGCAGGGAGGGCGTGCTGACGGCCTTTTACGGCGCCCCGCGCACCGTCTCGGCCACCCTGGAATACCGGTTCTGAGCATGGGAGTCCAGGTGCATGAACACGATGGCGCGCACGCCGCCCACCTCCCCCAGGCCGCCAACGAAGCCGATGGGGCCAGGCAATTTAACGACGTCAGCTACCTCAGCGACGACGGCCTGACCCTGTACGCGCGCGACTATCCGGGCCACGGCGGGCGCGCGCGCCTGCCCGTCATCTGCATCCACGGGCTGACGCGCAACTCGGGCGACTTCGACGAACTGGCGCCATGGATCGCCAGCCTGGGGCGGCGCGTGCTGGCGCTCGACGTGCGCGGGCGCGGCCACTCGGCGCGCGACCCCGACCCGGCCCACTACAACCCGGCCGTGTACGCGGGCGACGTGATCAAGCTGGCGCACGACCTGGGCATCGAGCGCGCCGTGTTCGTCGGCACCTCGATGGGCGGCATCATCACCATGACCCTGGCGCTGCGGCGCCTGAAACTCATCGCCGCCGCCATCCTCAACGATGTCGGCCCGGTGATCTCGCAAAAAGGCTTGTCGCGCATCGCCACCTACGCCGGCAAGGGCGCCACCATGCTGACCTGGGAACAGGCGGCCGAGTACATGCGCGACATCAACCAGCCGGCCTTTCCATCGAACGACATGGCCGAATGGAACAAGTGGGCGCGCCGTGCCTTTTCCGAAAACGATGCCGGCCACCTGGTGCTGCGCTACGACCCGAACATCGCCCTGCCCCTGCAAACGGGCAAGCTCAAGCCGTCCTCGTGGACCTCGCGCATGGCGTTCCGGCGCCTGGCGCGCAACCGCCCGACCTTGCTGGTGCGCGGCAGCCTGTCGGACCTGGTCGAGCCGGAACAGGCCAGCTACATGCAGCGCGCCGCACCCACCATGCAGTACGCCGAAGTACCCGGCGTGGGCCACGCGCCGATGCTGACCGAAGCGCCGGCCCGGCAAGCGATCGAGCGCTTCCTGGCGCAGGTAGACTGAACTCTGAACTGAATCAGCCCCACCCTATAAATATAAAGCAGCCATCCCAAGAGGAGACACGATGTACAAACTGAACACCCTGGCAGCCGCCGTCCTGGCCACGCTCGCGACCACCCTGGCGGCGCCCGCCATGGCCGCGGCCGACCTGAAAATCGCCCTCATCGCCGGCAAGACTGGCATCCTGGAAACCTACGCCAAGGAAACCGAAACCGGCTTCATGATGGGCCTGGAATACCTGACCGGCGGCAAGATGGAAATCAACGGCCGCAAGCTGAAGGTGATCGTCAAGGACGACCAGAGCAAACCCGACCTGGGCCGCACCCTGCTGGCCGAAGCCTACGGCGACGACAAGGCCGACATTGCGGTCGGCACCACCTCGTCCGGCTCGGCGATCGCCATGCTGCCGGTGGCACAGGAGTATAAAAAGATCCTGATCATCGAGCCGGCCGTGGCCGACGCCATCACCGCCGAAAAATGGAACCGCTACATCTTCCGCACCGCGCGCAGCTCGATGCAGGATGCGCTGGCCGCCGCCAGCACGCTCAAGGCCGGCAGCGTGGCCTTTTTGGCGCAGGATTACGCCTTCGGCAAGGATGCGGTCAAGGCCGGCAAGGAAGCGCTGGCCGCCACCGGCAGCAAGGCCAAGGTCGTGCACGAGGAATACGCGCCGCAGAACACCAGCGACTTCACGGCGCCGGCCCAGCGCATTTTCGACGTCCTGAAAAACAAGCCCGAGCCGCGCCTGCTGCAAATCGTCTGGGCCGGGCCGAACCCGATGAACAAGCTGGCCGACATGAAGCCCGAGCGCTACGGCATCGTTCTTTCGCCAGGCGGCAACATCTTGCCCGTGATGAAAACCTGGAAGAACTTCGCCGGCACCCAGGGCACCATCTACTACTACCATGGCTTTCCGAAGAACAAGATGAACGACTGGTTCGTGGCCGAGCACAGCAAGCGTTTCAAGGCCCCGCCCGACATGTTCACCGCCGGCGGCTTCGCGGCGGCCAGCGCGGTCGTCACGGCCTTGACCAAGGCTAACTCGGGCGACACCGAAAAGCTGATCGCCGCCATGGAAGGCATGGACTTCGAGACGCCCAAGGGCAAGATGACCTTCCGCAAGGAAGACCACCAGGCGCTGCAGTCGATGTACCATTTCAAGATCAAGAAGGACCAGAAGAACGAATGGGACTTGCTCGAACTGGTGCGCGAAATCCCGGCCAGCGAGTTGCCGTTTCCGGTGAGGAACAAGCGATGACGCCGGCGGCCATGCCGTCGCTGTCGACGCGCGAACTGAGCATCCGCTTCGGCGGGCACGTGGCGGTCAACCAGGTCAGCGCCGACTTCTATCCGGGCACATTGACGGTCATCGTCGGCCCCAACGGCGCCGGCAAGACCACCTACTTCAACCTGATGTCGGGCCAGCTACCGGCGACCTCCGGCACGGTCTTGCTCGACGGCGCCGACATCACCCGCCACGGCGCCGCCAAACGCACGGCGCTGGGCATCGGGCGCGCCTTCCAGCTGACCAACCTGTTCCCGCACCTGACGGTGGCCGAAAACGTGCGCCTGGCGGTGCAGAGCCGGGCTGGCACGGGAATGAACATGTTTTCGCGCTGGTCCAGCCATCAAGACCTGATCGTACGCGCCGACCATTATCTCGAACGCGTGTCCATGGCGAGCCGGCGCGACGCGCGCGTGGCGGCCCTCTCGCACGGCGACAAGCGCAAGCTGGAAGTGGCGATCCTGCTGGCCCTGGAGCCGGCCGTGATGATGTTCGACGAACCGACCGCCGGCATGAGCGTCGATGAAGTGCCGGTCGTGCTCGACCTGATCCACCAGGTCAAGGCCGAGCGCAACAAGACCATTTTGCTGGTCGAACACAAGATGGACGTGGTGCGCTCGCTGGCCGACCGCATCATCGTGCTGCACAACGGTACCCTGGTGGCGGACGGCAATCCGGCCGACGTGATGGCCTCGGCCATCGTCCAGGAAGCCTACTTGGGGACGCCCGAACATGTCTGAGCCAATCCTTCAACTGAGCGGGGTCCACACCCACATCGGCGAATACCATATCTTGCAAGGGGTCGACCTGGTGGTGCCGCGCGGCGGCCTGTCGGTGCTGCTGGGACGCAATGGCGCCGGCAAGACCACCACCCTGCGCACCATCATGGGCTTGTGGAAAGCGTCCGCCGGCACGGTGCGCTTCGACGGGCGCGACATCGCCGCCCTGCCCACACCCGACATCGCCCAGCTCGGCATCGCCTACGTGCCCGAATCGATGGCCGTGTTTTCCGACCTGACCGTGCGCGAGAACCTGTACCTGGCCGCGCGCAACGGGCCGCTGGACGAAGCGCGGGTCGAATGGATCTTCGGCTTCTTTCCGGCGCTGCGCAAATTCTGGCACTACCCGGCCGGCAACTTGTCTGGCGGGCAAAAGCAGATGGTGGCGATCGCGCGCGCCATCGTCGAGCCGCGCAAGCTGCTGCTGATCGACGAGCCGACCAAGGGCCTGGCCCCGGCCATCATCCAGAGCCTGATCGCCGCCTTCCGCGAACTAAAGCAGACCGACACCACCATCTTGCTGGTCGAGCAAAACTTCAGCTTCGTCAAGTACCTGGGCGACACGGTCTCGGTGATGGACGACGGCAAGGTCGTCCATGCCGGCACCATGCGCGAACTGGTCGAGGACGACAATCTGCAGCAACGCCTGCTCGGACTCTCACTGAGCGCACATCAATAATGAACACGGAGACCAACCACGTGACCACCAAATCGCCTCCGGTGAGCGCGGCCACGGCACTGCCCGCCGCACCAAACGCATTCGCCGATGCGCCTTTGCCCGCAGCCAAGCGCGACCTCGCGCCGCTGCTGCTGGTGCCGGCCCTGATCCTCCTGACCCTGCCGCTGGTGGGCAGCTTTCCCACCTGGGTCACCCTGACCATCGCCGGCCTGGCCATGGGCATGATGATCTTCATCATGGCCAGCGGC